>CAZNJB010000048.1:0-22883 GCA_964573255.1 uncultured Melioribacteraceae bacterium
ATAGTAAAAAAAAAAAAATTCAAATAGTAATCTGTATATACCCTTATTAAATTTATTTTTAAACCTGGCTATTTTCGTTCTTGGGGTTATAATAATTTATATGGGGTATTCAATTTTCATTAAATTGAATAAAGTTGAAAAGCCGGTTGTTGAAAACGAATTTAGCGGGGTTCCTGCGGAAATAATTCAAGCTGAAGTATTGAACGGCTGCGGAGTAAGCGGTCTTGCCGATAGATTTACAGATTTTTTGCGTGATAATAATGTGGATGTTGTGAATTCAGGGAATTATTTTTCATTCGATGTAAAAGAGACTTTAGTAATTGATAGAATAGGCAACAAAGCAAATGCAGAAAAAATTGCTAAATTATTAGGCGTAAAAAAAAATAACGTTATTCAGCAATTAAGCGAGGAGTATTTCCTCGATGTTTCTGTTATTATTGGAAAAGATTATTTTAAACTAAAACCCGTAAATTGAGGTATAAATTGGATTCATTAGATTTTGCAAAAGAAATCGCAGAAATTATTTTAACAAAGAAAGGCTATGATATTAAAATTCTTTATTTAAGAGAATTAACAAGCGTAGCGGACTGTTTTGTGATCTGTTCCGCTGATTCTGAGGTTCAAGTAAAATCCATTGCAGACGAAGTGGATAGAAATTTGAGCAAGCGTGGAATCAAATGCTATCATAAAGAAGGGGAAAAAGCTCTTAACTGGGTATTGCTCGATTATTTTGACGTTGTTGTTCATATCTTTAAAAAAGATGTGCGCGAGTATTACAATCTGGAAAAATTATGGGGTGATGCTGAAATTATTGAAATAGAGGATAAAGATAAGGAGTTAATGTGAAAGAGTATTTGTTGACAATATTTAATAATCTTGCCGAAAAAAATGATTATCTAAAAGAAATTGAAATTTCATTTAACGTGCCAGCGCAAAAAGATCATGGTGATTATTCCACAAACGCTGCACTTTTATTAACAAAGATATTAAAGAAAAATCCAAGGGAAATTGCGCAAGAGATTATTTCCGGTTTAGAATACGATGAGAATATAATTGAGAGAATAGAAATTGCAGGTCCTGGTTTTATAAACTTTTTCTTTAAGCCAGCATTTTTAACAGGAATTATTAAAGAAATTTTTGAAAAAAAGGAAGAGTTTGGAAGGAATAAAAAATACAGCGGTAAAAGAGCCATTGTAGAATTCGTCTCGGCTAATCCCACGGGACCATTAACTGTTGGGCACGGCAGAAATGCGGTAATTGGCGATACGGTTGCAAATCTTTTGGAATGGCTGGGTTATGAAGTTGACAGGGAATACTATTTCAATAATGCCGGAAGGCAGATGCGCGTACTCGGTGATTCGGTTCGTTTGAGATATTTGGAAATAATGGGAGAATCAATTGATTTTCCGGAAGATTATTATCAAGGTGATTATATTAAAGATATTGCTCAAGAATTGTATAATGAGTTTGGAGATAAGTTGAAAGATGAACCGGCCGAGGGGAAATTTAAAGAACGTGCCGAGCAGGCAATCTTTGATGAAATTAAAAATACACTGAACAGAATTGGGATTAGTTTCGATAAATTTTACAACGAATTCTCACTCTACGAAAATAAAAATATTGAAAGCCTGTTAAATAAGTTTAATGAGAAAGAATTAACTTACGAAAAGGACGGCGCGCTTTGGTTGAAATTAACCAAACTCGGTAATGAAAATGATAAAGTGATTGTTAAATCTACCGGCGAGCCGACATACAGATTACCGGATATGGCTTATCATATCACCAAGTTTGAAAGGGGATATGATTTGATGGTCGATCTCTTCGGTTCAGACCATACTGCAACTTATCCAGATGTTCTTGCCGGAATAGCATCCCTCGGTTATGATACGGAAAAGGTTAAAGTGCTGATTCACCAATTCGTTACTGTACTGCGAGGAGATGAAGTTGTTAAGATGTCCACTCGTAAAGCTAACTATATTACCCTTGATTACTTGATTGATGAAGTTGGCGCCGATGTGGTTCGTTACTTTTTTATTATGCGCAATATGTCGAGTCATTTGAATTTTGATATTGAACTGGCAAAAAAACAATCCGATGAAAATCCTGTATTCTATTTGCAATATGCGCATGCAAGAATATGCTCCATTCTGAAACTGGCTGAAGAAGAAGGTATTAAAGCGGATTTAAATGTATTGGAGAATTTGGTTGAGCCTTCTGAACAGAATGTATTGAAGGTACTTTTTGCCTTTAGTGAAGATATTACTTACGCAGCGGAAAATTTTGAACCGCATAAAGTAACAAATTATTTAGAGAATTTGGCGGCGGCATTCCATAAGTTTTATACCGAATGTCGAATTATCGGTTCGAAGCCGGAGGTCGCTTCTGCGAGGTTGGCTTTAGCTGTGGCGGTAAAAACAGTATTAAAGAACGGATTAAGTTTATTGGGCGTGTCTGCTCCCGAGCGGATGTGACCATTCTGCAATTGCTATTGATAAGCCGTAAATATTAATCGCGCCATTCGCTTTTAATACTTTTGCGGCTTCAGTAATTGTACTTCCGGTTGTTATTACGTCGTCTATCAATATCAACGATTCCGGCATTTTTGTTTTCCGTTTTAGAATAAATGCATTGGTTATATTTTGTCGTCTTTCTGAAGCGGAAAGCTGTGTCTGCGTTTCGGTGTATTTTTTACGCCTTAAGATTCTTTTGATTTTCATATTCGAATTTTTAATTAATCCCCTCGCAATAAATTCGGCTTGATTATAACCTCGTCCGGCTCGTTTTAACGGATGCAGTGGAATGGGAACTACAATTTCCGCATTCCACTTAGAAATGATTTCGGAAGATTTATCGAATAAAATTTCACCCAATAATTTCCCGATTGTAAACTGGGTTCTGTATTTTAAGTTATGAATTAAACTCTGCAGCGGACCTTCTTTCTCGAAAATAAAAGGAGAGTAGAAGTCATTGACTATACCTTCTTGTGCAAATTTCCTTCTGAATTCATCTTGCAATAAAATAGCATCTGTGCATTTGATTTCAGAAAGACAATTGTTACATAAGCCGCGCTCGTTTTGCAGCATTATTTTATTACAATGAAAACAGTAGCGTGGTAAGAAAAAATCGATGAAAGTATTTACACTTTCGATTACCAATTAATAAATGCCGACAGAATTTAAATGTTTGCCTAATTTAATGTCCTTGAAGTCTAAATGATTTTCAAACCACTGTTTTAAGCCGGCCACATAATCGGGAGTTAAAGGTTCTTTGCTACGTTTGAGATCATCAAGAACCTTGGTGGTTTTAGAACGCATTCTGTTGTGTTCTAACTTGTGCGAAATATATCCGGGGTCTTTATGTTCGGTCATCAGCCGGTCTTCGTTGTCGAAATGGTCATTTACCAATTTACTAAAGTTTTCCATTTCCTTTATCTGTTCTTCAATAGAGCCAATTTTCACTAGTTCATACAAACGGTTTATCGATTTTGCAATATCGTTATGCTCATCATCGAGAATCTTTACATTTGTTTTTAGGTAGTTTTCAATTTTAATAAAAGGCATAATGTCTCCTTATAAAGAGTACAAAGTCCGATTATAATATAACTAATTTATAGCAAACCTGCACGCTTTCTTATAAACCATTCTAAGGATAAGAGAATGATTAGCAATAATAACGTGATTTCATAATGCCAAAGCGGGAAGGTGGACTTTTTAATTACAATTTTTTTTGAATCTTTAATTTTAATTGCAATTTGTTCGATTGCTTCATTCCTATTCTCAATTTGAAAATATTTCCCGCCGGAATTTTCCGATAATTGAGTTAATAAATGAATATTTCGTGTCGTAATTAAATTTTCTGCGCTAAATTCTTCAACACTGAATTTACTGCTTTTTAAATGAATAATCTTTCCATTTAGTTTTATTTCGGGACTGAAATTATAATCTCCCGGAGCTAAGGATACGAGACTTCCTTTGTAGATCCCTTCCCCGATAGAGAGTAAATTTATTTCGGATTGCTCGCCGTTTTCATCGTTTATTTTTACAATTACATTAGCATTTTCTACCGGAATTGCCGCCTCGTTATTTACTTCTGCAATAAATTCAATTTTTTCCCCGCTGGCAAAAACTCTTTTTACTGGTTCCACTTTTATTTTACGCTTTATATTAACGGCATTTAACCACTTAACCGAGTTGCTCATCAATTCATCGAAGGGTGATAAATCATTTAAATGAGCGCTTAGCTTCCAGCGCCAGAAATCTTTGCCCCATAATGTTAAGCTTCTTCTCTTATTTAATTCATAACTTATCAATAAAGGAAAATTGGTTGCTCGATTATTGATTCGAGATGTTAATAATGATTTAGCTCCCGGGAGAAATGAAAAATTTGCCGAATAATAATTAACCGGGGGTAAATTATTCCATAACTCGTCTCTATTCCCACTCGCTAAATTGAGGATGGGATTTTCTCTGTCACTTATGTTGGGTTGTACTTCAACCGGGGAGGGAGCATTATTCGTTACTGAAAAACCTAAAGTGGTTTTATGTTGTTCTATAAATCTTTTAGAACCGTTTAAGTTTGGAATAAAAAATAAAGGTATGGATTTATTATTTAGCAGAGTGCTTATTTTTTTTACTAATTTTTCTGAACTATTTCTTGTAGGGAAATTTAATAGAAATATTACATCTGCAGAGTCGAATAAGATATTTGCTTCAGAACTATTGAATGGTTTAAGGGGCAAATCGAGCAATTTATTGGGTTCTATATCACTATTCTTTTTTAAACTTTGATAAATAAAACCGAAATCCGGTGTCGGACTTGAAGTGATTAATAAAGTATTTATTTTTCCTTTCAATACATTCACATAAAATATGCTGCTGTTGTTTTTGTGCGATTTTTCTTCAGGTAGAGATGAAACCGCAACTCTTAATTTCTTTTGTCCTATTGAATGGGGAGTATACGAGAATTGAACAGTATTTATACCGCTTTCATTCAATTTAATAGTTTTACTTTCTAACAGAGAATTAGCTTCGAATAACTTTACTTCTACTTCTTTTCCTTCAAAGCCGTTTGATTTTATTTCTGCGTTAATCGTTGTCGGTTTGCCTTTATAGATATGCTCATTTTTGATTATGGAAGAGACCGCCAAATCGTAATCAGGAATTGTATCTCCTGCACCAATAGTGAATATTGTTACGGGAGTTACATTCTGCATATTTAACGGATTTTTTCCAACATTATAATTTCCATCACTAATAATTAAAGCGAAAGACGAACTCTCTTTTTCCTTAAGAGTATCAAAAATTTCATCAAAGTTTGTGTTTAATTCATTAAAATTAAAAATGACTTCAGTTTCTTTTGAGAGATGATTTAATTTCGAACCGAATGTATAAGTTTCGTAAGGAAGAAGATTATCATTAAAATAAGAAATAAGACCATTATAGAATTCACCTACTTCATTGCCGTATTTTAATATTGAGGCTGAATTATCAATAAAGATTAAAAGTGGATTAATCTTTTCCTCTTTATTGGTTAATATTAGTGTAGGTTCGAATATAATCAATAAAATTAAAAACAGAACTAATGATCTAAGAAATACGAGAGTACCTTTTAGGAAGCCGGACACTTGGGGGATTGTATATTTATAATTGAACAGAGTAAACCCCGTAACCGCCGCGGCAATAATTAAAATCGTAATGATATCAGCATTAATGTTGACTGAAAAATCTGTCAATTTCTATTTTACTTCGGAATGTTTTAATTTAAGTTTATTTTCGATATCCCAACTTTTCATTTCTTCATAGGTTTTATAATCCGTTAAATCGAAATGAATGGGAGTAATAGCGGCATAACCGCTTTTGACAGCTTTCTGATCTGATTCAATCGAATTATCTTCGGTTTCGATAAGTTTACCTGTTAACCAATAATATTTATTGCCGTAGGGATCTATTCTTTCTTCATAAACATCGTCCCATTTACTCTTTCCTTGTTTAGTAACAAGAACCCCTTTAATTTCGCTCTCCGGTAAATCAGGTACATTTACATTCAGGCAAGTACCGGTAGGAAGGCCTTTTTCCACAACCTGTTTAGCGAGTTCAGCTGTTAAATTACAGGCGAATTCAAAATGTTTAGGTTTATGACTGGCAACGGAAATGGCAATTGCAGGAACATCCATTATTGCGGCTTCTCTTGCTGCGGAAACCGTTCCGCTGTAAACTATATTTACCGCAGTATTTGAACCATGATTTATTCCTGAAACCACAATATCGGGAGATTCCTTTAGAATATTTCTTATTCCCATTTTTACGCAATCTGCCGGTGTACCGTCAACAGCAAAACCAAAAAATTCTCCGTTATGATGATGCTCGGTTACACGCAAAGGAATTTTCATAGTTATGGCATGACCAACAGCGCTCTGTTCCGTAAGAGGCGCTACTACGGTTACATCACCTACTTTTTGTAATGCCCGTGCTAATTTCAATATCCCTTTCGAAAAAATTCCGTCGTCGTTGCTGATTAAAATTTTCACAATTTTCCTATTTGTTGAGTTTATATAAATTTTAGAACACCAAATATACTGAAATATGATATTACTAAAAATTAGCAATATCACAGTAAGAATGAATTCCGGGATGAAATTGTGTTCTGCAGTCTCATTAAATTTCTCTTTTAGAGATGATACATTATTATTTTCAATGGTAAATCAGTGTTTAATAAAAAAGGGAAACAAAAAATGTTTCCCTTTCAATTTGTAAAATATTTCAGCTAATATTCTAGGAAGAATTTATGAGCTTTTACTTTGCTCCCAAAACAACATCAAAAGATTTTTCTTCCCCGTTACGTTTTACCACTACTTTTACAACATCACCGGGAACGTGATCTTGAAGTGCATAAACATAATCATAAATGTTGTTAATATTTCTATCCCCGAATTTTATCATTATATCGCCACCTTTCAATCCTGCTTTTGCAGCTGGACTGTTAGGACTTACACCTGATAATTTGAATCCTTCTGTATTTGCGTAATCGGGAATAGTGCCAACATAAACTTTCCAACCGCCTCGTGTTCCTTCCTTCTTTTCAACATAAACATAGTCAGGCTTTTTATCGGCGTTTACTATGCTAAGTGCGACGTCAAATATGTAGTTGAGAATAATCTTTTCACCTTCTTCATTTATTTTTTCCGTATCGTCACTAGGTCTGTGGTAATCGGCATGTGTTCCCGTAAAGAAATGGAGAGAGGGAATTTCTTTTGAATAAAATGAAGAATGATCGCTGGGTCCGTAACCGTCATCGTTAAAGGTGAGGCTTAGTCCGTATTTATTTTTATCATTCAATAAATCTTTCCAATTGGAGGATGTTCCAGTACCGAAAATAGTGAGTTGATTAGTACTATCGAGTCTTCCAATCATATCCATATTTATCATTGCAACAATATTCTTCAAAGGAACTGGAGAATTATTTACAAAATAATTAGAACCGAGAAGTCCCAGCTCCTCGCCGGAAAAATTCAAGAATATTATATTTCTCTTCAGCTTATCTCTCATAGATGCGAATTTTTCTGCGAGTTCAATTACTCCTGTTGTTCCGGAAGCATTATCATCCGCACCATTGTGAATTTTCTTATCCTTGCCGCGGTAAAGAGAACCGATTCTGCCATAGCCCAAATGGTCGTAATGTGCTCCAATTACCAAATACTCATTACTTCCGTTTTCGGCTTTAATCACAGCTCCAACGTTTCTTCCGGTTTTGTGAACTTCAAGAACTTCAGTGGAAATTTCGGCTTCGCAATTTTCAAATTCAAACGTATTCGAATTTTTGGAAGAATCAATACTGTTTTGAACCGAAGCGAAATCCAAATTTTGATTAGCAAATAACTCTTCGACGAATTTTCTGTTAACGTGGATAACCGGGAAATCTTTTATCCCTGCTGCTCTGTCGTAGCGGAATTTTATGAGATTATCATCTTCGGAAGGTGAATGACCGTTTACTAGTATCATTCCAACTGCTCCCTTAACTTGAGCCGTAGTTGCTTTAAGTCGGAGAGAACTGTATCTATCAAAATCAGAATGGGGATTGTTGCTTTCCGGATTGTATCGCATTACAACGACTATTTTCCCTTTAACATCCAAATTTTTATAATCGTCGTAGTTCAATTTTTCGGCTGATATTCCGTAACCGGCAAAAACCAGGGGAGCTTTTACTTTTCCGTTTCCTGAAAATGGTGCTGTTATGAAATCTTCATTTACTTTAAGGGGGATTTCTTTGCTGCCGATTATCAACTTAGCTGAGTTGTTTTCACCTAATTTTATATCTTCAATAAAATCAAATCCCTGAAAGTAACTGCCGTTAAATAATGGGGAAACCCCACAATTTTTATATTCGTTTGCTAAATATTCACCGGCTACGTAACACTTTTCGCTTCCGGTGAATCTTCCTTCCATTTCATCGGATGCTAAATATGATATATGATCTAAAATTTCTTTTGAAGTAATTTCCGGATTAGTATTACCGTTTTGTGCAATTAATAAAACTGGTAAAAGAAATACTAACAATATTCTCTTCATTTTTGCCTCAAATTATTTGAAAAACTTTTGCGGTACGTGCACCACAAAATACTCTTTTGCTTTTCCTCCGATTTTAGCTGCTTCATCGAAAGTCATATGTAGTGAAGAATCTGACGAATCTCCCGCTCCTGCTTCAACGATTGCCAAATCGCTTTCAGAAGCCATTTTTAATAGCGATTCGGAATAAGCCGTATCACCACCATAAGTAATACTTTTTCCGTTGTATTCGAATTTATAACCGACGGAGGGGATATCTTTTATCTTCCCGTCCTTTTCTTTCTCTCTGTGTAAAACATTGAAGGAGATAACATTTAATTGACCGATTTCTACTTTGTCAGAATCTTTTAACGGCACTAAATTCAGCTGATAACAAATTTGTGAGCCGTAAACCCCCTGAAATGCTTTTATAATGCTGTCAAGTTCAACGCATCCTTCGGGGAAATAAATATTAAGCGGATTATTTTTTTTCATTATTAGCAGATAAGTAAGAACCGACCAAACCCCTCCAACATGATCGTGATGACCATGAGTGATAAATATGTGCTCGATTTCTAATATTTTATCTTTTCCGATTTCATTATTTAAATCTCGGAGTATTCCATCGCCGGGATCGATAATAATGTTTTCACTTCCGGCTCTCAAAAGAATACCGGTTGCCAATTCAGGGATTGAAGTGAAAACTTTGATAAATAGATCATCTTTTTGCCATATTAAAGGATATTTGGGGAGTTTTACGTCAGTCATTGCCTTCTTTCTTTTTTTTTGAAATATCGCAGCTTTCTTTATTTTTACATTTACCGAAAATATTGAAAGAGTAATCTGCCGGATCGAATCCTAATTTCTCCGACACCTCATTCACTACTTTTTGAATTTCAGGAGAATAAAACTCGATTATTTCCCCACAATTTGTGCAGATCAAATGATCGTGGTTTTTTCGATTAAAATTCGATTCATAGTTTGTTTTACCGTCTCCGAAATTTCGCTTTGCGAGCAATCCGCATTTTGCGATTAGCTCGAGCGTATTATACACCGTCGCTCTCGAAATATTGGAAGAGTTGGATTTCATTGCAATATATAATTCATCTGCGCCGAAATGTCCCTTCTGCTCGAGTGCGTAATCTAGTACTTCAAATCGCTCTGGTGTTATACGATGATTCTCGGATTTTAAGAAACTACGAAATATTTCGTGTGATTCGTTCTGCATAAAATGTAATTCAGTTTACGATATAAAAATAGTTAATAGAATTTCATTTTGCAAAATTGTAAATTTATTACTTGCAAATTAGAAATAGTTTTAGATATGTTAAAAAGGGACAAATAGTTTTTTGTGTCAGGAGGAAAAAATGACAAAAACGTTTGAAATAATTACCCTAGTAGGTATTTCCTGTGAAAGTATTTCTGATGCGGTTAAAACCGCAGTTGAGGAAGCAAATACCAAATATCAAGTTTCTTGGTTTGAAGTAGTTGACCAAAGAGGCAGATTTAATCAAGACGGTAAAATTGAATATCAAGTAACCGTCAAAATTGGCATTAAGCCTGAATAATATATCAATTAATTTCAGAAAGGAGAAATAAATGTCTATAAATGTTGGAGATAAGGCTCCCAATTTCACATTGAAGAGCCATAATCTCGAAGAAATTTCCCTCGAGAATTTTAGAGGTAAAAAAAATGTTGTATTGCTTTTCTTTCCGTTGGTGAATACGGGAACTTGTACAAAAGAGTTATGCACTATGCGCGATGGAATGGCTCAATATGAAAATCTGGATGCTCAAGTTTTGGCTGTTAGTGTTGACAGCCCATTTGCACAAAAACTTTGGGCAGAACAGCAAAATTTCAACTTCCCACTATTGAGTGATTTTAATAAGGAAGTCTGTCAATCTTATGGCGCATTCTATGATGTATTTGTGCCCGGTAAATTGGATTTGAAAGGCGTTGCAAAGAGAAGCGCTTTTGTGATCGATAAGGAAGGTATAGTTCGTTATGCTGAAATTCTGGAAAACCCAAATAACGAACCGAATTATGATGCAATAAAAGAAACATTATCTAACTTGAATTAATTCGATAATTTGCCGAGGGGACTATTGTGTCCTCTCGGTTTTCTTTTAAAGGAGTATATATGTTAAAGGAAGGAAATAAAGCACCGCAATTTACACTGCCCGATGATGAGGGCGGTAAAGTATCTTTGAAGGATTTTTTGGGGAATAAAGTTGTTCTTTATTTTTATCCCAAAGATATGACTTCGGGGTGTACTCAGGAAGCTTGCGATTTTAGAGATGCATTTCCCGAATTTGAAAAATTAAATGCTGTTATTTTAGGAGTTTCACCCGATCCGGTAAAATCTCATCAGAAGTTCAAAGAGAAATATGATCTTCCATTTAAATTATTGAGCGATGAGGATAAAAAGGTTCTCGAAAAATACGGCGTTTGGCAAGAAAAAAGTATGTATGGAAGAAAATATATGGGTGTTGTTCGGACAACCGTCGTAATTGATGAGAATGGAAAGGTGATGAAAATATTTCCTAAAGTAAAAGTAAAAGGACATGTTGAAGAAGTTAAAAAGGTTTTAGAGGCATAGTATGGTATATGTTTCAAGGCGAGAGACTTTCAGTTCTGCTCATCGCCTATTTAATCCGGATTTTACAGATGAAAAAAACGAATTGATTTTCGGTAAATGTAATAATCCAAATTGGCACGGTCATAATTATATTTTAGAAGTTGTTGTAAAAGGTGAAATTGATCCTCAAACAGGTTATGTGATAGATTTGAAGGTGTTGAAAAAGTTGCTGTTGGAATATGTCATCGAAAAAGTAGATCATAAAAACTTGAATACCGATGTCGATTTCTTGAAGGGAATAATTCCAACTGCAGAAAACCTTGCTGTGGCAATTTGGAATCAAATTGTGGATAAATTACCGAGTGGAAAACTTCATTCGGTAAAGATTTATGAAACGGAAAATAATTATGCAGAATATAAAGGTGAATAGATGAATTTGGATAAATTGGAAAATATTACTGTTGATATATTGAAGGTTGTCGGTGAGAATCCTGAAAGACAGGGACTGCTTAGGACACCGAAAAGAGTAGCTAAGGCTTATGATTTCCTTACTCAAGGTTACCGTGTAAAACTCGAAGAAATTGTAAATGGTGCAATATTCGACGAGAAATATGATGAAATGGTTATAGTGAAAGATATTGATTTTTATAGTTTATGTGAACATCACATACTCCCTTTTTACGGTAGAGTTCACGTTGCATATATCCCGAATGGTAAAATAATCGGATTGAGCAAGATTCCCAGAATAATAGAAATGTACTCCAGAAGATTACAAATTCAGGAAAGAATGACACAACAAATAGCCGATACACTCGATACTATTTTGCAGCCGCGAGGCGTTGCTGTTGTTGCAGAAGGTTATCATATGTGTATGATGATGCGAGGTGTTCAAAAGCAAAATTCGATTACTACTACTTCGGCTATGCACGGAATATTTAAGAGTGATTCGCGAACAAGAACAGAATTTTTAAATTTAATAGGCAAGGAGAGAATTTAATGGGCAAATCAGTTGTTTGGGTTACCGGAGCAAGTTCGGGCATTGGTAAGTTTACTGCACTTAAATTCGCTAATAACGACCATGAAGTTATTGTTTCTTCGAGGAACAAGACCGAATTGGATAATTATCTCGCTAAAGAAAGTAAGCATATCCATGTGTTTCCGCTCGATGTTACGAAACCAGAGGATCTTGACGTAACTTACAAGAAGATTTCGAAGGAATTTGAAATCGACTGCTTAATTAACAATGCGGGAGTAACTGCGTTTAAGAGTGTTCAAGAGTCAACCGAAGAGGAACTTAGAACTGTTATTGAAACAAATTTAATGGGTGCAATCAGACTTACACAAAAAGTTCTTCCTTCAATGATAGAAAGGAGAAAAGGAACCATTATAAATATACTGTCAGTTGCGGCTGATGCAGTATTTAAAAAAAGCGGGATCTATTCCGCATCTAAAGCGGGTTTAAAGGCATTTGCAAGGGTACTGAGAGAAGAAGTAAGGGAATATAATATACGGGTAATAAATATATATCCCGGTCCTACACGTACGCCTATATGGCCAAATTCGGCTCTTGAGAATTTTGGTGAACGGATGATGTCTCCTGATGATATTGCAGATGCAATTTATACCGCATATTCTAACGATAATTCGGCTGTGTACGAAGAAATTCTACTTCGTCCTATGCAAGGAGATTTAAAATGACTTCCAAAATAATAATTGTTACCGGTGCCTCACGCGGAATTGGAGAAGCAATTGCGCGGAAACTGGATAAGAATGAAAATGTATTAGTGTTGTTCGGTAGAGATGAAAGTAAATTGCAATTGGTTGCAGATTCACTCAATTGTACAACACACATTTTCGCCGGCGATGTAGCCAATGAGGAATTTGTGAATAATTCCGTTAAAAGTATAATTGATAAATATGAGAAGGTTGATGTACTCATTAATAACGCCGGAGTAGCTATATTTAAGAAGTTTGTTGATTCTTCTCTCGAAGAATTTAAACTTCAAATGGATACTAATATGTTTGGTGTTTACAATTTTACAAAGGCGGTTATTCACAATATGCTGGCTAATAAAAGCGGGATAATTATCAATATATCTTCGCTTGCCGGTAAAAATGGATTTGTATACGGTACTATGTATGCTGCAACAAAGCATGCACTTATGGGATTTACTCGCTCGTTAATGTTAGAAGTTAGAGAGAGTAATATACGCGTAGCTGCAGTTTGTCCAGGTTCCGTAGCAACAGATATGATTATCAGTTCACCGGTTCAGCCGTCAAATATTTCCAAAGTATTGGCGCCCGGCGATATTGCCGAAGTGGTCGATCATATTATTGATTTGCCGCCAAGGGCAAATATCTCAGAGTTGGAGATAAGACCTTCGAACCCCAATTAAACCAAAATTAATTTATTACTTTTTTGAATGAATAAAACGAAAAAACGCCGGATTGTTTCCCGGCGTTTTTTTATGTATGAGTGGATTTATAAAGTTTATTCAGCTGAACGATGCATTCTTTTACCTTTATGTTCTCTGCAGCAATATCCTTTTTTCATCTTGTGATGATCCATACCCATTTTCGCAAAAGATTTTTTGAAAATTTGTTTCTGTGATTTATCGAGCAAACCATATATCTTGAACCAGTTCTCGATATGAAGTTTCTTAATTTTTCCCTGCAGTTCAGTATTTTCCTGGATTATTGAAGTTATCTTGCTTTTATCAAGATCATCGGCCATCATAAGTTTCTTTAGATCCAATTTGTTTTTGTTGATGGTGTTCTTCAAATCGAGTGTTTTTTTCTGAACTTCAATTTTCAAGTATGCAATTTTTTGTTTCTGCTCATCTGTTAAATTTAACTTCTCCATCATGTGCCCTTTAAAGGATTCTCCTTTGTCACACTTAATTTCATCGTGGAACATTCCGGGCTGAGCAATTAATGATAATCCTGCTACAAAAAATATTACAACTGCTATTGTGAATCGTTTCATTTTATTTCTCCTTCTTGTTTGTGAAATTTTTTGCTATTTTCGAGTGTTGGACACAAAGACCTGCGCATAAGTTTAAACAAAAAATATTTTTTTAGTTAAACCCTATTTATTTGTTACGTGTCCAATAAATTGATTATTGGATGCTAATGAAAGAATTAAACGATTTTGAATTAATTAAAAAATTTGTTGATGGTAACGAATCTGCCTTTAATGAATTGGTAAGAAGATATCAAACTAAGATTTATTGGCACTCAAGACGGATGCTCGGCAATCATCTCGATGCTGATGAAGTTACCCAGCAGGTACTGATAGTGCTTTATGAAAAACTGAAAACTTTTAAGTTTAATTCTTCTGTTTATACTTGGATTTACAGAATCACATCTACAAGATGCTTAAATTTTATTAGAAGGAAAAATATTAAAAAATTTTTCTCTTTCGATGATGTCCCTGAAAATGAGATTCTTTACGATAATGATATTATTCAAAGTATTGACGATAAAAATAAATTGGATAGAGTTGGGAAAATATTGCAAGAACTTCCACCTAAGCAAAGAGAAATTTTTATATTGAAAAATTTTGAAGAACTTAGTTACAAGGAGATTTCCGAAATTACGGGAAAAAGTATCGGTACTCTAAAAGCAAATTATTTTCACGCATTGAAAAAAGTTACCGAGAGGATTGACGATGAATAAAGAATTAATATTAAAATATCTTTCAGGTTTGCTCTCGGATAAAGAAAAATCCGATTTTGAAAATAGATTAAAAACCGATCCGGAGTTTAGCAGGGAATATGAAAAAATAACAGGCGGATTGGAAAGCCTTAAATATGATTCAACCGCTGAGACTAATGAAAAATATTTTATTAATTTGATTCCAAGATTCCATTCAAAAAAAGAGAGAAAAGCAAAATGGAATTATTTTCCCCAGATATCTTTTGCACTAACTCTTTTTATAGCGCTTTATTTCCTGATCTTTTACGGTTATTCAAATAATTTATTAAACTTCAATTTTGATTTTTCACAGCTAAGCGATACATCTCTTTCTACGGAGATTAATGAATATTTTAATAATCCGATTGATGAAGAATTCCTTTATCTATATTCGATAGAGTCGAACGAAGATACGTTAAATACAATTGGGTTTGATCTACAAGAGAGTGATATTGAAAGTATTGAGTTTTCTATATATTCGTTCCCTTCAGTTGATGATTATGAGTTTTTAAATCAAATGGATGAAGAGGATTTTACTGAATTGAAAGAAACACTAGAACAAATTAAAATTTAAGCGGGATAAAAAATGAGAAATATAATTGTACAAATAGTTTTCTTTACAATGTTTGCAACAATGATTTTTGCCCAAGAAAAACCGTTGTTTGAATGTTCGCCGAAAAGTGAAAGATTCAGACAAATGGAGAAACTGAAGTTAATTGAAATCTTAAATATGGACGAGGAAACATCTATTCGTTTTTTTGCCAGAAGGAATAAAAATACGGAAGAAATTCGTAAATTAGTTGAACAACGGGATAAACTGTTGCAGAAATTAGCGGATAATTTAACGAATGATGCGGATCATTATAAATCACTTACTGATAAAATATTGCAACTCGAGAAGGCAATTTTCGATAAAAGAGCGGCTTTTGTTAATTCTTTGAACGATATATTGAACGAGGAACAGATTGCAAAATTAATTGTGTTCGAAAATAGGTTTAAGAAGGAATTGCGTGAATACTTTTTCCACGGCGGAAAGAGAATGCGGCACAGGGGGAACTAATAATCAAATCAAATGTTGAATAAAGAAATTTTGCAAAACTATTAATTTGAATTTGATTTTTAAATGCTCGAATCTTAATTTTCGTGATTCAATTTGCGGAAGTGGTGGAATTGGTAGACACGCTATCTTGAGGGGGTAGTGCTCGTAAGGGCGTGCGGGTTCAAATCCCGCCTTCCGCACCAAGCTTTTTTTAACTATCGAGGTAAAAAATAATGAGAAGTATTTTTGCAATCGCTTTTATGTTTGTCTTCGCAATGGGTGTTTTCGCTCAATCGCTCGAAGATAACAACGATGCGAAAAAGCTATACAACGAAGGTATCCGTTTAATGAAATCGGGTAATTTTAATGGCTCAATGGAAAAATTCGAAGAAGCCCTTAAATTAGTCGATGATTATAGATTACATTTTTATAAAGGACAAGTTTTAAGAAAACAGAAAAAGTTTGAAGAAGCTATTCCTTACTACGAAGCAGCCATCGAAAGAAATCCTGATTATTATCCTTCTTTATTTTATTTAGGTTCTTCTTATTTTGCCTTGAAGAATTATGAAAAAGCCAAGGAATACTTCGAGAAAACTTTAGAAAAAACCCAAAATAAGAAGATTGTTAAAGCCGTTAAGAAAAATCTCAAGGTTTGCGACGAAAAATTGGCTTATCCCTACTTGATTAAAGGCAATAGCGAAAAATCAATGGGGAATTTTAAAGCAGCTATTCGCGATTTTAATAAAGTACTCGAATATTATGAAAGCGATGGCGCTTATTTAGGTTTGGCTGATTCTTATATTGAATTGGGTCAATATGAAAAAGCAATAGAATATGCATCAAAAGCTATTGCTCATCGCAAATCAATTCCGAAAGGCAGCCCATATTTCTTTATTGGTATGGCTCACGAAAGATTAGGTAATAAAGAGCAAGCAATTCAGAATTTTGAACAGTGTCTTGCAGATAAAAGTAAAGAGAATAAAGGTTTTAGGAAAAGAGCGAAATACGAGCTCGATCAATTGAAGAAAAAGTAATTTTGATCACCTTTTGAAACCCGGCTTAGCCGGGTTTTTTATTTTCATTCTTTTTCTTATTTGCTTATTTGAGTATATTTCATAAATATTTTCCTATTATTTATGACTTTGAGCAATCTATTCTATATCCTCCTTTTTATTCTTATTATTGCGGCAACGGCAGTGATAATTGAATCCGTATCTCTAAAAAATGATCTAAATAAAGAAATTTTAAGAAGAATTTTTTATTTAATAACTGTTTCTGTAACTGCTTTATTGACGATTATTATTCCTGATGAATCATTTATTCTTTTGATTTCAATTGCCGTTCTAGTAACTGCTTTTATTTCTTTTCAGTTCTCCTTTTTATCAACCACAGTCGATTCTAAAACTAAAAATTGGGGATTATTACTTTTTGCCATAGCATATCTTTTATTAGCATTGATAATTCCCGGTAAAAGGGAAACCATATTTTTATCTCTTTTGATTCTTGCCCTATCCGGTTCGATTGCACCGATATCTGCTACGCTTAAACCGGTGGGAGTTTATCATATTTCCGGAGAAAGAAAAAGTTTATCCGCTTCAATTACGTTTTTTTTACTAACATTTTTAATTTTGATAACATTTCATTTCGCGAATAATTTTGGGGGGAATTTATCTCTTCTCTATTTTGTATCTGTAGCTATTTTAATCTCTTTTATTCTAACAATTATTGATACGCTTTCCTCCCATGATTTCGATAAATTATACATACCAATATTTTCTGCAATTCTATTAGAGCTTTTATTGCGGCAGCAGAATGATTTGCTCATAGTTAACTTTTTTATCGGGTTATCAATTGCTGTCATTGTCTCGATACTTTCATTTAAGGCAAAGTTTCTGACTCTTTCAGGTTCAATTGCTACTTTGTTGTTAGCCGGATTTATTTTCGGATTGGGCGGGTTGCAATGGAGCGTGCCGATAATGACGTTTTTTATTCTTTCGAGTTTATTATCAAAATATAGAAAGAGAAAAAATGAGGATGTAGAATTGTTTTTCGAAAAAACGGGTGTAAGGGATCATTGGCAGGTAGCAGCAAATGGAGGTATTGGCGGAATATTGGTTATTATAAATGCTTTTTATCCTAGCAGTTTAAATTATTTGATTTATTTGGCTTCTCTAGCAGCTGTTTGTGCGGATACTTGGGCAACTGAGATAGGAACATTAAAACCTGCGAACACGTATAATATCCTTAACTTTAAGTCGATGGAACAGGGTGTTTCCGGGGGAATATCAATCATCGGAACATTTGGCTCTTTTTTGGGTGCAGTAGTCATTGCTTTATCAGGAATATATTGGGTTCAAATTGATATATATTTCTATTTTATGATAATTGTTTTAGCCGGTGTTTTAGGTTCTTTTTTCGATAGTTTTCTGGGCGCTTCTTTCCAAGTTCAATTCGAGTGCGTTAAATGCGGTAAAATTACCGAAAGGAAAATTCATTGCGGTAAGAACACAATTTATAATCGGGGAGTACAATGGTTGAATAATGATTTTGTAAATTTGTTATCCGCAATTTTCGGAATTATTATTGTAATTATTTTGAATGGTGTTTATGGTTAGAAAATTATTATTCGTTTTTTGGTCCACTTTTATTTTTTCGGTTAATGCTCAGGACATTTCGACTGTGTTTGATAACGCAATGAATGCGTTTAACGAACACGAATATATATTAGCTCATAGATTGTTCTCTTCTTTAAAACAGAATTCGAACGTTGATAATAATTTATTATCAACTGCATTTTATTACTCGGCGTTATCATTAGAAAAAGAAGGACAAAGCGACGGAGCTGCTGCAGAATACGAAGAGTTTATTAGAGAATACCCGGTTTCGAATTTCAGAGATCAGGCGTTGTATAACCTTGGTATACTCTACTACCGGAGCGGTAATTACAAAAAATGCCGTGAAAAGATGATCACTTTAGTTAAGGACTATCCGGAAAGTGAATTGTTTGGTGCCGCAAATTATTGGGTTGGCGAAGCTTTCATTGCCGAAGATAAATTATTCCAAGCTGAAGAATTTTTATTGCAGTCTATTGCCAATAGGGACAGAAACAGCAAATTAGATTACAGTATTTATTCTTTAGGAAATTTGTATGAGAGAAAAGGGGATTTTGAAAAAGCCGTTACATATTACGATGAATTGTTATCATACTACAATGATAGTGAGTTAGCGCCTTATGCACAATTGAGGATTGGTATTAGTTATTACAGATTGAATGATTTTGAAAATGTAATTCTAGAGTTAATCGATCCTCGTATTTTTGAACTGCCAGAATCAAGACAAATCGAAGCCGAATATATTTTGGCTAATGCCTATACCCGCACAAAGGAATTTGATAAAGCGAAAACTATTTACCAAGAAATATTAGCAAGAACGCCCGATGATATTACAGAAGATCAAATCGTATATGGTTTGGCATGGGTTAATTTTCAAACTGCTCGTTATGACGATTCCTACAAACTTTTTCATTCATTAATTGCATCGCTGGAAGATTCGATACGAATTAAATCTCTCTTTTGGTCTGCGGAAAGCAAAAGATACGCAGGCAAAAATGATGAAGCGGTAAAAATTTATCAACAATTCTTAAATCTTTATCCGGATAATATTCACGCTTATACAGTTAAATATAACATCGGGATAATCTATTACAATAGAAAAGAAATAAGCAAAGCAAAACGATTTTTAATTGCTGCTACATCTTCGCCGGATGGGAATACAAAAGCTCGAGCTTTAACGTTATTAGGTGAAATCGAATTACATTCAAAAAATTATTCTGATGCATTAAAATATTTTGAACAAGCTAAAGAGAGTTTCCCCAGAAATAAAGATTTACGAAACAGGATTGATCTCGAATTGAGTATAGCTTATTATTATACTAATAATTTTAGTTCTGCCATTTCCGTTCTTCAAAATTTATTTGACAGAACTGAAAATTTCGAGCGGGATAAAATTCATTTTTATTTAGGAGAATCTTATTTCGCCAAAGGTAAATTCGATAAAGCAAGAGATCATTTTAAAAAGATTGCCCCTACTGCAGGAGTACTAGGAAAGCAAGCTCTTTACGGCTTGGGTTATTCTTATTATAATTTGCGCGATTATCCGAATGCTTCATATTATTTTAAGGAATATTTGAAATTATTTAAGAAGAGTAAGGATGAATTGGAAGTTTTGTTGCGACTTGCAGACTGTTATTTCGGTATGAAAGATTTTAAACAAGCTTCGGCAAATTATTCAACTGCATTCAGAAAATTTAAACCGCGCAACATAGAAGCAAGAGAGCATTTCCAATTTGGACAAGCTTTGTACAAAAATGATAATCCGGATAAAGCCGTGCGTATTTTCAGAGATTTACAAATATATTTCCCGCATTCAAAATATGCTGATGATGCACAATATTTGATTGGCTGGATATTTTTCAAACAAGGAGATTATAATCAAGCAATATCGGAATATTTTCTCATCCCCAATAAATACAGCAATTCTAATTTAATTCCGCTCGTTTATTATTCCATCGGTGATTGTTATTTCAATCTCAGTAATTACGAGGAAGCTATTACATTTTATAACACAGTCATTAATGAATATCCTAAAAGCAAATATGTATTTGATGCGTTAAACGGAATAACATACAGTTATTTAGTGAAAAATCAGCCTGAGAATGCTGCAGCGGTTATAAATAATTTCGTTGCCTTAAATCCAACTTCCGAATACAGTGATGATATTCTTTATAAGAAAGGGGAATTGTTTTATAATGTCGGTGACTTTGAGATGGCGCGTGTCGGTTATAAAGAATTCATTGCCACTTATCCGAACAGCAAGTTTGTTCCCGATGCTTACTATTGGATAGGGAAGGCATCACTTAATTTAGGACACATTGAAGATGCCCTTTATAATTTTAATATTGTTAAAGAACAATATATTATTTCCAATGTGGGAATTTCTGCTGTGCTGGAAATCGGTAAAATTTATGACGATAGAAAAGAATACGAAAAGGAATTGGCTGTATATAATTACGCAATAGAAAAACTGAAAGACAATAAAGGAATTGAAGAAGTTATCTATAACAAAGCAAAGACTTTGATTTCTCTCAAACGGCTAGCAGATGCATATAATGAATTGAATAATCTAACTGTTTATTACGATGGAATAGTGTTCGCGGATAAAGCAAAGATTGAATTGGGTCTGCTTGAATTAGCGAGGGATAATTATGATAATGCAAAAGAACTTTTTAAACTAGTTGGCGAAAAAAGGAAAGATGACATTGGTGCTCAAGCACAGTACTATTACGGGATGGCTCTTTTGGATGAAGGAAATATTAAGGACGCCGTTTTGGCATTTGTACGCGTTCGTTCTGTATTTTCCAGATACGATGAATGGTACACTAAAGCGCTATTAAAATTGGGTGAATGTTATGTTAAATTGGGGGATAAACGTACTGCCAGGGATATGTACAGAGCCGTAATTAAGAGACATAAGAATGATGATTATGGAAAAGAAGCAAAACGAAAATTGAGAAGATTATGATGAAAAAAATTATATACTTTATTTTAACTTTGTCAGTAACGGTAGTTGCTCAGCAGGGAAATAATCAAAGTGTGGAATTGCCCGAATTTATTATCACAGGAACGGAGCAAATTAAACTGCCTGTGTTAAAAAAGAAGAGACCGAAGTTAATAACATCATTATCTGAAGAATTTTTTCTGCCGACATACACCGCGGAGCAGGTTTCTCTTGTAAACTTTGATAATCCATTGAAAAATCGTATTGAAAGAAATGAACACCCGCAAACCTACGACGGTAAATTAATTATCGCTTCGGGTTTGTATACACTTCCTTACGGCAATTTTACTTTTGATAAGAATATAAAGCACGCGTTGCTCCATTTAAATGTTTTCGGTTTGAATGAATTGAATTATCTCCCTAATTCCGGATATAATGTATCCGGTGCAGAGGGAGGATTAACATTTTTCCTGAGCAAAAATTCTAAATTCTTGCCCGGATTAAAAATAAGTACAAATGTTAAAGCTTACAGAGATTCTTATCACTTATTCGCAGTTAATGGTTCGCCCGAAAGAAAAACAAAGGGTGGCAAAGCGGAAGTGGAATTTGCATATAAAATCAAACAGGAAATCAATTTTAATTTTGGTTTATCTGCTAATTTACTTAGCAGCGACGAGCTCGATTTTATTTTGAAAAAATATAGAATGTTCGGCAATAGTGAGTTTTCATTATCGAATATGGGAATAAATGTTTCCGGTGAATTTATTCGATTACATTCGAGTGGAATTTCTTTGAGTTCTGCAGATAAAGATTATCTGAATGCTACCGCAACTTTAAAATTAAAAACATCTAAATCTTTCATCACAAAGTTTGGTAGTCTGGTTACTGTATTTGGATCAAAGGTGTTTATTTCACCCCTTGCTGTATTTCAAATAAAGATTGATGAAAATATTTTTATGTTTGGTGAATTCAATCCATATACCGAGTTTATAACATCGGAAAATCATTTAAATAATAATCGTTATTTGGATTTATCGTCCGGTAGGTATAATTATGTGGAACATTCCTCATACATCAAATTAGCTTTCAAGTATGAACACAATAAAATGTTCGAAACCGGTGCGGGACTAACAATAGAAACCATAAAGGACCTGCCTTATTTTGAAGACAGATCGCTTAACGGCAAATTTGAAGTGTTCACTATTCCTAAAGCAAGACGTATTTCAGCTTTTATTGATTTGCTCTTCCATACTAATTATTGGGGACAGTTTTATTCACAATTTATTTTTAATGATACCCGTAACGAAAGTTATGATGTTGTCCCTTATCAACCCATCATTGAACTTCACGGAAGTTATTCTTATACTTTCCGTTTCGGATTGCAAACTAAATTGAACGCGGCATACTATTCTCAAATTTATACCGATTTTGTGAATCTGAATAAATTGAATGATTATTTAAATCTTTCATTAA
>CAZNJB010000049.1:0-22864 GCA_964573255.1 uncultured Melioribacteraceae bacterium
CCTATGAACCTACATAAATAGCATATTACAAACAGTTTTTCCCATTTTTTGTAATAAACTAATTCTAATTTTATCTAATTTTTTCAACTTACCGAATTTGCGTCATTGACTCTCCTTAAAAGATTCACAACTATCTAATCTTTTTTCTTGTATAATAAATCACGTTTATTTATTTTCGTATTTGTTAAGTAATTGTGGGTCAAGGGTGAAGAGTAGTCGATTCTTCTTATTTTTATTTTTCATTCTATCATGGAATATCATTCTTCCTCAATGGATTACTCCACCTTATAAAATAAGAACTTCACAACCCAATTTTGACTTTGATGCTTACAATTCAGAAGTTGACCTCGATAATGACGGTGAACTGGAATTCATAACATTTGACAATAGCTCTTATAGATTTTTTGAAAACGACTTCTCAATCATCGATGCCATAAATGTTAGAAATGATAAAGATAAATTCGGTGGATATAGAATTATTAAAAATGATTTGGGAAATATACTCCTAATTACATATTATTCATATCACAGAATCGAACTATGGGCTGTTAGAGTCAAAAAAAACAAAACTATTTACAAAAAAGTATTTTACAGTTTCTATACTGGAAGAGCAAATCCCTGGATCGGAATGGATTGCTTTCAAATCAATAAAGACTTTCTAATAATTACACTTAGTACAGTCTATCCACTAAAACATGATTTTAGAAGAATCATTGCTATTAACCCTAATACTTTTGAGATCCTTTGGGAACGATACACAGCGGATTATATCTCAAATTGTAATTATTTCCCTAAGACTGCTCCGGAAGCATTTTATTATACAACTATGGGGTTTTTCAATCAATTATACTTTTCCAACAACACCTTCTATATGATGGATAAAGAAAAGAATGAAATTTATATAGATACATCATTTACAAAAAACATAGTCCCCAAACCCGACCCATACGCAAAAGATTATTCAACTGACAGCTCGACTTTTATTGTTAAAATGTCATTGAATGGTGATATAATTTGGAGGAAAAGGGTTGGAGGAAAATTTGAATATACGTGGTTTTTGGAAACTATTTCTGATAGTATTTGCTTGTTAAAACACCGAAATAGGCGTAAAAATATCGGAAGAATTTTAAAATTAAATCTATATTCGGATTCACTCTCAGAGATATCTTACTATGATATTCCTTTGAAAGACGTGTATGATGTTCCGGTAGAAAATGATTTCCACTATCTTAGCCAACCAGGAAAGTTTAGTTTTCTGACTATCACAGATGATTCTCTACTCATTGAGAGAACTGTGCATTTGGATGACCACATAAGAATTAATTGGATAATTAATAAATACTTCATAGGACAAAATAAGGAAGGTCTTCTATATTTCTATGATAATAATTTCAATCTTCTGACAACTATGTATACACCAAAACAACCATTTACTTTTAAATGGTCTCCTACTTATAAAAAAATAGTCATTGATATCCCTCTAGAAGCAAAATTGATTGAATTTGAAAAAGTGCCATTTTATTCTCGTCTGTCACAAGAGGGAATTCAACTACTACTCTACATTACAATTGGAAGTGTATTAATTGTGCTTGGGTTTTGGATTCAAACAATGAGAATTTCCAAGAGAAAAATTGCCGAACAAAATAGAGAATTAAAGCGAAAACAAAAAGAACTTGAAATTGCCACTGCAAAATTAATCCATTCCGAAAAGTTAGCTGTACTTGGTACCGTTGCAGCAAGTTTTGCCCATCAATTAAATAGTCCTATCGGAGCAATTATAAACAGCGCTCAAAGATTAACGGAAAAATTTGAAGATGAGAATCTATCTCTTATAATGCGATCCGCAGAATATTGCAAAAATATGGTGGGTAAATTCCTGATTGCTTCTCGTCCGGTTAACGAAGACAAAAGTACTTGTTCAACATTCAAGAATATCTGGGATGATTGGTTTATTCTTTTTAAAGATGAATTCATTTCTCACGGCGTAATGATAAAAACAAAATTTGAAGATCAATACATTCAACTAAAAATTAAAAATAGCGAACTAAATGAGATTATTAATAACTTAATGTTCAACGCACTTCATGCAGTTTTAGAAACGAATAAGGATGAAAAATATGTTGAAATCATCGAAAAGAGAAATGGCGATTATGTAGAGATATTTTTTAAAGATTCTGGAAAAGGATTTTCTACGGAGTTTATCGACAAAGCATTAGAACCATTCTTTACTACTAAAGAAAAAGGTGTCGGAACCGGTTTAGGCTTGTGGATTACTAAACGAATTATTGATAATTGCGGCGGTAAAATAGAACTGTCTAATCATCAGGATGGGGCAGTAATAAAAATAGAAATTCCAATTTGTTAAAATAAATAAGGGAGCTAATGTGGAGGTTGAATTCAGGATATTGGTTGTTGACGATGATATTTATTCGAGAGAGAATATCAAAATTGCATTAAAAAACCCGCATTATTTTATTGATGATGCCACAGGTTACGAAGAAGCTGTAAATAAATTAAAGGGTATAGCATACGACCTTTTAATTACTGATTTAAAAATGCCTTACAGAGATGGTTTGGAATTGGCAGAATATGCTCTCGAAAGGAAGCTTATAAAAAATATTATTTTGGTTACCGGCTATGGAGACGAAGAATCGATTGAAAGAGCACTCAAACTTGGCGTAAAAGATTTTCTCAGAAAACCGTATGATAACAATGACTTCATTCGCTCAGTTGAGCAAATCTATCGCGTTCATAAATTGGAAGTGGAAAACGAAGATTTAAAGAAAAAACTAAAAATTGAAAATAAAATTCTGCAAAAACAAGTTATTAAAAATGTAGAAGATTCTTTCCAAATAATCGGAAATAGCCGTGGATTGGAAACTGCGCTTAATAAAGCAAAAGAGATATCTCATTATTCAGAAATTTGCCTCATACATGGAGAAAGCGGTACCGGGAAAGAACTTTTAGCAAGATTCATTCATCTAAATGGTCCGAGAAGAGACAAACCTTTTATTGCAATAAACTGCGCTGAACTCTCACCGCAATTGTTCGAATCAGAATTATTTGGTTATGTAAAAGGTGCTTTCACAGGGGCTAATGATAATACACCCGGTTTATTCGAGGTGGCAAATCATGGTATTCTTTTCCTGGATGAAATTTCAGAAATTCCCTCAAGTTTACAAGCTAAACTTCTTCGAGTAATAGAAAATAAATCAGTTCGAAGAATTGGAGACACAAAATGGCATGATATTGATGTTCAAATTATTGCCTCCTCCAATAGAAGTATGGAAGAACTTTATAGTGGAAAATTTATCCGCAAGGATCTCTTCCATAGATTAACAAGTTCCATCATTACATTACCTCCGTTAAGGGAACGAAAGACTGATATTCCGATTTTAGTTGAATATTTTCTTAATAAATATTGCAATGCTTATGGAAAAACTGTCGAATTTCCTGATGATAATTTAATTACAAAATTGAAAAATGCAGAATGGCCCGGGAATATCAGACAATTCTCTAATTTTATGAGAAATTATGTCTTATTTGGAGAGGTCTCGAATTTAGATGAATTTAATCATTGGATTAAGAATAATAAACTTATGCCTGATGACGATCTTCATTTCAAATTTATGAAAGGAACTTTGGAAGAACTTGAACAGGCAAAATATTGGTTAGTGCAAAAGATTCTAAAAAAATATAATAATAATAAATCCAAAGCTGCACGTCATTTGGGAATGTCTTATCCCGGTCTTCATGGCCTATTGAAAAAGATGGGCATTGAAGATAAAAACAAATAATTTGTTTCAATTAATGCCGAGTGACTCTTCAACCGAATATTGATTAAAATCATCAATAATTTATATCTTCTTCTTAATAAACTTAGATCAAAAATCAGTTTCTATTTATACTACTAAATAAGTAACACTACTCTGAAAGCAACTGGTAGATAATATATGCCAAATTCACCTCTAATAACCCTAATGTTACTCCCGAAAAAAGATCAAGCCGATTTGTTTCATCTAAAAGTAATTGATTTCTTTTATTTAAATATTCATCGTATTTTTTATCAGCCTCGGTTTTAAAATAGGCACTTACGCCACCCAAAACTGCGGCTGTCCCTAGCAAAACCGGGAACCAATAAGATTCGGCAAAACTTCGCTTTCTGTTATCGCCTATATATTTTAATTTTATAATTTTTGTTAATTCCTCAGCACTCGACTCAATTGTTTGATAACTTGGCTTTCTAAAATCTAATTTACGAATATTGATATCTTCCAGGAGAAATGGAGTATGCCCAATTAATTTGTCACCTTTATAAACATATACATCTTCTGGTATAGTCTTTACTAGAATATTTTTTGGCAATGAATAAAATAATTTTATTGATATGCTATCATTAGTAATTTTTGCCCTATTCGCCTCAATTAAAGTTGTTGTTAGCTTATTCTCCTCAACAATTATTGTATCAATAAAATTAACTGAAGTCCATTCAAACCTATTTGCAAACAAACTAATTATATGAACCCCTTCTTCTAAATGCAATGATATTCTAGAACCATTATAACTAAGAGTATCATCAACGATAATAAAAGGATTTTCTGCGTTATCAATTGAAATATCAATTCTACTTTGTCCAATAACTTCTGAACATAAAAGAGATAACAAAAGTATCACACAATATTTATTCAACTTCGTCATAAATCAATAATTTCCCTTTATCAATACCAAAGATGATTTTTCCGTTAAAATAAATTGGAGACATTTTCGGACGTCTTTCAGTTGATATTATTTTTAACACCTCCCCACTGTTTGTATCGATAAATAAAATCTTTTTTTTAAGATTCGGCTGCAGTAATATATTATTAAATAATAAGGGTGTAGTGTTAATTACCCCGCCATAATTCTTTGCCCAATTTATCTCCCCGTTACCAAGATCAATGGAAAACACATCACCATTTAGATTTCCAATAAAAACACTTCTACCATCAGTTACCGCGGTAGATTTAATTTTATAGAATGTATTCTGTCTCCATAATACTCCCCCGCTTTGCAAATCAAGGACATATAAAACTCCTTCGATATCCCCTATCAATACTTTATCGTCATAAATGGTAACTCCGCTTTCGAATCCTTTTGAAATCTTTTTCCTGTAAATAATTTCTTCCTTTATTTTATCAAAACATATAACTTCACCTTTTTGATTACCCCAAACGATCAAATCGCCACTCATCGCTGGATCACAATATGTTAAAATATTTGTTTCATATTCCCACTCAATTTTACCAATCAAATTGATCTTAAAAAGAGTTCCAAATTCATTTAACAGATAGATGTCTTCATCATCAAATAACAATTCATTACTTACCCCACCCGGTATTTCTACCTGTGAAATATATTTATTAGTAAAGTAGTCGTAATAATAAAGAGTGGAATATACTTCCTTATATTGATTAACGAGAAAGAACAACCTCGTTCTGTATAGAACCGGTGCAACAGGTGTTTCACCTTTATACGATTCTCTTCCAATCTCTTTCATTTTCGAAATATCGAACGCAGTAACTCTTCCGGATAGATCTGATACAAACATGTAGTTATCATAAATTACAGGAGATGTATTCGAATAACTCCCTTTAGTAGTTAACTCACCAATTAACTTAAGTGAATCGCTAAGATTTTTGTTGACGTAAAAATTTCTTTCGGGAACACTTCCGTACATTTTAATATTAGGCTTTTTCACCATTGTTTGATTTAAGATAATCGGCTTAGTGCAACTAAATAATGTAATAATCGATATTAAAAGCAGAAAACGTTTCATCAGAAATCCCATCCGAAAAAGAATTGATAAAATAATCTCGGCTGAAGTCTAGTGAAATCGCCTTCTATTTTTTTACCGATATCATAACGGAATGCTACAACATTAAATAAATTGAGTCTTAATCCAACACCAATACTTCCGAGAGTTTCTTTATACTTCTCATCCCAAGCACCTCCGGCATCAAAAAAAGCTCCTCCTCTAATGGATGTAAAACCTAATCCGAAGAACGGAAACTTAATATAAAATTTATCAATTAATGGAAATCTAAATTCGACTGAAGAAAGCCATAATTTTTCGCCACGAATTGACCAGCGCGGCCAGCCACGTAAATCCCAGCTACCTCCGGCTATGTATCTCCTAGCCTCTTTCCCTTCATTAATAAATACAGCGGCACGTGTTGCAATTGTAGTTCGCAAGCTTGTTCTGAAATATTTCCTGTAATCAATTATGAATGAATAAAAATTAGCGTTACTAAATTTTATATCACTTGTATAACCGAGCAATAATCTAAACCTAGATCCGTCAACAGGACCTGTTGGACCCCATAGTGAATTATCATGAACAAATGATAATGTATTGGTGAGCAATAACGCCTTTCTCCCAATAATCTGATCGAACAATTTTCTATCCGAGTTTGCTAAACTAATTCCGAGTTCCAATCTTTGAAAACTGGAGAAAGGATAAAGCAATTGAAACACTCCACCATAAATCCTTTCATAAAAAAAGTCGTTCGATTCCCTAATATCGTATCTTCTGCCGCTGAAATGGAAAATTCCGTAACCGTAATTTGTTCGTTGCGATGAATTAACTCGCGTAATAGCTACATTAAAATTTTCAAGAATTTCACTTTGAACTTCTGCAGTGTTATAGAGCAGAAAATAATATTTGTCATCACTCATTAAATCACTTACCGAAAGTACCGCCCCACCGCGCGCACCGTAAATAGGATCTGCGACTAATTGACTAAATGCATAATCTAGTGAATATTTTCTGTCGTACTTCAACATTTCAATATTGGATTCAGAAACAATTCTATCAGGGATCCATTTATTACCAATACCGTCATAATTGAATTTCACCGATGCGGATGTTTCATCTTCACTTATCTTCATTTGATAAAGTTGAAATGAGAATTTTTCGAATCCGGATGTTATTACTGTTGAATCGTTAATAAAAGAAAAATCGAATACGCTTGTAATAAATGACGTTTTCTTTTTCATCTCATAGTGAGGTTCATCCCAACTGTCTATCTCCCATATATTAAATGTACCGTCATAATCCGAATTAAAATATAACTTTGTAAACGAAGGATTAAAATGGGGTGAATATATATTGGCATCGACATAAGTGACATAATTTATCTTATACATTAACGTATCAATTTCGAATAAATTATACTTCCCTTTGTAAACACCGGTAGTTCTGTCAGAAGTAAATATTATCTTATCCCCTTCCTTATTGAATATGGGATCACGATCGTCATAGTAATCGTTAGTAAGGCGTTTTAATTTTCCTTTTGCAACATTGTAAATAAAAATATCGCTGAATCCTTTGTTATCAATACCCCCAAAAACTAATAGATTACCATCGTGTGAAAATTTTGGTGCTCTAATGGTGATTATATTTTCAAAAGATAAACTCTGAATAAGTTCGTCTTTATCAATAGAATATAAATGAAGATTATCTCTTGGGCCTGACTTTGTCACAAATGCAATTAAACCGTTATTGGAGACATCTATAGAAGGTTGTAACATATGAAAAGATTCGAAGATAGATTCGTTTTCACCTTCTATTATTTTATTTAATTCTTTGGGAATAGATTTATCAGAATTAAATTCCAAATCGAATACTGACGAATAGCCCGTCCTATTTCCTATAAAATAAATGTGTTCGGTTGTATCGCGTTTTACATAAACAGGAGTAAAATTAAATCCTTCTTCAGTTAAAGGAATAGTCCCCACCTTGTAAGTTTTACCTTTCCCCATCAAAGGATAATAGTTCCTCTTTAAGTAGTAACTCCATTTCTCATCAATTCTATTTATCGATTCGCCAAGAGTGTATTCTAAATTTTCTTTAAAAATTGAAAACCGCCAGATATTTTCCATCAACAATAATATTTTTTCTTCCCCGTAAGTTTTCGATACAAACTCAAGAAAATTCTGCCCTTCCTTATACATCAGAAAACTTCCATAAATTTTATCAATTTCATTGAGAGGAACAAAAATATTGTTGATAACCGCATCGCGCATTACCATCTCAGCCTGAGTATCCCAATGATATGACCAATACTCGGCCAATCCTTCAACAAACCATAAAGGCGGATATCTGTCTGATTGGATTCTGTGATCGCTTAAAACATTTAGTACTTTACTAGTCATAAAAACATGAACCAGTTCGTGTCTTATAACATGCCTGAATTGATCCAGAGATCCTAAGTATGGTATAACTACTCTTCCTTTGATAAATTCAAAGAATCCCCCAACGCCTTCGGGAATAAAGCCGGGAATTGTGTTTGTCTGCTCGAATTGAATATGAGTGTTATAAAAGATTAAAGGAATTCTTACGTTTACGATATGATTAAATTTTATTTTGTGTTCTTCGTACGCTTCCTCGGCAAATTTGGCGCCGATTTCAGCCATCTCTCCGAATTCACCGTAATAATAAATATCGAAGTGAGCGGTTTTAATTATCTTCCAATCAAATTTTTCGTATTGTACTTTATTACGACCGAAAAAATAAAACTGTGCCTCTACCGGAATAGAGGCAGACAAAATAAATAAAACAATGATTATGGCTTTTTTATTTAGCAAGCTCGCTTTTCAAATGATGAATAAAATCAATTTCAGAAGGATCTTTTCCGCGAAGAACAGCAAGATAATAACTGATCCAGTCACCAAGAAATATTATTTCCGGCAACCTTAATTTAAAATCATTTTTTGAACTTTTCAGTGCAATAATTTCGGTACCACTTTTTAATATCAATTCTTTCGTAATCTCGAATCTTCTTTTTATTTGCGGATGATAAGAATCATCTTCAATAAAGATTACCTTGGTTCTAAATTGATTTTCCTGCTGAGTTTCCCATCCAATAATTTCATTATGGTTTAATTCCGGGAAACAATTATGAAATGCATGAACTTTACTATTTTCGTTAAACTCCCCTTTTAACCTCACACCAACCGCATTTGTAATTGAATCGCAGCTATAAATCACAGGAACAAATCCAATTAATGATTCAGCAATTATATAAGCATTGTTGCCTTCGCTTGAATACTCTTCACCTTTTTGAAGTAATAATTCTTTAACTGAATTTAAATATTCTTCGTCACAGTCAAGTAGATTCAATTCATCCAATATTTTTGCAACTGTGAACATATTGAGATATAATGCGAAGCGCGGTTGAAATCCAGTTTTTAATTTTGCAATCGGCAAACCATTTTCCGAGGCAAATTTCTCTAACTCGCCCCCTGTAGTAACACATACAATCTGAGCACCAATTTTAAGAGCTTGCTCCGCTGCAGAGAGAGTTTCTTCTGTATTTCCGGAATAAGAAGAAAGGATTACTAATGTATTTTCATTGACAAATTTCGGTAGATTATAATTTCTACTGACAGTATACGGCAACTTAATATCATCTCTAAAAATATTTGAGATTAATTCCCCACCAATAGCCGAACCACCTAAACCGGCTACAACAATTGAATTTATTTTGTCTCTGTTGATATTACTTAAATCAAATTTTAGATTAATCACATATTCAATTTGCTCGAATGATTTTCTTAATACATCAAATTGATTTTCAGGATCGTATTTTGCAATATAATCTTTAATTAGCATCAAAATACCTCATAAACTAAATTTAATATTTATTGATTACCCTTATTATTTATCACAATAATTTTTTAACTTTTGTAAAAGAAGATCTTAAAATCACCCCTAAAGCAACCACTAACCCCTTATTTAAATAACTCAAAAATTAAAAAATCTTTTCAATTTCATCCTGAACTTCCGTGTCATAAAACTCTTTCAACAATTTCTTTATTTCACTTTCAGTTTCAAATTTCAAACATTGCTCGGCAAGCTTTTGAGCATCAGAATAATTAATGCTTCTTATTATTTTTTTAGTGTGCGGAATTGCTGACGGAGAAATTGAAATTGAATCCAAACCTAAGCCAACCAAAAGCGGAATAGCCATAGGATCTGCAGCCATTTCACCACAAAGCGATGTAAAGGCATTTCCTGTTTTTCCTCCCTTAATTATATAATCGAGGGATCTGACTACTGCAGGATGAAATTCTTGATATTGATCGGAAACGTTTTCATTTCCTCTATCTACCGCCAATATATATTGTATTAAATCGTTAGTACCTATACTGAGAAAATCCACATATTTAGCAAATACATCCGCCATTACTGCAGCGGACGGAACTTCAACCATTATTCCCAAACTTACCTTATCGGAAAACTTTTTGCCTTCTTTCTTCAATTCCATTTTTGCTTCTTCAAGATGCTTCTTGGTTTCTTCAATCTCTTTTACAGAAGCAATCATAGGAAGCATAATTTTAAGGTTATTTTTTACATTGGCTCTTAAAATTGCTTTCAATTGGGAATGGAACAATTCCTTATTATCAAGTAAAAATCTGATGCCTCTCCACCCAAGAAACGGATTGGGTTCTCTTAAATCCAATGGTAAAACCTTATCCCCTCCAATATCGAACGTTCTAATAATGACGTCGTTCGGATAGATTTTTTCACTCAAAAGTTTATAAACATTATACTGTTCTTCCTCGTCGGGGAAATAATCCATTAAATCGAAAATCTGCTCAGTCCTAACTAATCCGACACCACTAGCACCATTATTAATGGCAATATCCACTTCTTTCATTAAATCTATATTTGCAGTAAGCAAAATCTCCCTGCCGTCTTTTGTAGCCGCTGGCAGAACTTTCAACTTATTTAACTCTTCATCATATTTATGAAGTTTTTCAATCTTTTGTTCATAGTATTTTATCTGCTCATCGGTCGGATTGATAATTATTTCACCGTGATAACCATCAATAATAAGTAGATCGCCATCTTTAATTATTGAAGTGGCTTCATGAGTACCAACAACTGCCGGGATATTCAAAGACCTTGCAACAATTGCGGCATGACTTGTTAACCCTCCGAAATCCGTCACATATCCTTTAGCGTTAACACGTGTAAAGAGAACGGTATCTGCGGGAGAAATGGAACGGGATACAACCACTACATCATTTTCTATTCTGGATTTCCATTTCTTCTTCCTTAAATTTCGAACAATTCTGTGCTTAATATCTTCTATATCATGAGAGCGTTCTTTTAAGTATTCAACATCGGAATTTTTCATTAATTCCTGATACTTCGAAATTTCATCATTAACTATATAGGCGGCAGATTTTTTTTCTTTAATTATCCGGTTCTTGATATTTTTAGTGAGAACCGGGTCATCTAAAATCATAATTTGCGCTTCAAAAATTGAAGCTCGTTTTTCCCCCAATTTATCTACAGCCATTTTAAATATTTTGCTAAGCTCTTTTTTGGATTTCTTAAGAGCTTCATCAAGGAGATTTATGGCTTCATCAGTATCTTGAATATCAATATCAAAAACTTCTTCCTTCTCTTTGGTAAAGATATAGGCACGAGCAATTGCCAAACCGGGTGCGGCTGCAATTCCTGTTAATTTGTTCCCTTCCGATTTACTCTTCATCAAATCCTCTTTCGAAGTAATCGACTATTTCTCTAGCCATTTCTTGCTCATCTTCACCATCGAAGGTTAAAAGTAACTTCGAACCTTTTGCTGCAGCTAGAGTCATTACGCCTATTATACTTTTACCATTAATATTCATTCCGTCCTTATTTATATAAAAATCCGAATTGTATTTTGAAGCAAGTTTTACAATGGTTGCAGCCGGACGAGTATGAAGACCTGCATTATTTACTATTTCTACTTCTTTTTCAATCATCTACTTCTTACCATAAGTGCATTAGCTAACCAAATTAGAATTTCCCCAGCTAAAGGGTCTCTGACCTTTTTTGCAGCATTTAATGCTTTTTGGGTATATAAATTTATTAAATTTTTTGTATCCTCAAAAACACCGAGATTTTCATACAACAATTTATATTTATTTACTTGGTTTTTCCGGATTCCTTTATTTTCAATCACTTTAATTAACATTTTCTTATCCTCTCCTTTAGCCTTCTCTAATGCTTTCAGGAATAAATAAGTTTTTTTACCTTCCATTAAATCACCGCCGAGCTTTTTACCGAATTTTGTTTCATCCCCCATTATATCCAATAAATCATCTTGCAATTGAAAAGCAAGACCTAAATTTCTACCGTAACGCTCGAGATTTCTTATTTCCGCTTTTGTTCCTCCTCCAATTTGTGCGCCTATAGAACAACACATTTCAACTAATGCTGCGGTTTTTTTCTGAATCATCAACAAATAATTATCAATTGTAACCTTCTTCATCGTTTCAAAATCTTTATCGTAACTCTGTCCTTCGCAAATTTCAATTACTCCATCAGTAAATGTAGACAATATTTCTTTCGTATTTTCCTTACAGTCCTTTAATAAAAATTTATAAGCGTAAGCTGTTAAACTGTCACCGGTTAAAATTGCTGTACTTAAATCATATTTGATATGCAGAGTATCTCTTCCCCTTCTTTTATTTGCATTATCCATTATATCATCATGAACAAGCGTAAAATTATGAAGAATTTCTACCGCTAAAGCTGCGTTGTAAGCATCGGAAAATTTCCCGCCAACGGCTTTTGCACTTAAAAGAACCAAAAAAGGACGGAGCCTTTTCCCACCGCTTCGCATAATATATTCGGACGGTTCATACAAAGATTTTGGAATACTACGACTGAATATTTTCTCAATTTTTTTCTCAATTTTTGCTAATTCTCTATTGTAGATATTTTCATATTTTTTAGAACGTTTATCCATTAAATCAATTCCTCTATTCTTTTAACTTTACCTTTTAATTCGTTTATATTCTTTGAATTTGTTAAAACCATTATTTTCTTTAAAACTTCGAACCAATCGGAAAGCAGTTCTATTACTCCCCCGGTTCCTTTTTCGGATAACATCTTTAGAACTGTTCTTGCCGAGGCTGATAAATCCGCTCCCAATGCTAATGATTTAGCAAAGGATTCTGAATCTTTAATACCTCCGCTGCCAATTAAAAGAAAATCAAATTCATTCTTCAGTTCGCTTACTGTTCTTATACAGTAAGAGGTCGGCAAACCCCATTCACCGAATAATTTATCAATGCCTTTATCATTTCTTTTTGCTTCAATTTTACTCCAGCTTGTCCCGCCGGCACCGGCAACATCAATTCCTTTTATTCCTGCATTTAGCAAATCTCTCGCAGCATCTTTGCTGATACCGAATCCAACCTCTTTTGCAATCAAGGGAAGACTTAGTTCCTTCGCAAATTTTTCAATCTTCGACAACAACCCTTTGAATACCGGAGTACCTTCCGGCTGTACCATTTCCTGCAAAAGGTTTAAATGAATTACTACAGCACTTGCATTTACACTTTCAATCAATTTATAGATCGGTAAAGTATCTTCAAACTTCACAAATTCTGCCGCACCAATATTTCCAAGTACCGGAACATTTTTCGCAATTTCTTTTACCCTTTGAAATGAAGCCGCATTTTTTTCCGATTCCAATAACGCTCTCTGACTTCCAACCCCGATTGGTATATTTAATTCCTCTGCAATTTCTGCAAGAAGCGCGTTTATATTTTCCGCCTCGTCCGTTCCGCCAGTCATACAAGAAATTAAAAACGGGAAAGATATTTCTTTACCGAAAAAATTTACCCTGGTATCAACATCATTAACTGTTAATTCGGATGAGGCATAATGAACGAAATCGTATCGCTCGAACCCGGTACTCTTATGGTAGAGTATATCCTCGCTTAAGGATATTCTTAGATGATCGCTCTTTCTTGAACTAGTCTGACTCATAAACTCACAAAATTAAGCCGTAAAATAGCAATATTTTTTGGGCAAATCTAATAATTGATAGATACTCCACAATAATAATTTGTATTTTTTAATTGAATTTATTTATTCTGTAAAATGAATAGTTGTGATACTTTCATCATAATAAAATCTATCTGTTAGTTATCCTCACTTCCAAAAATCACTCGAATGATCATTTCATTGTTTGGTAAACAAGTAAATATTAGACGGCTAATTCTTCCTTGATTCCTTCATAAACTTTTTAAGAATCGCCCCTCATCAAATATTTAATTCTACTTTGTCCACAACTCTGGCTTTTCTAACTGAATTAGTGATTACAATTTTATCTGCTTTTCTTATATCTTCAATAGAAAGAATTGATTCCTTGACGTTGTTTTGCTTTATAAAAACCTCTCTGTAAATTCCATTCAAAACCCCACATTCCAATTTGGGTGTAAACCATTTATTATCTTTTAAAAGAAAAATATTAGTAATCGCTCCCTCGGTAATTTCCTCTCTCTCATTCATAAAAATAACTTCTGTAAAGCCCTCGGCACTCCATTTGCTGAACTCTGAATCATATAACTGTCTATTGGTAGTTTTAAAGCGATAAAATTTGTCAGATGAATTAGTTTGATAGGCAGATAAAATTATTCTGACTTTGCCACTCTTCGGAAGAATAGGTGTAACCGAAATATTTATAGCTCCCCACTTATTCAATAATAACCTTATTTTATAATTTTTATTTTTATCGATACCGGCAATTGCTTTTTCTAATTCCGTTAATATCTTTTTCTCGTCATATTTAAACAAAAAATAATTTGCTGTTTCCTTCATCCTTTGTAAATGTTGCTTCAATAAAAATATTTTGCCTCTTTCTATTAGTAATGATTCAATAATTTCGAAATAAGGAGTTCTTTCAGTAATAAACTTTCCTTTTGATAAAGTTTCCTCGTATTCGCTTCTCGGATTACTATCCCACACTATTCCGGAACCTAATCCGACTTTTCCGTTGCCATTCGAATCGATTTCCAGAGTTCTTATTGCAACATTAAAGATGCTAAATTCCTTATCAATCAACCCTATCGCACCGGTATAAATTCCTCTATTTCGCTTCTCCAACTCACGAATAATTTCCATCGTTCTTATTTTCGGTGCACCGGTAATGGATCCGCACGGAAATATGTTGCGAATAATTTCATAAAAAGAATTAGTGTTCAACTTTGCTTTTACTGTAGAAACCATCTGATAAACGGTTTCATACTTTTCAATCTCATAAATATTTTCAGGAGTTACCGAATTAAACTCTGAAATTCTACCAATATCATTACGGAGTAAATCCACAATCATAATATTTTCTGCTCTATCCTTCAGATTGTTTTTCAAGCGAACAATTTTTTCCGCATCATCTTTTAAATCAACTCCTCGTTTAATAGTGCCTTTCATAGGCTTCACTAAAATAGAATTACCCCGTATTTCGAAAAACAATTCCGGAGATATACTTAGGATATATTTATTGCCAAGATTAATAATACAAGAATATTTTGCTGATTGATTAAAAATAAGCTTTAGAAAAAGATCTGAAGGTGAACCTTTGAAATTAAAACTTGCTTCAGCAGTGTAATTAACTTGATATGTATCGCCCCATTTGATGTAATTCTTTATTTTTTCGATATCCTTTTCAAATTCTTCCCTTCCGGTATTCAGTTTAAAATCATCTATTTCAACACTTAAGTTTAATAATCTCTCCGGGACACCTACATAATCAATATCATTACTCGAAATAATATCAACATTATCCTTTTCACTGAAAAAGAATTGCATCGGCATTATATCTTTATTAAAAAGAGAGTATAATCTCTCCTCAAATAAGTATCCAATCTCATAAGGAATAACTCCAAATCCTTTTTTATCTGTATTCCGAAGTACATCTATTTTTATTAAAACTTTTTCTACTTCTTCTTTATTACCTGCAATTAATTTATCATCTGTTTTACGGAAAAAATAATTGATACCATTGTATAAATTTGGCGTATAAAAAAATGCCGAACCGGGAGTTCGTTCAATATGTTCTAATATTTCGAGTAAATTCATTTTTAGAATGTTAAATGATAAATGTCTGATTATTAATTGAGAACTTAATATCGTTTGGCGGATTCATTATGTATGTTTTTATGATGCAGAACTATTCAAAAACGCTCATCTATAATCAATGTCAAACAAATCATATAATGATCTACCAATAATTATGACAAAAACTTTTATTTTGCTTCATTATGCAAATAAAAAATCAGTAAAAATAAAATCCAATTACGTTTAGCAAATATAAATTGTTTTATTATTTTTGCCCCAATTATAATAAGATAATTTCGGAGTAAATATGTCTAAACCCAAACTTTCATTTTGGCAGATATGGAATATGAGTTTCGGATTTTTCGGAATTCAATTTGGTTTTGCTCTGCAGAATGCAAATGTCAGCAGAATATTCGAAACCCTCGGTGCAAGCATAGATGAAATACCAATTCTTTGGATTGCCGCACCGGTTACCGGCTTGATTGTTCAACCCATCATCGGACATATGAGTGATAAAACGTGGAATAGATTAGGTCGCAGACGCCCATATTTTCTTACCGGCGCAATACTTGCTTCACTTGCACTTCTTGTGATGCCCAACTCTCCGGTTTTGTGGGTTGCAGCCGGAATGCTTTGGATTATGGATGCTTCGATAAATATTTCAATGGAACCTTTCCGCGCTTTTGTGGGTGATTTACTACCCGCCGAGCAAAGAACTATTGGTTTTTCGATGCAAAGCTTTTTTATAGGAACCGGAGCAGTGATCGCATCTGCCCTTCCTTACATTATGACAAATTGGTTAGGTATTAGCAATACCGCGCTGGAAGGTGAAATACCGCTATCGGTAAAACTTTCTTTCTATATCGGCGGCTTGATTTTCTTTTTAGCTGTTCTTTGGACAGTAATAAGCACAAAAGAATACTCACCTGAAGAATTGAAAGAATTTAGAGAAGCTGAAGATAATACAGCTCGTCCTCAGTACGATGAAACACCTGTTGAGCATAGTAAATTATTACGTAATGGATATATATGGTTAGCGGTCGGTTTAATTCTATTTATTCTCTTCAAGTTCTTCATTTATATGGATTACGGTTTAATGGTATTTTTCGGCGGACTATCAGTATTTGGCGTTCTCCAAATAATTGTAGGTATGATGACCAAATCGGGAGCACATAAGTCCGGATTGGTTATAGTAATAAACGATCTTTACAAAATGCCCAAAACGATGAAACAACTATCGTATGTCCAGTTCTTTTCTTGGTTCGCGTTGTTTGCAATGTGGATTTATACCACTCCGGCTGTAACCAGACATATATACGGAGCCACAGATACAGCTTCAGCTCTATACAATGAAGGTGCCGATTGGGTTGGAGTATTGATGGCTGTTTACAACGGTTTTGCAGCTATTACCGCATTCTTATTGGTTTGGTTGTCGCGCAAAATATCTCGCAAAGGAGTTCATGCAATCAGTTTGGTTGCCGGTGGATTGGGATTAGCATCTTTTTATATTATTAAAGACCCGAATTTATTAATTCTATCTGAATTGGGAATAGGCTTGGCGTGGGCTTCTATTTTGGCAATGCCTTACGCAATTTTAACCGGATCCATACCGCAGGAGAAGCTTGGTGTTTATATGGGAATATTCAATTTCTTCATTGTAATTCCGCAAATTACCGCTGCTGCTATATTGGGATTTTTTGTAAGGAATTTATTTGGTAACGAAGCTATTTATGCCCTTTTACTAGGCGGTGTTTCGATGCTGGTGGCTGCCCTTCTGGTTATTAATGTTGAAGATACCGATGAAGCAGATTAATGCTTCATCGGTTGTATTATAATTTCAATTCTTCTATTTCTCGCACGACCTTCATTAGTTTCATTAGAAGCAATAGGCTTTTGTTCACCATACCCAATAGCAGAAAGCCTATTTTTTCCGATATTAGAATTAGCCAATAAATATTGATAGATGGCATCCGCTCTGCGCTGGGAAATCAGCAAATTCTTTTTCGCTTTTCCTGAAGCATCGGTATGCGCAGCAACAATAATTTTAGATTGTGAATATTTTTCGAGAGCCTTTAATACTTTACTTAACAAACCGAAATAGCGTGGTGAAATGACAGAACTTCCTGTTGAAAATTGAAGTTTTTTCAATCGAATGATGATTTTATCGTTCAATTTGAAAACCTCTGCTTCACCAGCTTTAAACGAATTCTTAATTTCGTTGAATTTTAATTCGCTTGTTTTATATCTTTTTAATTCATTAGCAACTGCGTTGTATTCTCTTTTAGAGTTTTCATATTTTTCCTGCAGTTCCTTAAATGCCTTTTCTAGCTCCCGGTATTTATCTTCATAAGATTTGTTTGCTTTCAACTTTGAAGATATTTCTGAAACAAGAGAAGTGTAACCGTCTTCAAACTTTGGTTTAATACCCAATTCCTCTGCAATTGCTTTCAATGGTTCTTCATAATAGAGAATAATTTCCTCTTCGGATTTATCATTTTCCTTCACATCTTTCAAATAACTTGTAATATTTAACGCGTGAAGAATTTCTGAATGTGCATCATTTGCCAATTGACCTGCATATTCATTGTCGTATCTTTTCTCCTCTAATTCCTTTTCGGCGTTATAAATTAATTGTTGCGCTTCCTTCAATGTTATAGGGGCAAAATCTTCCACGTCTTCTTTTTCGGCTTTTCTCAGTAATTCCCAAGTCGGACCACAAACAATTTCCTTTATAGCATTCAATTCCGCTTGACGATAGATTTTTTCCGCTTCGAATGCATATTCTACAGCATCTTCGTAGGAATCCTCTTCAAATTCATCCATTGCATCCCGGAATGTATCTTCCCCATTTTTCCAAATATCTGCCGCTAAAGTATCGGCACCAAATTTCAAACAGTCTTCTCTGGCCTTCAGCACATTATGGAATTTATCGGCAGCCTTCACCGAATATTCAATTGATTTGCGGAAATAATTTTCAGAATTACTAATTAATTCCTTTATATCATTTAATTCGTCACCTTCCTTTAATCCCTCTTCAGCATCGTTAAAATATTCCAATGCTTCTGAATAGAAATTCGGGGAAAGGAGTTTTGCATTTCTTGCCTCTGCTTCTCTTTTTAATTGATCAACTTTGGAAAATATTCTATCTCTAACCGATTGGGCAACAGAAATATTTCCAATTACAGAAAGCAGAATCGCCGCGACAATAAAAATTTTCCTTGCTTGCTCCATTTTATTCTCTACCAATTGTTAAAAGATAGCCATTCATTCTACTATTAATTGAATACGAACAAGAGATATATTTTCTATTCTTAAATGTATTTTCAATTAATCTTAAGGTAAACCCGTCTCTCCCGGATTGTATTGAGTCCTTTAACCAATTATCACCCAAACAGTCTAACAATTTTTTACTCAAAATATCCGGAGTAAGTTTTTCATTAGTTAATATATTCAATTTTACTTCACCGTTATCGAAATCAACGTTTCTAACAAACGAAGGATATTCAAAATCCTTTTTATTTCGAATAAAAATAAAATTAGCCTCTGCCTGCTGTAGAAAGAACCGAATAACGGAGCACTCATCATTATTTTTTAATGAATGGAAAACCTCTTTACTGGCAAAGCCAACTTCGCATTTATATTTTCCTACTGCGTTTGTATCCCCGATCACATAAAATTCCCAGGAACCGCCTTCGACTATTGTTGTATCGAACTTAACAATATTCCCCGAAGTCGGAAATCTTAGAATTGATTTCTTTGATGGAGAAATTAGCAATAAGACCGGCCAGAAATCATCAGAACTTAATTCGATAGCTAATCTGTCTCCTGCACCGATATTTATTTCAAAAGCTTCATATCTTCCCAATTTCAAATCGACGGGATCATTTATATTTAATTCATCATTAATAATGAATGAACTTATATTTTTACTCTCCTGAGAAAATACAGTACTGATTGCAAATAATAAAAAGATAATTAATTTTTTCATTTCAACTCATTTTCTATTGATTTAGATTCTCTTACTGACATCCAAAATAAAGCCGAAAGTGCTAAAGAAAGACCACTGATAATAAAAATAATATTTTTATCGGCTACAGCTTGTATTGCAAAACTCAAAACCAGACTAACAATCAACTGTGGAATTACAATCGACAAATTGAAGATTCCCATAAAATAGCCCATCCTTCCTTTTTCAACATTTTCGGACATTATGGCGAATGGAAGACTCACAATTGCAGCCCAACCAACACCTGCGAAAGCCATCAATATCCAGAGAGATATAGAGGTTTGACCAATAAATACAATTGCAAAATAAGCTAAAGCCATAACACCTACAGCCATCATCTGAGTTCTCACCCTGCCTATTTTTTCCGTGATAGGTTCCAAAACAAAAGCAGGAAGCAGTGCACCGACTGCGTTCAATATTAAAAATGATATCGACAGTATCTGTCCAATTTGATCATTGATTTCAGCAGAAAGACTCTCTTGGAAATCGGTTATTCCGAACAATTTTTGTTTAATGAAATATATCATGAAAACGAACATAGTCTGAACACCCAACCATGAAAAGCCGTTGGCAAAGAATATTCTCCACAAATTCGGCCAGTTTGTTTCCGATTCCCCTCCCTCGCTTTCTTCGCTTTCACCAGTTATATCCTTTTGTTCTTCAACGAAAAACATTGGAACAAGAGAAAATGCAAGTACAAGGAATACACCAAAATAAATCAGTACGAAATTTCCCCAAATAGCACCGATTGCGTAAGCAAGAACTCCAAAAGTTCCGGAAATAGTCTGCATCCAAGTATATCCTTTTGTTCGGGCGCTGCCTTCTGGAGTAACATCCGCAATAATCGAACGCGTAGGATTAAAACTGATATTAATCGATAAATCTAAAGTAAGAGCAACTGCAGAAGCAATTACAATTAGACTTCCAATGCCAAGAAAATCCGCAATAGTATCAATATTTGGTAAAGCAAAGAGCATTAAAGCAGCAAGCGTTCCTCCGACTACAATAAATGGCCTTCTACGACCTCCCCAGATCCATATCTTATCACTTATCAGTCCTACAATTGGCTGACCGAGAATACCGGCAATCGGACCTGCAGCCCAAACTATTCCAACTTCGTGAACATCAAAGCCATACTGCGTATTCATTATCCAACTCAAAGCAGCTATTTGGATAGAGAGGGCAAAACCCATAGCTGTTGCAGGAAGACTAAGTAGTGCATAAAAGGCGTTGGTAAGTTTTTTCTGCATCTCTAACATACTTTATTTCCCTTAATTTATGCGAACAAATCAAAAATTAGCAACAAAGATAGAGATAAATTTTTTCTAATAAAAAATTATTTAAGTCGTTTTTTATCCTCGAAAAAAAAATTATAAACCGGAATAATGTGCCTTTTCTTATCAGCAGATAAAAAAACAAAACAAATTATTTCATTAAACGATTAAAGGTAGATAAATTTGTAGTAACTGATTTTGTAGAAATTATTTCAAAATATGGTGCTATGATGAAGAAGCTATTGTTACTAATTATGTTATCCCTTTTAATTTCAAAAGTTAAAGCCAACTCGCAATTAAACGAAGATTTGCCTAAAATTTATTTGGATTGTAAATGGTGTGACCTCGATTTTATAAGAGAGAAAATTACTTTTGCTAATATTGTTTTTGATCGCTTTGATTCTGATATTCAAATTATTCAAACACGTTTAAGAACCGGTAGCGGTGGCAGAGAATTTAGTTTAATTTTTATCGGCCGTAATGAATTCAAAGGAATCGAGGATACTTTAAAATATTTCACAAATAGGACAGATACGGAAGAAACGGAAAGAGAAAAATTTATTAAAACTCTTAAGTTGGGCCTGTTTCGTTTTCTCTATAAATCCCCAATCGCCAATAGTTTTGATCTTTCTTACATTAAAAATGATGATGATTTCAATGCAAAACAAGTGAATGATGATTGGGATTACTGGGTTTTTCGATCGACTTTAAGAACATACGTGAATGCTGAAAAATCGCAAGGCTTCACGAGTCTTTGGGGATCCATCTCGGCTTCAAGAGTTACAGAAGAATGGAAAATTAGGATATTTCTTTCAGGGCTATATGACGAAAGTAAATTTGAATACAATAATCAAGAGATACTAAACTTAAAACGTTCCCAATTTTTCCGTTCCTCGGTTATTAAATCGTTGTCAGATCACTGGTCACTGGGATTTTGGTTAAATGCAACTTCCTCAACATTTAAGAATATAGATTACAGCATCAGTTTTGCTCCAGGAATTGAATATAATCTATTTCCCTATTCGCAAACAAACGTCAGAAAATTGAGTATCAATTACAGATTGTGGACAGACTACAACGACTATACAGATAAGACAATTTATTTTAAAGAAAAGGAACTCCTTTTGCAGCAAAAACTTTCCGCTGCTTTCGAAATAATTAAAGATTGGGGAAGTATCGGAGCAGGTATTTCCCTTAATTCATACCTGCACGACTTCACAAAGAATTCGGTAGAAATTGCTACAGAAATTAGCTTACAGTTAATAAAAGGCTTGTCACTCGATATTTCAGGGGAATATGAAGCCGTTCATGACCAATTAAGTCTTCCATACATAGATGCAAGTCTTGAGGAAGTACTTCTTCAGAGAAGAGAATTAGAAACTCAATTCAGTTATAATTTTATGATAGGATTTTCATATACTTTCGGTTCAATATATAATAATATTGTAAACACAAGATTCGATCATTAAGATGAATAAATATTTACTTACAATCGGAATCATATTGATCATCGCAGGGATTTTCTGGAATTATATAACAAAAATTCCTTTTGGACATCTGCCGGGTGATATTGTAATTGAAAAGCCTAATTTTAAATTCTATTTTCCGATCGTCACTTCGATAGTGATAAGTTTGGTAATATCTTTAATATTTTACTTAATTAAAAACTTATAGGCAAAAAATGATATGCAAAATAGC
>CAZNJB010000050.1:0-22293 GCA_964573255.1 uncultured Melioribacteraceae bacterium
GAATAAGATAAATAACTTTGGCAAGTAATTAAATAAATACAAGTAAAAAAAATTAATGAGAATGTAAGATGAAGAAAACACATACGTTTCATATCCCGGTAATGGGTATAGGGTTTACAATCGATACTCCACTAAAAGTATCTAAATTCGGAATCAATTCTGTTATCTCTTTAGTGGACGATATCCTTCTTGAAAAGCTAAGAAAAATGTATTGTAACAGATATAAAATTCCCTACGATGAAATTACAGAGAAGACAAAAGATTTCAGGGCCAGGAGGATTACTTCCTATCTGAATTTAATAAATGATTTAGCCGAAAAGAAATTTAATGAATTAAAAAATGCTGCTTCTGAAAAGAGTAGCGAAATAAAAGAATATTTTAATATGCTGCCTGATAGTTCGGACATAAAAAAAGAATTTAAAAGTTTGACGGAAAAATATTTTAACTTGCATGAAATTGAGAAGTGGATAAAAGAAAATCTAACTATGGGTAGTATTGATGTAAATATTATGACCAAACTTGATAAAGAGAATTACAATAACAATGAGAAATTGCCCGTTGAATATAATGATGCCCATGCAGCTCTCAGAGGATATGCAAATAGCAAATTAAGATCATCTATTATTTTCTCTGCCGGAATGAATCCCAGATTGTATAGTTATTTGGAGAATTTCGATGATTTTTATCCAGACGAAAATGGTGAAATAAAAAAGAAAATAGTTTTAAAAGTAAGTGATTTTAGATCAGCCATTATTCAAGGTAAATTTTTGGCTAAAAAAGGTTTATGGGTTTCTGAGTATAGAATAGAATCAGGTCTTAATTGCGGCGGACATGCCTTTGCTACCGACGGATATCTTATGGGACCGATTTTAGCGGAATTTAGAGACAGACGGGAAGAATTAATTAATACAATTCATGAGATATTAGTTAAAGCCCTTTCTGAAAAAGGGCGAATTGTACCGAAACAAAAATTGCCTCTTAAAATTACTGCTCAAGGTGGTGTGGGCACAGCAGAAGAGCATCAATTCCTTCTTGAGCATTATCAAGTCGATTCTGTCGGATGGGGCACGCCTTTCCTTTTGGTACCCGAAGTTACGACAGTTGATGAAGAGACTTTAAATAAGTTAATGGAAGCTAAAGAAGAAGATTTATATTTAAGCGGAATCTCTCCTTTAGGCGTTCCGTTTAATAGTCTGAAAGGAAATACAAAAGATATTGAAAAGTTAAATCTGGTTGCAAAAGGCAGACCCGGCAGTCCGTGTCCCAAAAAATTCATTGTGTCTAACAACGAATTTACGGAAAAGAATATTTGCACGGCCTCGAGGCAATATCAGAATCTTAAATTAAAAGAACTCGAAGAGGCAAATATATCTGAAGAAGAATATCAAAATAAGTTCAAAAAAATCATCGATAAATCTTGTCTCTGTGTCGGTTTGGGTACATCTGTCTTGCTGGTGAATAATTTGGATAATAAAGTAGAAGGTACCGGAGTTTCGATTTGTCCCGGTCCGAATATGGCTTATTTTTCAAAGATTGTATCCTTAAAGGAAATGGTAGACCATATTTACGGCAGAGCAAATGTAATGGTAAGAACCGATAGACCGAATATGTTTATTAAGGAACTTAAGCTTTACATAAATTATCTGAAAAATAAAATTGAGGAAACAAGGGCTTCTGTTTCTAAAAGACAAGAGAAATATCTTTTAACTTTTGTGAATAATCTGAAAGAAGGAATTAATTATTATTACACGTTGTTTAATGAGTTGAAAGGTAAATTCGAAGATAAAAGGGATAGCATCTTAAATGAATTAGAATCTTGCAAGGCTACTCTTCATCAACTTAGAAATGAAATTGAAAAGCTATCAATGAAAGTTGATGAATATCAAATGCAGTGATGTTATTCTGAAGGTTATTTCCCGTTAACAAGTGATATTGTTGATGGTGAGTTAACAAGAAGTATAACAATATTTGAAAAGAATGCAAGGTTTGAAAGTTGTGCCTTTATTGATTGTTGTTAGTTATTGTAATAAATGCAATGAATTATAATCAAGGGTTTTCAATTGGGTTTAACTCAAATTCATAAATTCAAGTTTAATGATACAGTAACATCAATAAATTCAAGTCGTGCAATTTTCAAGCCTTGTTTGAATCAACCAATTCTTTAATCAAATGCATTTGCCTTTTGCCATCGTATAAATTCAATAACACTTTTTCATGTGTAAGGGGAGCATGAACTTTGATATCACAGTTATTGAATTCTTTAATTGCGTTTGCTAAAGCAAAGTAAGCGCCTATACCATACATAAAAGGCGGTTCGCCAATTGCTTTTGAATTAAAAGGTCCAAATGGATTTTCCGATTCTTCAAGAAAGTGAACTTTAATTTCATTGGGCGCAGAATAAATATCCGGAATTTTATAAGTAGACAGAGAATTGGAAAGCAACTTGCCTTTACTGTTCTGAACCAGTTCTTCAATCGTCAGCCATCCTATACCTTGAACTATCGCGCCTTCAGCTTGACCTAAATCGACTGTCGGGTTAAGGCTTTTCCCGAAATCGTGAACCACTTCAACAGAATCGATTACATAAGTTCCTCTTAAGCAATCAATTGTTGCGGTGGTAATAGCGGCACCGAATACATGATATGCAAAGGGTTTTCCTTTATTTTTATCTCTATTAAAAAATATTTCCGGTGTTGCATAATAAGCTTGCTGGGAAAGACTAACTCTGTTGAAATAGGCTTTGGAAATAAGTGATTCCCAGTTATTCTCCGTGGTTTTGCCGTTTATATAAACCGCTTCTTCAATAATATCAATCTTATCATTTTCGCTGGCGTTTTGTAATTGTCGAGCAAAATTTATTAGTCTTTCTCTTAGCTGTTTGCAAGCTATTAAAACTGCATTACCATTCAAATCTGCCGCACTGCTTGCGGCGGTAGGAGAAGTATTGGCAACACGGGTTGTGTTCGTTGATTCTATTTTAATTCTATCAATATCTATTGAAAGTGTTCTTGCCGCAACGGTTCTAATTTTTTCATTTACACCTTGTCCCATTTCAACAGCTGCAGTTGAAATTCCCACCGAACCGTCAGTATAAATGTGAACAAGCGCGCTTGCCTGGTTCATAAAACTGCTTGTGAATGAAATACCAAAACAGATAGGCATCAATGAAATGCCTTTTTTGTGTAGTTTATTCTCTGAATTAAATCTGTTTACAGCATCTATTTTTTCTGCAAGATTATATAATTCTTTGGTTTTTTCCCAGCATCTTATTGCATTTGTGTGCTCGGTTTTTTGACCGTAATAAAAATGATCACCTTCTTTTAATAAATTTTTCTCTTGGATTTCAAAAGGTGGTACACCAAGTTTATTAGCTGCTTTCCAAATTGCCGATTCGATTACAAACATTCCCTGCGGACCGCCAAAACCCCTAAAGGCAGTATTCGGAGGAAGATTAGTTTTGCATGAAATACCGGTAGTTTTAACATTTGGAATATAATAACTGTTTGTTGCATGAAATAAGGTTCGCTCAAGAACCGCTGTTGATAAATCGGCACAGGCGCCGGCGTTCTGATAAAAAGTTGCTTCGTATGCTAATATTTTTCCATCTTTTGTTAAGCCAATTTTATAATCGGCTGAATAAGGATGACGTTTACCCGTCATATAAAGATCATCGTGGCGGTTGAGAATTAGTTTGACAGGTTTGTTCAATTTATAAGCAGCCAATGCAGCCATAGCTGCCCAGGGGGTGGCTTGATCTTCCTTACCACCAAATCCTCCGCCGAGTCGCAGTACGTCAACTTCGATTTTATTCATCGGAATACCGAGAACTTTTGAAGTGGCTCTTTGAACCGCTGTAGGACCTTGCGTTGAAGAATATAATATTATTCCTCCTCCTTCAACGGGGATAGCCACTGCGCCTTGTGTTTCCAAATATAAATGTTCCTGTCCGCCAATATCCACACTGTCTTCAATTACCAAATCGCAATCTTCGAAAGCCTTATCAACATCACCGGAAGAAAATGTAACAGGCTGCGTTATCAAACTTCCTTTATTGAACGCTTCGCGAGGATCGGTAATTGCTTCCAATTCATCATATTCTATTTCAATAAGTTTAATTGCTTCTTTGCAAATGAGCTGGCTTTCGGCAACCACAACAGCTATTGGTTCTCCGATATATTCAACGATATCTTCCGACAAAAGAGATTCGTCGGCAATAATATTCCCAATTTGATTTTCGCCAGGGATATCTTTGTAAGTGAAAATTCTTATAATGCCGTTGAGATTTTTTGCCTTCGATAAATCCAGCTTTACTATTTTACCGTGAGCAACTGATGAAGCAAAAATTCCCGCATATAAAGTTCCTTCCGGAACGGGCATATCGTCTAAAAATATAGATTCACCTTTTACGTGTTTTATTATATCACTGTTATTCATATTAAATCCCCGGATAAAATTAATTCCGGTATAACTTCAAGAAAATGAGCTTTAATCAATTGATTTAATAATAATCGTTTATATTTTTCACTTCCCCTTACATCGGAAATCGGAGAAATCTCCTTTTGTGCTATTGATAAAGCACTTTCAATATTTTCAATTGTGATTTCTTTATTAATTAAATATTCAGAAGTTCTTTTCAATAATTTAGGAACCGGTGCAATTCCTCCGGCAGATATTGTGCAATCTACAATTATATCACCGTTTAATTCGATAGCACAAGCGGAATTAACACTGGCGATATCGAGATATGTTCTCTTTGAAACTTTTTCGAAGTTGAAAGAATAATCACCTTTTGGTTTTTCGAAGTAAATCTCCTCGATAATTTCATCATGTTCTAAATCAAGTGTTTTGTAATCGATAAAAAACTTTGAGAGATCAATTTCTCTGTTTATTTTGCCTGCAATTTTCAGTTTAGCTTTTAAAGCAAGAAGGATAATAGAAATATCACCTATCGGCGAAGCATTAACTAAGTTCCCTCCGATAGTAGCCATATTCCTGATGGGCAATGAAGCAACTAAATTTATTTGTTTTGCTAAACCCGGGAAGTGATCTGTAATTATTTGAGATTGTTTAAATTCTTCGAAAGTTGTACCCGCGCCTATATGAATATAATTATCACTTTCTTTAATATAGCTTAAGTTTCTGCTATTAATTAAGAGAATATTTTTATTCAATAATTCATCCGGTTTCTGGACTAGGAGGTCAGAACCCCCGCCGATGGCTTTATCAAAAGCTGAGCCGTTACTCGGTGCGAGTGTTTTGATTGAATCTAATCTCTCGGAGATATCTCTAAAAAATTCCGGAATGAAATTGTTAGCTATTAAATTGTCTATATTGGAATAGAGTGTTTTACTCCAATCATCCATAAGTTTGTGCACGGCTCGTTTAATCGATTCGTAACCTGTGCATCTGCAAATATTTCCGCCAATAGAATTAATTGCATCGGCATAACTATATACGTTATTGTTGAGGAAGTAACAGGTTAGTGACATTATAAATCCAGGTGTGCAAAAACCGCATTGAGAAGCTCCTTCATCGGCGAATACTTTTTGCTGCGGAAGCAATTTGGATGATTTCAATCCTTCAATAGTAACAACATGGCATCCGTAAACATTGCCAACGGGATAAATGCAAGACGTCACTGTTTTATATATTAGTTCACCTTTAGATTTTTCTCCGACTATTACGGTACAAGCCCCACAGTCTCCTTCCTTGCAAACTAACTTAGTCCCGTTCAGATGTTTTTCATTCCTAATAAAATCTATTAGCGGTAATGCTGGATCCACCTCCGCAGATATTACCGAATCGTTTAATATAAAGTTAATTTCTTTCTTCATTATTTAACCGCAATTATACTTTCTTAAAACTCTTAAAAAAACGGTTAAATATCAAGGATAAAGTGAAATCTGCCGGGTTGTTTGTTGTGAATAATGATTGTACCTTTATTCGTGTTTTTTATCACAGTAATTGAGGCTTTTTATGTGTCCTAACTCAAAAGATTATCAAATTGTGCGCTAGACCAAAAAATAGACTTGACAATAGAAGTAAATTACCGCCAGTATTTTAATCAACAATTCGGAGAAGCAATATGAAATCAGTAAGAAGCATAACAGTAAAATGCTTAACACTTATGGTGTTAATGATTTCGTGCAAGGTAAACTATGCACAGCTCAGCGCTCCGACGGTTGAATCAGTTTACGGAGGGAGAATATTAGATATTACCGGATATCCTTTAACTGCCGATTCAACGCGCTTTTTCATCTCAACTGAGAGCGCTAATTCATTATTTTATACAGATGTTTATACAAACACAACATCCCCGGAGGGTAAGGATTGGAAAGTAATGCCGGGAGTAAACGCAAATTCTGGTTTTGGTTCCGGTATTAATAGAATTGAAGCGCACACTTCTTCTGGCAATGTATTTTTTATCCATCAATTTGGCTTGCTTACAAGTAATCCTTCTTCGGCAGATGTGGATACAGTATTTTCTGGAAATGTAAGCGAATTTATTATTGACGGAGATAATTTATACTTTTTAGATGGAAGCAATTTACATTTTGGAACTTTAGATGCATCAGCTAATTTTACTGAAGATCCTTCGTCTCCATTGTCCGTATCAATTGCCTCTGGAAGAAAAGTTTTCTATATTCATCCGTTAACCGGAATATTATATATTTTCGTTGAAGGTGTTTCCCCTTACCTTTATAAACTTGATAATCCTTATTCATCAGCTTCTGTACCCACTACTGTTATTGACATAACTCCGCCGTTAACATTCTCCTCGGTTATTTGGAGTACATTTGGTATTGGACCTGACGGAAGAATATTTGTTTTCGGTTCAAACGGATCTTTACAGTATGAAGCTTATTCTGATGATGAACTAGGATATGGAAGTTTCCCAATTGCTACAGGAGGTACCGTTGGTCCGGATGTTGCTTTCGGAGGAGATTCATCGTCTTATTCGGTTTATACTTCCTCAATTTATAGTAACAATAAAGGGGAAGCTGGCAGCTGGGATAGTTTTGGAAATATTGGAGGATTTGAAACTCATCCTAATGATGGAGCAGTCTTTGTTGACCCCATAAATAATGATATCATATTATTAACAACAGATCAAGGTATTGGTGTTTCTACAGACGGAGGTTCTACTATATTTGAAATTGACGAAGGTGTGGAGGCCGTTCGTGTAGCTGATTTTGATATGACTGCAAGTAAATTTACCGGTTGGTTAGCTTCCAAATCCGGTATTAGAAAAGTATCCGATTATTTAAGTTCACCGGCCTGGTCAAATGCTATCTTCCCAAACGGAGACGGTTCACCTTATTATTCAATTGATATGAATCCTGTTGATACAAATACTATTTACGCAGGTAATGTGCGAGTATATAAAACAACCGATGACGGTTCAACATGGAATCAAGTTTTCACACCGGAGAATTCGCCATATAACTTTCCGGGATTCGGAAGTAAATGTCTTGCTATTGAAGTATTCCCTTACGATCCTAATATAGTATTTGCCGGTTGGGAAGTAGCAGGACCCGATAAAGGAGGATTGTTTTATACAACAGATGCAGGAACAAATTGGAATCAAATATTATTAGAATCTTCTTCAACCGGGCAGGATGTAGATGTCACTGATATAATATTTAATATAGAAGGAACGGATACAGTAGCCTATGTAAGTGTGATTTATGATTTATCCGCACCGCAAGGATGGAGCGTTTATAAATTAACTAAAAACGGTTCAAACTGGAGCCCTGCAAAGGATATGACCGGTTCTTCAACATCAACAGGTTCATCAATTGTTGTAACTATTTGGGATCTTGAATTAAGTGTAACAAAGGATACGGTTTATGCTGCTGGAACAGATGCTGCAGTGAATGAACCGCACGTATATTACAAACCATTAAATACAACAGGATTGTGGACACCGATTACTTCAAGCGGATTTTCAACATCCACTTCCAGAGAAGCCACTGCAATAACGGTTGGAGCCGATACTGTTTTTGCAGCTGTGGATAATGAAATTTACTACTACATTTTGGGCAGCTCTACTTCTTGGTCATTGGGATATACTTATCCTGTCGGAACCAGAATTAACGTGCTCTATTATGATGAATTATTAGTTGGTACAGACCTTGGGTTTTACGGGCACGCCGGAGTATTAGTAACTGGAATTAAGAAGGATGAACTCGAAAGCGTTCCGGAAAAATTTGAATTAATGCAAAACTATCCGAACCCGTTCAACCCGTCGACTACCATTAGTTATATTATACCTAAAGAGAGTGATGTCTCACTTAAAATCTACAATATATTAGGAAAAGAAGTTGCCGAACTTGTAAATGAGAATCAAACAGCAGGAAAATATTCGGTCAGTTTTGATGCCTCTTCTCTTGCAAGCGGAGTCTATTTTTACACTCTTAAGATTGCAAATAAATCTTATACTCGTAAAATGATATTGATGAAATAGTATTTATTACCGCAGTATACCTCTTAGTTAAGGTCCGGCTATAAGCCGGACTTTTTAATTTAAACTCTTTGCTTTAATATCTATATTTGAGTTATAATAAAAATTAAATAAATAGAGCAATATTTAATTTTAACAGTAATTAAATTCAGGTTTATACTTTATAAGTAATCAATTACTTGAATGGGATGATTCCAACTTTAGCCTTTTATTAACGTTATTATAAGTATGATGATTAAAGAAAGGAACTCTTTCAAATTAAATTCAGTTTGAACGGAGAAGGAAAGAGGCTTTTAATACTGCATTATTTGGCAATGAGCAATGGTTCAATTATCGATTGCTTACGTTTTAACCGATTTAAATGAGCAAAAGCAACTAAAACGGGATAGCAGATTAACAGAAGTTTATTATGTGGATTAACATCCGGAGAATACTTTTTATTATTGTGTCATCCGTTTGACTTTTTATATTGTTCAGTTTGGTCATTTTAGTAGCAAAGGAGATTTTATTTTGAGAAAGATTAAAATTATTGCAACAATTCTAATTTTTGTCATTATAACGTTCTACTTTACAAATAGAACTACAGACGTAGATAATAAAATTGTTTCTTCACCGGTAGCTAAAGAGGTTTACTCATACTGGAAAAAGAACAGCGCCGAACTTAACAGATTTGAGCTCAATCAAGTTCGTTACGGCGAAATTCATAAAGGACAAGCTGTAATGATATTTGTAACAGAACCGTTTCTTCCTAAAACTCAGGTAAAATATGATGGTTTAACAACTAACGAAAAAAAGGTCGAAGTATTAAAACTGAATTTTCAAAAGAATTTTTATACGGGAATATATCCTTATTCTATTATGACTTCGGTGTTTACTCCTTTTGTTTCAACTCCGCAATTTTCATATAAAGTTACTACTTCCAGTCAGGATTGGTGTGGACAATCATTTTTTCAATTAAATAAAAGGAATGAAAGTTACGTTGCGAAGATATTTTCCTATTTCCAATCTCAAGGCGACAAAGAAATAAATATTGAGCAAGCTCTTTTGGAAGATGAGGTTTGGAATAGGATTCGATTAAATTATCAGAATTTACCTGTTGGTGAAATTGAGATAATACCCTCGTCTCAATACGTTAGGCTTATGCATGTGGAGTTAAAGACTTACAAAGCTGAAGCTAAATTGGGCACTGTTAATAATCCCGAATTTTCGGATGAAGAAATATTTGATTATTCTATCACGTATTATGATATAAAGCGTGAGTTTCATTATCTGTTCGAAAAAGAATTCCCTCATAAAATTATCGGTTGGAAGGAGACATATATTCCTTTAGCTTTCACGGGTATTAAAGAACCGATGACTACTAGTGCCAAATTGGTTAAATCAATTCGTTTGGATTATTGGAATAAAAATAAAAATGAGCACGATGGGTTGAGAAGAGAATTCGGAGTGTTTGAGATTAAATGATTTTTTCTGCGGTAATGGAGCGGAATAAAATATAGCTCTTGAACTTGTGATTTTTATTGAGTTTAATTTCACTTTTAATTGCCGTTAATCCTCTCTCATATTCCTCTTTACTTAACGCTGCGAGAGTGGATGTGTTATTTTTCATTAAGAAAGGATCATCCAAGACCTCGATGCCTGTATATTCCGATTTATTTATGTCGACAGTATTAACAGTAATATTTTGAAATCCAGTTTTTAATAATTCCTTTTCCAATTCGCTTACAACGGGTATTCTATTCATATCAAATTCTTTGGTATGCTCAAAATAATCGTAAATATACCAATGATATTCACTGTGCCGGATATCCGCCAAAACTATTGTTATAATCCCGCCTTTATCCAATACATAGAAAACTTCGGATAGGAAACGCCTAATATCATCGAACAGGTGAATAGCATTAACCAAAAATATAATGTCAAATTTATTCTGTTTTAATGGTGTTTGACAGGCATTTGCATTTATTAGATTTAGATAGTCGTTTTTTCTCTTTGCCTTTTTTAACATATTCACCGATAGATCAATCCCCACTACCCTTAGATTATCCTTGTATAATTTATTGATCCAGTATCCGGTGCCGCATCCTATTTCGGCAATTACCTCCGGTTTACGGCTTTCAATCAATTTTTGTAAATGCTCAAGTATGCCGTTCATCGGCGATGTTTTATATCGATTGTCGAATGTGCTGGCTAATCCGTTATAATCAATTTTTGATTTCATAATCTGACCTATGGTTTTCGGCAAAATGTTAAGCAGCCGACAGTTAGTGAAATTTGGCAATGGTATTATGGAACATTAAATGCATAAATACATCATATTAAATAAACTAAAAAATAAACTAAAAAGCAGTAGAAATGAAACTTTGGCAAAAAATTGCAATAGTCGTTTTTCTCTTTACACTCTTAATAACTGAGATAATACTCTCATTTGTAACTCCAAGAATTGAAGATGAAATAATTGTACTGCACGGAGAAAAGCTGAAAGCAATAGCAGCAACAGCTGCAACTTACATAAATGGTGATGAATATAAAAAACTGAATTTTAGTTCCCCAAACATTACCGCTTCGAATGAATTCCAACAGTTGCGGAAAAAGCTTAAAAATGTAAAACACAATCTGAATTTAAGAGAGGAACTTTATACAGTATCTTTACTGGATAGCAACTTGGCAATATTCGGAGTTATGACAAATAAAATTCCTTTCGCAGGCGATACATTACATATAACTTCTAAAGAAGCGATTACTGCTTATAATAGAGTTCGTTCAACTGTTGATTGTTCATATACTAAGATGTATATGGATCAATACGGAAGCTGGATAAGCGGTATGGCGCCAATAGTTGACAGTGATAATAATGTAGTTGGAATAGTTCAAGCCGATCATGCCGCAAATGCTGTTTATGCTAAGATAGACCGTTTGAAAAATTTTATTCTCTTAATTCAATTAGGTTCAATTCCTTTTCTTCTGGTTATTAGCGCATTTGTTTCGAAAATTACTACTAATCCTATTTCGAGTGTTATTGACAGAATTGAGAAGATTGCCAAAGGAGATTACAGCGAGCAGAAAAAAATTTCTTCTGTTAAGGAAGTGCAGAAACTTATTGAAGCAACCGAACAGTTGAGAAAAACCATATTAGAACAGCAGAATAAGATATTTTCAACTATAGATGAACTGAAGAAGAAAAATGAAGCATTAAATAAAGCTAAAGAAAAAGCAGAAGCTTCGGATAAACTGAAAACCGAATTTCTTGCTATGATTTCTCACGAAGTGCGTACGCCCTTGAATGTCATTCTCAGTTATTTGAGTTTGATAGAAATGGATTTACCCGAAGATGAAGATGCTGATGCTCGTATGTATTTTCAATCCGTTCGAAATGCCTCCGATAGATTAATCCGTACCATTGATTTAATTATCACAACAGCACAGTTGCAAACCGGTACTTACGATTACGTTGAAGAGGATGTAAATATTAGATATTTGCTTTTGGAAATGAAACCGAAATTTGAAGAATATCTGAGAGGGAAAAATGTTGCTCTTAATTATAATATAGCTGAAGAAGATATAGTAATTAGAGGAAATGAATTATTGCTAAGCAAGATGTTTGAAAACTTGATTGAAAATGCTGTCATATATACAAACGAAGGATATGTATCTGTCGAATTATGTTATGACCGAGAAGGCAAAATCTTCTTTACCGTTGAAGATACCGGGCAGGGGATAACGAAGGAATTTCAAACCAGAATGTTTAATATTTTCGAACAGGAAGATTCCGGTTATTCGCGGAAATATGATGGAAACGGGTTGGGGCTTACACTGGTTAAAAAAGTATGCGAACTTCACAAGGCGGAATTATCTTGGGAAAGCGAAATTCATAAAGGCAGCAAATTTACCGTTATGTTTGAAGTTAAAAACATTTCTTCATTTCGCAGAAAAATCATTTCAGGTCGTTCCAAAGAAAATACGATTTATAAAAATAAACCCGGCATTAAGCCGGGTGCAAGTAGTGTGGAAGTATATAATTAATTTGTTAGTTGAGTGCAAAAATAATAAATCCCTATTTATTTTTCATCACGATTCACTGTATCGTTTGAAAAGGCGGGAATACAAACAGCAATATATTCAGTGTCTTCATCGGGTGTGCTGTATTGAACCCATTCTTCCCTTTCGGCAATAAATGCTTCGCCTTCTGCTACTTCGTATTTATCATATTTTGTTTTTACGTGCAAAGTTCCTTTTAATACAACAGTGTATTCATCAAACTCCGGTGTTTGTCCTGGTTCAACCCATCCCTTAGGTGATTTCATATGGGCTATTGAAATACGATTTGTATTAGTGTTTACTAATCCTATATACTCTTCAATTATTTTTGGCTTATTACCTGCCGACTTTATTCTTGTGCTGTTTGTTATATGCTGTGCCATATTATTCTTTCCATTAATTTTTGTATTAAGTTAAGAAGATTATTAGATATTGTCAATTTATTATTTTATACCTAACTATAAATTAATTTTTATTTTAATAATTTTAGTGAAGCGGAAATAATTTAATAATTTATGGAGGAAAAATGAAATATTTAAGTGCTCAAAATATTGTTAGTAAACAAATGTTTGAAGGCGGAAGGGTGAAGTTAATTCACTCTGATAGAATGACATTCGCAGAATGGGAATTCGAAGCGAATACAAATCTTCCCGAACATTCTCACCCGCATGAACAAATTACAAGAGTGATTAAAGGAGAATTCGAAATTACCGTTGAAGGGAAAACAATTCTTATGAAGCCGGGAGATACTATTATTATTGCTCCAAACGAAGTTCATTCGGCAAAAAGCATTACTGAATCTGTAGTACTCGATATTTTTAATCCTGTAAGAGAGGATTTACGTTATTGATTGAATTAGAAAATATATCTAAATCATATAAAGGTAAGTTTGTATTAAAATCGATTAACCTGAAGATTAAGGAAAACCAAACAATTGTATTAATTGGTCCGAGCGGTTGCGGTAAATCTACGTTGATGCGAATTATTACCGGTTTGGTTAAGCCCGATAATGGTCAAGTTAAACATAACGGCAATATAATTAATGCTGCGAATCTAATGCAGTTCAGGCGAAAGATTGGTTATGTGGTACAAGAAGGAGGACTTTTCCCACATCTAACGGTGTTCGATAATATTTCCATAATGTCCAAGGAATTTAAAGAAGAGAAATTTAATGTACAGAAAAGAGTGGAAGAACTTTGCAGATTAACAAAATTCCCGATGGAACTGATTCATAAATATCCGGCACAATTATCTGGTGGGCAGGGGCAAAGAGTCAGTTTAATGAGAGCTTTGATGATGAATCCGGAAATCCTTTTGCTTGATGAACCCCTTGGCGCTTTGGATCCGTTGATTCGTTATGACCTTCAAAATGATTTGAAATATATCTTTATTGAATTAAATAAAACCGTTATTATGGTTACTCACGATTTGAACGAAGCCGTGTTTTTTGCCGATGAAATTGTACTGATGAATGACGGCGAAATTGTTCAAAAAGGAACTGCTAAAGAGTTTCTAAATTCACCGGTCAATGAATTTGTTTCACATTTTATTAACGCTCAGAGGAATAATATAATTTGAAAAGGTTGCTGCTTATATTGCCTCTGTTTCTTTTATCCTGCAATGGCGGGGATAAGCCTTTAATTGTAGGCAGTAAAAAGTTTACCGAATCGGTTATACTGGGTGAGATAGTTAAAAGTCTGGCTGTATCGAAGGGAACTGAAGCGGTTCATAAATCCCAACTCGGCGGAACGAGAATCCTTTGGAATGCGTTATTGAAAGGGGAGATAGATATTTATGTGGAATACACCGGTACTTTAATCAGGGAAATATTCAACAATAATAATAGAGCTGATTGTTGTTTGGATTCCTTGCTTTTAGCAAAGAATATTGGAATGAGCAAACCTTTGGGCTTCAATAACACTTACGCACTCGGTATGAAAAGAGAAAAGGCGGAAGAATTAAACATCAAAACAATTTCTGATTTGAGGAATTATCCAGATTTGGTTCTGGGATTAACTAACGAGTTTATTGATAGGGGGGACGGATGGAAAGGGCTTAAAAAAACGTATGGGTTGGTTCAAAATGAAGTAAAGGGGATTGACCACGATTTAGCGTATAGAGGATTAAATTCCGGCTCCATTGACGTTATAGATATTTATTCTACTGATGCCGAAATAGAATATTATGATTTGATATTATTAAAGGACGACAAGCAATATTTTACCAGATATGAAGCCGTTCTATTATATAATTTGAACCGGGCTGAAGAAATTAAATTTATTGATGAGCTCGAAGGGTTGATCAGTGAAAAGGAGATGATTAACTTAAACAAAAAAGTAAAGATAGACGGTATGAGCGAGTCTGAAGTAGCGGCGGTGTTCTTAAAGAACAAATTAAACGTTGTCGTTAATAATTACGAACCGAATTTTTGGGAAAGGCTCATTAAAAATACCGGAGAACATCTTCTTCTTGTGATTATCTCAATGATTGCAGCAATACTAATATCAATCCCTTTAGGAATAATTTCGTTTTACAATGATAAAATTGGAAAAGTAATTTTGGGTTTGAGCGGGATATTACAAACTATTCCATCACTTGCTTTGCTCGTATTTATGATACCCCTATTCGGCATAGGCACGACACCGGCAATTTTCGCATTATTTTTATACAGTCTGTTACCCATTGTCAGGAATACATATTTGGGCTTTAAAGAAATTCCTGCTGCAATTAGGGAATCGGCAGAGGTATTAGGTTTGAGCAAAAAGAGCATACTGTTAAAAATTGAATTTCCATTGGCTTTGTCCTCAATTTTGGCGGGGATAAAAACATCTGTTGTAATTAATATTGGAACCGCTACTCTCGGCGCTTTGATTGGAGCGGGAGGTTATGGTCAGCCGATTCTAACGGGGATACGATTGGATAATGTTGGACTTATTTTAGAAGGTGCGGTCCCTGCTGCTTTAATGGCAATTTTTGCTCAAATGATTTTTGATTTAATTGAGAATAAGTTTAAAATAGATAAATAATTGATTAGTATTTAATCATATTATTTGTAATTAAATAGGGTGATGTAATTATTTCGAGACTTATCTGTTTAATCAGAGTCTTCGTGATGTTAATTGAGTAGTTTAGCTTTACTTAAATCAGTGTGTAAAATTAGTATAATTAATTGTCTGTATTAGAAGGGGAGAAAGCCGGCGGAATTACCATCCTTTTCTTTACTATTACTATTCACTCATTAAGCCTTCATTATTCAATTCACATAAATTTTAAGCTATTTACATTGAAACTTGCCGGCTTCCGTAAAAATTAAATTCGTCAAAGATTGTTTCACCAGAAACAATTAATGTGCCAGTCGATTTATGCTCGATTTTTATTAAATAAGTCGGTTTTAATGGAATTTTATTAATACCAGAATAACAACAATAAACGATATATCGTAAACTTACGAAATATCGCATCGGTTCTTGCTGGATTGAATTAGCAAATGATTAAGAATTGCATATATAAATAACCAAAACGAGAAGAAAGCAATTGGGAAAAAGTTATATGCTTTTTCCCAAATTGAATCTTTTTCTGTCGTGAGGATTAAGGTGAAGTTTTCTAAGTCTAATTGATTTAGGGGTTACCTCAACCATTTCATCTTCTTTTATATATTCGAGGGCTTCTTCGAGAGAGAATTTAATTGCCGGAGTAATCTTTATCGCTTTATCCGCTCCCGAAGCTCTCATATTTGTAAGCTTTTTACCGCGCTGAACGTTTACTTCGATATCGTTTTCTTTATTGTGCTCACCAACAATTTGACCTTCATAAACTACTTCACCCGGATCGATAAAAAATTTGCCTCTATCTTGCAGCGAATCAATTGCATAAGCGGTGGCGGGTCCTTCTCCCATTGAGATGAGAGCTCCATTCCTGTTTTTACCTATTGAGCCTTTGAAATATTCGTATTGATAGAAACGGTGGTGCATTATTCCTTCACCGGATGTAGACGTTAATATTTTGGTTCTCAACCCCATAAGACCACGGGAAGGAATGTGAAATTCCAATTTGGTTAAGTTGCCTTTGCTTTCCATCTTAACCAATTCACCTCTTCGCTGTCCAACCAGTTCAATCACTTTTCCTGAAAATTCAGTTGGAACATCTACAACAAGTATTTCTATCGGTTCTGCTTTCTTTCCGTCAATCTCTTTATAAATTACTTTGGGTTCTCTTATTTGTAATTCATAACCTTCACGCCGCATATTTTCTATCAATATGGAAAGATGCAAAATTCCTCTACCGGAAACTTTGTACGCATCAGGAGAACCGGTTTCGGCAACACGCAGGGCAACATTCTGTTCCAATTCCTTGAAAAGCCTGTCTCTCAACTGACGGGAAGTTACATATTTCCCTTCTCGTCCATAAAATGGTGAATTATTGACGGTAAAGGTCATACTAATTGTCGGCTCGTCAATTGAAATAATTGGCAACGGTTCAGGATTATTAACATCTGCAATCGTATCGCCAATATCAATTCCGTCAATTCCAACAATTGCACAAATATCTCCGCATTCAACTTCATCCACTTCAACTCTGCTCAAGCCGTCAAAAACGAATAATTGTTTAGGCTCGGCTGCTAGAACCGTTCCTTCGCGTTTGATAATGCTAAGTTTGTCCGACTTTTTCAATTTGCCGCGAAATACTCTCCCAATTCCAATCCTTCCAACATAATCATTGTAATCCAATGATGTAACTTGAATTTGAGTAGTTCCCTCCAATTGTTCCGGCGCGGGAATATGTTCGATTATTGCTTCCAACAGTGGATTTAAATTTTCAGGCTGATCGGATAAATTATTTACCGCCCAACCGTCTCTACCGCTTGCAAATAAATACGGAAAGTCCAACTGATCTTCGTCCGCACCGAGATCAATAAATAAATCGTATATCTCATCCAGAACTTCTTCCGGTCTGTTATCAGGACGGTCGATTTTGTTAATTACTACAATCGGTTTAAGATGCAATTGCAGCGCTTTTTCGAGTACAAATCTTGTTTGCGGCATCGGTCCTTCAAAGGAATCGACAAGCAGAAGAACTCCGTCTGCCATTTTAAGAACACGTTCAACTTCCCCACCAAAATCTGCGTGGCCTGGAGTATCTATAATGTTTATTTTATAATCATTATAAGGGATGCTAATATTTTTCGATAAAATTGTGATTCCACGTTCTCTTTCCAAATCATTGGAATCGAGAAAGCGTTCCCTGACAACTTGATTTTTGCGAAAAACCTGACATTGTTTTAACAGTTGATCAACAAGCGTAGTTTTGCCATGATCTACGTGAGCAATTATTGCTATATTTCTTATTTCTTTCATTTAATCCTCAAATTGAACCACGCAAGAAAACAAAATTGGAGTTTATATCAAAATAATTAATCTCTTACATATTATATTATGATTATTTGTCTCACAAACAAAATAGATTTTCGTACATACTTTAATCAAGAATTTATATCTTTGGGGCTTCAAATTGACGAGGATTTATGAAACTATTTGAAACAGAATATTTTAGATATAAAGAAAATAAACTTTACTGCGAGAGCGTTCCGGTAAATAAACTAGCAAAAGAATACGATACTCCGCTTTATGTTTATTCGAAGAATCATATTGCGGAAAAATACAAAGAATTTACCGAAGCATTTTCCGGAATAGATCACCGGATTTTCTATGCTTCAAAAAGCAATTTCAATTTAAGTATTATAGCATTATTGAATAAACTCGGCGCGGGCATAGACGTTAATTCCGGCGGGGAATTATTCCGTGCACTTAAAGCAGGAGTAAATCCGAAAGATATAATTCTTACCGGTGTCGGAAAAAACGCCGACGAAATTAAAATGGGGTTGGAACAAGGCGTTTCGTTAATAAAGGCGGAATCCCTTCAAGAAATTGAATTTATAAACAGAATAGCCGAAACGCTTGGGGTGATTGCACCGCTTGCCATAAGAGTGAACCCTGATGTAAACCCGAAAACGCATCCATACATTTCCACCGGATTGTCTGAGAATAAATTTGGCATTAGTTCGAAAGAGGCGGTTAACGCTTATTTAAAAGCATCGCAAATGCCGAATATTTCACTGCGTGGAATTGATATGCATATAGGATCGCAGATAGTTGAAATATCTCCCTATTTGGAAGCTGTTGAAAAACTTGCGGAACTCTATTTGAAATTGAAGAAAAACGGAATTTATCTTAAGCATTTCGATATAGGCGGCGGGTTCGGAGTGAAATATTTTGAAGAAAACCCCTTCTCGCCGAAAGAGTTAGCGGATGCCATTATTCCGGTTGTAAAAGATTTGAACTGCCGATTGGATTTTGAACCGGGGCGTTATTTTATGGCAAATGCTGGAATCCTGGTAAGTAAAGTTCTTTACACAAAACAGAATGGCGATAAAAATTTTGTCGTTATTGACGCAGCGATGACAGACTTACTCCGTCCGAGCTTGTATAAAGCATATCATCATATTCAACCGGTAGTAATAAAGGAACGAGACGACATTATTGCGGATATTGTAGGACCGGTTTGCGAAACGGGCGATTATCTCGGTAAGAAAAGAGAGATAAGTAAGGTTAAACCGGGTGAGTTGCTTGCGGTAATGTCTTCCGGCGCTTACGGTATGGTAATGGCTTCAAATTATAACGCGCGTCGCAGAGCAGCCGAAATATTGGTGGACGATTATGAGCATTACGTTATCAGAAAACGGGAAACCTTTGATGATTTGATTAAAGGGGAAATGATAGCGGGGGATGTAATTAAGTAACAAAGTATTTAAGTTTCACGCAGAGATCGCAGAGGAGTTTAGGAAATAAGGGAATAAGGCACTACGTGTTGTGACTTTAAGACCGTGTGAAATGTGATTTGATAGAACAAAGATGACACGGATTAATTAGATTTTCATTGATGGGAAGTATTAATTTTTATTCGCAGAATTTGTAGTCGGCTTTAGCCCCATTTCTTTTGTCGCTAATCTTAAGTTATAGCATGGATACATGACCGGACGAATGGATGTTCATTTTTTTTAAGTAATGAGGGAATTTAAGGTTATACCGTCATCGCGAGACTCCGATTTTATCGGAGGCGAAGCGATCTGTTTGAATGAGCCGAATACTACAGATTACCTGCATGCCGGCCAGGAAGGCTTAGTCACTCTGCTCCTAGTAATGACGAGAGTCGTTCCAAAGCATTGCCGGACAGCTGTTCGAAGCACGATAAGAAAAGACTTCGTGTTCTTTGCATATAATCTTTGAGATTCTTTACTTGAAACGAGACCAGGTAAAAATTGGAAGTTTTAGAAAGCTAATTTACGCTGATGGAGATTATATAGAAAATTTATTTTATTTAATTCTGGCTGCTATTCGTAAGGTGTGAAGTTTAACGAAGTTGCTGCTAAACCGTCCGCCCCGAACAACTGATATTATTAGGGATATTATTGCCACCTATCAAGTATAAAAATACCAAGAAATTAAGATTAAAGAGAAATATACTACACCAAAACTGTTTGGTATGATAACAGCACAGGTTTTCCTTTCAGATAACTAAAAAATATATGCAAAATGAATGGGAAATAATGTGATTGCTATCCAGAGTATACAAAACTAAATTATGCAGTATTTTAATTCATGAATCTTGATTTAAGATTTAAAACTTTATTTAAATCTTTTTCAACAATAATACTATCTATTATTACATATTCTAAAATTGGAGCCGAATAATTTTTTGCATAAATAGAATTTGTAGTTTTTGATAGTTTATTAAATTTGTTGTAATAATAATAACGAATAAAAAGTGTATCTCTTAAATTTTCAATTTCTTTTACTGTCTTAGGATTTTCAGAATAACACTGATAATGTCCGTACAAATTAAACTTAATTAAACTATCATTTTTATTTTCAATAATTCTGAAGGGAATAGATTCTCTTTGATTAATCTCTATTTTCTTTTGCTCAAAAATAATATTTACGGTATCAGAATAATTGACAACATTTATATAATCTACAAATTTTCCTCTGTAAATTCGATCATTGTCAATTGATATCGGATCGGAGCAATTTTGCAAAAAGTAACCGGACAAAAGAATGAGGAATAACAAGCATTTTTTATTTGGTATCTTCATAATTTCCCATTTTATATAACGACTTTGCAAATAACCCGAAGCTCAAAACTGGTAACTTGGATTATTCCCCTCCGTTAAAAATTTTGCAAACTGTTGTTAATTTCCACTAAAACAATAATTCGTTAGTCACTTAATTTTACTTATAATGTTAAACAGCAATATTCAATGAACTTTAAAATTTCTATTTAATAACAAATGCCAAACAGCACATAGTAGGCAGATTGATTTGCTAGTTAGTCAAAATAATATTACTGAATTCGCTCTAATGATATATCATCTAACCAAACTTTTTCAATCGGGAAATACATATGTATTTTTAAATCTGTTGCAGTTGGAGCTTGAAAAATGATTTCTTTGTATGTCCAATCAATATTTACAGAATCACCCATATTGCCATAATCCGCAAAACTCAAAACTACATAAGGGGGTATTCCTATCTCTAATCCACCAATATCAGTACGTTGACCTTCTGCTTTAGCCCAACCAGATAATTTATATGTGCTTTGCGGAATTAAATTAACAGGAAAATTTGATTCTAATGCTGAATATTTATTTGATGGAGTTGACAAGTCAGGATTTTTATTATATAATGAAAAAGTGCCATTATATTTAATAGAATCATCTAATATAGTTAAATAATTTGTCCCGTTTCCCCTAGTTATTTGCCAGTAATTAAGACTGTTCAAATCTTCAAAGTTACCATTAGGTATTATATTTCCAATGATAGTTTGTGCATTAATAATGTTACTTCCTCCTAGAGAACCGAATTCATTCATAATAAATACTCTGTAATAATATGATTGACCAGAAATTAATTCTGTGTCGTTGAATGTAGTATCATTTCTCATTGTTGATACAAATATTAATTCTCCGGTAGTTTCATCCAATCCGGGGGTATTTCTTCTATAAAGTTTATATTCTCGGAAATCTAAAGCATCGGTAGAATTCCATATCAATAAAATGCTGTTTGTTCCTATTTCTTTTGGATTTTCCAAATGTGGAGGTATGGGTAATCTTAAATTGTTTAAGACAATATCTTCATATACGGTTAAGTCTTCTTCTATCTCAATATACGAGTTATCTGTATTAGTATAACCATATTTCATGAAATGCTTACCGCGTGAAATACCCTTTATCTCAAAAAGGCCATTACTATCAGTGGTTGTTTTCCAATTAATAGCGTTGTCAATTGAAACTTTAGCATTAGCAACCGATCCTTTAGAATTAGTCACTTTGCCGGAAACAGTATATGTGCCATTAGGATTGGTGGATTTTTCGCTACACGCAAGAATAAAAAGGAGAAAAACTAATGAGTATCTTAATTTCTTCATCTTAAAACCTAACTCTTTTTTGCCAATCTATTAATTAAATTGCAGTAATATTATTTATTTCAGTTGTTATTTCTGCAAATCATTTATTTATGATTATATAATTTGTAATTTCTCAAATTATAACCAAGTAATTCAGGAATTATAGTTTTGGGAATAGTAATTATTCCATCTTTATTCCCTTTTGTTTCTCTCCCAATTATTTGAATTGAATTGAAAATAATATCTTTAATATGCAGTCTTAAAGCTTCTATTGTCATCTTTCCGTAGCCTTCTCTTTTCATTTGAGATTTTCCCTTTGCTTGCCGCTTTTG
>CAZNJB010000051.1:0-22130 GCA_964573255.1 uncultured Melioribacteraceae bacterium
TATTAAGCTGGGTCCAGGGAACTACTTGTAAATATATCTTAAATAAATCGAGCTCTATTTCAACATTAAGCGTATCGGGAAATTATATTCAAGTATCAAACGGATCAACTACTGCGGATATAAAAGCCATAACATTTACAACATCATCGAGTCCATATTCATTTGAAATTTCATCGATTTCAGGGCCGGCAAAAGCAAACAACAACGTTTATTCTGCTGGAAGGGAAGGAATAATAAGCAAAGACGGCGCGGAGTTCTATTTTGTTATTGGAGACGTTACTCTTGACGGCAATAACGTTGCGTTTGCCCCAATAACAAATGAACCGGACTCAAATAATTATTTCTCTTATCTGGAAAGCGAAAAGATGATCGTAAACGACAACTCGGCGTTAAGATATTCCGCACTTTACGGATTTGTAGATTCGATGAAAGTAGCGGAATTACTAGCAGAAAACAATGAAATAAATTTCCGCGTGGAACTTGTGGACGCTAATACGGAAGAGTTGCTTGGTGTTTACGACAATGTAACGTACAACAGAGTCAATTTGTATCAGTACGATAATATTGCATATTCCTTGAATATGAAGGGCATTGGAAACCGGGAAGTAAAACTCCGTTTAAGAATAGAGGAAAACATAGGCGGGAAATATTCATTGGCTGATATAATGGCGGAAGAAGAACTGCTGCCAAAGACTTCGGTAAAAGAATTGAGTTATCAAGGGGAACTTGCCGTAAGAGAATACGCGCTGGGACAAAACTATCCTAATCCGTTTAACCCAAGTACCACAATAAAGTACCAATTGCCGAAAAACGGAAATGTAAAACTCGTAATTTATGACATGCTCGGACGCGAGATAAAAACTCTTGTGAACGGTTTTAAGCGGAAAGGGAGATATGAAGTTCAGTTTGATGCAAGCGGATTATCGAGCGGAGTGTATATATATCGAATTGAAGCGAATGAGTTTAGCGCGAGCAGGAAGATGATACTGCTCAAGTGATACTGATGTTACTAGAAAGAAGAAACTAGAAAACGAGAACTATAAAGTAAGAAAAAAGCCAGGTGAAAGTTTGCCAAAGGCGGGCAGGCTTGGCTTTTATTATTTCACGCAGAGATCGCAAAGGAAATATGTCGCTAAGTACGCTAAGAAAATACTTCGCGTTCTTTGCGTGAAACAGAAAGAAGGATTGATTGATTGCATGAATGAATGGATGAATGAATAACAAGTTACAAAACATTATTCCATTCTTCCATTATTCCCAAGCCTTATTTCCACCAAATTATCCATTCTCAATTTTCAATTATCAATTAATCGCCCAGATTTTGCCGATTTTCCCGGATGAGGTACACGTGTAAAAAGCCTGTCACTCTGAGCGAAGCGAAGAGTCGGATAGATAATGTCACCACTACGAGGGTTCTTGCGTCTTACTTCTAGCTTCTCGTTCTTTTTTTGTTTCTAGTTTTTAATTTCTCGTAAAGCCGCTTTTGCCTCAATTAAATCCTCAATTGCCCCCAGCTCCCTTTGCGCGCTTTGCGGGTAATTTTTGCGTACTTTGCGTGAAACTTGCTGGCGATTCAACTTGCAGTCACAGACTCTTACAGAGAATCCTTTGGACAATTTAACCATAATCCAAATGACCCAATGACCGGTTACTATAATTCTTCAACAACCCTGGCTTTGATAATATAATCGAGTTTGGGGAAGTTTCTTTGCAAGTAGTCATTCCCTTTCTGCTGTATCGAATCCTGATCCGGTTTTTGGCGGTATTCCGCATAGATGGAATCAAGTACTTCCATTCCGTTAATTACTCTGCCGAACGCCGGAAAGCCCTTAACGCCGTTGTAATTGGTTGTATCCAGCCTGAGATTATCTTTGTAATTTATATAAACTTGGTTAGACCGTGTATTAGGACCTCTGCGTGCAAAAGCGATTGTGCCTCTGTAATTGCTCAATTTCACCGGCTCATCTTCAATTCCGAAATTTTCCCAAACCTTGTTTATTTCCGGATCGCCGTTAATTCCCCATTGAACCACAAAATTGGGAACCACGCGGAAAAATCTATTGCCGTCGTAATAACCGTTTGTTACCAAATAATAAAAACGGTCCACTCCTTTAGGCGAAAAATACCGTTTTACATCCACGGTAAAATTACCCTTGGAAGTTTCGAATAAAACTTTGAATTGGGAAGGAGCGGGAACCGCCAAAATTTCTGGATCGGGTTTTAATAAGGCTCGCGAACAAGCGGCGAGAAGAATAATTAATAAGAGGAAAGAGAATCTGTTTTTCATATTAATTTACTCGGATTATTTATCGCTTCCACTAAAATTAAGCTTTTTGATGAATTCTATCAAATTTGATTAAACGAACATTTGAACAAATGCTCAAATGTATTTATATTTACTTCAATGAAAAATAAAGTTGAAGCTCCGGTTTGCGGAGAAACATATATAGAAGAAGAGAAAGTTAGGAATGTTGAAAAAGGATTTCCCGGCAACGAGTTGGTGATTGACACTGCGGATATTCTTAAAGTTTTGGGAGATCCCACACGGCTTAAAATTGTAATGGCTCTTACCAAAGAGGAACTTTGTGTTTGTGATCTTTCGGTGCTAACCGATGTTTCAGTTTCGGCAGTTTCGCATCAATTGAGATTATTGAGAGGACAAAGATTAGTGAAATACCGGAAACAAGGCAAGATGGTTTATTATTCCTTAGCGGATGAACATATTAACAAAATAATCAATGCGGCATTGGAACATGCGGAAGAGTTGCATAAATGAATAATCTAAAAACAAAATATCGTTTTGTAGCTGCTCTTTTATTAGCTGTGATCCTTTCGCACATTACACTTTTTCATTTTGAATTGGAAGAAAAGATTTTGTGCGTTGGAGAAGGTGATCACTTTCATATCGAAAATATTGAAGATTCTCATTCAGCTATAAATCCATTTCTGAAATTGGGTCTTGCTAAAAGTCTTGAATCCAGCGGCTGTACTGATTATAAACTTGATAATCATATTGATGAAAATATTGTAAAATCAAATTTTAATACAAAAATAAAGTTCAACGTATCCACGCAATTTGATTTTTCTCAAATAAAGAATGATAATAAAAATAGTTTAACAAAGAATTACAATATTCAGAAAAATAATAGGGCATTGGAAAGTCTTACAACAGTAACCCTCTTAATTTGATCTCCCCGCTATCTACTAATCAATAGGCAATATTTCGTTGCCTCCAGTAAACAAACATAAATTTTAGAACTTTAATTGATAAGGAATCTCATTATGTTTAGTAAAATTTTACTAATTAGCGGGATCATTATATTAACAAACTTCGTACCTGTATTGGCTCAGGAGTCTTCTTCAGTTAGTCGATTTTATCAAGAAATTATCGACTCGAATGATATAGATTCATTTAAGATAGGCAATAGTACGTCGAGCAGTACATTAAAATTGATTGAAGCGATAATTATCGGATTAAGAAACAATCCAAGATTAAAATTCCTAAAGCTCGAAATTAACGCTCTTCAAGCCGAGGCTTTACAAGCAGGTTTATATCCGAATCCTGAAGTGGGTATGGATTTGGAGAATTTCCTTGGAACCGGTGATTTTGGCGATTTCAATAATGGCGAGAATACATTTTTTATTACACAAAACTTTGTTCTCGGCGGAAGACTGAGTAAAGCAGAGAAACTAAAATTAATCAATTCAAATGTTGCCCGGTGGCAATTTGAGAAAGAACGGTTGAATCTTATCTCTGAAGTTCGGAAGTCTTTTACTCATATTTCTTCACTTCAACGTCAAAATGAATTGAACAAGAAATTACTCAAAATTTCAAAAGAATTTTTGACAAATCTTGAAAGAAGGATTAAAGCAGGGAAAGTTTCTCCTGCGGAAGCATCGAGAGCTTCATTGATTTCCACATCGCTCGAAATTCTAATTCAGAATACTGATATGCAACTCGCTTCCGAAAAAGCCAGACTTAAAGCCCTGCTCGGTAAACCGGATCTGCAAATTAATTACGTAGAGGATATATCTCATTTAAGATACGATATACCGGAATTGAAGTTACTGAGAGAGTTAATATTGGAATCGCCTTCTTTGGCGCAGTATAAAACCGAAATGGAACGTGTAAAAACTGTAGTTGAACTTGAAGAGGCTAAGGTTATTCCCGATCTCTCCGTTTCGCTCGGTATTAGAAGGTTGAACGAAACTAACGATAATGTTTTTGTTTTCGGGGCTTCCATTCCTTTGCCTCTCTTTAACGATAACAGAGGGAATATTCAGGAAGCTATTATTAGGAAAGACCAGACAAAATATGAATTTGACGGAGCACTAAATCAAGCCGAAGCCAAACTTAAATTTCTGTATAACAATATCAAAGTTTTCGGCATGATGATAGATAAACTTGAACGCGAATCTATCCCGAGAGCCAAAGACGCCTTTAAGATTATTAACGAAGGCAACCTGGTGGGAAGATTTACAGTTCTCGATGTACTCGATGCACAGCGCAGTTTATTTGAACTTGAATCTCAATATGTTAAAGCTGTAGAAGAGTATAACAGAAATGTGATTGAATTGGAAGAATTAACATTAACGAAATTTGAATTTGAAGATAAAGTGAGGATACCAGAAAATGAATAAGAATAATTTTGTCTATTTAATTGTTGGGGTAATTTTAGGCGGAGTAGCCGTTTATTTAATGTTGGGAACCGGGTTAAATTTAGCAGAAAATGAAAACATTCGTGTTGTTGCTGAAACTCATGAAGATGGTCACATCGACAATCATTCAGAAGTGATAAATATTTCTGATCGGGTGATGAAAGAATTCGGGATTGAGGTAAAGAAAGCAGGTACCGGAAAATTAGTGGTTTACAGAGATCTTACAGGAGAAATTGTTCCTAACCCATATAAAGTCGCTCATATTGTTCCCAGATTCGGCGGCGTGGTAAAAGCCGTATATAAAAAAATAGGCGATAAAGTAAAAGAAGGGGATAAGATTGCAGTAATTGAAAGTAATGAATCACTTGTTCAATATGATGTTATTTCCTCAATTGATGGAACAATTCTGGAACTTCATATGACTCCCGGCGAATTAATTGGCGACGACAAGCATATTGTTATGATTGCAAACCTGAATACAGTTTGGGCAGAGTTGAATGTTTACCAGCAAAACCTAGGCGAAGTTAAAGTCGGGCAAACGGTTGAAATTACTTCTCCTCATAGTAAAACCGTTTTCAAAGGGGAATTATTCTACATCAGCCCAACTGTGGATGAAGCAACGCGAACGGCGGTTGCAAGGGTAAAACTCGACAATTCCCAAGGCGTTTGGAAACCCGGAATGTTTGTTTCGGGAAAAGTGTTTACTTCCCTCAAAACGGTTGAAGTAGCCGTGCCGAAAAACGCAGTTCAATTATTGGACGGTCAGAAAGTCGTTTTTGTTAAAGGTGACGAAGGATTCCATCCGCAAGTTGTTACTCTTGGAATGGAAAACGGCGAACTTGTAGAAATTCTTGACGGTTTGCACGCGGGTGACATCTATGTCGCTAAAGGCGCATACACTTTTAAATCCGAAATATTAAAAGAATCATTCGGCGGTCACGGACATTAGGAGGGAGGAAAAATATGAACAAAGTAATAGATTTTGTATTAAAGAACCGTTTGCTCATAGTTGTTCTCGGATTATTTGTAGTTGCCGGCGGTTATTTCAGTTACAAACAGTTACCGATTGACGCATTTCCGGATGTTTCCCCTTCATTGGTGCAGGTGTTTACTCAAACCGAAGGTCTGGCTCCGGAAGAAGTTGAAAAGTATGTTACTTTCCCGATTGAAGTGGCTATGAACGGACTTCCGAATTTGAAATCGATTCGTTCGGTTTCGAACTTCGGGCTCTCCGTTGTAAATATTTACTTTGAGGATGGAACTGATATCTATTTTGCGCGGCAGGTTGTTAACGAAAGGCTTACTGAAGCGCGCGAGCAAATTCCTGAAGGTTTCGGCGATCCGCAAATGGGTCCAATTTCTACCGGAATGGGTTTGATATTGTTTTATTACTTGGAAGATGAAACGGGTAAATATACATTGGAGGAATTAAGAACCATTCAGGATTGGTTGATCAAATTCCAATTGCAAACCGTGCCCGGAGTAACGGAAGTACTCGGTATAGGCGGATGGGAAAAGCAGTTCCACGTTGTAGTGGATCCGAATTCACTTCTGCGGTATAATCTATCTGTAAACGATATTGTTGAAATTATAAAGAAGAATAATCTGAATGTTGGAGCTTCTTTTATTGAAAGAGATGCAGAAGAATTTCTCGTTCGGTCGGTAGGACTTGCAACTAAAATACAAGACCTTGAAAATATTGTTGTTAAATCAGTGGACGGTACGCCTGTTTATCTAAAAGAAATAGCCGATATTAAAATCGGTGGTGCCGTAAGACGAGGAATCCAAACACGTAACGGTATTGAGGAAGTTGTAGCCGGAATGGTTGTTAAGTTATACGGAACAAATTCTTCAACGGTAATCGGTGCTGTCGAAAAGAAAATGGCGGAGATAAATAAAACTTTGCCGGAAGGGATTAAACTCGTTCCGTATTACGAGCAAAAGACGTTGGTGGAATCTGCAGTTAAAACTGTTACTGATGCGTTAATTCAAGGAATTATTCTTGTTGCAATAATATTAATGTTATTTATGGGGTCTTTACGCCCGAGCATTGTTGTGGCGCTTTCAATTCCGTTTTCCATTATGGTTGCATTTATCGGTATGCAGTATTTCGGGTTGTCGGTCAATTTAATGTCGTTTGGCGGTCTTGCAATTGCTATTGGAATGATGGTTGACGCAAGTATCGTACTCGTCGAAAATATTGATAGATTAAAGCGGAAACATTCCGACGAACCCTTTTTGCATGTTATATCCAAGGCAAGCAAGGAGGTTCTGCGCCCCATTATTTTTGCGATTATCATTATCATTACCGTTTTCATTCCTCTTTTTACATTGCAGGGCGTTGAAGGAAAAACATTCAGACCTTTGGCGTTCACTATTGCACTTGCAATGCTCGGTTCACTGATTTTTGCAGTATTGATTGCTCCGGTCCTTTCTTCATTCATATTGAAAACAAAAAGGGTGAAGGATAGCGGAAAAGAGCAAAAAGATATTTGGATTGTTCGTGTTCTAATTAAGGCTTATACTCCCTTTGTGAAATTCTTTGTTAAGAATAGAGTTGCTGCTATTATAATATCGATAATATTTTTGCTGGCAGGTTCTTTGGTTTATCCAAAACTCGGTTCCGAGTTCACTCCCACACTTCAGGAAGGTACTTTAATCGTTCGATTGTCTATGGCTCCCTCAATTTCATTGGAAGAGAGTAAGCGGATAACCCTCCTTGCCGAAAAGCGCGTAATGCGTGTTCCAGAAGTAAGGGGAACTGTTACGAGAATTGGGCGAGGCGAAGTCGGGGCTCATACAGATCCGATTAACAGCGCCGAAATGTATGTTTTGTTAAAACCTGAAGAAGAATGGCGCGAAGGTCTCGATCAGGAAGGCATTGAAGCAAAAATCCGCGAAGAAGTTGAAGGTATGCCGGGCGTTCTGTTAAACTTCACTCAGCCGATAAGGATGACGGTTGACGAATTGCTCGAAGGAGTTAGAGCGGAACTGGCGGTTAAACTATTCGGTGACGATTTGAATCTGTTGAAGAAAAAGGCGGAAGAGATATCTGAGCTTCTCAGAGGAATAAGAGGAGCCGCGGATATTCAAGTTGATCAAGTAAGCGGAAAGCCGCAACTAAAAATTACGGTCGATAGACACGCCATTGCTAGATACGGATTGAATCTATCCGATGTGCAGCAAGTAATACGCACTGCCATTGGCGGCGAGACTGCTGGACAGATATTCGAAGGCATCAGACGTTTCGACATTTTCGTCCGTTTCGCACCTGAATTCAGAAGCGACAAAGAAGCAATCTCTAATTTGTTAATCACTTCACCTAACGGATTGCAAGTACCTTTAAGTCAAGTGGCTACAATTGAAGAAATTGAAGGACCGCGGCAAATAACTCGCGAACAGAATCAGCGGTTCATTACTATTCAGTGTAATGTGATTGGCAGAGATATCGGTTCTTTCGTTGAGGAGAGTCAAGCAGCAATTGAAAAGAATGTCGATTTGCCGGTAGGTTATTATACTGTATGGGGTGGACAGTATAGATTACAGCAGGAAGCTAATAAAAGATTTGCGATTGTAATTCCCATAACACTGCTGTTGATATTCTTCCTTCTCTTTTCCACGTTCAATTCACTTAAAAATTCAATGCTTATTTTATTGAATATTCCCTTAGCTTTGGTTGGTGGTATAATTGCTTTATGGATAACCAAGCAAAATTTATCTGTTCCCGCATCAGTTGGATTTATAGCTCTTTTCGGCATTGCATTGGAAAACGGTATGGTGCTTGTCACTTATTTCAATCAGTTAATAAAGGAAGGGAAATCGATTGACGAAGCATCAATTGAAGGCGCTAAATTGAGACTCCGACCGGTATTGATGACAGCCGTTACTACGGCTCTCGGACTCATTCCATTGTTATTAGCTACTGGAACCGGGAGTGAAGTGCAAAGACCTTTGGCGACGGTAGTTGTCGGAGGTTTATTTACCTCAACCATTTTAACTCTGCTTGTTCTTCCGGCTCTATACAAATGGTTTGCAATTAGAACTCCTGAAAATGAATTGTAAATATTTTATGCCGGTCTTCGGATCGGCAAATTTTTTTATTTAGGTTAATAACTATGAAAGTAAAAAAACAGTAATCGGACAGTTAAAGTTGGATGATAAGTTTTTTGAGCTTCATAAAATTGAAGGTATAAAGGAACTAACAATTTATGAAAGAAAAGGATTAGGCTGAATGCAGGGAATAGATAAAAAAATTTTTCATGAATAAACGTAAATGTCAGTAATAGAAATGGTGGGAAAACCATTTAATCAATCATTTGAGATAAAGGGAAATATATGAAATCTTTACAAAAATTGTTTCTTTCCGTGTTAATACTTTTTGTTATAGTTGCAATTTATTATAGCTATTTTGCTCCAACAACAAAGTTGGGAGATTTCTCAAAATTCGGAGGTAGCGAAATCAATCAAAGAGTAAATGTACTAATTGTTAAAGAAAGCGAATTCGGCAGAACCGAGAGCGGCGAAATTATTTCATTCAGAGCAGAAGATAAAAATAATGTTGTTGTTAATGTTGCATTGCGCGAACCGGTTACTGAGGAAATTTTAGATGCGGAGATTGTTGAACTTCTTGGGCATATACACGGTGATAAGTTCAGTGCGGTTGGTGTTAAAATTATTAAATGATTATTAATGAATAGTGGAATTCACTTTAGATGTAATCTACTTTATTAAATATTCAATACTGTGACAAGACGTCCAAAAGAATGATTTCAAACGGGATGGTAAACAATTGAAATCATAAACCATTTAATAACGTTAATAATAATTGCTTCCGAATAAATTGGAATAGTATTCGTGAATAAGAGTAAAAAAGTATAAATAAAAAAAAGCTCCTCTTTTGCATCTCGGAATTTAAGATGTAATTTCGGAATTATAAGAAGTGAATTTTTCGTGTCTATTAACTTTACCGGTTCTTTTTTTATGTTCAAAAGATTTGGAGAAAGTTAAAAGAAAATAAAAGAATTAGAAGCGGAAGTTAAAATAATAGACATTCAATTGGAAGATGAGGAAGATGTGTTCGATATAAAAAAAGAGTTATTAAAAATATTTTCCATTATTTCGTTTTTGGTTATTGGAATTATTTATAAGGATTCTTTGCATAACACTCCATATAACGTAGCGGAATATATTGTATTCGTAACCATTTATCTTTTAAGTGGCTGGGGTGTTTTGAAAGCAGCGGGAATGAATATTGTAAAAGGGCAAGTGTTCAATGAGCAGTTTCTGATGTCAGTGGCTACATTGGGCGCATTTGCAATTCACGAAATGCCTGAAGCTGTGGCAGTAATGGTTTTTTACAATGTCGGGGAGTTTTTCCAAGACCTTGCATTAAGCCGTTCCCGCAGGTCTATTAAAAGTCTATTGGAAATCCGACCGGACACTGCAAATCTTTTAACGAACGGTAAGATAAAAGAAGTATCACCGGAAGAAGTGTTTGTAGGTGATAAGATACTTGTTAAGCCGGGCGAGAAAATACCGTTGGACGGTATAGTGATTGAAGGGAATTCAATGCTTGACACATCTGCTCTCACAGGCGAATCGGTGCCACGTTCAGTTAAAGCAGGTGAAAGTGTGATGGCGGGAATGATTAACAAATCCGGTACACTGACTGTTAAAGTAACAAAATTATTCGGGGAATCTTCTATCACTAAGATTTTAGATCTTGTTGAAAACGCAACTACAAAGAAAGCAAAGACAGAAAAATTTATTACGAAGTTTGCACGTTATTATACACCGGTGGTAGTTTTTGGGGCATCTTTGGTGGCGGTTCTTCCGCCTTTGCTTGTTGATGGTCAACTATTTTCAGTATGGATATACAGAGCCCTTATTATGCTTGTTGTTTCGTGTCCTTGCGCATTGGTTATAAGTATTCCTCTCGGTTATTTCGGCGGAATCGGGGGAGCATCGCGAAAGGGGATTTTGGTAAAGGGGTCAAATTATTTAGATGCTCTCACATCCGTTAAAACGGTTGTATTCGATAAAACCGGAACTCTTACTAAAGGAGAATTTAAGGTTACAGAAATTATTTCCCGGAACGGTTTCGAAGAAACGGAAGTGTTGAAGTTTGCCGCTTATGCTGAGGTGAATTCCAATCACCCTATTGCTCAATCAATTTTAGAAGCATTCAATGAGGCTGTAGATCAAACAATGATTAGCAAGGTAACCGAAATTGGAGGACAAGGAATAAAAGCTGAAGTTGAAGATAAAATTGTAATAGCAGGGAATGACAAATTGCTTCACGCTGAAAATATTAAGCATGATGAATGCAATGTTGAAGGAACTGTTGTTCACATTGCTGTAGATTTGAAATATGCAGGTTACATTGTAATTTCAGACGCATTAAAAGAAGATGCTGCTTTTGCTATTGAAGAGTTGAGAAAGTTGGGTGTGAAAAGAACAGTAATGCTAACAGGGGATAACACTTTTGCTGCACAAACAATTGCAAGGAAGCTTAATATTGATGAAGTATATGCCGAATTACTCCCTGAAGATAAAGTTATATATATAGAGAAAATCATATCCGAATCAGATAAAAATGATAAAGTTGCTTTTATTGGAGACGGAATAAACGATGCGCCGGTTCTTGCCCGAGCCGATGTAGGGATAGCGATGGGCGCACTCGGTTCCGATGCTGCTGTTGAAACCGCCGATGTTGTGCTGATGAATGATACATTGTCGAGCGTGCCTACTGCAATAAAAATAGCTAAGAAAACGAGGGGAATTGTATGGGAGAATATCCTTTTCGCTTTCTGCGTTAAACTTTTGTTTATCGTACTAGCTGCATTAGGAATTGCAACAATGTGGGAGGCGGTTTTCGGTGATATGGGGGTTGCGCTAATTGCTATACTTAATGCTACGCGCGTTTTAAAGACGGAAGACTGATTTTGTTGAATATCTATGATTGAATTTTATTTTTCATTAATAATTCTATTTATTAGATTTGAGTAAATAAAGGAATAATGATGACGAAACTTTATGTAAAGAATATGGTTTGTCCCAGATGTATTAAAGTTGTTCGAGAGGAACTCGAAAACTTGGGATATACAGTTAATGATATTGAATTGGGAGAAGTGGATATTTCCCAATCTGAAAATGAAATAGATCACGAAGCCATCAAGGCGGCTCTTGAAAAGGAAGGCTTTGAACTAATTGAAGATTCAAAGGGTAAGCTGGTTGATGCGATTAAAACCGAGATTATCAGTGTGATTCAAAAATATAAAAACGAAGATTTGGAGAATATTGTTTTTTCAAAATATTTGAGCAAACAATTGGGTAAAGATTATTTTTCACTCAGTTCGATATTTTCAAAAATGGAAGGGATTACTATAGAGCATTTTATCATTTTGCAAAAAATTGAGAAGGCTAAAGAATTACTGCGTTACGGTGAACTTACTCTAAGTGAAATAGCTTTTGAATTAGGATATAGTTCGGTGCAGCATTTATCACGGCAGTTTAAACAAGTTACTGGAATGACGGCGAGTGAGTTTAAATCCAACCTTGCAAATACACGTAAACCAATTGATCAAGTGTAAATTATCATTAAATATTGATAGTACAATTACAAGTAATATACCCAGACCGATAATTCAATAAAAGCCACTAATTCACGAATGAATTTAATATTATTAGTGCATTCGTGGCTTTACTCAAAGGATAATTCTTTTGTAGTTCAATCTTAGCTCACCGAAATTTACAATTATTGCAAGTCTTAACCCGGAAACCTTCAAATAATTAATTGCTTGAGCTATGAATTCATCTGCAATTCCGGAAACAGCTTTTACTTCTAGAATAATTTTATCGAACACAACAAAGTCAGCAAAAAAATTGTGGGGAAGAATTATATCTTTATAATTGACTTGATATTCAACTTCTCTTCCGAAAGGAATATTGGAGCGTTTGAATTCGTATTCGAGAGCGTCTTTGTAAACAATTTCTAAAAATCCGGGACCCAAATTGTTGTGGACTTCAAAACATTTACCAATAATTTTGAAGCTTTCTTCCTTGAAAATTAAATTGGGCATTTTAACTTCCCATATTGAATGATTTTTATAGATCAGAAGATTTGGGAAAAATAAGTCACGAATTCACGAATGATTTTTAACTTGTAACCTTACTAATAATAATATGTTACTGAAATTAAAGTGAAATCATCAAAAACTAAATATTAATTTGGGAAATTTCTCAATCAATTGCACTGAAATTATGAAGAAATTAAACCATTATTAGTGCATTCGTGGCTTAAATTAAAGGACGATTCTCTTTTAATTTTATCTAATTCAAATTTACCATTAATTCAAATCTTGCTCCGGGAACATTAAAATATTTAATTTTTTGAGCATTGAGTTCCACTCAAAAAAATGCAAATCAAAAACAAAAAAATATAACGTATTCTTTAACGGATAGTATATTTTTCGAATGTAAAAATTAAACATAAGGAGAAACAACAATGCAAGAAAAAGAATTTAAAATCGAAGGAATGAGTTGTCATCATTGTGTAATGGCTGTAGAAGCAGAATTACGCGACGCAGGATTCGAGAAATTCAAAGTGAAAATCGGTACTGCTAAAGTTGAATTTAACGGCGATAGTGAAACCGAAGAAAAAATTAAAAAAGCAATTGAAGAAGCAGGATATAGAGTAGTTAACTAATAAACTACGGAAATTAATAATTAATTCTCAAAATTTTGCCATTTTTACTACGCTTCCCCGAATCTCTTTGGGGAAGTTGAGTAAATGGCAAGTAAAAATGAAAGAAGTACAAAATGACGAACGTGGAAACAAAAAAATATAGCCTCCCGGTAGAAGGAATGACCTGTGCCAGTTGTGTGGCTAGAGTTGAAAAGGCACTGAAAAAGATTGACGGCATAGAGAATGTGTCAGTGAATTTCGCTAATGAGAAAGTTACTTTTGAGATTGATGAAAGTGTGAGTCTCGAAACGGCAAAACAGGCAGTCGAAAAGTACGGATACAAACTTCACACCGAAGTATTGGAAGAAGAAAAATCGGAAGAAAAAGGAGAAGAGTTAATAGATGAGCATTACGATAAATTGAAGAAGGACTTGCTCTTTTCCGCTCTGCTCACGCTTCCGATTTTCTTTATCAGTATGGCACGAGAGCTTGCTTGGTTTGCTTCGGTTTGGCCGTTTAATGAGGATTATACTAATAAAATCCTGCTTATTCTCACTACACCGGTAATTTTTATTTCGGGTAAGAGGTTCTACAAAGTATTTTGGACAAACCTCAAGCATTTTTCTTTCGAAATGAATTCGCTCGTTGCCATCGGAACGGGAGCGGCTTACGGTTATAGTGTTGCAGCGACTTTGTTTCCCGATTGGCTTCAAGTAAACGGAAAACTGCCTCACGTTTACTTCGAAACTGCTGCAGTGATTATTGTACTTATTACTATGGGTAAACTTTTGGAAGCTCGCGCCAAAAAGAAAACCGGCGGAGCAATTAAAAAGTTGCTGGAATTGAAACCTAAAGAAGCCACAATTCTTGTTGATGGCAAAGAAAAGCGGGTAAAACTCGAATCACTTAAGATAGGGGATATAGTTGTTATAAAACCGGGTGAAAAAATTCCTGCTGACGGCATTGTCAAATCAGGAAGTTCAGTTGTGGATGAATCGATGTTAACCGGTGAAAGTATACCTGTGGAGAAGAATATAGGTGCTCAGGTAATTGGTGGAACAATTAACAAAAACGGTTCTTTCAATTTTGAAATTACTGCGCTGGGTGATAATTCTGTGCTCGGACAAATTATAAAATTAGTTGAAGAGGCTCAGGGTTCCAAGGCACCTATTCAACAGCTCGCAGATAAGGTATCATCGATATTCGTTCCTGCGGTAATTCTGATTGCAATTGCTACGTTCGTGGCTTGGTTCTTTATTGCCGAGTCAAACAATTTCAATATTGCGTTAATCAATTTTGTTGCTGTATTGATTATAGCCTGCCCGTGTGCATTGGGATTAGCTACTCCGACTGCAATTATGGTTGGAACTGGATTGGGCGCACAGCACGGCATCTTGATTAAGAACGGTGAAAGTTTGGAAATGGCTCATAAGATTGACACCATAGTTTTGGATAAAACAGGCACAATAACGGAAGGAACTCCTACCGTAACAGATGTTTTAACAAACGGAATATCCGAACGAGAGTTATTAAGCATTGCAGCTTCAATTGAGAAAAAAAGTGAGCATCCGATTGCTTCAGCCGTGGTAGAATATGCGGAAAAATTAGGTGTAGATTTAGTAGAACCAGAATCATTTCAGAATTATTCCGGTTTTGGGATTACTGCAATCGTAAATGGTAATATGGCAGCTTTGGGAAATGATAAATTGATGGAGCAGTTTTCAATTCGGTTGGACGGGTTCTCAAACAAATTCGATGAATTGAGTTCGCAAGGTAAGACTGTAGTTTTCTGCGCAGTAAACGGTAAATTAGAGGGAATTCTTGCAATAGAAGATCCGATTAAGGAAACATCGGCTGAAGCAATTGCAAAGATGAAAAAAGCCGGATTGGATGTTTACATGCTAACCGGAGATAATGCCAAAACTGCAGAGGCGATTGCCAAAAGAATCGGTATTGAAAATTATTTTGCCGAGGTTCTTCCCGATCAGAAAGCTGAAAAAGTGAAAGAATTACAAAAACAAGGAAAAACCGTTGCAATGGTTGGTGACGGTATTAATGATTCGCCTGCATTGGTTACGGCGGATTTGGGAATAGCAATTGGAACGGGAACAGATATAGCAATAGAATCTTCCGATATTACGCTCATTAAAGGGAATTTGAATAGCGTTGTTGCAGCTATCAATCTCTCCAAGAAAACAATCAGAACTATTAAGCAGAATCTATTTTGGGCTTTTGTCTATAATACCATTGGAATACCTTTCGCGGCATTGGGAATGCTCAATCCGATGATAGGCGCTTTGGCTATGTCATTTAGTTCGGTTTCCGTTATCAGCAATTCGTTGAGATTGAAAAGGGCGAAGGTATAAACATTTTACCTTCGTTCTGATAGCAAATTGTAGTATATTCGATTGAAAGGGAACAAAGAAAATAGAACATATTTCGAATTGTCTTCACCTTAGATTTTAGTGTTCATATTTTGTTTTCGGTTCAGAAATGAAGAATATCCGGTGAGAGAAGAAAACTAAAGAAATAAAAAGTTTGACTAATAAAATAATATTCCATATTTTTGCAGGTCTAAGTAAGAATATTTGGAGGAATGAATGTTTGCAGTTGTCGATATAGCTGGACAACAGTTCAAGGTTACTGAAAATGAAAAATATTACGTCCCGAGATTGAGTGAAGAGCCCGATTCGGAGATCACATTTGATAAAGTATTACTTTTTTCGGATGGTGAAAATACCGAAATAGGTGCTCCGGTAGTTGAAGGAAAGAAAGTTACAGCTAAGGTACTTTCGCACATTAAAGATGATAAAGTGATTGTTTTCAAGAAAAAAAGAAGAAAATCTTATAAGAAGAAAAACGGTCACAGACAGCATTTAACTCAAATTGAAGTTTTGAAAATAGGTTAACAGCGGAGGAATAAATGGCTCATAAGAAAGGTCAAGGTTCATCAAGGAACGGTCGCGATAGTAATCCGCAGTATTTAGGCGTTAAAAGATTTGGCGGTGAGCAAGTTTCTGCTGGCTCTATTTTAGTAAGACAGCGCGGAACAAAATTTCACCCAGGCGCAAATGTTGGTAAAGGCGGTGACGATACATTATTCGCAAAAATTGACGGTTTCGTTAAATTTGAAACCAAAAGAAATAATCGAAAATTTGTTAGTGTTTACGCTGAATTATAAAAAAAGCCGCCGAGAGGCGGCTTTTTTGTTTTAAAGATTTCTCAGAATCCCAATCTTTCCATATCTTCAACTAATTTTTTAACTGCGTTGATTGAATTATTGAAAGCAGCTTGTTCTTCTTCATTAAGCGAAAGTTCAATTACTCTCTCAACTCCATTGGCACCTAATACGGCAGGAACGCCTACGTAAAATCCTTCTACACCAAATTCACCATTCAGATATGAACATGTAGGCAATACTCTTTTTTGATCTTTAAGAATTGATTCCGCCATAGCGATTGCCGAAGATGCAGGGGAATAAAATGCACTTCCGGTTTTTAATAATTTTACAACTTCTCCACCCGCCATTTTGGTTCTTTGAACCATAGCATCCATTACTTCTTTCGCTTTTTCTTTATCTCCGTATTTGCGTTCTAACATTTCCATTACGGGAATGCCGTTTACATTTGCATATCTAACTAAAGGAACCATTGTATCGCCGTGACCGCCAAGTACCATTGCGTTAACGTCTTTTACCGAAACACCGAGTTCCCAGGCGATAAAAGTTGAGAAGCGTGAAGAGTCTAACACTCCGGCTTGTCCCATAACTCTGTTATGAGGGAAACCACTGACTTTCTGGAAAAGTGTAACCATTGCATCGAGCGGATTGGAAATAATTATAACGTAGGAATTTGGAGCATACTGTTTAACGCCTTCGGCAACGGATTTCATAATTTTAGCATTAGTAGTCAACAAATCGTCTCTGCTCATTCCCGGTTTACGGGGAATACCTGCGGTAACAATTACAATGTCTGCACCTTCAATATCTTCGTAATTATTTGCACCTTTCAGGCTAACGTCAAAACCGTCAACTCTAGCCGCTTCGGAAATATCGAGGGTTTTACCCTGAGGCATATCTTCTACAATATCGAACATCACTATGTCGCCCAGCTCTCTTAAGGCTGCTAATTGAGCTAGCACTCCACCAATCATTCCACCGCCGATAAGTGCAATTTTTTTTCTTGTCATAACATTTCTCCTCTAATTGATATTATTATTTCAGTCATTATGTATTTTGAGTATTAGTTCAGTTCCTTGTGATGAAAATTTATAAATAACATCATCGAGAACAGTCCTCATGATATGAATTCCTCTACCACTTTCTTTCATAAGATTTTCAGGCAATGTTGGGTCCGGAATATTATTTGGGTTGAATCCTTCACCCTCATCTTTTAAAGAAATCTCAATGTCGTTTTTATTTTTAGTGATTTTTATGGTGACCTTCTTCTTTGGATCCGATTTATTGCCGTGAATAATACTATTTGAAACAGCTTCAGAAACCGCCATACCGACAGCATTGATTTGATTTTTGTCCAAATTCAGTTCGGTAAGTTGCGAGATTATCCAATTCTCTATATCCGGAATTAAATTAGGATCGCTCTTTATTTTTTTTACGATTTCTTTCACTATTAATTGCTGCTAAATTTATTCAATTTAAAATTCAATTTAATTACTTTTTAATTAAAAGTTCCAATCCATTTGAAATCTTAGATTTACAAGCTCGCGTCTCGTATTATTTTCATTTCTGATGAATTCATACCAACCGTTTAAACGGAAGATTAATTTATTTAGATTGACCGAAATATCGGACAGGGGACCAACGCTGTTGTACAATTTATCTTTTGTTTTTTCAAGCTTTGAATTGAATAAATATGTCTGTAATGAAAAATACCTGATGCCCAAACCTAGTTCGATATTTTTCAATCTGAAGACCAGTTTCGGTAGCAGGAAAAATTCTTCCAAAAATCTACTCGGACGTGTTTTAAATTCGTTCCACTTAAAATCACCCTGTTCTGATAACTTAATGTAACCGTTAACATCTGCATATAATCTGGATGATAATTTTATTGATGTCGAATCTTTAAGTACGAATTGTCTGAAAGCAAAGCTTTTGAAATTAGGATTAAGATCTTCAAAATCGTATACCGTATAATTTGCCGAAACTTCAGCAGAGGCGTTTGTAGTTAAATATTGGGTTGAAACAATTCCCCCTGAATTGAATTTTAAGAATCTTTTATAATTATTATTAGAGCTTCGCTCGGCGAATATATAAACTATGTGATTTAATGCTGCTTCCAAGTTCATATAAAATGAGAATAAAGGAGTGAACTTTTTTAGATAACCCAATCGGAATAGGGATAGTAATTCGTCTCTGTCGTCATAATTACTTTCACTGGGTGTATCATAAGTGAGTTTCCGGTGGAGTAAGCTTAAAAATATTTTATCCTTTGAGGTTATATCCCAATTGGAAGAGGCAGTAATAGTAATTTGCTTGCTTTCGTTATTCTTCTGTTTCTCCAATTCTACTCTATTCTGGTAAAATATTTCATTGGAACCCTCGATACGTTTTGCCGTATGTGTTTCCTGTCTTTCCGAATATTGCGCTCTTAAAAATGCATTGAAATTTGAAGAGTTGAAACGGTAGGTCCCGTCTAAATTCAGCCTTAATTCTTCAATATCGGTGTCGAAGGATGATGAATTAATATTTTCAACAATTATATATCTTGTCTCGCGCTCAATATTTCTAAGTGTAATAGAACCGTTTAACTCGAAAGTGGAGTTTAATGAAAGATCATTATAAAGAAACTTATTAAATAAGCCGTAAAGTGTTTCGTTTCTGCTTTGGATATTATTTGTAATATTGAAATATTTTTGAGTTAACGTATCCGTCGAAAAATAAAAATCTTTCCTCTTTTGAGAGTATTTCACGTCCAAGAAGTTTTTGAATGATTTATTGAAATCGCTTGTTAATCTTACACGTCCTTCCCTTAATAAATTTCTCCTTGGCCGGATATCCTCGTTTTCCAATTTAATGGAACCGCTTAAGATTAAATCACTTATTGCAAAATTTTTCAATAAAAGTTCGCTTCCGTATATTAATCCCTTATTTGTCTCACCGACTTGTCTATTAACAGTATATCCGGCAAATGGAATGATATCCAAAATATTAAATGGCTTTATTTTTCCGTACAATGAAGCACTATGAATTGATGCTTCGTTGATGCTGATATTTCTGTCGTCTGAATAAATATCGCTATTAACTAATAATCCGGAACTAAAAAAGCTGTTAAATTCATATTCGCTTAAAAGCGAAAAATTCTGTTCGTCCTTTATATGATTTGCGGCAGAATTGATTACCGTTGAACGAAATTCCTCGTTGATACCTATAAACAATGAATTAAATTTAGTGGAGTAAAGGAATTTGTCGTTTAGTGAGTAGGTGTTCAACTGCTTATCAAAAAGTGAACTTAAAATTCTCGGAGAATAATTTTGTATTTGAAAATTAAGAGAATCATTGCCTGTTTGGGCAACATTCTTTGTGAGTGAAATTAATAATAGTATAATGAAGAGGAATTTCTTCATTTTAATTACCGGCAATAATTGTGAATGACTGCATTTCGCTAAACGAATTTGCGTTATCGAGTGAATTTGTATAAGCTGCTACGCGCCAGTAATAGGTGTGATTCTGTTGGAGAAAATGAGGGTCATAACTTATGGTTAACGTATCGTGACTATTGTTAGAATAAATTGAAATTTCATCTATGATATCTAAAAACTGGTTGGATTGTATGAATAATTTATAATTTGCCGGCGCTCCTGAAGTAACGAAAATAAATTCGAATGGCGATGCTAAAATGTTAAGATCTACAGGATAAATGAGTTTCGGTGCATCTAAAATAATATCGCTTACGGTTCTTGTGTAATTACTTTTAAGTCCTCCTTTATCCACTGCTTTTAAAGTATAATAATATTTTCTGAGTATTTGAACGTCAATTGTATCTGTAAAAAAAAATTGATTTGTGATTCCCAATAAATCATCTTGAGTAAATTCATTATCAATCGTTTTACGATAAATCTCGAAGTGTGAAATATCAGAATTTTCAAAAGGAATCCACGAGATAATTATTTTTTTATCATCATTCCAATTTTGTGCATTTACGTCAATTTGATAAGGAGGGAGGGGAGGATAAATGTTAACTGGCTTGGCTGAAACGGTTTTCGAAAATTTGCTTTCGACACCGTTTTTATTTACCGAAGTTAATTTATAAAAATATTCCATATCGTAATCTAAAGAATCATCCAAATAGTAATCTGTTTCTGTAAAATCTAAAAATTCAAAAGTAGAACTGTCTCCGTCTGCTCTATAAATGTTATATCCTTTTAAATTACTCTCTTCATATTTTATCCATTCAATCCCAATTTCACCGTCTCGTGCTTTGAATATTCTTACTCCTTCCGGAATAGAAGTAGGTAACTCTGCATCGTTTTGAAATACTGAGTTATATCTTTTACAAGAAAAAATCAAAAGACTCAGTATGATTATTATTAGAAACCTTCTTATCATTATAGATAGATTGAGATTGTTCACTACTTAATATAACATATACGAATTTATCTATCTACACTAAAATGAGTAAATAAGTATACTTTGTATGCTAGCAGCATCGAACGAACGAAAATAAGGGAACAAAAAAACAATGAGTTTCAGTGTTTAATGATCTTATATCTTTTATACCCGATATAAATCTCTCTTGCTGCTGTTCTAATAACGGTAGCAACAGGAACTGCTAAAAGCATTCCAATAACCCCCATAGCTTGACTTCCGATAATAATTAAAATAATAATAGCTAAAGGGTGAAGATCAACAGATTTAGAAAAAACATTCGGTTGAATAAATCCGTTATCTAATGTATAAACGATGAGAAACATAATTATTATACTCGGCAGCATAGACAGGTTTCCAAACTGAACTATTGAAATCACTATTGCCGGCAAGCCGCCAACCAGCGGACCGAAATATGGAATTAAGTGACCGATTCCCGCAACAAATCCGATTGTAACCGAATTTTTTATTCCCAAAATTGTTAAACCGATAGCACTGAGTACTCCCACTACAAATGCATCGAAAATCCAACCTCTAACAAATCTTCCTAATTGCAGCGAAATTTGGTGAATAACAGAATATGCCATTTCAAAATATCTGTTGGGCATAATGTTGATAATACCTTTAATTATCCGTTTATTATCCTTGAGAATGAAGTAAGTCATAAATGGAACGATAACTGCAATAGCTAAAACCGATACAATCCCTGAAACAATGTTAGAAATATTGTTTATACTTGAGAAGAATAGGGAAGAGAAAAACTCGCTGAATTTAGTCGCAAAATCGGTTGAATCTAAGAATGGAATATAATCGCCCAGAGAATCTTGGATCTGTTTAAGAACATTATTTATCTTATCTTGAGAAATATTTGAAGTCAATGCATTCATTTGGGAAGCAATTGTAGGTACTAAAAATGAGAAACCTAATATTATGAGAAAGAGTGCAAGTCCCAATACAAATAAAACGGAAATATTTCTACTAAGCCCGTGTCGTTCCAAAATTGATATTAATGGGTTAAATATCATTGCAATCAATATGGAGATAGACAGCATTACAAGTAAATCGAAAAATAGAATTCCCAAATAAATTATTAAGGCGATTAATAAAAATCCCAAAATAATTTTGACTGGGGATTTAGTTCCTCGTTCCATACGCACCGAAAATTAGTTCGTTAGATAATTA
>CAZNJB010000052.1:0-21372 GCA_964573255.1 uncultured Melioribacteraceae bacterium
ACCGCCGACACAAGGATTTTCAGTCCTTTGCTCTACCGACTGAGCTATCTGCCCAAAATTTAGATCCGAAATCTATAGAATTTTTCAAAAAAAACAAATAAAATTTAATAAAAAGGGAGAAAAAATCTCCCTAAAAATTACATTGTTAATGCCATAACGGCTTTTTGAACGTGTAGTCTATTTTCAGCTTCATCGAAAACAACTGAATTTTCAGAATCAATTACTTCGTCAACTACTTCATCTCCCCTATGGGCAGGCAAACAATGCATAAAGAGATAATCATCTTTTGCGTGTTTAACCAGTTCAGGGTTAACTTGATACTTCATAAAATGTTTTCTACGCTCTTCCGCTTCACTCTCCTGCCCCATTGATGCCCAAACATCAGTATAAACAATATCAGCATCTTTAACGGCTTCAACAGGATCGGAAACAATCGACACTGTACTCCCCATATAGGCAGCATTCTCTTTAGCTTGCTTAACAATATCTTCATTAGGAGTATAACCAGAAGGTGAAGCTATAGTGATATTTATACCTGTCTTGGAGCAGCCGTATAACATACTATGAGCCATATTATTACCGTCACCGATATATACCCAATTCAATCCGCGAACATCACCTTTCTTTTCCATTACAGTAAAGATATCTGTAAGAACCTGCATCGGGTGTAGCAAATCGGTTAAACCGTTTATTACAGGAATATCTCCGTATTTGGCTAAGTCAACCACATCTTGGTGGCTGAAAGTTCTGATCATTATACCATCCAAGTAACGCGAAAGAACTTTAGCGGTATCATGAATATTTTCACTTTTCCCTAATTGTAAATCGTTTGGACCGAAATACATTCCGATTCCACCTAATTCATAAATACCGGTTTCAAATGAAACTCGAGTTCTTGTTGAAGGTTTTGCGAAAATCATTCCTAATTTTTTACCTTCCAAAAGTCGATGCGGTTCGCCGGTTAATCTTCTTAACTTTAATATTTTAGCCAAATCAAATATTTCATTAATTTCTTCCAATGATAGATCTTGTATAGATACAACACTTTTACCTTTCATATTTACAGCCATATCATTCTCCTATAATTCAATTTGAGTAAATCTTTTCAAATAATTCAGTATTTATAATTCTTGTCCCGCAATTGGGCTTCGTCAATTCATTTTCGTTAGTTATGATAGTTTCCTTTCCACCGTTTTCAACAAAATTAATAGCTGCTTCAACTTTTGGACCCATACTACCTGCGGCAAAGTGTCCTTCGGAAAGATATTTTTTCACTTCTTCCGCACTTACAATATCGAGAGCTTTTTGCTCTGGAGTATTGAAATTCACGTAAACTTTGGGTACATCGGTAATAATATAAAATTGGTCAGCATTAATTTGTCGAGCCAGTAGAGAGGACGCCAAATCTTTGTCGATAACCGCTTCTTGGGCATCGAGCCTGTTATTTTCTTCCATATAAACCGGGATTCCACCGCCTCCAACAGCAATAACAATATGCCCGTTATCGGCGAGTTCTTTAATAACTTCTTTATTAATGATATCGATCGGTTTGGGAGAAGCTACTACTCTTCGCCATCCTCGTTTCCTCGGATCTTCCTTAAAAATCCAGCCGTTTGCTTTAGCCAACAAATCTGCTTCTTCTTTCAAATAGAATTGTCCGACCGGTTTTGTGGGATTTTTGAATGCAGGATCTTTAATATCTACTAATACTTGAGTAACTAAGGTAACAACATTTTTCGAAATGCCTTTATCATTTAAAACGTTTCTCATCATACGTTCAATCATATAGCCAATCCCACCTTGGGAATCAGCCACACAGATATCCAAAGGCATTTTAGGAATTTTGAATTTTTCAAATCCGGCTTCATTCCGAAGGAGTATATTACCAACCTGCGGACCATTACCATGTGTAATGATAATATTATAACCATGTTCTAGAAGCCTGCTTACCTTTTCACAAGTATCGTAAGCATTTTTTTCCTGTTCTTCAATAGTCCCTTTCTGATCACCTCGAATCATTGCGTTGCCGCCAAAGGCAACTACAGCAATCTTACTCATATTATCCCTTTTTCCTTTAATACAGATTCAACAGTATTATCTCCGATTTCTTGAAGTTCGTACATAACCCTGGTTGAGGGTTTATTTATATTTAATATTCTGCCTAAATCGATAGGAGTTCCAATTACAACTGAATCACAATCGGTATTGTTAATAGTTGTTTCCAGATCCTTCATTTGTTTTTCGCCGTATCCCATCGCAGGCAAAAGAATACCTATGTTGGGATATTTTTTATACGTTTCAGTAATTGAAGCCACGGTAAATGGTCTCGGATCAACGATTTCTGCAGCTCCTAATTTCTGAGCTGCAACCGTACCGGCACCATATTTCATTTCCCCGTGAGTTAAAGTGGGTCCGTCTTCAACAACCAAAACACGCTTATTTTTAATGATAGAAGGATCATCAACAGTGAGCGGAGAAGCCGCTTCTATTATAGTAGCATCCGGATTAACAGTTTTGCAATTCTTAATTACCGTTAATATATCATCTGCATTTGCCGAATCAATTTTATTAATCACAACGGCATCCGCCATTCTAAGTGATGTATTGCCCGGATAATATTTCATTTCGTGACCTGGTCTATGCGGATCCGCAACGGTAAAAGTAACATCAGCCTTATAGAAAGACATATCATTGTTACCACCATCCCAAAGAATTACATCTGCTTCTTTTTCCGCTTCATGCAAAATTGCTTCATAGTCCACTCCGGCATAAATTACACCGCCAAGTGCAATATGGGGCTCGTACTCCTCGATTTCTTCAATAGTACAATTGTGTTTTTTTAGATCATCAAGTGAGGCAAAGCGTTGTACTTTCTGTTTAACCAAATCACCATACGGCATTGGGTGGCGGATTGCAACAACTTTTCTCCCAGCTTCTCTTAACAATTTCACTATTTTCCGGGAAGTTTGGGATTTACCGCAACCGGTTCTAACGGCTAAAACTGAAACGACCGGTTTGGAACTCTTGATCATAGTTTCCTCACCGCCAAGCAAACGAAACGATGCACCGGCAGCATTAACAATGGATGCTTTAGTCATTACATATTCGAATGGAACATCTGAATATGAGAAGATGACTTCGTTCACATTAAATTTTTGAATTAGTTCTACTAATTCATTCTCCTCATAAATTTTTATTCCTTCAGGATAAAGTTTACCGGCTAATTCCGCAGGATAAACTCGTCCATCGATATTAGGAATTTGTGTTGCTGTAAATGCAACAACATTGTACTCATCGTTATCGCGATAAAATACATTAAAATTGTGGAAATCGCGCCCGGCAGCTCCCATAATAATTACATTTTTTCTTCCCATAAATTCCTCCATTAGAGAATTAATTTAATAATAGCCGGAATTACCTGAATTTATTATTCAACTGTTACACTTTTTGCCAAGTTTCGGGGCTGATCCACATTCAATCCTTTTTTAACAGCTATATGATACGCCAATAATTGCAAAGGAATTGAGGTTAATATAGGCATAAACATCCTGATTGTATCCGGTATTCTTATCACATAATCTACAAGTTTATCAATTTTAGTATCATTCTGACTTGCAATAGCAATTACAACACCCTTGCGTGCTTTTACTTCTTCAATATTGCTAATCACTTTATCGTAAACTGAATCTTGAGGAGCTATAAATACGCAAGGCATTTTTTCGTCAATTAAAGCAATGGGTCCGTGCTTCATTTCTGCAGCGGGATAACCCTCAGCATGTATATAACTTATTTCTTTCAATTTAAGAGCACCTTCGAGAGCTGCCGGGAAATTATATCCTCTACCCAAATAAAGGAAGTTGGTAGCATTCACGAAATTTTCTGCAATCTTTTCAATTTGTTCATTTATCTTTAGAATAGATTCAACCTTTTCTGGAATGGATTCTAATTCACGAATTATCATTCTGCCGTCTTGGAGACTCAAATTTTTACTACGTGCAATTAAGATTGCAATCAACGAAAGTACAACTAATTGAGAGGTAAAAGCTTTAGTTGAGGCAACGCCAATTTCCGGACCGGCATGTATGTAAACACCAGTATCACTTTCACGTGCAATGGAACTACCTACAACGTTTACTACACCGAGAGTTAAAGCTCCTCTCCTTTTAGCTTCTTTAAGAGCAGCTAATGTGTCAGCAGTTTCACCACTTTGAGAAATGAAAATAACCGTGTCATCAGGAGTAATGATTGGATTACGATAACGAAATTCAGATGCATATTCAACTTCCACGGGAATACCTGTGTACTGTTCTAGCATATATTCCCCTACTAATGCCGCATGCCAAGAGGTACCGCAAGCAGAGATGATAATTCTTTTGGAATTAATTAATCTCTGTTCAAAACCATGGAGACCACCAAGTTTTGAAATACCTTCTTTCCAGAGAAGACGACCACGCATCGAATTTTTTAAAGATTCCGGCTGTTCCATAATCTCTTTAAGCATAAAATGGGGATAACCTCCTTTGGTTATCTCTTCAATATCCATTAATACTTCATGAATCTCTTTCTCAATTTTTTTATCCTTGATCGTTTTAGCAGTAAAAGAATCTCTGGTGACTATGGCAATCTCATCATCTTCAAGATATACAACACGCGAGGTATACGCAATAAGTGCATTTACATCTGAAGCAATATAATTTTCGTCAATTCCTATTCCAACTACAAGCGGACTACCTTTTTTGGCCACTATAATTTTATCCGGTTCGTCTTTAGAGATTACACAAATACCATAAGTTCCATCTACTTTCAGTAACGCTTTACGTACGGAGGTAAAAAGGTCTTTTTCCTCTTTATAAATGCTTTCAATCAAATGCAGCAGAACTTCAGTATCTGTTTCACTCTTAAAATTATAACCATCACTAATTAATTTTTTCTTCAGTACATTATAATTTTCAATGATACCATTATGTATTAGCATCAAACTGGAATCATCGGTTACATGAGGATGTGCATTCGTTTCGTTTGGTTCGCCATGTGTAGCCCATCTTGTATGTCCGATACCTATTGTTGAGTCTAAATCTTTCTTTTCAATAACACTTTCTAAATCCGCTACCTTGCCTTTTGCCTTCGCAACTTCACATTTTCCGTCCTTTACTATTCCAACTCCAGCCGAATCATAACCACGATATTCAAGTTGCTTTAATCCTTCAACCAAAATCGGTACACAATTTTTATTACCAATGTAACCTACTATGCCACACATAGCTACCTCCTTTTAATTAGTACAAAAAACATATAATCCTAGATTGAAGATGTGAAAATTTAATGATCGGGGCAATGGCGGAACAGCAAGAGGTTTACTTGCGGCGTAAAAAAATTCTGTATATAAATGAATTTACTCATCTTACTCTTGCCATTTTTTTAATTTCCGTAAAAGAATCTTTATTATTTAGAACCGAAATTTTATAAAAATAAACACCATTTGCAATCTGATCGCCATCTTCATCTTTACCATCCCAATAGATTTTATTAAAACCGAATTTCAATTTATTTGTATCAACATCTATTGATCTTATCAACCTTCCCGCAATAGTATAAATCTTAATGTTCATTTTATCTGGTAATTCGGAACCGGAAAGATAAAATGTAAAATAAGTTATATCATTAAACGGATTCGGATAATTATAAATATCGAATATCTCATTTTTCGAGTTTACTTTGAAGATAACACGATAAGAAGTAGAATCGAAAAAGTTACCCGAAGCATCTTTTGCAAATACTTCCAATATATGCGTCCCATTATTGAATTTGGGACTCCACTCTATTCTTGCTTGCGAATTTGGATATGGGATATAACTGAAATCCAGTGAATCATGAATAAATGATAATTTTCTATTATCAAGATACAAATAGAAATCAGTCGTATCAATCGGCAGCGGACTATTATCGGAAAGAGTGATAACGATAAACGGATTAGACGATACTATATCCCCCGGAAGTATATCCTCGCCGTCGAATGTTATATTAAAATTAGGACGCAGAGAATCGCGCGCTACATAAAATGTATTCTTAGTTAAATTGTTAAAAGTAAATAGTTCCCTTTTGTTTGATACAGCAGTCACTTTTACGACATTATCAAATAGCAAATCGGTTGTATTAAGTTTATCCGAATAATTAAAAGTGCTTCCTTTCTTCAATTTGATATTTTGGGTAATGAAGGCACTGTCGGATTCGTTCAAAAAGAACTGTATATTAAGAGAATCAACATCCGCATAGCCGATATTTTTAATTGAGAATTGCATTGGAATATCAAATCCCTGCATTAAAGAATCTTCAGGGAACTGGATTGAATTTTTACTAATTAGCACTTCTGCAGGTGAACCAAAGTAAAATTTAAGGTTTGAAAAATAAAAAGGGCTTTTGGTGCCTAAAGAAGAATCGACAATATTTAATTTAAACCTTAATTCAGGATATTTATCCGCATCAATATCGCTTAGTACCACTGTCTTGTTTTGCAAAGTATCGAGTAATTGCCATTCATTAACATCCACATTAAAACCATATAATTCTGCTGTATAACTTGCAGTCATATTTTGTTGAGTTAAACTATACGAAAGTGAATCCCAATTAATTGCAGGACCAATAGCCATCGAAGTTAAACTACCCAACCCGGTTTCAGAACTTCCGGCAAAACGAGTAAACATCGGCTGTTTATTCAAATAAAATACTGAAGCATAGACCTTATCGTTCACCTGATCGTATACCCATGCATAGTAACCCTTGAATTTTTTTGAGGTTAGCCATTCTTCTTCGAAAATAAGAGTTTTTAAGTTTAATCTTCTCATAAATCCAGCATCTGTTCCCTCGTAAGGATAAATATACCCCTTCGCTGCGAAGAAGCCTCTAAAGCCTTCATAACTCGTTCCGCTAAACACTTGATCACTTCCGACCTTCGCCCAATTATTATTCGGATCGAATGTTCGCAATGTATATTTGTATGCCCCGTCTTCAGTTAGATAAGCTAAATTATATACGAACTTTCCATCAGTAGCTAAATAAAACGCGCCCGGATGCACCTGAGTATCCGTTGCATTCAACATACCTTCATTAATCGCAATTCGAGAAGAATCACCTGTTTCAACATCAAGTTTAATCAAAGAATATGGATTGCCATCGGGTATATAGAGTGAACCGTTATAGTAGAACATTTGATCACGGATTAGAACTTGCCTATCCCCTACAGTTCCGTACAATACCCCTAAAGTTGTTCCGTTAAAACCGGTACCTAATTTATAAATTTTACTAGGTATATTTGCCGGATATGCAATATGTGCAAAATATAAATACGTACCGTCTGTTGCCAATGCAGATAAACTAATAATATCATCAGGAACAAAAAGTGAAATATTACTCTCAAAAGTATCGTCAGAAGGCTTAGGTGGAAGATCAGCTAATTGAAGTTTGAGCGCTCCGGCTGAATCGTCATACACCATATTAGAAGATTGGAACAATTGAAGTTGTTTACCGGAGAAGGAAAGCGCTGAATCTTTAACGGAAGATATTTTAAATGTTCTGATTTCCGAATATCTCGAAATATTCAAATCATCAATTATCTTAGCTCGCCAGAAGTATTCACCGTTTGAAAGTTCGCCGCTATGCCACTCAACCAAACCATCGGAACCAAATAATTCGTTGCTCTTCAAAATGGGCTGTTGAAATAAGGTACTCGTATCAATTTCAATAACATACTTCAATTCCCTGCCAATATATTCAGAAGCATCGGCTAAAATAAAATTTATTCTCGAGCTATCTATCGTAACACCATTCAATGGAGTAAGAATTGCAGGTTCTTGAACATTATAAACAGCAAAGGCAGAAGTAGCGTAATTATCCGAATGATCCTCTTCCGGGATAATATCCTTTTCATTGACAACTGCAATCAGATTTACAAGTCCTGCATTTTGCGGATGCCAAATAAATTTAACAGAATCCTTTTGCAAAAAATTATCGATTTTCTTTTCGCCAATCTGATGAGTAGAATCTATTTTATTTTCAAATAATTGAACGGTTACCGAATCGCCCCAAAAATGTCTTCCAAAATTAGTTATATGTAAAGTAACGGTAACCGAATCACCTACGAGTGGGGCTTCGGGGAACAGGGTTATTCCTTCGGCACTCACAGAAAAATCCGGTTTTTCAGGCAATGCGAGTTTCAACGCAGGATCACCCAAGAGAGTAAGCAGAACAATATGATCTTTTATGAGAGTGGTTAAATTCCCCGGATAATCTGCTTTAGCAATAGCAATTGCATCACCGATAACAAAATTGGAATTATTAAAAATTTGATTAAACATTTTTTTATTCAACGGTACGGCAATATCCCAAAATGCAATGCCTGTATGTCCCCAAAATCCAATTGAACCTCTATTTTCAATTTTGTTGAATTGTTCTCCAAAAACATTCTGATTATCAAAATGTGCCGTATAACAAGTAATACTCGAAATGAACGGCATTCTGTACTCATTATTCAATTGATATATATCATCGGTAAGGAAAACCAAATCCCATTGATACCCTCCTCCGTGACCGTAATAATTAGCAATCACTGCACCTTTATCAAAACCGGCGCGCATATCAACAATAGTTCCTTCATATTGCTGATAATCCGGTTGATTGATGTAAGTAAATATTTTGGTCGCAGAATAACCGTTCGGGGAAATATATTCCTTATCCAACTGAATACTATTGTAATTAAACTTAAACTGGTTTTCATCGCTTGCGCTTTGTCCCCCTGAAATTAAAAGTACATTTTGCTTCCACTGTTTGGATTCATCACCGGGATATTGAATAATCTTATTGACAAGTATATCCGCTTCTTCAACTGTTTCGCAGGACAACCTACCAATTGCTAAATCCGGCACAACATCATTGCCAACAACTGCACCAAAGAGATTATCACAAGCAGCCTCGCCGAATCTTACACCATGATATGGAATTGACGGAATAAAGTTTTCTCTGCTTTCGGGATAAATATGTCGATAATCCCAACTCATATCGCCAAGTAATACCAAATATGACGGCGGTGGAGACTGCCAATTTTCGAATGTATATTTAACGAATTTCTGTATAGCATAAGGATCTAACAGACCGCCGGAAAATTCATTGTAAATATCATTTACCGTTACAACCTTGACGCGGGGTGCATCAAAACCATAAAGATTCTCTTCTCTAAAAGCCTTCAACTTTTCAGCTGCTTGAAAAAATTTAGAATGGGTTATTATTAAATAATCAGCACCGTTAGAATTATCTCGTAGATTTGAATTTTTATTTGTCAAAATTACTTTTGGCTTTTTATAATATGCCGAAGAAACCGCAAAATATTCAGTTTGGGTTCTAACAGTATCCACAAATAAAAATGATTCAAAACCATCATTTAGCTGTTGCACGTTTGTTATTAATTTTCCAGTAGAAGGCACATAAACCTTCATATCGGATCCGAGCCATTTAAATAGATGGTAGCGAATATTACCAAAAGTATTCGGCGGACTAACAAATTCAAAATGCTGATCTAATACACGGTTCTCCTGCCAGAATTCAATTTCAAACCAATTGACTCGTATTTCATCGTAATCCACACCCGGAATATCTCCGAGAGTAATTACTTGTAAATTATTGACATCAAAAATACCGACAGTATCAATCGAGAATACCTTTTCATAAATTTTTTCACTTTGCCCGCTCCAGCTAACCTCTCCAAGTTGATGAGAAGTTAACGATATTTGAGCTTTGTGCTGATCATTTGTGATACCGTGTAAACTTACTCTCAATAAAATATCTTTACTCTTATCTACATCCATATTAGACGGCGGAGGAAATGAACCAGTAAATAATTTTCGTATCAGTCCCCTATCGCCGGATACTTTTCCCCAATACCAATGATCCCTATCGCCGTTAATTGCAAGTCCCAGTCTTTCATAGAGCGTGTCCTTCTCGTAATGAAGCGTTCTGTAATTTGCAATAAATGATTTATCCCATGTGACCGGATGTCCATTTCTTTTCTTATAATAATTACCGCCTCTCTCTTCATCAATTGTTAGCCAGTAAATATTTTGATTTTGATAAATGTTCAATCCAGAATGCGGACTATTAGGGGGAGGAAAACCCACAAATTGCAAATAGTCTCCTGCATCAAAATAATTATCTCCCTTATCCTCTATATCAATGGGAATTGATTTCTCGTTAGCATACATTGCAATATTATTTACAGGGATTCTATTTTCAATAGAATAGATGCTCGCTAAATCTTCATAAGTAATTCTATAAACACCTTTTTCTTCCACCAATATTTTGAACCATCTATATTCCGGCAAATACCAGTAATTGCTGTCAACTTTTCCGGATGATATTTTACCAATCCACTTTTTAGCAACTTTTCCGTTAAGTATATTTTTATTTAGGAACTCTTCACTTTTTAAGTCCTTTATACGAGTAAATCCAATGTTTGTAGCTTCTCGATTAAAATCAATCCGAACAGTTAATTCTTTATTAAAAATTAATTCCCTAGTAGATGGATTAAATTGAACCGGATAAAAGAGTAAAGTTGAATATCTATTGAATCTAAAATTTATCGGATCACTTAATTTCACCGGATTGGACGGATAAAACTTATTCGAAGAATATACATTTTCATCAAATTTTAATTCGTTCAAGAATTCAATTTCTTTTTCAACATGATCAGGATATGGAAGAATAAATTTATTCTTGGAGATAACCTTTTTCCTATCTAAAATATTGACACGGGGATTTGAATTCGGCGGGAGCGCTATTCTATAATCATTATAAGGGAGCCACGGTTTACCTGGTTCTCCCTGTCCTATTTCGCTTTCTTTAAAATAATTAAATTTAATTCCATCAATTTCTTTGACGCCAATGGACGGAAGCGAAGATATTTTAATATTCAAAATTAAATGATCATCGGTGGATTCAACAATTTTAATATTTTGTGCATAAGAAATTACCGCAACGAAAAACAAAAAAGATAATTTATTTAACAGTTGATTTATCTTCAATATCAATACTCTTTCCCCTTATTTCCGCATAGTGAATAATTATAACTAAAAAACAGAGCCAGAATGGAAGGTCTCTCGTAATCCATCCATGAGTTAATAATCCCGTTGACTCAAACAAAGATCTAATAAGCAAACCGGCAATAACAGCAAAGAATGCAATCAATCTATTTAAATGCTCAACAGAATTATTTTTATAATATCTAAATACTTTGACCGAAATAATATAAATAATGTAAATAAAATAAAAGGCTGAAATCAATCCCAATATTCCCATTTCTGTCCATCTAAAAAGAATGAAATTATGAGATGTGCCGGTTTTACCATGCCAAATTAATCCTTCCATAAAAGAATTCAATTTAACAGGTAAAAACTTATAAATGTATTCACCAAACAAATCCGGACCACTACCAAAAACAGGATTAGTTTTTATAATATCCCAAGATATGTTCCAATACAAAGCTCTTGCATCCGAAAGCCGGTTCAATCGGAATAATTCAACAATTACTTCACGAGATGTATCTACTATTAATAATAACACTGCTATTATTGAAGCGGCGCCAAATAAAGTGTAAAAAGTTCTTCGATTAAAATAGAATATAATTAAGGATGACGAAACCAAAACGGAAAGTATTGAAGCTCTCGAATTGGTTGCAAATAAAACCAATACAAAAACCGCTAGCAAAATTGAGTATATAGTTTTTTTTATATTTGAAATTGAAGTGAATAACTTTGTTAAATAAAGAGGAATAACAACAGCCATAATCAATCCTACACCGTTAGGATTGTTATAAATTCCACTGAATCTCTCGAAAATAATCATCGCGAAACTTAATTCCGAAGCCTTAGTTATTATTTGAAATAATACCGATCCGGCAACAACAATACCAACTATGCTAAGTACAAAACCGGTAACCTTATAAGCATTTTGATAATTAAGCAAACTGTAAAGCAGGAATATGATTAAAAAGAAGGCAACTTGACGAATAATCGCTTGTAATGAAGTGTAATGCATCCCCGTTGCCAAATAGGTAATAATTAATGAGGCAATGATAAAAAGGAAAAAATAATTTAGTTCAGTCGGTAAAGACTTAACAGATATACCGTTCTTATCAACATATAGGTAGGCTAACAATAAAATTGAAGCGATATTTAAATAAATTCTAATCGATTCAAAATTATTGCTTGTAAATATCAGCAGCGAAGAAAGTACTAAAATCAAAATTTCATTTGTTTTGCCCGACCGGAATAAATATGCTATAATCAATAACGGAGCTGCGAGAATTAGATATTCATAAAATATTCCTGTTACAACTGCAATTAATAGAGCCAGCGGCAAGAATTGCTTAATAGAGGGCCGAAAGATTATATTTGAAGCATTAACTTTCATATTAAAAAAGAGTTTTCAAATATAACCAAATTGTTAAATAAATCAGTTCTTGCTTGCGCTTTGAGTTTTAATGGAAAGGTTTTTATTCTCCGCCAAGTAGATAAGATTATCCGCCGGAATAGAAGCATAACTGGGAACAAACCGTTTAAAGAGCATCTGCCAATCAGATTTACGATCACTCTTAAATTGACTGAATATTGCTATCATCTCTTCAATATCTGCAAAAGACATCTTTCTATTCATCCGCGCACGAAAAATCTTTTTATAATTTGTTGAATCGACACCTTCTTCAGCAGTTAAAAATTCTTCGAATAATTTTTCCCCTTCTCTGATTCCTGTATAGCTGAGTTTAATATCTTTATCCGGTTTCAAATTATGAAGACGTATCAATTCTTTAGCAAGGTCGGTAATTCTAATAGGATCGCCCATATCAAGGACGAATACCTCACCTCTGGAACCGATGGTACCTGCTTGGAGCACTAGCGCAACCGCTTCCGGTATGGTCATAAAATATCTTCTCATATCCGGATGTGTTATTGTAACAGGTCCGCCCCTTCTAATTTGTTCCATAAAGATAGGTAAAACGCTTCCTCTACTTCCAATCACATTTCCGAATCTAACTGCTAGATATCGACCATCTTCAATTGTATTTCCATCCGTTACAATTATTTCAGCAATACGTTTTGTTACCCCCATTATGCTGGTGGGATTTACAGCTTTATCGGTTGATATCAGCACAAAGTTTTTCGTCCCATATTGATTTGCCATCTTCACAAGATTATAAGTGCCAAGAATATTAACTCGCACCGCTTCGTTTGGGAACTTCTCCATTATCGGCACGTGTTTATACGCTGCGGCATGAAAAACAATATCGGGTTTAAACTTTGAGAACACATACTCTAAATGCGATCTATCAGAAATGTCACAAAGGTAAGAATGTATATACTGTGAATCTGTTTCATAATTTAACAACAATTCAAGATCCGAAAGATCACTTTCGTTAATATCTAAAATACCCAACTTAGATGGGAAATAGTGACAAACCTGTTTTGCAATTTCGGAACCGATTGAACCGGCTGCACCGGTTATGAGAACTCTTTTATTAGAAATAAATTTGGATATATCATTCGTGTTTATTGAAACAGCTTGCCTGCCAATTAAATCGGTTACTTCCAAATCTTTCAAATCTTTCATTCCGATTGAAATACTTTCCGAAGCATCTAAAATTCTCGAAACAATTTTAATATCTTCAACTCCCTCTTCCCTTGCTAAGTGCAAGATTCTCATATGCAATTTTCTATCTGCCGAAGCAATTGCAATCAAGATACAATCGATGTGATACATCTTAATCAAATTCTTTAGATCATCGATCGTACCTAAAACTCTAATCCCTTGAATATATAAATTAAGTTTTTGTTTATCATCATCTATAAAACCTATCGGATAGTACTTATTTCTATATCTGCGATTAATCTCACGTAATATCTGTTCTCCTGTATGCCCTGCACCAATAATAAATGTTCTCTTCAAATCGATATAATTATAATTTAAATTCTTTTTTAATATCTCACTAACAAATCTTTTTGAGAGTTTTGTACCTGAAGAAAGAAGAAAAGCAAGAATAAAATCAATTATTACAGTGCTCTTACTCATTCCTTGGAAAGCGCTTATTTCAGTACCGAAGAAGAGTGTAAATAATAAAAGGCTGCTTATTAAATTAGCTTTTAATAGAGCATATAATTCCTGAATGGAAACAAATCGCCAAACAACATCGTAGAGATTATAAACTCCGAACACAAATAATTTCAGTAAGACCACTAGTGCCAGTATTATGGGATAGTTATACTGGAAATATATGGGAAACTCAAAATCGTTTTTAATAAGAATTGCGAATGTAAAAGATAAAGTGAAAATAATAATATCGAACACTAAAAATGATATTTTTCTTTTCGCAGGTGTTGGATGAAAAATTTCACTATAAGAGAACTTCATAAGCCGATAACTTTTTTTATTGTAGAAAACAGTATTTTCAAATCATTGGTAAAGCTAATATTTGAAATATATTCAAGATATAAATTGATTTTATCGGGCAAGATAACATCCAAATAATATTTTTCCCTATTTTCGGTGGAAGGTATTAAATCATTCTCATTACTATATTTAATCGAAGCCCAATCAGTTATTCCTGGTCTTACTGATAATATTTTATTGTAATCAGATTTATAATATTCTGCAAATTGAAGTATTTCAGGTCTTGGACCTACAAAAGACATATCCCCTTTCAAAACATTAAATAGCTGTGGAAGTTCATCCAATTTAAATTTGCGTAATAACTTTCCGAGTGGGGTAATTCTGTTGTCGTTCATTGATGTTATTCTAGCCCCCTGATCAGACGAATTAATCATAGTTCTAAATTTGATAATCTTAAATAATTCCCAATTTTTTCCGACTCTTTCTTGCATGTAAAATACAGGTCCTCCTTCAATAACTAAAATAAGAATCGAAATGAAAAAGAGCAACGGTAATAAAAGTATAATCAGAAAAATCGAAGTCATAATATCAAAAATTCTTTTAACAGCAAAATAATTTGACATTAAAAATTCACCTCTTTAATAATAAACGAACAATTTGTGAGTTGAATCACAGTTATCTGCGATTTTGCTCTGCTACTTTAATAACAGATTGGATAACTCTTTCTATATGAGTGTCATCCATCCCCGGCCAAATTGGCAACGATATTTCCCTTCGATAAAAATCATAAGAATTCGGATAATCTGCACTATTCAAATTAAAAGCATTTTTATAAAATGGATGCATATATAGAGGAATAAAATGCACGCTTGTACCTATTCCCATATCAGTTAAATAATTAACGAATTCATTTCTATCTATTTTAAGAGAATCCAAATTTAATTTTAATGGGTAAATATGCCAAGCCGAACGAGTATGCTCTTCTTCAAGGGGAATTTCAAAATAATCATAATTTTTAAAAGCATCATTGTATTTGGCAGCAATTGCTACCCGCATTTTTAGTAAATCATCAGTTAATTTCAATTGCTCCAAAGCTATTGCGGCCTGAATGTCTGTCCAATTATATTTAAAACCCGGCGAAACAACTTCGTAATACCATTTCCCATCTTTTGTATAACGCTTCCAACTATCTTTATCAATTCCATGTAAACGCATGATCTTCGCTCTTTCAATAATACGTTCATCATCAGTACAAATTAATCCGCCTTCTCCCGCAGCCAAAGGTTTTGTTACATAAAAACTGAATCCTGTTATATCGCCGAAACTACCGACTAATTTATCATTATAATAAGTCGGAATAGCGTGAGCAGCATCTTCAATCACCCTTGCTCTGTTCTCACAAATTGAATAAATTTCATCCATCTTTGATGCAAAACCACCGTAATGAACCGGAATAACAACCTTAGTTTTAGGAGTAAGCTTTCTTTCAATTTCTTCTGGCAGGATATTTCCTGTTGCGGGGTCAACATCGACAATGATCGGAGTTGCTTTAAAATAGCAAACAACTTCTGCAGTTGCTGTAAAAGTAATAGCCGGAACAATAACTTCATCCCCTTCTTTTAACCCGATTGCTTCCAATGCTAAGTGAGCCGCAGCGGTCCAGGAATTCACCGCAACAGTTTGTCTCCCCATTAATTCACTGAACTCCTGCTCAAATTTCTGCACTCTTGGACCCATAGTCCACCAGCCCGATTTTACAGCATCTACTACATTTTGGATTAGGTTCTCATTAATGAAAGGCTTGTGAAAAGGTAAAAAATTATCTGACATCAAATTCTCTCTGGAAGTAAAACTACAATATGAAAATAAATAAAAATAAATATAAAGAAAAATAAAATATTAGTGATAAGGATATTGAAAAATCTTTCTCAAAGCAGTATATTTCGGCTTCAAATTTGCGCCCGTAGCTCAATTGGATAGAGCGTCTGACTACGGATCAGAAGGTTGGGGGTTCGAATCCTCCCGGGCGTACCACTTAAATCATTTAATTACAAGCACTTACCTAACGTTTCAAGATATCTAAACTTTTAAAATCTGCTACAATTGTAGCAGATTTGCCCCGAGTTTGCCCTCTCCCCTGTTTATTATATCAAATGTTAGTGAGGCGCAGCGACCGAATGAGCAAAAAAATCCGGCTATTTATGTAACTTGATTTTTTTGGCGAAATGACCGAGCAAGCCGAACGGAAGTTTTATCTAACGTTTATTTTAACTTGATAGGACGAAAGGACTTTGTAAATTCCAATTATTCTTATTAAATAGTTAAAGCAGTATGAATAATCATACTGCTTGTAAAATTTCTTCCGGATTTTCAACTGTTTTCATTTCTTCAAATAGTTCTTCCAATTGTTGTCGTCTCCAATTTAATTCCGTGTGTTCCATTTTCTCAATTTCGGTTTTAGAAGTGGTTCCGAATATTTTTTTAATTATCATTGTTTTAAGTTTCTTATCATCGGCGGAGCGCGGAGAACCTAATCCGTTCAATTCAAATACAGCTTCTATTTTTTCATATTCAATTTTCTGGAGTTGCTGCCTTTCCCAATAATCGTAATCATTGCCCGGGGCGAAGTTTTTATCGTAAGTTTCGCCTTGAATATTACCAACGGGCAAACCTAATATAAATCTAATTACCGGACGGAAGTTTCTGTATTTAGGCATTTCAAAAACCTTAGCATTTATCGTATCGCTCCGGTCCTTCAAAATATAAGCGACGTTTTTTTGAATAGGTCTGCCGTCTTTGTCAAGAGATTTTTCAAGCTGCATCCAGACATTCAAATCCGTTTCATAGGGAGTTTCTCCGGCAATTTTCATTTTAACTCCGGATTTAACGAAGCTACCTTTTTCTATTATATTGCCTTGTTCGTCGGTTTGATCATCTTCCTTTTCATATTCAAAACCGCCTCTGCCGGTAAAAACGATATTTCCGCTTACGTTCACGAATCTATCTGAAAATTCTTCCTGCCAAGCCGGAAGAAGTTTTCCCCAATCCATCAGACTCATAAAAGAACGTTTGTTTTTCTTTTTGTAATCCTTTACAAATTTGTAATAGATTTTAGTTAACGAATCAATAAACAAAAAATCAACTTCGCCGCTTTCAAGAATATTAAACGCTTCGATAACATCGGCTAAGTTAGTAGTGTCTTTAACATAGCATTTAATTTTGTTCTTCTTAAATAACGGAATTAAGAACCTCGAACCTTTTTCGTTATCAAGACAAAGAATAGGTTTAGAGCATTTCATATCCTTATAAGCGCCGATAATAAATTCCGTTGCCGTTCTTGTCTTTCCGGCACCTTGAAAACCGCCGAAAGACGCTTTAATAAAATGGTTCTTCGAAACCAAATCAGATGCAAATTCTTCCAATTTCATTTTTGTTTCCTCCCGGAATATTTATTGAATTCTTTTACAATATCTTTAACATCGAAATATTTTGAAGCTTGAATAGTTTCTTCAAAAGAAGTAAACTCGAAACTGTCTTTCAGATTATTTTGATAGAGTGAATAAGCAAATATCAATTCGAAATAGAATCTGCAGAGGAACTGAAAAAAGCAATTAATAAAATCCTCTTTATTATTCGAATGTTTAGCTGCGGATTGAACAAGATAATCAATAGTATCAATAGTTTCGAACACGCAGGAAGAAATGATTAAACTTTCATCATCGGAATAAATATCGGTCGAATACATTTTAATACCTCCCGGCGCGCCGGAACGCGCCTATTAGTTAAACATAAAGAATTAATTCTGAGAAATCTCTTCAGTTTGCGAAACATCAAAAACAACACCGACAAAGAATTTCTCGGCTTCGGTAACGTCTCCGTTTTCATCCTTATTACCTACCGGAAAGAAAATCAAAGCGCCGTGTTCGCCTTTGCGAACGCACCGACCGGCTTTAAGCCATTGTTTGAAACCGCCAACGACGGAGAATTTTTCAAGTTGCAAAGAAATCAGGATTTGATTAGAAGGGCTTAAAGTTCTTCCTTCGACGTTAACGATACCAAGATTATCGGCTATTTGTTGGCGTTGAGTTTCGGGAATATCTTTTAATGCTTTCATAAGCATTGATATTCTTGATATTCTTTCCTTTCTCGGAATTTTTTGTTTTTGCTCCATAATCACCTCATTGATTATTGATTAAATAACATTACTTTATTTAATCCGTATTTAGCGAATTGCTTAAAAGGGAGTAAAAATTTGCGGTGCACCGTGTAAGGAGTTAAAAGGAATATTGAATAAAATTCATCGCCTTTCCAGAAGAGAACTTTTTCCTGATAATCATCTGAATCAAAGTTAGAACGAACCCATTGAAAGAACTCATTCCCGAAATGACGTTTTCTGAACATAAAGACAAGCTCACCGCGATACCCTTTAATGGCGGATTGATATGGACGCCCGCCGAAGAAAGAGCAGCCGGAACGGAAAGCATATGAAACAAGGGCAAAAATATTATACATCATCATTTTAACACCTTTTTATTTTTCATTAAAAAATGAGCGAACTCTAAAGCCTTAGCGGAAGAATTAAAACGCCAAGACAAAAGCGGAGCGGAATAAACAGACTTCGAATAATTAACCAAGTAGCGCCCTGCAACGAAAACAACCGAAATACGTGCAGAACCTACCTTAAAACGAGCGATACGACGCATAGTAACCACCTTAAAAGACTAATGAAATAAAACACAGCTAATAAAGGGAGCTAACCCGCCGGCGGCGGGTAAAGCGACCGAAGCGTCGCCCCCGCATGAAAAAAGAAGAAAAAGAAAAACAAAAAAAGCCGGGGCGAAAGCGAAGCTCCGAAGCCAAAAAAACAAAAAGAAAAAGAACTATCTAAGACGAAGCCGGCGCACGCCCCGAACGCAAGGGCGCAGACAAATAAATCAGTGTCTTTTTTTTTCTTCCCTACTAAAACCGATAAAAAAAAGCGCTGCTAAAACTTCTGCGTACACTTTACCCTTGCGTGAAGGGGAACGACGGCTAAATTACGTCAGTTCTTTTTCTTTTCCTTTTGTTGTTGGCGAAGGGGCTGAAGCTGAAGCAACGGCTTGCGCGTTGTTTGCACTGTAAGCCTTAATGTCTTGGCGGGCGTTTTGCAATAATGAAGAACCATAGCCCGACAAACACGCCGAAGGCGAAAAGGAACAATGAGTTTTTCTGCGAAATGAGTGAATGAAGTGAATGCCATAACACAATGAATAGTAAATGAAAGGCATCACTGAATGAACGAATGAGCAGTAAAACGTTTATATGGAAAGATGAACTATAATTAGGACTAATAAAATAGTATGGAGAAAAACCAGAAAAGAAAATAAAAGCTGCGAGCGTAATGAGAAAAAAAACGGCGCGGTTATTGGTTCGAAGAAATAAGAGCTTTTGAGCGAGGCGGTAAATTAGTCTAAAACCGCCGGAGCGAAAAAGCGGATTGCCCCGAATAACCGTGACGTTTTTACATCTAATAAAGCGAGCAGGTTTTGAAGTATAAAAAAGCGGAAATAATTTTAAAAAAAAGAATAAAGTATATGCTAAAAACAAATATAGCTTTTGTAAAAAATTAGGCAAATTACGGGCGGAAGCTTTTAAATATGAAGGAATTTACTTTACATCGATAATAATAATTAAAATATAAAATAACAATTATGTTGTTAAAATTATAGACAAATTCGTTTAAAATAAGACGTGAAAAAATATGCTAATGGTAAAAAACAAAACTAAAACAAATAAGCATATAAACAGCAAAGGATGGAATAAATTAATTTGCTTTTAAGAATAATAATAAGAAGAAGAAATTATATTAGTTTGATATTATTAAATAAAACCTTTAATTTTATTTTAAAACAGAAGAATTTTTACAATTATAAAAGAGTAGAAAAAATTTATAGTGTAGGGCATCTTGATAAGATAAACATTAGAAAATATATAAAAATATTTTGAAAGAGATATAATATCATAAGAATAAAATAATTAAAAACTTATTCCCCATTAGAATTAGAAATAATAGGAGTGTACTAACTAGTTGTGATGAAATAAAATATTTTTAATATAAAATTATAGGATTGTGCTATGAGTAATAATTTAATACAAATCGGAGATATTACAGAACATTACAATTTTAATTATACGAGAATACTTAAATATTCAATTGAAATGATTCATAAAGGTTTGAATGAACATAAATATTTATCCGCTGCAGACCTGGATATATTAGACAATAAGATAAAAATACAAGTAAAAAAATGGAATAATAAATGGGAAAAGATAGAAGAGAAAAGAAAGCAGTTAGAATTAAAAGAGGCAAATCTTGAAGAAGCAGAGAGAAGATCTAGAATAGCAAAAGAAGAATTAAGAACAATTGATAAATTACTATTACATACCTTAGATATAAATGATGCAATTGACTGGGATAGTGTAAAATCGAAAGAAGAATTTAATGAAAAAAATCCAAAAGATTATCTAGATAAAGAAATCAAAAAAATCAAAAAGCCGATTAAAAAACAGAAAAAAAGGTTACCTTCAAAACCAGATAAGAAAGCGGAGGAATTCTTACCTAAAATTAATTTGTTTGATAAAATATTTTCATTCAGGAAAAAGAAAAAAGTAAAGAAAGCGGATCAAAAATATCAGACTGCATTAAAATATTGGGAAAAAGAAACTAAAGAAATAGAAGATGAAAACTTAAAAATTGAAGCTGAGTATAGAAAAGCAAAGAAAAAATATGAGGAGCAAATAAATAAATTAAGAATCAGAATTGAAAAAGAATACAACGAATGGGAAAAAAGAAAACAAAAATTTTATAAAAAACAGAATGAGCTAAATGATAAAATAGATGAATTAAAAAAGAAATATTTTGAACTAGACAGAGACGCTATTATTGAATATTGTGAAATGGTATTAAAT
>CAZNJB010000053.1:0-18161 GCA_964573255.1 uncultured Melioribacteraceae bacterium
GGATAGATATTGGGAATGAAAAAATTTACAACAAACACGATAAAATGATATAAATATGCAGAAAAACGCATATAAATACATTATGCGGTTTGTAAAAGGTCTAAAAGGAAGTGATTAAATATATATTTGAAACGGGATAAGAATATTTAGCATTTCTAATTGTCAGGAACCTTGCTCAGTCTTATTTAAACTAATTTAATTTATTTGTTACTTATTTTGTTATATTGTATAAAGATTCTACTTCTTATACTGTTTCCTTCCTAGAAAATTCCCTTTGAGGTTTAATCGAATCAAATTCAGGTAGTAGAATCCGAATTAATTATTTCTAAAATAACTGAAAGAATTGATAGAATTATGTTCATTTTGATTAAACTGCCGCTCTTATGGTAACTAGTTGAAACGATAATATATAAAATTGTAGAATAAGCAATTTCCTCTTTGTAATTTCCCAGCACTTTCTTATACAACTTCCAATGCTTTGATTTAATACTTCCAACAAATTGATAAATGAAAAAGAAATTGTACGAAATTTAACAATTATTGCTTTTAAAATATCTATAAGTACTGATATAATAATCATTTGATCTTACTTGAATAATATAAATGAAATTTATCGCTTGTTTGATTGGATTGATATCAGTTACTCAGGTCAGAGAATTATTATTTTTGAAAGGAAATAATATGATTAATGAAGAAAATAATCAAAAAATAAATATACTTTTAGTTGAATATGATCCGGTAGAAGCAAAGAGAATTACTGATATACTCCAAGAATATGATAATAAAATTGAACTAAAATGGGTTCAAACTCTAAGTGATGCTATCAAAAACGTACAAAAGGGTGTTTTCAATGAAATATTATTGAGCTTAGATTTGCCGGACAGTAAAGGAAAACATACACTTTCGGAATTAAGGCGGATAGTACCGCAATTGCCAATAGTTTTAATCACGGAATCGCCTGAATTAGACTTAATTCAAAATGGTGCGGATGATTTGCTTTACAAAAAGTATTTAGACCCTCCATTGATACTTAAAACAATATTTTATGCAATTGATAAAAAGAAAAATGAAAACAAATTAAAATCCTTTCAAGAAAAAATAAATTATCAGAAAATTGAAAGGAGCAAAGACATATCCAGGGAAAAGGATGAACTAAAAAGATTAAAACGTACATATAGAATTGTTAGTAATATAAATAGAATTGCCCTGGGAGTGGATAATACGAAAATATTTTTAAGTGAAATTAATAAAATATTAATCGAAACTGTTGGCTTTTCAACAGTTTGGATTGGGAAATTAGATCATGAAAAAAACGTACTTGATATAATATCTTTCGAGGGAACCTCAAAATTAGTAAACCGTGAAATAGACCTGAATGATCCTGCGCCATCTTTTCAAGATATTACTAAAACTATACTTACCGGCAAACATTTTATAGTAAACGACATTACAAATATTGCCGATGTAGATGCTGGTATCTCGGATGTTAGAAATATCAGTTATAAATCATATGCATCTTTTCCTATTTTTATTGATATTAAAATATGGGGATCGATACATCTCTACTCGCCTAAAAATTATTTTTTTACTACACAAGAAGTTAGACTATTTGAAGACTTATCAAAAGATATTTCGAATGCAATCTCTTCATTTTTGAAGAGAAAAGAGGGTAGGGAAGATCAGAGAAAAATTGTCGCTGAAGAATTAAAATATAGAAATCTGTTTGAAAAAAATCTTGCTGGTATTTACAGAACCTCATTCGATGGAAAGGTATTAGACGCTAATGATACATTGGTTAAAATGTTAGGCTTCAAATCTCTGGATGAATTGAAAAAACGTAACTTTGATGATTTTTTCGAACAAAGTGCAAGTCGTGAAGAGTTTATAAAAAATCTGCTAGTAAAGGGATATCTGGCAAATCACCTGCATAAACTAAAAAGAAAAGACGGTAATATTCTTTGGGTGTTAAAGAATGTTTTAGTATTAAAGGATGAGTTAACCGGAGAAAAGGTTATACAAAGTACAGTTGTCGATGTTACGAAAATGCACTCATGTCTAAATGAATTAAAGACGAGTGAGAATATTTTGAAAATTATAGCCAATACAGCATCTCAGGTTCTTCAATTAGGCAAATGGAGATACTCTATCAATAACAACCTGAAGAAACTTGGTGAAATTTGTCAAGTAAGTCGTGTGTATTTATTCGAAAATTATACTGATAAGGAAGGAACCATTTATTCTACTCAAAAAATTGAGTGGGTTAAATCGGGAATTACTGCACACATTAATAATCCTGAATTGAAGAATCTTGCACTAAAAAAAGCCGGATTTGAACGATGGATTAAAATTTTAAGTAAAGGAAATGTAATAAAGGGTAAAGTTGAGGATTTCCCTGAGGGCGAACGAAAATTACTCGAATCCCAAGGTGTCAAGTCAATTTTAGTACTTCCTATTTTTGTTAACCGTTCGTGGTGGGGATTCATTGGGTTTGACAATTGTGAAGAAGTACGTAAGTGGAATAAATCCGAAGAAGAAGCATTAAAGATAATTTCAAAATTAATAGGTATTTCGATTCAGCGTTCCATTTTAGAGAAAGAATTAAAATTAAGGGAAATGAGACTAAAGCAAACGACTATGATTGCCGGAATAGGGCACTTTGAGTATGATTTCGTTAAAAATAAGATGATATTTTCTGAGGGAATTTACAATATCTTAAAGATCGACAAAAAGAATGCGATAAATTCATTTGAGGAAATTTTAGATTATATTCACCCTGAAGATAGAAAATTGGTTTCGGAAAATTATAATTATGCTATATCCTCCGGAAAACCTGGGAACTTTATTACACGAATAATTATGCAGGATAAAAGCATCAAAAAGATATGGGTAAAATGGGAAACGAATAAGAATAAGAAGGGAAAAGTTATTTTGCTAAGAGGAATCGCAATGGATATTACGGAGCGTAAACAAGCGGAAGAACACATTTTGAAACTATCTCATGCTGTTGAGCATAGTCCTGCTTTGGTATACATTACGGATAATCAAGAAAAAATAGAATATGCAAACAAAAAATTTACTGAGGTAACAGGATATAAATTATCCGATGTCAAAGGTAAAAAACCATCGTTTTGGTCCTCCGGTATTCACGATGAAGACTTTTATGAAGAGATGCTTGATACTATATATTCGGGGAAAGAATGGACCGGTGAAATTAAAAATAGGAAGAAAAATGGAGATTATTTCTGGCAATGGACTTCTATTTCGCCATTAATAAATGATGACGGAGACATTACACATTTTGTTGCTGTGTCTTTAGATATTACTGAAAAGAAACAGATGATAGAAGATTTACGACGAGCCAAGGAAAAAGCCGAGAAATCGGACAATTTGAAGTCTGAATTTTTAGCTCAGATTTCACACGAAATTAGAACTCCGATAAATGTAATAACGAATTATATTTCATTGATAGAGGATGAAGAGGAAGAAATTATTAATGAAGATATTAAATATGCATTCGAAGGAATTAAAGAAGAAAGTAAACGAATAATCCGTTCGATTGAACTGGTGTTAAATGCTTCTGAGATAATTACCAAGAACTATAGCCCGCAATTGGAAACTCTTGACTTATCGAGTATTATTTACGAGAAATATATTACGTTTAAGAATATAGCGGAGAAAAAAGGATTATCAATGAATTTTACATGCTCAACGAATGAAACTATTATAAAGATTGATAAATTTTCAATCTCTCAAATGGTGGAAAATTTATTGGATAATGCTGTTAAATTTACGGAAAGGGGAGAAATTAATATCAGTCTTGCTAAAAATAATGACAAGAGATTAATTCTAGAAATCGAAGATACGGGTATAGGAATGGACAGTTTATTCTTAGAAGATATTTTTAATCCGTTTACTCAGGAGGACAGTGGGTTAACGAGAAGTTTTGATGGTATGGGACTAGGCAGTACTCTTATTAAACACTATGCAGACATTAATAATGTGGCAATAAAAATTCAAAGTACAAAAGATATAGGCACAACATTCGAAATAATATTTAATATTAAGTGAAGAAATATATAATAAGAGAATCTTGTAATAATGGGCTAGCTGTTTTATTTGTGCTATAATCACATCAAAAAAATAGAATCTTTGTCAAGAACTTAATTAATGACATTTATTAATTATTAATGTAAATTATTGGTAAAAAAGAAAAACATATTTTATTTTTGATATATGCATAATAACGATGAGAGGAATGTGAAAGTTCTTATTGTAGATGATGACAAACATCAAAGAGAGCTTTTAGTAAAAATTTTGACCAGGGATAAGAGATTTTCTTGTGTGGTAGCTAAAAATGGTATTGAAGCCTATGACTTTCTCTTCAAGCCGGAAAAAATTGATGCGGTAATATCCGATATTCTGATGCCCGGAATGGATGGTTTCCAACTTACTATGAAATTAAAATCACATAAAAAATTTAATAGAATTCCTATTATTCTTTACAGTTCAACTTATATTGAGGAAGAAGATCGTGAATTTGCTTATAAAATTGGAGCTGATGCATTTTTGAAAAAGCCTGTTCCACCCAACGAAATTATCTCGGAATTAATGCGGGCAATTAAATTGAATCATTCAAAAATGATTGCAAATAAAAAAATAAATAAAGATGATTTAGAGGATAAATACAGACTTTACAGTCAAAGATTAATTAGAAAATTAGAAAAAAAATTATTCGAGTTACAAGAGACAAATAAAATACGTTTAGCTGCCGAAAAAGAAAGCAAAATAAATCAACTTAAATATCGAACCGTATTTGATAGTGCTAATGATACATTCCTTATTTTGGATGATAAGTTGATAATAGATTGTAATTCAAAAGCGTATGAATTATTTAGTCTTGAAAAAGAGGACATAATAGGAAAGACTTTTTGGAACTTATCACCGGATTACCAATTATCAGGTAGATCTAGTTTAACTGAATTAAATGAAAAATTTGATAGAGTTAACGGGAAGAAGTATGTTGTTTTTGATTGGACGATATTGAATAAAGAGAGAGAATTAATTGATGTAGAAATAGGTTTAAGTTCTTTTATGTTGGAGGGTAAGAAGCTATATTTGATGGTAATTCGGGATCTCACTGAGAGAAAAGAAGCGTCATTAAAGCTCCGTAAAGCATATAGGGAAATAAAAAAATTAAAAGAACAATTAGAAAATGAAAATGTCTACTTGAAAAATGAAATTAAGCAGTCATTCAATTTCGAAAATATTTTAACATCAAATGAATATTTCAAGAATCTTCTTCATATGGTTAGTAGGGTAGCAAAATCCGATTCAACGGTTCTGTTGTTGGGAGAAACCGGTACGGGAAAAGAATTGTTAGCGCGTGCGATACATCAGTTGAGTTCCCGAAATAAAAAAGCGCTGATTAAAATTAATTGTGCTGCATTACCCGGCCAATTAATCGAAAGTGAATTATTCGGTTACGAAAAGGGCGCATTTACCGGTGCTTATCAGAGGAAAATGGGGCGGTTTGAAATGGCGAACGGTGGCACTTTGTTTTTGGATGAAATTGGAGATTTACCGCTTGAATTACAAACAAAATTGCTGCGTGTTCTTCAAGAAGGGGAAATAGAACAAATCGGCAGACGATCGACTATAAAAGTAGATGTAAGAATTATTGCCGCAACAAATAGGAATTTAGAAAAGATGGTTGATGAGGGAAAATTTCGACAAGATCTGTTTTATAGATTATGTGTTTTCCCTATAAAGATCCCCCCACTTAGAGAAAGGAAAGAAGATATTCCTGTTTTAGTAGAACATTTTGTCAAAAAATATTCTCAAAAGATGGGAAAGAAAATTGATTTTATTTCTAATTCAACTATTAAATCTCTTGTTGAATATGATTGGCCAGGAAATGTAAGAGAATTAGAAAATATTATTGAAAGAGCTGTAGTAATTTCACCGGGTAAAAAGTTAATTATTGGTGATTGGCTTAAAAGGGATATAAAATTGCCTATAAAGGACTTTGTAACTCTTGAACAATTAGAAAAACAGTATATTTCAAAAGTTCTTGATCATTGTAAGGGGAAAGTGAGCGGTAAAGGTGGCGCTGCCGAAATTCTCGGTATGAAACCCACAACTCTTCAATCTAGAATGAAAAAATTAGGACTAAAATAGAATTACGATATTTAGTAAATTAACGATATATCGTAAAATATTATTGCGCTTTTTTATTATCACATCTGCATAACTTCTTAAATTATAATAAGTTACTAATTCTTTTTTAGGTGCTAAATTTTGGTACAAAAGATGCTTATATTTTAAAATTTATAGCACAAAAAGATTTATAGCATGGAGAAAAAATTGATAAGTTTAACTTACGAGGAATTTAAAAGAGAGACTATTGAAGATAAAGCGATAGTAATGATCTATATTAAGTGGAGCGGAATAAGCCAATTGATGAAACCGATTATACAAAATATTGCAACAAAATATTCTGAAAAAGTTTCTTTTTATTCAGTAGAAGTTACCGATCCATCGGATGTATATGTTGTAGGTACGAAAGTTCATTTTTTCCCCACATATTTATTTATAGATAAAGGGCAGTCCCAAGTATTTCTAAGTGGAACTTTCTCTGAAGAAGAACTTGATGAAAAAATTAAAAGTTATTTAGAGAAGTTAGATAAAATATTATTATAGATTTTTATATCTTTGTAATAATATTTTGGGGTTTACTGCATTTAATGACCATCGAAGAATTAAGGCAAAATAAACTTGAACTTTTAGGGAAACTTGTTGCCGGTTTGGGTCACGAGGTCCGCAATCCTCTTTCAGCTATTCGTTTGAATTTAGATTATATGGAAATGTTCAGTGATGAGTTAGCCCCGGATATAGTCGATTCTATAAATAGTTCCAAGGAAGCATTACAGAGGATTGAATCTTTAATTAACACAATATTAAATTTTGTTAAAGATAAAATTGACGAAGAGAAAATTCCGCTCGAAAAAATAATTAATAATGCTATCGACTTAAGTGTAATTAAAGCACGAAGTAAAGAAATTCGAATCTTACCGGAAATTGAAGAAAAATCAGCCTGCCTTTTACAAAAACCCGGCAATTTACTCCAAGTAATTTTGAATTTAATCTCAAATGCAATTGAAGCTTGTGATCCAGGCGGAAAAATAGTTGTTGGATCTTCTTTTGATGATTATTCAAAAGAAACCACTATTTATGTGGAGGACAATGGCTGTGGTATTCCTGATGATAAAGTTGAATTAATTTTTGACGAATTTTTTACGACTAAAAAGGAAGGTACCGGACTAGGATTATATGTGTGTAAATATTTATTGGAAGACTACAATGCGGAATTGAAAGTTGAATCTGAATTAGGCAAGGGTTCTAAATTTATTATTAAAATTTCCGAAGGAGAATAATTTTGGACTATAGAATTCTTATTATCGATGATGATGATTTAGTAAGAAGAGCTTTAAAAAAAGCAGTAGCAAAATTTGGATACGATACTGATGTTTGTGCTGAAGGTGAAAAAGCCATTCAAGAGATAGAAAGGTTTCAGCCGGATATAGTCCTTCTCGATATTTATTTGAAAACTACGAACGGTATCGAAATACTTAAAAATATCAAAATTAAGTTTCCCGACATTCCTGTAATTATGATAACTGGTTATGCCGATGTCAATATTGCAGTTCAAGCAATGAAAATAGGGGCATACGACTTTTTATTAAAGCCGTTAGATATGGTTCAATTAGAACTTGTATTCAAGAAGATTGTTGAAAATCTACAGCTTAAACAGGAAGTAAACAGATTAAAGGCGGCAAGTTCTGAAGAAGAAATACTTCCGGAATTTTTCGGTAAGAATAAGAATATTCTAAAATTGGTTCGAGATATTCAAAGAATTGCTAAAAGCGATTCTACAATTTTACTGGAAGGTGAGAGCGGAACCGGCAAGGAGGAATTTGCTAAATTTATTCATCAAAGTAGTACGCGGAGTAACGCAAGTTTTATAAGAATCAATTGCGGTTCAATTCCGAGGGAATTAGCAGAGAGCGAATTATTCGGTCATGAGAAGGGAGCATTTACGGGTGCGGCTCAAAAAACAAAAATGGGGAAATTTGAACTGGCACATAAGGGGACACTTCTTCTTGACGAAATCGGTGAGTTATCACTCGATCTCCAAGTTAAGCTTTTAAGAGTCTTGCAAGAAAAAAAGTTTTATCGTGTCGGTGGCGAAAAAGAAATTTCAGTTGACGTTAGGGTTGTTGCTGCAACAAACAAAAATCTCGAAGAAGAAGTTAAAAAAGGTAATTTTAGAGAGGATTTGTTTTATAGGTTAAATGTTGCAAGGTTTACTATCCCACCTTTAAGAGAAAGAATAGATGATATACCAATTTTAGTTTATTCCTTCTTGACGGAATTTTCGAAGAAATTTGATAGAAGAGTTCATGAAGTAGATAAAGAAGCTGTACAAGCTCTTCAAAGTTATCCTTGGAAAGGAAATATTAGAGAACTTCGCAATGTAATTGAACGCGCCGTTCTTTTGCTTGATGAGAATGAAGAGATATTGAAAGTACATCATCTTAATTTGGGTAATTCTTCTTTAGCACAAGAAAACATAGGCGATTATTCATTAAAAATACCTGCTAACGGAATAAAAATTGATGTTGTATTGAAGGATTTAATTCTTAAAACTCTTGAAATTACAAAAGGGAATCAATTACAAGCTGCTCGTATTTTAGGGCTCTCTCGTTCAAAATTGCGTTATAGAATGGAACAACTTGGAATTGAGATTACTAAATCCATAGGCTAATTAAATTAATTCTCCTGTATGGAAGACAGAATAAAGCTAATATCACAGACTCATTTTTTGGATGCATTGCATAAATTTTGCGAGACTGTCAATTCCTTCCACCCGGGATTACAAATAGTTTACAAGCCAGATGATATAAAAGAACTTCCCTCAATTCCGTTAGTAATAAATAATCCCAATTCTGGTTACATTGTTTTTATAAAAGGTAAACCGGATTCAAATTTAATAATTGAAATTAGATCCGGTATCGATAGATTATTCAATAAATTTAGCCAAAAAATTTCCGATAAAACTGCCGTTAATGTAATCAAAAAATTTAAAGGCATTACAAATTCCTCTCCCGTACCACATTGTATATTAGACGAAGAATTAAATATTGTAAGAGTAAATGATGAATTCACTTTTAAATTTGGAATTAACAGTGGTGAAAAATATCAGCCTATTAAAGAAATATTTCTAATTGAAAACGAATTCAAGAATTTTACGAAGATGATTTCTAAATTAAAATCGTCTTCAAAAATTAAAGTAATTCTAAAACTTAAAAATGGCAATACTCTGTTTACTGAGATATCTGTAAAAGCTGTGGTAGAGGGGGATAAAACGTCTTATCTAACCACAATCTATGATATGACAAATCTCGCTTTAAGTGAGAAACATCTAAAAGAAAAAGAAAGCCAGTATAGAAGTTTAGTTGAACAATCCATAACCGGAATTTATATAATACAGAACGAAAAATTAACCTATGTCAATCCAAAGTTTGCAGAGATATTCGGTTGGGATGAAGAGGATTTAATTGGTAAAGATTATACTGAACTAATTTATGAAAAGGACCGTAAGCGTGTAATAGAGAGAGTGAAAAAGAGTTCTACGGCTATTAAAAATCAGACAACTTATCAATTCCGCGGAATTAAAAAGGATGGTTCAATTATTTATTTGAGAGCGCATGTTGCCACTGGATATTATGAAGAGGAATCTGCACTAATTGGAACTCTTACGGATATAACGAAATCTTATTACAAAGCACAAGAGCTAAAGGATAGCGAATGGAAATTTAAAGTCCTTACGCAAAGCGCTCCCGTTTCAATTTTGATTTATCAGGGTGAAAATATTATTTATGCCAATCCCGGAACGTCTGAAATTACAGGCTATTCATATGATGAATTACTCAATATGAAGTTTTGGGAGATAGTCCATCCTGATGATCAAGAGTTAGTAAGAAAAAGAGGAATTGAAAGGCAAAATGGGAATTCTGTCCTGAATAGATATAAATTCCGTATTCAAACGAAATCTGGAGAAACAAAATGGATTGATTTCTCAGGTTCTTTAATTAAGTTCGGTAATTCTCCGGCGGGAATAGTTGTAGCGTCTGATATCACTAAGAGCATCGAGTCCAAAAGAAAATTAATGATAGTTAATTCACTTCTTTCGGCCATGCATGAAATAAATAATTATAATTTAGATTATAATAAACTCGATAATTTCTTTTCATATATAGTAAAAATTCTTTATGAGACAAAGATATTTAAAACCGTTTGGATTGGACGCTTTAATGAAAAAGCTGAATTATATAAAGTCTATTCTTCCAATCAAGAAATAGCACAACGATATACTGAAAATAGTAATAAGGGTATTTTACCAAATTGCGTAAGGGAGCGGATAAAAAGGGATGAGATTTTACAAATAGATTCACTCCAAGAATATTGTAAAGATTGTGTTTTTGAGGGTGATGATTACGAAGGGACGCTAATAATTGATAGAATTAACATTATTGAAAGAAGAATTGCTGTATTAGGACTGCTTCATGAAAGAAATCATATACCATCTGAAGATGAAATAAATCTTATTTCTGAATTCACTCAGCATATTTCATCTAAGCTTTCTGAGAAGAAAATACAGATGGATTTGATGAATAAGAACGCTGAAATTTTGGAAATTCAACAAAAGTATCACACATTTTTCAGTAAATCATCAGAAGGGATTTATAGAATTGAATTTCTTAAGGATATTGATATAAATTGGAATCCCCAAAAGCAATCTGAAGCAATTTATAAATATGGTATTATTGCCGAGTGTAATCATTCATTTGCCCAATTTTATAATTATTCTCTTCCTTCATATTTGCAGGGTAAATCTTACGATGAATTATATAGAGAGAAGGATAAGGCTATTGCTGGATTGATAGAATTTATTGAGCAAGGTTATTCAATTCAGAATAATATTACCTGCGAAATATTTGATGGAAATGCAAAAAAATATTTTAATAATAACATTATCGGAATAATTGAAGATGATAAATTAGTTGGTATCTGGGGAATAAAAAATGATATTACTTCTCAATATCTTCTTGATGAAGTAATTACTAAAATCACAGTTAATGCAGAATCAAAATCGGGTGAAGATTATCTGAAATTTATTACACTATCTTTATTAAAATCTTTGAATGCGGATTACGTTTTTGTTGGTGAATATTTAAAAGATAAGGATAAAATAAAAACGAAATTCTTTTATGAGGGACAAAAATTAGCGGAAAATTTTGAGTTAGAAATTACAAATAATCCTTGTGGTGAGGCCATAAAGCGTGGCTTATACATTTGTGAGAATGTTTCTGAAAAATACTCTGATGATAATCTTATTAAAAACTTGGGAATCAATTCATATATTGGTATGCCGCTCATAAATAATGAGGGACAGATATTTGGCATTATGGCGGCTTTATTTAAAAAGAATATTCCAAACGAAGAATTATCAAAGTCAATATTTAATTTAATTGCCGGAAGAGTTACAGCCGAATTGGAAAGAATTGAATATGAGCATCAGTTGAGAATGAGCAGGAACGACCTTTCGGTTCTTTTAGATTCAACATTAAAAGCTTTTATACTTATTACACCTGACTACAGAATTAAAGCCTTTAACAGATTGGCTAATAATTCATACTTACTCTTATTCAATAAGCATCTTGCTGTTGGTGAAGATTTTATTGACTACTATATAGATGATTCTGAAACCTCTTTTAAAAAGAATTTTTTCATTGCTTTAAAAGGAAATAACGTTCAATACAGAAGAGAAATTGTAAATAAAACCGGAAATAACATTTGGGTTCAAATAAATTATGAACCCGCAAGAGATAGATTTAATAAAGTTATTGGGGTAGTATATAGTTTTGAAAACATAACCGATAAAGTTCTTACTGAAAAGAAATTACAAGAGGAAAGCAAAATTAATTCTGTATTGATGTCAAATACACTAGACGGAATACATGTATTTGACTTCGAGGGGAAAATAATTACTGTAAATAAAGCATTTGCCAACTTATTGGGCTACGAAGTAAATGATTTAATTGGAAGTAACATAGTTCATCTAGCTCCATCGTTTAAGATGAAAGAAAATGAAGACGAAGCAAATTATAAATATGAGCAGTTTTTCAATTGTGAATATATTCACAAAAGCGGGAAATTGTTAACTCTTGAAGTTAGTGAAAAAATAATTGAGTTAAATGATACACAATATATATTTAGATCTGGAAGAGATATAACGGATAAAATCAAATATCTCAACGAAATAAAGAAATTATCTGCCGGTATTGAGCAAAGTCCTGCTAGTATTATGATAACTGACATTGAGGGTAAGATTGAATATGTTAATAAAAAGTTTTGTGATGTAACCGGTTATAGAAAAGAAATGGTTATTGGGCAATACGCAAGAATACTCAAATCAGGCAAAATGCAGGACAGTGAATACAAACAGATGTGGGATACTTTACTTTCGGGAGAAACATGGACCGGTGAATTTTGTAATAAAAAAAGAAATGGTGAATTATTTTGGGAATTGGCTTCAATATCACCAATTTTTAATAACGAGAATAAAATAACAAGTTTTATTGCTGTAAAAGAAGATATAACCGAAAGAAAGGCGTTATTAGAAAAACTAAAAGCCTCGGAAGAGAAACTTGATAATTTGCTTAAGCAAAGAACAGCTGAACTTAATCACGTTAAAGATAATTTTAAAAAAATTGCAGATCGTTCTACAGACTTAATTATACAGATTAACGGATATAAACACATTTTATATGCTAATGAAGTATGTGATTCTTTCTTCAATTTTAAATTGACTGATTATATTACAAAAAGCATTTACGACGTACCATTTTCAGATGCAACAAAAGAGAATTTGAATAATCTCCTTAATGAAGTGCAGAAAAAAAATGCAAATGTAAATGGCAAGCTGCTTACTGGGAAAGGATTATATTTAGATGTTACAATCATACCAGAGATTAAAGATAATGGCAGTATAATTAGTTACACTATTTTTGGGCATGAAGTTACTGAACATATTAAAACACAAGAAAGAATTAAGTATGAATATGAGCAGGAAAAGGAGTTGAACAAATTACGTTCGCAGTTTTTTGCTATGGCTTCGCACGATTTAAGAACTCCTTTAACTGTGATACTCACTAATTCGGAAATGCTTGAATTGTATGAAGATGACTGGGATAAAGCAAGTGTTGTTGAACCGGCCAGAGAGATTACCGGTTCAGTTCTCGATATTATGGAAATGATGGAAGATATGGTTATAGTGAGTAAAAGTAATTTAGGTAAATTTATAATTAAAAGGAAATCAGTAATAGTTAAGAATCTTGTAAAAAAGGCATTGGAAGATGTCCGAAAATACGATTATTATGACCATATATTTAATTTTAAGAATAAAACAGAAATTGATAAATTTTATGTTGATGAAAAATTAATGAAGAGAGTTTTTGGCAATTTATTTTCAAATGCTGCCAAATATTCGAAAAAGGGAAGCGAGATAATTTGCGAATTGGATGAAAACACCGATAATATTATCATAAACGTTATTGATCAAGGTATTGGAATAAATCAAGAGGATATTCCCGAACTGTTCAATGCATATTTTAGAGCTAAAAAAGTTGAAACTATTCAGGGTAGTGGTCTTGGGCTTGCAGTTGTAAAAAAAGCTGTGGAAGAACACGGAGGGGATGTAGTTGTTGAAAGCGAAGTAGGAAAAGGAAGTAAGTTTATTATAATTTTACCAAAGTCTGAGAATTTATTTAATGAAGAAAATATTGATAATTGAAGATGACAAACAATTAATTAAATCGCTAACAAAAATATTTAAATTTCTAAAATTTGAAGTTGTCAGTTTTTCGAATATTCTGGATGCAATCGAGTCTCTTGTAGATAATGCTCCGGATTTAATAGTAAGTGATTATTATTTTAAAAATTTTACGGCTATAGATCTTTTAAGCAGGTTAAATGGATTAAAAGAGAAAGTAAGAGTTCCTGTGATTATTCTATCAGGTACTATTGACGAAGAGGTGCAAGAGTTATGCCTAAAGCACGGTGCTTCTGCATTTCTTTCCAAGCCGTTTAGAATTAACGAGTTGAAAGAGATTATTTCATCCTTAAATATTGGAGAGTAAATTGGTAAATATTTTAATAGTTGAAGATGATACAAAAGTATTGACTTCATTAGAAAGGAGTTTATCTTCAAGCGGATTTAATGTATTTACTTCAAATTCGGTCGATTCAGCTTTGGAAATAATTGGTAGAGAATCTTTAGATGTGATAGTTTCCGATATTATGATGAAACCGAGAAGTGGATATGAGCTGATGGAAGAGTTAATGAAAAATCCTCCTTTCCCTCCCATTCCTGTGATATTCCTTACGGCAAAAACTGAATATGAAGATTTTCGAAAAGGTATGGATCTTGGTGCAGCGGATTACCTCACAAAACCATTTACTCGCGAGCAGTTAATAAATTCTATTAAAACACAATTAAAAAAATCTGAGCAGTTGAAAGAGAATTTTAATATAATCACAAATTCATTCCGTTATAAACTGCCCCACCAATTGAGGACTCCGTTAGTTTCTATTTTGGGATTTTCTGAATTTATAAATGATGCTGTAGAAGATGAAGATTTAGCAACAATAAGGGAATATGGTAGCAAAATAAAAGCTTCTGCGAAAAACTTATACAAAAATATTGAAAAACTTTTGGATTTTTCAGAGATTATAACAATTCTTCTTCATAAGGAAAGAAGTGAAATTACAAAGCGTCAATTCAATTTTATTAGTATTGGAGAAGCTATAGAAATTATATCCGGTACTTGTGCTAGAAACTACAACAGGGAAAATGATAATGATACTATAGTTAACTATAATAAAATATTTACCCATGATTTCTTTTTTGAGAAAATGCTGAAAGAAATAATTGATAATGCGTACAAATATTCAGCTAGGCAAAGCAAAGTAAGAGTAAGAGGCAAAACGAATGATAATTATTATATAATTTTGGTTGAGAACGAATCTAATGAAAAAATAGATCTTTCTACTCTTACCAAACCGGATGATTATTTTAAAAACTTAAAGGATAATCCTCTGAGTACAAATGGAACAGGGTTGGGTGTTGGCATTGCAATGAATATTGCAGAATTATTGGGGTGCAAAATAACCTATGAAGTTAATGATTCAAAGATAGTTCGATGCTATATCCGAATGCCGCAAACTGAGATTGAATTAAACAAATAGGTGGCTGATCTGTGTAAAATTGGGTTATTATAAATTGATCAGAAAAATATCCTTGTTAATATATGTTTCGTATTTAACATTACCTTAAAGTATGTGGGTTATTATATGTAATTAAATCGGTTTTAGTACGAAGTGCTTATTATTGAATACTAGTCCAATAGAGATGTGAAAGGTGCTATTTCCTTCTCAATGGAAGATCTAATTTCCATTTCTATTTCGTTAATCTTCTTTTCCTTTTCTATTTTAAGTCTTTCAATATTCTTCTTATGGTTTGAGATTAAAATATCTGTATTTCGCTTAATTTTTTCTTTTGCTTCTTCTAATTCAGAATTCATTAATTGATTAATTCTATCTTTGTAAGAATTTGTATCATTAATCTTTTTCAACAGTTTTTGTTTCTTTGAGTATATTGATATTACCGTCGAAATTGAAGTAAATCCAGATGCCATCAATCCAATAATAAATGAAAGAAGACCCCACTTTAAACCGTGAATTATAATATTTGAAAAAATATTACCGAAATTTGAAACATCTGTAGTCGATGAATTTGTATACTCTGCGAATCCTCCTGTTAACGCAACGAAAATACTAATAAAAACATTATAAAACATACTATTTGTAAAAGATTTCAATGATGCCGCATTTTTTGAATTTTCGAGATTTTCCAGCATAAATTCTAAATCACGAATTTTCCTATCAATTTCACTTTCTATCAGAGATTTACGCTTCTTAAAATCTTTTTCCAGCTTTTGATGGGCTTCTTTTATACTTGATTCTAAATCAGCAATTTTGGAAGCTTCGGCTGATAATTTCTCATCATATAAATTCTTATGTTGAGCAAGTCTTTGTTCGTAATGATCTTTTATATTTTTAATTATTGATTCAATAATATTGTTTAATTTTTTTTCAATCATCATTAAGGATGATTGTACATAATAATGCTGGCTATCTTTATAATCTTTAAGAAGCTTGCTGATAAATACTAAATCTTTTCTATTAGTTTCTTGAAGATATGAATTTGCCTTTTTCTCATTAAGTCCCTCAGATTTTGAAATTATTTCTTTTAAGCTCATAGTCCCAAGTGTTAATTTTTCGCTGGTAATCTGACTAAAATAATCATAAAGAGCGGCAAATTCACTGAATCTAAAAACGTTTTCAATAAAAGAATTATTGATAAAATATTTAATAATTTATAGTTATTGCTTGTTATTGCGAAATTTATTCGCATTTCGTCATATTTTATGACTTCTTCTATAGATTGAATGGCATCCTCGGTTCTTTCGAGTTCCACTTCGGTTAGTGCAGAATAAAATTTAGCATTTGCACTCCATTTATTGTATTGAAGTGCATTTTGAAATCTTGTATAAGCCTCTTCGTGAGATAATTTTTTAAGATAAGTGAATCCCGAAAATATATTTATAAGATATAATATGCGATCTTTTATATTGGATTTATAACTATTGTTTTTGAATAAGTTTTCAGCTCTATCTAATAAATTAGTTGCCGTTTCGAAAGAGGTTAAAGCCTCTTCATATGTAAATATAAATGCTAAGATAATCATATTGATTATTTTTGAATGATCATCTTTTATTTTACTAATTAATGATTTCGCGTAATAAAGTTTTCCTTCTTCGTTTTTTGACGATGCCCACTTAATGAAAAATTCTTCCAATTGCGGACTTGAAAAAGTTAAATTTCTTCGCTCATTCGATTTCTTCGATATCTCGTTAATTAAATAATATTCTTTTAGAAATGAGTATTGTGGATGATGATAATTCAAGAAAAATTCATTCAATTCCAATGGAAGTGCATATAAATTATATTTTGTTAATTGCCTGAAAAATTTTTCGATGTCAAAATCGTTTTCTGCAATTTCACCAAAATAATCCTCACCTAAGCGTTTAAATTTTGAAACGCTGATAGAAGCTAATTCGGTTCCACTTGGTTCAAAATTGGAGGCTATATCTATTGTTTCCTGAATTTTCATCAATCCTGTCTATATTTTATCAACCCCATTATCGATAAAACCTCTAAATAATTTAGTACCAATTGCGGATAATGATTTTTTTTGATAAAAATCTTTTGAAGAGACTAAAATATTTGTTCATTTCTACGATAATGCCATAAAAAAGGAATCTTTTTCAGTGGAGGAATAATGGAAGAAATTACAGAAGTAAAAGACGATATTCTTCAATTAGTCAGTTTTAAAATTGGTAAAGAAGAATTCGGCGTAGATATATTAAAGGTTCAAGAAATTATACGAATGATGAAGATTACTCGTGTGCCAAACTCCCCAGAATATGTGGACGGCGTTGTAAACCTGCGGGGAAAGGTAATACCGGTAGTTGATTTGAGAAAACGATTGGGAATGGAAATAAAGGAACGCGATAAAAATACAAGAATAATTGTTGTAGAACTCGAAAATAAAACAATAGGTTTCATTGTTGATGAAGTAAACGAAGTATTAAGAATTCCGCGTAATATAACCGAGGCACCTCCCAAAATGGTTAGCGGAATCGATTCAGAATATATTACGGCTGTAGGTAAACTCGAAGATCGTTTGTTGATACTTTTGGATTTGGAAAAAGTGTTTACAAACGAAGAACACGCTGAATTAGAGGCAGTATAACAAACCTGGTTTCATAGATACCTCCCAGCCCGGCTTGCTTTTATGGCAAGTCGGGTAGTATCACAATAAAATCCCATCTTTCTTTTTAATAAAATTATTTTTGTGATTTCTTACAATCATTAACTTTTCTAAAAATAACTTTCAGTCATATACCATATTAATG
>CAZNJB010000054.1:0-16470 GCA_964573255.1 uncultured Melioribacteraceae bacterium
ATGTATGATTCTTTATTTTTTTTTCTCATTTCCAGATAAAATTCTTTAAAGTTATCCCCAAAATATAAACGGTTTTTCCAATCCAATTTATTCTCCATACAATTTTAATTGCTATTTCTAATAATTGCCAAGAAGTTAATTGTTGATTTTTTCGTGCTTTTTGTCGATAGCCTGTTGAAAACTTTTTTATTAAAATTTAACAATTCCCTCTACAACTCTTGCAATTACTTCGACATCCTCTTTTGCTATTATGCGATCTCCGTAGCTCCCATTATCAGAGCTCAGGTGAATGAAATCATTGTTGATTTCTTTATATCTTTTAATATATTGATTGCCATTTTTTAATCGTACGGCTACCAAACAATTATTTGTCAATTGTGCATCCAAATCACAAAGGACTACATCACCGTCTTTGAGAGTTGTTTCCATACTATCACCCTGCACTTTTACTGCAAAACAATGATGGCCCTTTTTATAATAAGTGAATGCTTGATATTCTTCAAATTGATCAGGTTCCATCAACATTTCTGGTTCCCCTGCATATACCGTTGTTAAAACAGGATAATCATGGAGATTAACAATATTGGCAAATTGTTTCTCAATCCTTTTCTCTTTCAACAATTGATTTAGTTGATCCCTTGCAGATCCTCTATTAGAATTAATTGGGTTGGTTTGTGCTTCTAATGCAAGCTCAGCTATCTGTGTCTCTTTGCTATCATAATTCAAAATCCAATCAACAGACACATTACCCAATTGTGCAATTTTTTTCAAAGTAATTAGATCAGGTTCCCTTTTACCTTTTTCCCAATTACTAATAGCTGAACTCGAGTCAACATTTAACAGTTTGGCAAATTCCTGTTGGGTTAAACCCTTTTTTAACCGAATAAATTTGATATTTTCGCCTATATTTGACATTATTTAATATATTTTGTCTAAATGTTAAATTTTCCCTTGACAAAAATTTGCCAAAATGTTAAATTTGTAGTGTCTCTAATATTTACTTTTAACATAGTGTTAACTTTAAATAAAGCAACAAATAAATATAAGGTTAAAAAATGACAGAATCAAAAGAACGCACTAGTGCTCACACCGTTCAAATTCCAAATCCTAAATCTCCTGAAAAGTTCAATCTTTACAAAGAACTTAAGAAAAGCGCAGTCGATTTAGACTTGACACTTCAGGAGTATATTCTCAAATGTATTATTGTAGGTCACAAGTCCATTTCATCTAAAAAAGCTATAGCAATATAACACTCATATAACACCATTTGCTTTGAAATTAAATCAAAAAATATTGAAAAAATAAAGGGAATTTTGATGAAAGAACAGGATGAAATTAAAAGAATACTTTTTGATAATGACCGTTCAAAAAGTTGGCTTGCAAAAAAATTAGGTATTACTGCTCAAAGTCTTCAGTATAAGCTTGACGTAGCACCTGATTTATCACTCGAATTCTACCGACAAATCATGAAAATATTCAAAGCTGAGGGTTTCATTTCCTCCGCAAACGAACAGTGCGAATATCTTATACAGCAAACTTTGCAAATAGACTCGATGATCGGGAATGCATTAACAATGCTCAATAGAACAGTTCAAAAAACAACGTTGGATCACGTATTAGATTTTAATGAAAAGAGAAAATTGTTTGAATTGATCGAAAAAATAAAATCCGATTTTGAAGATGAGTTAGGGAAAATTGAAAACATCTTAAAAGGGAAAAGTGATGGCTGCGCCTAATCTTATAACTATGCAAATGATTTGGGAAAAGCTTGAACGAAATGAACGATTGCTTCATTCAATCCTTGAAAAGGAAGCGGCTAATAATATTATGGAATACTCAATATCTAAAGCGGCTCGGTTATTAAATATTGGATATGACACACTGCTAGAAAAAATCGAAAGCGGAGAGATTGCCGCACGAAAAGTCCCAAATAAAAAAGCCAAGGATGGTTTTTCATACCGCATAACACACAGAGAAATTTACCGATACCAGAACCAAAATAAAATAAACCATGTGGAAATTGTCGAAACATATGTTGAATCTCCCGAACAATTAGCAAAAAAATTATTTGGAGGCAGCAATGAAAAAGGGTGACACTGTTACAATATATGCAGACCCTTTAACAAAGCGAAACGTTGAGGGAAAAGCAATTTTACAAAAACGACTTGATAATGATGACGAGTTCTATGAAGGCGATTCTATTCAGCGTTGGCAAGTAAAATTTATTGATAATGGGTTTATAACAGAAAGAACAATTAGAGTGAGTGAAGAAAATGTTTCGGCATATTGAAGGATGGATATTGTTTGCTGCTCTATTCTCCGCTCTCTTTATAATGTTCCCTTTCGCAAAGGATATTATAAAAGAATATAAGAGGATGAAATGAAAGTTTTTTGCACTGAAAAACAAAGACCAGTAGAATTCGAAAAAGTTTGTATTAACTGCACGTTTTATGAAGAATGCCCTGATCGACCTGGTGCAGAAAGAGCTTTAGTATTAGGCGTAGTTTACATATTCATTCTGACTTTGATAGCTATAATTATTTAGGAGGAGCCATGTTCAACAATATTCCACCGTAAAAATAGGGACAGCCGCGCTAACAACTGTCCCCAAATTTAATTACCAGAATTCCCTTTGAAAGGGAAAATAAAATACAAAAATATTAGAGGTCTACAAAATGAAAATAGAAAAATTAAAAGCCGAAAATATTAAGATTCTCAAAACTATAGAGATTACACCTGAAGGAAATTTAATAATTATTTCCGGTAAAAACGGAAACGGGAAATCATCTGCCATAGATACAATTTGGCTCGCCTTAAAAGGATTAAAAGGCAAAAAAATTGAAACCACCGATATCATACGCAGAGGTGAAAAGAAAGCATTCGCTGAAATTGATCTCGGAGAATATATCGTTGTTCGTACATTCTCTAACAGAGGAGATAGATTGAAAGTGGTAAGCAAAACCGGCGGTAAGTACGGGCAATCATTACTTAATGAATTGATGGGCGACCTTGCTAAAGCCGACTTGCTTTTTGACCCCCTCCAATTTATTTACCTCGATGGGAAGGAGCAAATTAAAATATTAATGAAAGCTGTAGGACTTGATTATGATGCTTTAGAAAAAGAGCGTAAAGCAATATTTGATAACCGTACAGATGTTAATCGATTTATGAGAGATGTTGAAGCACAATTAAAAGAGTTCAACGATTTAAACTTTTCAAACGTGCCAGATACAGAACTTAGTAGTTCACAACTCATCGAAGAAATAAAAACTGCAAATAATCAGATTATGGAAAATGAAAGAAAACGTGATGAGTTGAAAAAGTTCTATGACGAATTAATTGCAAAACATAATGAAGCAGAAGAATTACGCAAAAAAATCAAAGAACTGGCAGATAAGTTGGAGTCTTTAGAAGTCGAATTAAAATCCGGTAAAACGAAATATACTGAGCTGAAAACCGAAGTAGCAGCTTTAAGAGATCCGGATATTGAAGCGCTTCAAAACAAGTTATTGAATATTGAGGATACTAATAAACTAGTGCGAAATAAACAGCGCTTCTATCAATTAAAAAAGAAAAAAGATGAAGCGCTGTTGAAGAGTGAGGCACTAACTGAACAACTGATTTCTTTAGACGAAAAGAAAAAAGAAGCTCTCCAAAATGTTAACCTCCCTTCCGGTTTATATTTTGACGAGGAAGGATTAACGTTAAATGGCATTCCGTTTAAACCTGGATTAGTTAGCACGTCCGAAGCATTAAAAATCGGATGCGCAATAGCAATGATCGCTAATCCTCAACTTAAAGTCCTTCGGATTCAGAACGGAAATGCTCTTGATGAGGAATCACTTGCCGAATTAAAAATGATATTAGAACAAAACAATTGGCAAGCCTGGGTAGAATACGTCTCCGATTCAAGCGAAAAGGGCATTTACATCGAAAACGGAGAAATAGTAAAAACAGAAATTGAGGAGGCTTTGCAATGAAAGACCAAACCGATCACTTACGTGATGTAGATTTTGAAGCTTCACGTGCATTCGATACAGAAGTTGAATATACAATGCTTGAGCATGAGGAAAAGAATAATTTTGTTGAAATTAACGAACCTACTAAACGAAAACATGAACCTATAGATTGGTTCGATGAACATTATTATCTGGTCTTGAAAAATAATGAAGAAGTGTTTTATCCATCTGTTACTACAATTCTTCAAGTAACCCCCAAGCCGCATTTACATAGATGGCGCGGTAATGTTGGAAATGAGGAGGCCGACCGGAAAAAGCATGAAGGACAAGAGCGCGGACGCAACGTGCATGATGCTTGCGAAACCCTTTCCAAGGGTGGAGTTGTAAAACTTCATCAAGGGAAATATATTGTTACACTCGAAGAGTTTTACGAACTTAAGAAACAGCACGGAAATAATGTTGTTATCCTTTTTGATCAGTTTCAATATTTACAGGCTTTTCGCTTTAAACGGTTTTTAGAAGAAGTTAATCCAGAACAAATAACAACTGAGCAAACCGTATTTTCTCATAAACATAGATATGCCGGAACTCTAGATTATAAATTCTTTCTACGTGCGGGGAAATACAGTATAAACGGTTCCAAACCTGTAGAACTTGAAGAAGGATGGTACATCGCTGATCTTAAAAGTTCAAACTATCTCTCCCCTGATAATTATCTGCAGCTTGCTGCTTATTGGGAAGCAGAAGTTGAGCAAAATGGTTCAGATATCATAGGAGCCTTATTGATTCATACTAATGCTTCTACACGTACAGGCATAGAAGGACTTGGAGTAAAACTGATTACTCCAGATGATAAAGATGATTACTTCGACCAATTCTTAAAAATTTATGAAGTATGGAAAATTAATCCCAGTCCTTCTGCTCCAAAAGTTTTTCAAATGCCTAGAGAACTAATTTACAAACCAATTAACAAGGAGGAATAATATGTCCTTTCAAGAAGTAGATTTCAGTGATGCTTATGCTATCACAAAATATCCGAATAAACCTTTTACAGCCTATTATCTTGGTCACCGTGAAGTTGAAACAAATCTTGGTATTTCAACTCTGCACGAGTTTAAAAAAGAAGATGGCACTCAGTTTGCAATTTGGGGATTCACAATTCTCGACAAAAAACTCGAGATGATAGATAAAGGCTCTTTAGTTAGAATTACCTATACAGGGAAAGAAAATCGTAAGACCAAGTACGGACAAAAAGACGTTCATACTTGCAAAGTTGAGGTTGATAACACTAAATCAATAGCTGATACACTACAACCAGCTGTTCCGGCGAACAGTAATTCAAATAATTCTGGTAATTCTGCTCAGGCGGATGATGATCTTCCATTTTGAATAATCTCTTCGGGCCTCCGGCGTTTGCCTGCAGCGCCGGAGGTTAAAATGAATATAAATTAATAATTACAAGGAGATGAATTCAATGAATAGGAAAATAACAAAAAAATTACCGGTTCAATTGACCGATAAAGAAAAACAAGAGTACGGCGAAACTATCGCTAACTTAGACGTTCAAATTGAAGCATTGGAAAATGAAAAAAAGTTTACAGTCAAGAAGTACAATCTATCAATTAATGAGTTAACTGATGAACGAAAAAGACTTTCTCACATTGTGGATAGCGGAGAAGAAGAGCGCAGTATTGAATGCGAGGTTCAATACAACACACCGGAATTTGGTAAAAAAACAATTATCCGTATAGATATGGATTTTGATAATATTGTTGAAGTAACCAATATGGAACAATACGAAATTGAACAATCACAGCAACTTGATGTGTTTGATGAGGCTGAATCGGATCTATCCGCTGAATCTCCGGATGCTCTCCCAGAAAACGAGCCCCTAAACAACGTTGAAGAAAATTTTGAAGAGGTTACTAATGAGTAAACTCCGGAATGTATCATCTTCACGTTGGCATAACGATTCTGAAAGCGCCCAGAGAGCTGCTAAGGAATATTTGAAGTTTATAATGAATAATTTGCATTTCCTCAAAAAGGTTAAAAACTCAGAGAAATATATTTCTGCTGCAAAAAGCTTGAACCAGCAAACGTCTCTATTCACACCTAAGCAGCTCTCATATATTGATGTAATATACGAGAAAGTGATGAAGGGAGCTGGCTATCCCAGCTTTTCAGCAACTTACAAACCCAAGAGAAAATTCATATAAATTAAATGACATCGGACATATTTTACATTTATCCGAATGCTCTGTTACTAAAAAGTTTAGAAGGGAAAGAATGAAAAAGGAAAACATAACAAAAGGATTGAAAATAAGAAAAGAGACTGCGAAGGCAATGCTTCCACCCGGCTGGATGTTGGTGGAAGATGCTGCAAAAAATCTCGAAGTAACTGCAAGCGTGATTTATTTGTGGGGCCGCCGCGGCAAAGTGCAAATACGAATATACAACGGTATCAAAGCAATAAAGATCACCAAAGAACTTCAATTGAAAGCAAAAAATATAAAAGAGAAGCGGTTAAGATTAAAGAAAAACAAAACCAAGATAAACAGCGAAAAATATGTAAACGGGAAAGGGGAAATAACAAACTTCTGGGAATGGCTGAAAAATATCGATGCCCCTTTAAGTTACATCGTTGATTCATAAGAGCGAGGTTACGGAATGAAGACTTATAAGGGAGATGATAAAATTAATGGTATAATTTGGTACGACTATTCGGTTATTCAACGAAAGCCGTTGCCTTCGTTTGAATATGAATCAAAGGAATGTAAAGTTAAAATATATGTAACAAAGCAAGATGGAGTATGGGTAGGTAGTTATGAATATGATATTGATTATGGATGTGTTTCCGGATTCAATCCGGGTAGGAAATGGGGTGAATTTGATTCAAAAGAAGAAGCTGAAGAATATTATTGCACACAGTTAATTAGAGAATTAAAAAAAGTTAACCTTGATAACAGATGTAATTTATCCAACGTGATAAAGGCGCTGGAGGAATACTATCAAAAAATTTGGCAATACGATTTGTTCCAATAAGAGAATCAATAGGAGTATAAGATATGACCCCAAGAGAACGAGCTATCAGCACAATAAGTGCTTTGTTCCCAGCCGATTCAGAGTATGAAAAAACAAGAGAGATTGGAATTCGGCTGATGGAAGAGGCAAAAAGAAGAACTAATAATTGGCGGAATCTCCCCGACGAAACACTCTTTGAATATGAAAGATTGTGTATTGAGGAGGATGAAAGACAAACTCGAAAGTTTAACAGAACTGGTTTTTCGAATATTGAGTAATTGCACTTAGCTGCGCAGAGTTGCTTTGCAATCAAGCGAGGTTCGAGACCTCGCCCTCACTCTTAGAATTAATAAGAGGAAGTAATAAAAATAATTTTAAATCTTCGGGATAATTATGACAGTATTCAAACAAGCAGCACTTAAATATTTAAGATTTGCGAATATCATTCCTGTAACAGCAAAGAAAACACCATTAGGCGCGTGGGAAAAATGGGCGACCGAACGCATAACCGAAAATGATATTAATAATTTCACTTGGGAAAATGCAAAAGGCATTGCAATTATTTCCGGTATTGAGAACTTAAGAGTGCTCGATTTTGACCATGTTGATGATGTAGAAATCATTTACGAAGCATTGAAAATCCTTGAACTTGATAAGGACTATTCTTGGGTTGTAGAATCCGGTTCTAAGGAAGGTTACCACATATATTTCAAATGTTCAATGGATTTCCCGGCTAAAGAAATTGGAAGGCAACCTTCGTCTTATTACAAACTTAAAGCAAAAGAATCGTGTGATCACATTGAATTAAGATGGAATAACTGTTATACAATTGTACCGCCAAGCTATCATCCAACTGGTAATAGATACATATTTTGTCATTTACCGGAAAAGAAAATGCCGAAGGCTCCTCCTTCTGAAGTCGCTCCAGATAAAATTCTCAATTTACTAAATGAACTTTGTATAATCGAAAAACCACAATTTGATAAAATTATCGCGTCAAAAGAGGATGATGGCTTTATAGAAATTTCAGATTTGGATTACGAAATTCTTCAAAGTGCAATTGATGTTCTGAAAACTCAAAAATTAGGTTATGATAATTGGTATAGATGCGGGTTTGCTCTCGCTTCATTGGGTGAGGAAGGCAGAAAATATTTTGTCGATTTATCATTAAATAATCCAAATTATAATGATACTGAACTGTTCTTACAGAAAAAATTCGATAATTTCCTTAAAGATAAACGCAATCATATAAATATTGGAACTCTATTTCATATTGCTGAAGGATTCGGTTTCAATTGGCCTCAAAATAATAGGACTTCAATAAAAACCGGAAAGGCCCGGTCTAAATTAGGTGTTAAAGTATTAAAAGTTAAGAAATACTTATTAAAAAAATATGAATTCAAGCATAACAAATTAACTGACAAAATTGAATGGCGAAAACGTAATTCTGGTGAATTTAAAGAAATGGAAAACGATGATCTCAATTCACTTTATTTTGAAATAAGTGAGAAAGTAGTAGATTTTTCCTATGATAATATTTCACGATTGTTGTATTCGGAATTCACTCCCAAGTACCATCCCTTATTCGATTATTTTAATTCACTCGAACCTTGGGACGGCAAAGACCATATCTGGGATCTATCTACAACAATTCTAACTGATGACATTTCATTATTTAACAAATATTTCAAAAAATGGCTTATTGCCGTTGTCGCAGGTGTTTTTGATCCGGTATGGGCTAATCATACAGCTCTTATTCTTCAAGGAAACCAAGGGGTTGGGAAAAGCCGCTGGCTAGAAAGATTAGTCCCTGATTCTCTTAAATCATACTATTACAGTGGCTCTTTGGATCCGAAAGATAAGGATTCCAAATTTAATGTAGTATCAAATTTCTTAATTAATCTTGATGAGCTTGAAACATCTAGCCGGGGTGAATTCGGACATCTAAAACATTTAATTACTACCAAACAATTACAATTGCGAAGGCCTTATGGGCGACTCACAGAAAAATACGTAAAACGCAGCTCTTTTATGGGCTCGGTAAATAAAACAGAATTCCTAAATGATCCAACCGGAAACCGGAGATTTTTAATTTTTTCGACTGATGTAGTCGATTATGAGCATAATGTTGACATTGATAAAGTATATGCACAGGCCTTGCATTTGTATCGTTCTGGAGAACAATACTGGCTAAACTCAGATGAAATAAAAGAAGTAAATGAGAGGAATGAGGAATTCCAGTTTAAAACCAAAGAAGAAGAACTGATCCAACGAAATTTTGAACCAGCTCCCGAAGATGATCCAATGGCTAGAGCAATGATGACTTCAGAAATTGCAGAATTGATTTTGGGCAGCGGAGGATATACAAATTCTAATATTTACTTGATTGGACAAGCTCTTACAAAATTAAAATTTGAAAAGAAAGCAGTCAAAAGAAACGGTCATACACGTAAATGCTGGATTGTAAAAAGGATTGATCCGTTATCTGCTAACAATGACAATTTGTCATACAAAGAAGGGAATTTGCCGATATGAAAGGTGGTCAAGGTATAAAAATGAGATTGACCACCCTGACCACTTTTTGGGGGACTTTGACCACCTTGAAGCAGGGAAAGGTGGTCAGTGGTCAAAGTAGTGGTCAATCTTTTGCCGAGACTTTGACCACCCATAACTTATTGATTTATAAAAGGTTATGCTAAGGGTGGTAAGAGTGGTAAGAGTTTTTTTAAAAAAATATATGCATATAAAAATAGGTAGTAAGCGCGTATATAAGGGACATATACGGAGTATATATAAAATTTTCGAAAAACTTTGACCACTCTGACCACCATAGATATAAATAAGATTTGCGAGGTGTGACAATATGGCAGACATAAAAAGACAATATAACTTGCTTCTAGCTAAGGTATATGATATGGAAGAACGTGGAGAAACGCCATCTCAAAAATATGATATTCTAGTAGGGAACTTGCTACAGCTTTATATCACAATTGCGAAGTCAGAATCGATATTTGATATCACAACTTTTGAACAGGCCGTAGAACATTTTCGTGAACAAGGGAATTATCCAGCGTTAACATTGGGCTTTAATGTTGATGGGATTGAATACCCTTTTTGCAAAGATTCTGATTTAAGGGAAAGATTATTACGGAAAGCAGATTCGAAAACAGAAAACATTCCACCGATTTTTGATGACAGGGGAAATTGGTACAAAACAAAACATTGAGGCGAAAAATGACGCTTAGAGATTATCAAAAGGAAATTGTTAGAAAGGCTTATGCGATTTTGAAGGATCATCTAATTGTTTATTTGAGTATGGAGGTGCGGACCGGGAAGACACTTACAGCACTAAGTATTGCAAAAGTATGGGGTGCAGGTAGAGTTTTGTTTGTAACAAAGAAAAAAGCACGGTCTTCGATAATCGCTGATTTTAAGAAAGTCAGATACAATTATTTTCTGAAAATTGTGAATTACGAGGCACTTCACAAAGTAAAAGGAAATTTTGATTTTGTGATTATTGATGAAGCTCATTCGTTGGGAGCTTATCCTAAACCGAGTCTCAGGACGAAAAGATTGAAGGAAATCGTAGATAGGAAACCGCTAGTTCTGATGTCGGGGACTCCAAGTCCGGAAAGTTACAGCCAGCTGTATCATCAATTTTGGATTCATGATAATTCTCCGTTTATATTTTATAAGAATTTTTACAAATGGGCGAAAGTTTTCGTAAAAGTTCGGGAACGGATGATTAACGGTTACAAAATAAATGATTACAGTAATGCGGATAAAAAGAAAATTGATGAAATGGTAAAGCACTTATTCATTAGTTTTTCTCAGAAAGATGCTGGCTTCACGAACGAAGTTGAGGAAGAAGTAGTTGATGTGGAGATAAATCCGAATATTTACAAACTTGCAGAAAGATTATTGAAGGATAGATACTATCAATTTAAGGACGGAACGGAAGTAGTTTGTGATACGGCTGCAAAACTCAAAACAAAATTGCATCAAGTTTTTTCCGGCACTGTAATCACTGAAGAAGGTATTTTGAAAACATTAGACACTTCGAAGGCTGAATATATCAAAGAAAAATACAGAGGACAAAAAATTGCAATTTTCTATTTGTATAGAGCTGAAGAGATTATTCTAAAACGTACATTCCCAAACTGGACGGAATCTCCGGAAGAATTCAACTCCAGTTTCGATAGAGTGTTCATTTCTCAGATCCAGTCCGGTTCGATGGGGACGAATTTGTCTACTGCAGATGTTATAATTTTCTACAACATTCATTATTCAAGTTTACTTTATTGGCAAGCGCGAGCACGGTCCCAAGATAAAAACAGAGTAGACAATAGTAAGGTTGTTTGGATATTTAGTGAGAAAGGTATTGAAAAAGACATTTACAAAGCCGTTGTAAAGAAAAAGGATTACACAACAAGTTACTTTAGGAGGAGCTATTTGGGATGAAATTACTGATAAGTTGCAAAATAAAGCCAAATGCTAACAGAAGCAATCCAAATTTTGACCAGAAAGAATGTTTCTTGTATTCTTTTTTATTTTCTTCTTTGGATGAAGTAATGATAACATCTCCTCCTTCCTTGGTTAATAATGGAGTGATTCCATAAAAAAATATAAGGACAGCACCGGTAATGTCGAAAATAAGACCCAATGAATTTATGATAGTTGAACAATTCATAGTAAAAATTAAGAATTTTTAGGGAAAATGAAAAATGACAGAACAGCAATTACAAAAAAAAATATTGGACTATATTAAATCGATCGGAGGATATGCTCGGAAAGTGAGTAACGCTAACAGAAACGGAACGCCGGATATTATTGCTTGTATTGAGGGAAAGTTTTATGCATTTGAATGCAAAGTCGAAAGGAATATTCCAACACAGCTTCAAATTTACAATATAGATCAAATACGTAAAGCGGGAGGAGTTGCCCAGGTTGTTTATTCACTGGGAGCTGTGAAGGAAGTTTTGATAAATGAAGCAAGTAAACGAGGAGAAACAGAAAAAATCCTAAAGTTTTTAGGATGACTACTGAAAAACGTTTTTTTATCATTATGGAGTGAAAAAACAAAATGGCAACAACAGAGCAAGATATTATCCAAGGTATTATCAATCTTCTGATTGAGCATGATGTTGTTAATGCACAAGCCTTGCGGGATTTTCGGGTGAAAACGAGATACAAATTATTGAGAGAGCAAGGGTTGAGCGGTAAAGAAGCGCGGTTAAAATTAGCCGAAGAGGAATTTACGAGTGAAAAAACTATTCAATACATATTATACGGGAAGAAATGAAATTAAGTGATTTAAAAGAAGCACCTTATAATCCAAGACAAATATCGGATGAGGCGTTAAACGGATTAAAAATCAGTCTTGACAGATTTGGGGATTTGTCCGGCATAACTTTTAATACCCGGACCGGACATTTGGTCGCAGGACATCAAAGGATTAAAGCTTTACGTGAAGAGTATGGCGATATTGAATTTGACGGAGAGAAAATTGTAACTCCGGACGGGAAAGAGTTTCGAGTACGATTTGTTGATTGGGATGAAAGCAAGGAAAAGGCGGCAAATATAGCAGCGAATAGTGAAACAATTACTGGTGAATTCACTGATGATGTTCAGGGATTGCTTGAAGAAATAAGATTAAGTATGGATGATTTATATGATGGATTGCACTTTGATAAAATTGAAATTCCGGAAGTTGATTTTGATGTGAACAAAGTTGAAGAAGATGATTTTGATGTTCAGTCTGAATTAGATAAAATTTCCAAGCCGAAATCAAAGCGAGGCGATTTATATCAATTAGGCAGACATAGATTGTTATGTGGAGATAGCACGGGTCCTACGGATATAGGAAAGTTGATGGACGGGGACAAGGCACGCTTAATTTTCACAGATCCTCCGTACAATGTTGATTACAAATCCCCGGGAGGATTATCGTATAATTCAAAGAAATTTGGAGGAAGCGGAGGAAAAATATTTAACGATAACAAATCAGATGGAGAATGTTTACAATTTTACACAGATGTTTTAATCAATCTATATGAAAATTCAACAGACGATGTGACTATTTACTGGTGGTTTGCAAATAGAAACAACGCAATAAATAGAGCGGCATTTGAAGCTGCAAATTGGCACATGTCTCAAATAATAATTTGGTTAAAAAATAGTTTTGTTTTCAGTCGAGGGCAAGATTATCATAGGATGTACGAACCTTGCATGTTGGGTTGGAAAAAAGGGAAGAAACATTTTAGAACGAGGGGATTAAATAACTTCTCAGATGTATTCAATTTAGAATTTGATGATTTTGTAGAACAATTTGACGTATGGTATGAAAAAAGAGACAATACTGCTAAGTATGTACATCCAACACAGAAACCGGTAAGATTACCGGAGAGGGCGCTTAAAAAGAACAGCATTAAAAACGACATTGTTTTAGATGTTTTCGGCGGAAGCGGAAGTACAATGATAGCCTGTGAACAATTGTCGCGTAAATGTTATTCGATGGAATTAGACCCGAAGTTCGTTGATGTAATTGTGACGAGATATGTGAAGTACACAGGTAATAAAAATATTATGTTGAACGGAAAGGAAATAATTTGGGATGCCTCAGGAGAAGAGCAAATATGACGAAATAGAAGAGAAGGGCAGCGGTCAACACTCTCAACATTTTTGGGCGAGAGTTGACGCTGTTTGTTTAGTAATTCTTGATAACGATAGATATTTACAGTCCAAAAGATCTGCGGAACTAACGGCAAAAATTGTAAAAAAATTTGGCGTTAGCGAAAGGCAAGCGCAAAGATATATTTCTGCCGCAAAAAGAGAAGTCAGACGTATTGGCAAAGCAAAACGCGATAAGGCGTTTCTCAAAGCAATCCGAGATCGTGAATATTTGTTGCAAAAAGCAAAAAGTACCGAAGATTACAAATTGGCATTAGAAATTCTGAAAGATAGAGATAAACTTCAAGGATTATACGTCGATAAAGTTGAGCACTCAGGAGAAGTTACGCATAAAAACATTGATCTGTCGAGATTTACAGAACACGGTTTAGAACGGATAAAGAGAGGCGATCCGATAGAGGACGTCCTAATGGACCCGGAGGCTGTAAAAAATGACTGAGTTACAATTAAGAGCGGCGGCGGAATTGGAGTTGCGCAAGCGAAGAGCTGAGCGCTTAAAAGATTACGAAACGCAACGCCAATTTTACAGCAAACACTCACTTGATTGGATGGTTGATAGATTAGGGATAAAGAGAGAAACAATTGATTGGTCATTATTGCCGGAATATCAAAATCATACGTGGGACGGAACTCCAAATCCCTTGAAACAAATTTTGGATTACCTTGATCAGGGTGAAAATAGAATCGGCGCTGAATCGGCAACTGGAACGGGAAAAACTTTTTTAGGCGCATTGATTGTTTTGTGGTTCTTGGAAAATTTTAAGAATAGTCTGGTTGTCACATCCGCACCGAAACGCGATCAGTTATCTTTGCACATTTGGCGCGAAATCGGAAGATTGCACGATAGATTCGGTAAAGGAGATTTAACGACATTGAAATTGCGAATGGACCCGGGAAAGGATGACTGGCTTGCCGTTGGGTTTGTGGCGGGCGTAAAAGCCGATGAAGATTCGGCGACAAAGGCGCAGGGCTTTCACGCAGAACATATGTTAATAATTCTCGAAGAAACGCCCGGAATACCAAAACCAGTTATCGCTGCATTCGAGAATACATCCGTTGCGGAGCATAATATAATTTTAGCGTTTGGGAACCCTGATAATCAAATGGATAATTTACATGTTTTTTGCACGCAAGAAGGGACGAAACATGTGCGAATTTCCGCATTAGATCACCCGAACGTTGTTTTGAAAGACCCGAATTTCATCCCCGGCGCGCAATCTGAGGCAGGCTTAAAAAGAATGCTGGCGAGATACGGGAAGAAAGATTCACCGATGTATCTTTCCAGGGCTCGAGGCATTTCTCCAAAACAATCTGTAGACAGTTTGATTATGGTCGACTGGTGTTTAGAATGCACGGAAAAGCGAGAGGATTTAGAAAAAGGCGAATGGGCTCTCGGCATTGACGTTGCAAATTCATTTGACGGGGATAAAGCGGCTATCGCGAAAGGAAAAGGCGCGGTCTGTTATGAGGTGATCGATTTTCAGTGTCCGGACAGTAATCAATTAGGAAAAAGAGATGTCGCGGAATTGATGAGAGCGTATAAAATTGACGAAGAGCGCGTTGGAGTTGACGGCGTTGGAGTGGGAGCCGGGACGGTTAACGCTTTGAAAGAAATGGATTTTGAAATTAAAAATTTGTTGGGCGGAGCCGCGCCTATTTCAATTGAAGGTGAAGAACAGCAATTCAAGAATTTGCGATCTCAAATGTGGTGGCAGCTTAGGGAAGATATTAGGAATAAAAGAATTGTGATTCCCAATGACCCCGAACTGATAACGGATATTTGCTCGCCGAAGTGGGAAGTAAAGGACAAATATATTGTAGTTGAATCGAAAGAGAGCATAAAACAGAGACTCGGACGGTCGCCGAACAAGGGCGATGCGCTGGTATATTGGAATTGGGTTCGAGTTGACCGAGAACAAACGATTATTGAATTTTTAACATAGAGGTGATAAAATGTATTTAACACAAACAGATTTAGTAAAACTTCAATTACAACAAAACCGGGCAATGAATTTCAGCGAGACAATCAAAGAAATTATTACCGATGATGAAAATTCGGAAGAGAAAAAAGCAATGCTGGACGGAGATAAGTATTACCGCGTAAAGCACGATATATTAGATCACGATTTTAGAGCTTATTTTATTGACGGAATTAAGCATATCAATAAAAATGCCGCAAATAACAAAATTGTTCACGCTTACCATCGCATATTGGTTGATCAGAAAATGAGTTACATTGTTGGGAAGCCGATAGTCTTTGCAACTGAAAACGAAATGTTTCAGCAGTATTTGAACGATCTGTTGGGCAATCCGTTTCATAAAACGATGAAGAAGTGGGTAGCCGGAACGTCGAATCATGGAATAGAATATCTTCACGTTTATATCAACGAAAAGGGTATTCTGGATTATGTTATAATTCCCGGACATGAAATAATTCCGATTTACGATACTCAATTTCAGAAAATATTGATCGGCGTGATACGATACTACAAAGTTGAGGTAAAAGAAAGATTGTCGGATTTCAAAAAATACAAGTACAAAGTTGAAATTTGGAATGGCGAAAAAGTTCTATTCCTTGAGGAAAAGGATAATGGCGAGTTTGTTTTGGATCCGGACAAAAAGGAAAATCCCAAATATCATTGGTATCGATATAATACTCTCAATCCGGATTCAAAAGTTGGAGAATTTTGGGGCAGAGTTCCTTTTATTCCTCTTAAAAACAACGATGAAGCAATGACGGATTTGCAGCTCACAAAAACGTTAATAGATAATTATGATTTCAACGTTTCGGATTTTTCAA
>CAZNJB010000055.1:0-16324 GCA_964573255.1 uncultured Melioribacteraceae bacterium
GTATATAATTAAATTATTCTGTAGACGTTAGTGTAAATTTCACTTTTTTTGTAACTTTTTTCTTGAGTATTTAGGCTAAAAACGAAAGATTTTGATTCCCAAGGTTCAAATTTTTGCACCTTTTTTATCTTTTACAAAAAATTGGCAAATTCCTCTTTTAGCTCAATAAATAATTTAAATCTTTTAACTTTCTCTGCAGCCTCTTTTTCCGTATTGAATTTACCAATAATAATATAATCTTTGTTATATCTCACACAAGCAATCCATTTGTTTTTATTCTTATCATAATAATAATATTTTGGAGTTTTTCTTTTAGGTTTAATCCCATGTTCTTCCCACAATCTTACTGCATTTTTGTATTGGTTATAAGCCTCCGTCTCCGTTCCAAAAATCCCTAACCAATAACTCTCTTTCCCAATCTTTAAAGTAGCAGCATATCTATCCCGATATTTACGTACGCCGGGGAACTTTTTCCCCCTTTTTTGCCTCCAGTATTTAACGGTATTTTCTCTTGGCGTTAACAACTGTAAATTATCAATTCTATTATTATCTTTATCACCATCAATATGGTCTACTTGCAAGTTAAATCCTTCCCTTCTTTTATCCCCAAACGCATCCCAAACCAACAAATGAATGGTTGATATAGTTCGTTTATTATTTTTCTTTAAGTTTACATATAAATAGCCATACTTATTATAACTTTTGTTTATTTCGGTTTCCCCTTCTTCAGTTACTTTCTTCACATGCCCGAAATTACTAACATAATAATCATTCGTCCCGTTAATCAATTTCCACTCTTCGTGCATTGCTCTCTCAAGTTCTGTTATAAATTATTCTATGAATTGATTCCGGCGTCAACTTATTTTTTTTAGAGGAAAATCTTTTGCTCAGTATTATTTCCGCTTCCTCTACTTTCACGCCCTGCTTTTTCAGCCTGTCAAATTCAAGGCGTATGCACATATCACGATACGCACGCTCATGCAGTATGCCGAGCCGCTGCGCAATTGCCGCTATTTGATGAATAATTATTTCGTCCATTTTCCATTATCCATTTTCAATTTTCAATTACTCAAAAGTCTGTTACAAAATTCTTTCTCTTTTTAATAATTACTTTTTTCTTCGCTGCTTTCTTCGGTTCTTCTTCCGCTTTGCTTTTATGTTTTTCGATTGATTCTTCAATGGCTTTAAAGTTCGGGTTCAAGGATTTCATCAAAGCAAAATTCATCACGAGTAAATCGAGAGCTTCATTCGCCAAGCCACGTTTTTTCGGCTCGTAAACTATGTATTGATTTAAGCCGACGGTTTTTGTTACCGCGTGTTCTGCTGTGAGTTGTTCGTAATATTCAACATCGCAGAATGCTTTTGTGTGATGCAGATATTTTGCGCCTGGCTCTGTGATTGTATTCAGCCGTTCGAACAGTATTGTTTTCGCAGCTTGTGTACCTATCATCATAAGCATCGTTTTACCTTGGTTAACTTCGCTCAATTTTTTAGGCACCAATGGCGCGCCGTATTTTACCGCGCCTTTCAATGCTAGAATATTTTCCCGGAGAAATCTACCGGCGCAAAAATCATAAACCGTTTGTGTTAAGAATCCTGAGTCAATTCCCTTGCGCGAAATTTTCAATTTTACTCCGTCGGCGCGTTCAAATATTTTATTCGCCCAGTAATGATTCAATTTGTCCCATACTTCATCTTTTTCGATGTTACCCGGGAAAACAAGCTTGTCTATTATCCAACCTTCCTCCGCGTTTCCCCAGCCCCAAGTTTCAATTTCCAAACGCGCCGGTTTGCTGCCGGAACCGGCTTGAACGTCTACGGCGGAAGTAATAAGCAAAACGCCGTTCGGGATTTTGGGATTGTTCAAATTGATATAATCTTCTCTGCGGTCGATAAGATACTTCGCATCGGTTTCTTTTCCCTTCACTCTTTTGTATGGAAGCCCGAGCGTGTTATTTACGTAACTTTCGTATGTTTCATCGTCTCCATTTTCTAAGGCTTGTTCTGCGCGGATCTTTTCACTAACTACCGTTTTCAAATCGGAAATTGTACTCATAATTTGGTTTAGCCAAAAGGAGCGATGCTCTTTCCTCTCAGGATGTTCGTGAATGTAAAATCCTTTTTGCAATAATTCCACCCTCTCTTTTTCAGAGAACGCATATCCGCAACCGCGACACGCCACGCGAGCTGTTTCTGGATAATGCTCGGTAACGTTTCCCATAATATCTGTATCTTTATCCCAAAGAAGCTGACTTTCTTCAAGCGTTTGTTCTGTTCCACAGTGAGGGCATTTTACGTGAAATTTCCCCATAGAACCCTCTTTGTATCGCGCTTCAATTCTGCTTTGTCCTTCTATGCGCGGAGTTGATATATTGATGTGCAAATAGTTGTACTTGAAGCCTGCGGTTCTTTTTTCTAGATTGATTACGTGATCACCTTCGGAAGAGACCGCCATTTCCAATGCGTCGATATCATCGGCAATTGTAATACGAACTGAACGCTGTCTCGTAGTGCCTTTTGAAGTACCGGAAATAATTTCCGTCCATCCGCCCGGATACATCTTAAGTCTAGTAGAAGAATCGTTCGAATTGCCACGCTTTTTCTTCGCCACTCGCGAGCGCAATATTTCTGAAGATTCAATCAGCGGTTCCAATTTGTGGAGTGCAAAACTTTTAATCTCGCGATCGGTCGGTTGCATTATCAACATTGGGCAAGGATCTTGCACGACTATGTAAGCCCAAACAATCATTTCGAAAAGCGTTTTCCCAATTTGAGCGCTGCCCATAATTGTAACTTTCCGCACTTGCGGATCTTCAATCGCTTCAAATATTTCTTTCAAATGCGGAGAATTCCGGATGCGAAATGGACCGGGAATTGGTGAAGTTTCATCGAGTACAATATTTTGTTCCGCCCACTCTACAATTGGAATACGTGTGGGAGGCTTTAATATCTGCAAACTCTTTTCTACAACATTCTCAACATTCCCAATTAAATATTGATGTTCCAATTCATCTAAATATTGTCCGTATTCCGCAATGTTCATTCTTCCTCTTCTCTCCATTCTTCTTTCAATACCCAAGGGTGTCCTAACCCATAACAACCTCGGGGAGGTTCATATTTTAATTTAAAAATCAAATTTTGTATAACGTTTACTGAAACAATGATAGCAATAATTATAGACGCGACAATGATCATAACCATTAGATCATGGAATAATTCGGGATTTTGTTCTCCAGGATATTCGGACGTTGCTAAAAGAATCATAGAAACTATTAAGAAGAGCGCCCCCAGCCCTATTCCCACAATTATCCCGCCAATTATTCTTGAAAATACTTTCCCTTTTTTCCTAAGTTTTAATTTAGTTTCTGCTTTCATTCTTCCTCCAAAAGTTTTTCCTCATTCACAATATATTTCTCTATTTCCAAATTCGCAATTATTTCCATCACCGCATCAACAGATTGCTCGATGATGGCTTTCATCACGTATAGCGCATCCTTATCGACCAAATCTTCGAGATCCCGCAGCAACTCGAACTTAAGCGAATTAAGGTAATTCTTAATTACGTTAATTTGATTCGTCCACGCTATTAAAGTAGTTTTCTTATCGAGTAGCTGCCCAAGTTCACGCTTGAGAGCAATCTCGTCTTTTTTGTTTTTAATGAGCTGCCCGCGCATCTTGAGTTGATGCAGCTTCTCATCGCCGGTAGTTTCCAGAATTTCAATCTTCCGGCGCTGGCGGTTGTACATCCATTTCATTGCTTTTATGAAATCATATTTACCTCTGCTTATCCGCGGCAGAGGATTGTCTTCTTTAGCCGGATCCGCATAATTCTGTATCGTGCGGACGTCAACATCCCAAAATTCAGCTAATGTATGCACGTCCACAATGCCGTTCTCACTGTCAATATTTACCATAACTTGTTTTCCCATAAGTATTTAGCGAAACGAAACACCTAACTTTTTCTCCAATAATTTTGCGTTTTCTGCCGTTCGCACCGCTCCGAATTAGGAAACTCGGAGAAGTACCTTAAAATTTTTCGATGAAGTAATCGAGCTTCGAGTTAAACTCCTTCTCATATTGTTGAATAAACTTCTTTTCTATAGCATCACTCACGCGTCTGTCTCTTAACATATGCGCTGCCGACGGACCGAACAATTCTTTTATTTTCTCTTTCCCTTGTCCGTTTTTCTCTCCGGTCTTTATAAATACACCAACGTGTCCAGAGCGCATTTTTTGAATAAACGCGTGCTTTCTCAATTCCCGTGCGCCTTTCTTCACCGTTACCTTAGTACCGCCTACCTTTCCGGTTTTATACTTCCGTGGACGTTTTGTCATCTTCGGTCTGAATTTCATTAACGACATCCCACGGTAAACAGCACGTAAAAATGCAACTTTGTTATTCTTATTCGCTTTTATCAACCGGATATCTTCCTTCACATCTTTTGCTTTCACATCATAGTGTTCGCGTATCACGCGCACACCTTCCGCCCGGGCAGATGTAGCAGCACGATTCAGTGCGGAAACAGTCGCTTTATCTACCGCCTTGCTCGCAAACTTAAATACATTTCGCAGCTTAGTCCTTTTTGCCATTTGCCAATCTCCTTTGCATATTGTCAATTAAGGTTAATAATATCCGTATCAACTTAAACGGATTCCTCTCCCTAATCCCTAAGTCTTTCAATTTTGTTTCTTCCCAACCGCTGTAAAGTTTCATATTACTTCCTTGTTGCTCCTATTCTTTTATTTGTCGTAACTATGTAGTAACTACTTTTCCGATGTACTTACTACATAATTTTCTTTATTTTTGCTCCGTTTTCTCATTATTTCTTTTAATTGTAGTAAGTAGTAACTTATTTTTATTATTATTAAAAAAAATATTAACATAAAAACATTTTCAAAAAGACCTTTTTCAGTTACTACACTTACTACATTCTTATAACTCCTTATATTATAAGTGTTTAAGCTGTAGTAACTTAATTCAGAACAAGTTACTACATAGTTACTACATACGACTTTTTTTTAAATCGGCATTTCTTCTTCCTCCTCAAATGACGACGCCGCCAAACTATCTATTTCCTCAACCGCCCAATAATAACGTGGCCCTTTTTGACCAGCTTTTCTTTTATTAACCTTAATAAAACCATTTGCAGCCAAAGCGTTACCAATATTCTTTTTAACAGTATTATTGGCATTAATCCTATCGTGCTTCTTACAAAGCCTATCCATAATTTCCGTTGCGTTAAGGTATTGCACTAACGGACTTTTCATTCTAATCTGCTCTTCGCTTACAGGGCGGTAATGCATCAATAAAAATTCTTCCTCCATCGTTTTATCTTTATGCATTTCATTATGAGCTTCTAATTTTTCAATGTCTGGAAGGTCAAAATAAAACTTAAAGCCTTTCTTAAACATTCCAAACGCTTGTATATATATCAAATCGAGATTAAACTCTTTATTAAGCTCAATTGCTTTAATCTTAAACGGCAAAAAGCGGCGTGACCCGGTTGCATCGTTGAGGAACTCTTCACGATTTACCGAACCACAAAAAGACGCACGACGCCAAGCTTTAATATCAGCTTTAGCATAAGGTAACCGCAATTCTACCTTATCTTGTGTTATTTTACTTTTTATACTTTCTATATCCGACCGATTAAAAGCCTGCATTTCGTCTAAATTGATTAACCATTTTGTTGCTAAATATTTTTCGTGATCCTTATTATGAGCAATAAAAGTGGAAGCATACAAAAAATCCATTTTCAAATGAGCCGGAATCAAACTATTAAGAAAAGTTGTTTTGTATCTCCCTTGCTTACTTACCAGCACAAAACAAGTATGATTAACAATTTCATCTTTAACAATGGATGCAACAGACGCAACAAGCCAGCGTTTGAAACAATCTATAAAAAACTCCCTTTGTGTCTCGTCATCCAAGTGAACTTGACTTAAAAACTGCGCTATATAATCATTTTCCCCATCCCATTGAGGGAGGGAGAAAATATATTCTCTCAATGGATCATAGCGCCTTGCTAATTTTGAACCGTAAACTAAATTCTTAAAGTGTCGTTCGGAGATATTGATTCCGTCTAAACTCATTTCCAAATCAATATCTCTATAAGCGATATCATCAAAAAACTTCCATTCAGTTTCTTTTTTTCGCTTATAATCAACCTGTAAAAGAACACTATTGTACCGGAAATCATAATGCTCACTTAGCCAATTTATTGCCTGTATAAGAACATTTTTTTTGCTTTTTTTAACTTCTACTTCAGGCTTTAAAGCCTCTTCCGGCAATTCTGCAAATTCTTCTTTCTTTCCCATCCTTATTCCATAATAAATTCGTTAACATCCTTAGTGGGTAATTTCTTTATTTTTACAGCGCGTCCCAGCGCGTAAAACTTTTCAGTTAATTTTTGAATCAATCCCTCCCCGGCTTCGTCGTTATCTCCGCAGATAACCACGTTAAAACTGAATAATTTTTTGAACTCCTTATCCGCCGGCATATTACCTGCGCCCGGCACGGCAAGCGCATTAAAGCCTAATTGACGCACAGCCATACAATCGAACTCTCCCTCTGTGATGTACAGCTTTTCCAGAGGGAACATAAAACTAAGCACATCAATATTAAAGAATCGTTTCGGCGTGTTCACCCCTAATGCATCATTCCTCAAACCTAGATATTTAGTCCCGTCCGTTTTCGTGTTCCCTTCTTCGTCAAAGAACCGACCGCGGAGATACACAATTCTTCCGTTGAATTGATACGGAATAATTATCCGATGTTTGAAGAAAATCAGATTTCCCTTATCGTTAAAAAGTCCGCTTCGCTGCAAGCGTTCCAAAGGGAAAACTTTTTTCAGATGTTGGTTAACTTCATAATAATTCTGAATTTCGAAAATCTTAAATCCTGTCAATATTGAACGTTCGAGTTTTCGAAATCTTGTAAGGTATTCGAAAGCAGCCGAACTAAAGCCTTTCGCAAAACAATACCGATACATTTCTTCGAACACTTCGGTATTTTGCTCAATACGGTATTTTCTCACTTCATTAAGCGCTTGTAATTCCGCTTTACTCTTCGAAAAGCCTTCCAGCTCCAATTTACCGGCTGTTTCATCGAAGATGTAGCGTTCATCTTCATCCATAATATCAACGGGCAAAGCCGCTTTTGGAGGCGGGGTCACTACCTTCCTTTGCGGCTTGCCGTTGTCTGTGGCGGTAATATTATATAATTGAGCCAATTCACGTATAGCCGTTTTAGTATCCACGTTGTAGGCTCCCTTGTAAAAATCTATCACGCTTCCGCCTTGGGAAGTTGCAAAACAATGGAAAGAATTCGTTTCCGGATAAAGCCTTAAACTCGGAGTCCGCTCATCCTTATAAATCGAATGGATGAACATACTCCTATTCGGCTCCCTGCCCATCTTCCGGGCAAGATCCACAATACTTATCCTTTGTTTTATTTCGTCAATTAGATTCATCTTTATTCTATTGGCGCTATTTTATAACCAAATAAATCAAGTATCATTTCCAACGCTCTCCTCACTGAAGGAACGTATATCTTTTTGTCTATTTCGGGATTTTGGGGATCATAATAATGTGTCATTTTATCAACGTTGCTTTGCTGCGCTTCGTGAAAAGCAAAAAGTATTTCCACAATTTTTTCTTGCTTCTCAACGTCCATTATCGGCGCACGTTGAGCAATTTCTTTTTCTTCCGCTTCATTAATAATCTCAATAATTCTTTTTGTTACCGCCCGTGGTAAATTCTCTTCGCCTAAAGCCACTATTATATGTGTGTAATTAACTTTCATTCCGCCACCTCGCTCAAATTATTGGTATTATTATTTTTTCCTAAAGACTCTATAAACCTTTCCAGCTTATTGGCATAATGTCTTTCAAGGTATTGGTAATTTGCAATTTTATCTCCTAAGTTTTTTTCAATATATTGAATAGCCTCTTCTTTGGATAGACAATACTTGCGATATTTAGCCTCAATCGACACTCTTTCGCCTTTTATTCGAATGGTTTTCTTGTTCTTCCTTTCAACCAATACCCGCTTAATCGATGGATTTGGGTAATACCACGCCTCATACATTCTGATTCTTTTCTTTTCCATTTTTAACCTTCTTGTTTTTTAATTTTTAGAGCAAGGGCGGGATTCGAACCCTGCACGCTTCGACCCAACCACCTACCATTCGAAGCACTTTCTTGAACTGTCAAGTCAATGTTGCGTCTCACCCTTCCGCCACCTTGCTCAAATTATTTGTTCTTGTCTTTATTTTTATTATTTAATACAAAACTTTTCTCAGGTGTTATCTCAATATCATAATGCCAATCAACGCTGGTATTATGTGCAAGAAGATATACCAAACCATTTGAGTTTATCTGAATAGCAGTTACTATTCGTTCATTTTGGTCTGGGTCGGTTTTCAGATAAACTATATCGCCAATCTCATATTTGTTTTCTATCAACATCATTTATTTTTTCCTCTATGTTTCACCTTTGTTTCCATTCTCCATTATCAATTATCAATTCTCAATTCAAAACCGCCTTTCTGTTACTTTCATTTCGACTCCGTTGTTGGATAGATTTTATGTAGATCGCCTTGTAAATGAATTCGCCTTAATGCACTATACATCATTCGATATTCTGCATCTATATTTTTTTCAAATCTCATTGTTTCGCCAGTTCTATACCACACATTCCCTTTTGGCGCAATAATCTTTTTTACCTTCTTACCATTCCAGTAAAGCAAGCCCCATTTCTCTGGCAATTCCTCTGGTTTTATCAATCCTTCTTCGCAAAGGAAAAACCGAAAATCGCCAATACCTTGTTCTGGAATTCTACGAAATAATTTTTTCTTATCCGCAAAAAAATCAGTACGTGAAGCCTTGCATTCTACCAAAATCGTGTAATCACTTCGAAGCCCAAAAGCATCTGGTATTTCTGGAACCGCTGTTACAAACTCTGTAAAAACAACTCCGCACCTTACTGTATTGTAGAGCCATCGCTCTGCAACTTTTACAAGCTCTCTATGATTCATTTTGGATATTCTCTAATTTGTAAATGTTTAGGGAATTGATTTATATCTTTAACTACCTTTCCATTGATATTTAACTGCTTTACCACAATGTTTGCATCTGTATAGATTTCTCATTCCGCTATCTCGCACGAATTTTATTTTTATCATTCCACCCACATTTCACCATAAGCTTCTTTTTCTGCGCTTTCTAATCCGGTTATATTTGCAACTCCGGTAGGCTCATTGGACACGCCGCATGGAACAATCGGATAAAGGCTCATTTTCTTCATCACCGACGAAATAACTTCATCAAGCGTATCCACATTGCTCCCTTCCTCGAAGCCGCGCCGGAAATATTCTTGCTTCAGCGCATCGCGTTCCAATTCTTTTTGATACATTTCCGCTTTCAACTCGGAAGAGCGCTGCACGGCGTTATCGTACAACTTGCACATATCTTTCCAATTCTCCTTCCAGATATGTCTCGCCAGCAAATACCCGGCGGCAAACATTATAGCTGCTACAATTATTATGTTTAATGTTGTTTGCATTTCATCACCTTTTATTCTTCACTAAATAAATATATCCTTGCACACTCGTTATGCAACGGTTTGGCGTCTTTATACTTCAAGGGATTTTTATTCCACCAAGGGAAAGTATGCCACACCGAAATTCCGCAGTAAGCGCATTTGCCGCGGTAAGGAGGAAGCGCCGATTTGGGAGTAAAAAGTAACTTGAAAAATCCTCTTATCCCCTTCAGCTTCCCACGCTTAATTTTATAAATTAAATAATAAGTTTTCCGCGGGTTATGTCCGCGTGCCCATTCTTGTGCTGTCATACTCTCACCTCCGGCTTTAATAATTCCTCGTCCTCATCCTCCCACACTCCGAACAAAGTAAGCAAGCAAGAAAATGAATCGGGAGGATTGCTATCATATTCGACTTTTGATGCTTCGAATACCAATGTATTATTTGGAAATTCAATTATTATATAATCACCGTCTTTTACTCCCCTTCCAATAAAGGACGCATCAGCGTGTCGTTTGTCTTCGTGCACATTAAACCAAATTCCATTCCATCCCCATCTTAATTTATCTTTTCTAAAGTCATGGAATGTTTTATTTATTAATTGTTGCTTCTCTATTTTTCTTTCATTCATATTCTCACCTCCGGTCTTACCCATTGAACTCCGATAATACGGAAGAAATCTTTCTCTTCCGGCAGAGCAAGCGGCTTGCGATGAAAATCATATACAACGCCATCGCGCATTAAGAAGCCTTTACGTTTGGCAATCTTCACCAGCTCTTTGCTGAACCTCGCGGGGCCGGTCCTAATCGTAAAAATGTATCCCCAATTCTCCGGCGTACACATAAACAGATCGAGCGTCAAACCTTCCGGCAGCATTCTTTTTGTATATTTCCCGGAAGGGTCACCTTTGATCCGTTCCAACTTATTCACCTCATCTACAAAGCTCTGGATCGGCACTTCCTCCCCTTCGAACAATCCGGTTTTCCGCCATAGCTTTTTAGGTATGCACACAATTTCGATATCGTGCACAATTGAATTCTTCCGCCTGAGCGAACCGGCAATTTCAATTCTTTCGCAATACGGAGAAAGTTTTTCCAAATACTTTTTGGCTATTTCGAGCGCGTGCGGATAAAGAAACGCCTGACGCTGCTCTACATTAGCTGCCATTACTTCCATCCTTTAATCTCCTTCATTAATTCAAGGAATTCTTTCCCAGCGGTAATCAATAGCGCCGCCAAAACCGACAATATGATTAACCCAGCAATCAATTTTGTAAAACCCCTCTACTCGTTAACTGCTGCACTTCAATAGTCTTTTTCTGTTCTTCCAAATCGATAATTACATTCCGCACTTGGAAGAGAACGGTTTTGTTTTTGATTATCAACCCGGGACGAATATCTATAGCCGGTACTCTGTTTTTAATTCGTTCTCCGATCTGCTTCGCTTCTTCGTGGCTGTATTCCTTCGGATTGTACAGCACATTCACATTTGTTTTCATCTTTAATTACCTTTATGTTTTCGTCATTTTGTGATGTTATGAAAATATCGTTTTCATTTTCAACGTTTTGCAAAGTAATTGCATAACGTGTTTTCACTATTACCTTACAAAGCTTATCGCAATAGCGTACTAACATCTTCCGCGTCCATCCATTTTTTAATGTATTTTTCGCCGCCGCATTTTGAGCATTCTATCTTCTTTGGCTCGGTAGGATCGTAACCAAATTCATAGCGGAATTTGATTATCTCATTCATCGGAACATCTTCACCAACCCATTGCTCATCGAATAACGCCTTTTCGTAGGGAGTTATTGAACCGCTTCCGCCGCACTTATCACATTTCTCCCTTATTAAGATTTGCACTTTCTACTCCTCGGCTTTAACTTGAGCTGTTCCTTGCAAGGTCTGAATTCGTTTACTGAGTTTGTTAATACGTATTTGGAAATAATATTGTTCGGATCGTAGCCGTAATACTTGCATTTTTCTTTGAATGAAGCTAATTGCTTTGCCATAATACCTCCCAAATTTTAACTTTAGAATTGCTTTTATTAGAACCAAAATCAGGAAACCGCCGCGGCATTTACCGCAGGCAATTGCGTATTCTCCGTTATGCTTTAATTCCACAGTGGAGAAGCCTTTTATTGATGTTATTGAAATGAACATTTCCATACCTTTGTTCTTTTAACGAATTGCTACATACTTAAGCTCTACCTGTTCAAGCAAGTCCAGCTTAAACTCCCGCGCTGTACCATCCCGGAAAATTATTTTCAGAATTCCGTTCAGCTTGATTATAGCTGCAATTTGATGTTTGTGCACCAGTACTCTATCTTCGAGTAAAATTAAGGTATCATCTGTTTCTTCTGGGAATGCAATTTTTTTTGAACCATTCATAACTTCCTCCTATGCGCTTTTTTGTTGGTGATAAAATTCATTTCTATTTAAGTAATCTTTAATTACTGAATGTCTGATATACTTGCGAGAGCCAATTAACACAAACGGCAATTCTCCCGATTCAATGAATTCTTTTTCGAATGTATCGCGGTTTTTCCGGAACAATAGAGCGGCTTCTGCTATGCTGAATAGATACGAGTCGGAATTCATTACAGTTAGCTTCTTTTTGGATGCTGTCTTAGCCATTTTTTTGTCCCACTAATTTTTCTAATAATTCTGCTATCCTATTAACTGAGCTTATTAGTTCTTCCAAAATTCTTTTATTTTCAAAATCCTTAGATGCTTTTGCTTCCCCTTCGCCGGTCATTAACCATTTGATATCGCACCCTAATGCTTCCAATTTATTCCTTAGTTTTAGACCCGGCTTGCTTATGCCTCTTACGTAAGCTGATAAAGAACTCGGTTTACAGCTTAATTGTCTTTCCAATTCGGAAATAGAACCAAATTTTTCTCCCGCAAATTTTTTTAATCTTTCGGCAATTGCTTGTGGCTTCTCCTTATTCAACATCACACCATCACCAGTCAAAAGCCAAGTGGTATTACAACCTAATTTTTCTAATTCGTTTAAGAATTTGTCGCCCGGATTGATTGTATTACGCACATAAGCATTAAGCGAATTTCTTTTTTTACCCATTTCCCTTTCCAATGCTGCTATGGAACCAAATTCTTTAATGGCAAACATTTTTAACCTTTCGCCTGTTGTTGTCTTCCCGCGTATCATTTTAATTGCTCTTGTCTTTTCCATTTTGTTGTCCAATAATTTTTCTAAAGAATCAGCTATACGGGTTAATACATTTATCAGTTTTGCCGTAGTTGTAGGTTTGCGAGAGGTCAGCTCCTTTTCCGGCAGGCGGTTCCCTGTCAAAAGCCAATAACGATCACACCCCAGTCTTTCCAATTCAGTTAAAAGTTTTAAGCCTGGCCGATTCCGCCCAAATATGTAGGGGCCTAAAGATTTTGGTGCTTTTTTTAATTGTCTTTCTAATTCAGCAACGCTACCAAAATTACGCACTGCAAATATTTTAATTCGCTCTCCTATCTCTTTATATTTAGGCACAACCTTCATGTTTCCTCCTTATTTTTTCCAAATCATCTATTAGCTCTCATCAATTACTTTTATCAGCTCCATAATCGTACTATTGAAATCCTTTTGGAAGTTTCTTAACTGCCCTTTCAAAACTTCCTTTTCATATTCGGCAAGTTCTCTACCAGCCGTTATTTCTCTTAAAATCTTTCCCAAAATATTTAACATTTGGTTTGTAGTACTACTGAACTCAATTGAATAATTACTGCATTTCTGAATGATGTTTTCTTGCTTATCCAATATCACACCTCGCGCTTTTAAAAATGATTTTATAGATTCATAAAGAGATAAGTCAAATGTTGATGATGTATGGAGGGCGTAATGCAGCGCCTGTGGGCTCAAACCAATAGCTTCCGCCATCGATTTTTCCGATATGCTCTTTTCGTACAGAGCTTTTATTATGTTTTCTTTCAGTTTTTGAGTGTTCATATTGACCCCTTTCAAATTATTTTTATTTCACATCAAAAAATTTTTATACATAAAAATTTCTTTATCATTATTAAAAGATTTTTGCATTACTATTACCTTAATTTGCGATTAGTTGTTTGAAATAATTGATATTCAGAAATTTTTTCTTCGAGCATTTTTTCAGCTAATTTTTGAATTTCTTCATCCTCAATGGAAGCTATAATTCTGATTTTTTGATGAATTTCATCGGATATGCGTAATGTCTTATAATTTCTTTTTTTTAAGACTTGATTTTTGTTTTGCATCGTATATCTTTTAGTTGTGTTATAAAATTATAATATTATACTAATGCAAACTTAAGGTAATTTTAAGGTAAATGTCAAGCAAAGATGAAAAAAAAATAATTGGAGAACGATTACGAGAATTTGGGCGAAAGAAGTATGGCTCGATAAGCGCTTTAGCTCGCGCTTTAGGATATAAAGAAAATTCCCTTACATCCTATCTTCAAGGGAAAGCTGCACCAGGGCCTAAATTGCTAAGGGCATTAGAAGATTTAGGATGCAACACCCATTACCTATTAACTGGTGAACGCTATTTAAATAAAGAGAAGCTTATAGATTTAATTGAGGATTCGGGGAAAAGCTATTCTACGATAGCCGACTTAATTGGCATTAGCACAGAAGAGCTTTTCAATTGGCTAGATGAACTTTCAGAACGCAAATCTTTACGCATTGAAGAAGCAGTAAAAAGAGCTTTAGAACCTCATTTATATGCACACGAAAAGCAGGCTAGCAATGAGGTTACTACAGATGAACAACTACATACATTAAGAAAAGCGATGATTAAAGCATTTGCGGATATAGAAAACTTGAAAGAAGAAATAGAAAATTTGAAATCAATAATTAGTAAACTCGAGCGCAGATTGAAAGGAGAAGCACATTAAATAATAATTATAGAGAGGTTGCTATGAAAAAGGTAATCGCAATATTATTTTTAATTACATTTACAAGCTTGAGAGCACAAGATTTTTCATTCCGTGGGTACAAATGGGGCACAGACAAACAAAAAATATTAAGCAAAGAGAAGCTCACAAAACTTGATAAGAATAATTATTATACTACGGGGAAAATAGCTAAAACTTATGATGTCCTAATCAATTATGAATTCCATAATGACAAGCTGGTAAGCACGTTTTATGGCATCAACGAATCGCACTCCAATGAAAATCTTTACATAGATGATTTCTATAATGTTGAAAAATTGCTCTTGATGAAATATGGCACAGCTATTTCAAGGGACATCGATTGGTCTAATGATTTATATAAAAATGATCCAAGTTATAAAGGATTTGCAGTATCAATAGGACACCTAAAATATAAGATAACTTACAAAATGGGAGATACATTAATACTCCATGTGTTAAGTGGTGATAATTACAAAATCATGCATACTATTTATTATTTGAGTCCAAAAAAAATAGAATTGTTAAAAAATCCTTCTACTAACGACCTATAAAATATGAGATGATACCAATATGAGGGAACAACAATATTATGAAGGGAATTTGCTCCTTGGCTTTATCATTGTGCTTCTTGCACTTTTCGTTTATCTTGCAATAAATTTATTAAGTTAATATGGCGTCTCTCTACAAACAAAAAAACTCTCCTTATTATTGGGTTCAGCTTACCCCAAATGAGAAAAAACTACTCGGTAGGAATAACTTTTCCACAAAGGAAAAGAACAAACGGAAAGCGGAGTTGGTTCTTAAGAAAATAAAAGATAAAATCGCCGTCGCTAAAATTAAAGAGCCTTTAACGCCGCTTGCCGAATTGTCTTTCCTTAATATTTATGAACGCTTCAAACTTGATTTCAAGAACACCAAAGGGCGTGAATACAATCATAGAACGTTAGATAATTATCGAATTGCAATCAATGCTTTTTTGGAAGCTGCCGGTAATAAACCCATCGGTTCTTATAACAGAAATGATTTTCATCAGTTCGTTGAGCTAATGGATAACAAGGGATGGTCTCAGAATACAAAAGCCATATATACAAAACAGATATATGCAATTTTTAACTGGGCGAAAAAAGAAGGGTATATTCACAGAAATATAATGAAACGCGTAGCCGAGGAGGTCAAACCGATCCGCGCAATTACCGACGAAGAGATGAAGCGCTTCCTTGAATACGCCAAAACAACAAAGTTTTATAACTTAGTTCAATTTATGCTCCTTTCTGCTTTCCGGGCGCAAGAAGCTCTCTCTGTAAAATGGACAGACTATAAGAACGGATTTATAAAAATTAAGGGGAAAGGAAACAAAACCGTTTATTTCCCTGTATGCGAACAATTAAAAGAATTGCTCTCCTCTTTGAAGCGCGCGGACGAGAGGATATTCCCTTATGCTTACAAGAACATTCACGATTTTTTCACCCGCGCGTCTAACAAATTAGGATTCCAAATCAAATCGCACGACCTTCGGAAATATCGAATAAGTCAATTGGCAAACTCCGGCGTTGACATCATTTACGTAAAAGAATTCGCTCGGCACGAAGATATTAAAACCACATTAAGATATTACACTTCCGTGAACGCAAAGAAAATGATCAAAACAATAGATGAGAAAGGGCATTTAGATTTATTATAGTAATTTTTATAGTAATTTTCGGTCACAATTAGTAACATTTAGGCGTTTTTTCGCCTCTTTCACCCTCGCGATACAATGCAAACAAACTGAATTTTTCTTTGTTTTTCGTCCATTTTCGCCCTTTTTCGTAGCCCAAAATCATTCGAGCGGGTGGCGGGATTCGAACCCGTGACCCTCAGCTTGGGAAGCTGATGCTCTA
>CAZNJB010000056.1:0-16249 GCA_964573255.1 uncultured Melioribacteraceae bacterium
GATCAATCCGACATCAAAAAATTGGACATTTTTCAATTTGCCAAAATCAGCATAACCATAATTAATAAATATTTTCAAATTGTTGGCGAATTTATACTTTAATCCACCACCAAAAGTTAGTCCTTCTTCCGAATTATCTTTAAACAGCGAGCGGTAACCGCCTCGAACGAAGAACATTTCATCATACGAAAATTCCAAACCGCTGTTAACAAATTCGGTATTATCATTCGGGTGAGTTGCATCCACCGCATATGTTAAACGGAAATACCTGTCTTTGTATACATCTTGAGAAATACCAATTCTGAAAGTAAGCGGTAAGTTAAATGAACTCATTTCATAAACAGAAGGGATATTATTCGGACCACTGTTAATATCGTCGTTCGGGTCATAATTGAATTGTATATCTCTTCCATCGAGTTTCATTGCAGTACCAAAATTGGTAATAGCAGCACCGAGTTTCAACCCTGCAAATGGAGTTTCGTATAAAGTACCAACATCCAACGCAAAACCGTTCGCACTGGAATTCCAGATGGATTCGTGAATATACTTTGCTTGAATACCAAACGAAAAACGGTCAGTTAACTGACGGGAAAAACCTAAGCCTATTGAAAGCGCACCGGCATCCCAATATCTGCCGTCTCCTTCGGGATTAGCAAATGTTCTTACTTTATCTTCTGGGACCCTGAACGAGGTAAGTGTAGTGAATATTGTTCCGAGTCCTTCTATATCAATCGCACCGGCTGCAAAATCGTAACTCATATCCGCAATCCAATTTGCGTGATTGAATGTTACTTGACCGTTATTGGTATTTCTTGCAACTCCGGCAGGATTGTAATAAGTGGAATAAATATCTCCGTCAATTGCAGTTAAAGCTCCTCCCATTGATACAGCTCTAGCACCCGGAGTGATTTTCAAAAATTGGGCTGCAGTTGTACCAACTTTGGAAGTACCTTCGAACAACTGAGCGTTTGATATCGTAACAAAACCGAATATCATTACAATTGCTAATATTTTAATATATTTTACTTTCATAAACTTCCTCCGTTATCTTTTGCCTTACGGCTTATTTAATAACTGCAAATCTTCCAATTTTTTCTCCCACACCGGGAACTTCGATGTGATAGACATAAACACCGTAGGCAATTCTCTGGCCTTCGAAAGATAAAAGATCCCAAGTTGCCATACTGGTGAAATCATCTTTTTCGATTGTGTCTACTAAATCACCTGTTATTGTATAAATCCTTATTGTGCATTTTTGAGGTAAATTTCTGAACTGCAGAACTCTTTCACCTCTCTTTTCTGTCGATCTTCCGGGACCTTCAGCATCGCTGTATGCAACATAAGGATTAGGCACTACATAAATATTATCCAAACTATTTTTTATGGCTGCTGTGGATACTTGTGCCGATTTTGTCTGGAATACATATTTATCTCCACCTTGGAATGGTTTAGTAGTTGCTAATTTATATACATCACCGGCTTGAGGAAGAACTGGAGTAACAGTCGAGTCATCAGGTAAAGCAAAAAGAATATCGTAACTTGTATTAAATCCTTGTTCTCCTTGAGGTTGAATAACAATCCATTCCCCAAAATTCCATCTGCCAGGTTTTTCTGCATTTGAACCGGTATTTTCAATAACAAGATATTGAGCCGGTTCGTTATCCGTAACGTTCCAAATAGTGAACGGACATATGGTAGAAGGAGTAATAGGGCTTAAATTTGAACGAACAGTATCACCCGGTTCATCATAAACCATAATAGTATCACCATTTACAACTTCAGCGTGTTCAGAAAGATTATTCCATCTAACTTCCCAATCAGCTCTGTAATGAACTCTAGAACTGGGAACACCGATAATCGGCGGCTGGTGATTTACAGAATCTTTAATGTTCGTTGCTGTTTCATTTATCCAGCCTGTATTTTCAAGATCCAAAGCTAATGGATCATTTTTCACAAATACTTTCATTCCATCGAAAGTTGGATTTGCATCTTCATTATTCATATATGAACTTTCAAAAACAGGATAATATTCATATGTAACGGTAAATTCTTCACCGCTGGGTAAGTCTCCTTGATGCAATCCTCTTATCTTACCAAATAATTTATTAACAAAATACTTACTTGGATCGACAACATTTCCGCCGGCATCTTTTACAACTACACTCTGTACATCTATATTCTTATGGCTCAGATCAACAAAAACAGTATCTTTAGAGGTAAATGTTTCGGTAACACCGGTAGAATCTTTTACATTGTAAGTTGTTTCATCGTTAAATTCGATTACGTATGTTTTATCTTGAACTTTCAAATTATCAAGAATTTTAATTTTAATCTTACCGGTAGAATTTCCGCTCACCTGCAAAGGAGCTCCGCCAATACCGGCTTCAGCATCGATAGTTCCGGTTGAAACCGGACCAGGAGTTACTTCAACAGTATTATCGTCGAAAGTAAGTACACCGGTAATTGGATCGCGAAGAATCACAACTTGATTTTCAGTTGGCGGAATTTCATCAGTTCCTGAATCGTAAGCTACTACAGCATAGTAGTATGTAATTCCGTTAGTTACGGATGAATCTACAAATTCATGAACCAAACCGGTATTGTCGCCGAGATAAAATTTCACTGCTCTGCCGGCATATTCAACAGGATGATAACCGCTAAGACTATCATCTAAATCGAATTGGGCAATTGGTTTGCCTAAGAATGGAATTCCTCTACCGTCAGTAATTGTGAAAACATCACTGAATTGATGATCTCTACTTCTGTAAATTTTATAACCTTGAAAATCTTTTTTCCCTGAAAGAGGATCAACAGACTCTTCCGCTCGAGTATCCCAATACAAAGTAACTTTCCCATCTCCGGCAACAGCCGAAACAATCGGTTTTGCAGGAGGTTGAGCGAATCTGTAATCCGCTTCCAATATTCTTGTTGATGTAAGCGCATTTAAGGTAAGATCATCGAGATCATTACCGAACAAAATACACATTGAGAATCTCTGTGCTTCACCGGGAGCCAAACTTAAAGGACCTGTTCCGAAATTAAACACGTTATCTCCCGGTTGTGATAACAATTCCTGAGCGGTATCAATAGTATCGGACGATAACCATTCCCACATTAAAGGATCGTTCAAAGGAACGTTAGGGAGTGAATTTGTATAAACCGCTGCGTGGAAAGAAGACAATCCAATTTGGTCGGATTCGGAAATATCTCTAAGTCCGAAGTTAGGCTCCGAACCGGCCCATTTGTAGCCTGGAAGTCTGTCTTCGCTCAATGGTTCTCCAAAATCGTATGATCCGTTTCCGTCAGTATCTAAATACCAAGCCTGAGATGGTTTCCCATCCCCTTCTCCGAAATCGGGACCGGGATAGTTTGGAGAATCCGGACCAATACCGTCAATTCCAACATCGTCTTTATCCGCATTCCAGTCGCCGTCTTCATCCCCTTCGTAACGAGGTCTTGGTTCGCCATAAACAGCGGTATATTTATCAAGATCAGAAATTCCAGTTGTTAAAGGAATGCTTACACCGTCAATAAATTGACCGGCGTTGTTTTGTGGATTTTCATCGGTAATACCGTCGTCATCGTTATCAAAATTATCTTCAGCATTCGATGGAGATTCAAGGAATTTCCATCCGAAATATCCGGCCGGTCTTCCACCGAAGCCGCTCATATCATCGTCCCAACTGTAAACCATATTTCTGGCTCTTTGCGGAAATTCACCGTCTTGCAAAGAGAATCCAAATGGATCAACAAATCCTGCACGGTCGTCACCGTAATCCGAAGGACCACCAACGTGAGGATCACCGTGCATACCGAAATATGCTTTGGTTAATTCTTTCTCACTAGCATTGGTAACTTGATAAACTAAAAATAGAATATCCTCGGCTAATGGGTTGTTAAATTGGATAACACGAACTTCCATATCCAACCCTAAACCTCTGCGAGTAGTATCTCCGGGGAAAGGAGAGTAATTAAACTCAGCATTGGAATAATCATCGACTACAAAAAATACTTCTTCATCGGGTGCAGTAGCCTGATCGCCTAAGAATGCAGGCCATAAATATTTCCCCGCACCGGAATTATACCAGCTTTCCGGCCAGGAATCCGGCTTACCGTCACCATCCGAATCGCCAATGCTCAGTCTGGCAATTTCATTTTGAGTAGTATCTACATAACCGGCTTTCGGCAACCATCCCCATTTTAGAGTTCCTGTGGGATCATAATCGCCTTGAAATGTTCTAATGAAAGAATCATCAACAATTTGAACAACATTGCCGGAATCATCAATAACTTCAGCGGCAGCTAAAGGACCGAATTCGAAACCATATCCTAATCCCTGCCAAACTAGATCCGCAATATTTCCGAGTCTGTTCGGTGCGCAGATTGACGCGTAGTTGAAAAGAATCGTAGTAATTTTATTACCGTTAATGATTGATTCTTTTATTTGGCGCGGATCTCCGTTTGTTTTAAAATATTTCGGCGCATATTGATCGCCAAAAATTCTTTGTGCATCTTCTTCCGATAACTGTTTTAATAAGGGATTGCCAAATTTGTCAGTTTCCTGCGCCCTAACGGAGGAAAATGCAAATAAGGCTGCTATCAAAAGAACAATAAAATTTAATTTAACTTTCATATCTATAATTCCTTTTTTCATTTTCACTCTCAGTTAAAAAGAACCGAAAAACCTAAACGAATTTCGCGAGGTCTGTTAACTCTTTCGGGCCTTTTGGAATAATACCCGTCAATTTCATTTATGCCGAATAATCCCGGATCACCTGAATTAATTCTGCGGCGAATATCCTGAAATTGAAATTCATTCGATGTTTCCTCAACAGCAGAAAGAGCCCTGCCCGAACTCGCATAAACAAAAAGTTCATTCTGAGTATCGAATAAGTTATTTACTTGCATAAATACGGAATATTTTAAATTGCCAACTTTAAAGTATTTCTCGAATTTAAAATCTACATTCCATTGAATCGGCTGCCTATCCGAATTTTGTTGATAGGTGATAATATTCGGAATTGTAGAGGGCAGAATAGGTGTATATGGTGTACCGGTTTGAACATTTGCAATTATTCCTGCCGACCAATCGCCCGGCTCATTTAAGCCGATAGAAACATTAATTACGTGTTGACGGTCGAAACTGATCGGTACTAAATAGGTTTCCGATTGTTTTCCTGATACTTCACTGAAAAACAATTCATCGGAAGGATATGTTCTGTTACCTTCCGCAACTTGGAATGTATAATCTAATCTAGCATCTAACATGCTACCCGGCGAACGCCTTTTATAGAAAGAAAGAGTTACACCTCTAACATTTGAATAAGCTAAGTTGGTTAGAACTCTATATTGCCGTCCTGTAGCCGTATAAACTGTTTGAGTGAAAATATAATCTCTAACGTCTTTATAATAAGCTGTTAAATCAAATTTGAAATCATCAGTAAGAGCCTGCTGTAAACCCATTTCGTATTGTACGGATTTTTGCATTTTCACATTTGGATTTCCAAATGTAGGAGTAGAACCAATATTATTAACATAATAATAAGGATTTCTATACAGCGAGGCCAAACTTCCGTTTTGATAGAAATGTCCGTAACTAAACCTGATCACGCCTCTATCGGTAATCGGGAATGAAACACTGATTCTTGGTGATAAATGTTGTTTCGGTTTGGCAGTTTGTTTGCTGCGGGTAATATAACCGAATAACAAATCTTGCAAATCTTTAGAAAGATTTGTGTTGTAATCGGATTTAGGATCGAAATATTCATATCGTAAACCGATATTTAAAATCAGTGTTTTGGCTAATTCAATCTTATCCTGAATATAAATAGCCGCATCCATCGGATATTTTGTGTAAGTAGTTATCAGAGACGGTTCTGTAGTTGGATCAGGTTTATATCGAGTAATAGTAAGAGTACTGTCGTACAGCAAATCATTTGTAATTATATTGCTGCCATCAGCCTTACGAACTTGAACGTAGTAACTTTCAACAAATAATTCATGGAATCTTGACTCAAATCCGGCTTTAATTTCGTGTGAACCGAACATCTGAGCAACCAAATCTCCTTTTAGTGTAAAAGTTTTGGTTTTTCTCCGAAATCTTCTATTATCCGTTCCACCGGATAAAAATCCGGTATTGCTTATTCCTCTTCTGAATAATGTAGGTAAATATCTTTCATCATTAACATCTTTGTACAAATAATATTTATTTTCATTATAACCATAGGAAGCTTTTAAGGTATAGAACATATTATCATTAACGGTATGAATGAAATCAAATGCTTGTATTAAACCGTTAGTATAAGTAGTTCCTTTACCATCAGGGTTAAATTTGTATTCCCGAGAATAGCTTTTGAATCGTCCCTGGCTATAAACCGCTTCATATTTTAATCTGATTAAACTGGAAAGCCTATAACTTATATTTCCCTGCAAATTGTAGTTCGTAGAAGAATTCATCGGAACTAAAGCTTTGTCACCAGTGGGTAATCCGTTGCTGTTTTTATCATACGGATTGAAGAAATACGGATCGGTGAAAACACCTTTACGAGGATCGTCCGAGGAAAAAGCTTCCCTGGTAAGATACGAATCGGATGGTCTGTAAAGTCTTTTACCATAAATAGAGCCTTTAAAGTTTTCGTAAACACCGGAAGCAAATACTTTCAATTTTTTATTTGTTCCGGGTATCGGACCACCGAAAGTAGCTTCAAATCTACCTCTATTAAGAGGATCTATCTCATCAATATTTTCAAATAAAGCTGTCCTATCAGTCACAAAATCTCCGGCATAACCTCTAAGACTGAATGAATATTTATCTCCACCTTCCTTAGTAACGTAGTTAACAACACCTGAAAGAGCATTGCCGTATTCAGCGCTAAAAGTACCCGCGGAGAGGGAAACTTCCTGTACTGCGTTAGTTGCTAAACCGACCGAACGACTATTCCCATACGGATCATTAAGCGAAACGCCATTTAATGTATAGGCAATTTCATTTCCGTATCCGCCTCTTACGTGAATAGAACCATCATCGTCAACTACAACACCAGCAGTTAACTTAATAACATCAGTAATTTGATCTACCGGTAATTGGTCGATGGTTTCACTCGTAATAGCGACTTGTGGGTTGGTTAAATCCTGTCTGATGAGTGGATTCCGTTCGCCTCGAACAACAACCGCTTCCATTTCAAGGGTGCCCGATGAAAGTTCGAAATCAAGACGTGTAGTAAAATCGACATTTACTCTAACATCTTTATAAGACTGCTTTTGGTAACCTATTACCGAAGCAGTAACTGTATAAACACCAGGCGGAACATTCAAGATTGTGAAATTTCCATCTATATCAGTTGCCGCACCGTAAGTGGTTCCCTCAATAATTACATTGGCAAAAGGTAATGCCTCTTGAGTGTCTTTGTCTTTTACCGTACCGGAAATTTTACCCGTATTCCCGGCGAAGAGGGTTCCCGCCGAAATCATAACGACGAGTGCAATTAAATTGCGTAAGGTGTGCTTCATATGGGTACCTCTATATTTAAGAATTGATAATTGATATTTGATAATTGATATTTGACTTGATTAGATCTTCAAAAATGCAGAGAACTGGTTTCCTATTATAATGGAGTGTAAAAATAAGAATGTTCTATTTTTTATCCAAAAAAACTAATCTTATTTTTTGCATTAATTAGTTTATATTCTGCATATATTATTTCTTTATTTAACGAAAGATTCTTAACTCGCAGCATAAAAAAAATTATTACATTTATTTATTAAAAATAAAAATTTTTCAATAGGAGATTCTATGGGCACATTAATGGTATCGGTATCCGGAATTCGCGGAATTGTTGGAGATGGATTAGACCCAAATACTATTATAAAATATTCATCAGCTTATGCAGATTTCTGTAAAGAAGGGAAAGTTGTAATAGGAAGAGATGGTAGAATTACCGGCACAATGGTTTATAACTTAGTTGCCGGTACATTAATTGCGAAAGGACTGGATGTAATTGATATTGGTATATGCCCCACTCCAACTGTTCTATACAATGTAAAAAAATTAGGAGCCGTAGGCGGAATATCAATTTCTGCTAGTCATAATCCTAATGAATGGAACGCTTTGAAATTATTAAATTCTCAAGGCGAATTTATGACTGTTGAAGAGAATAAAATTATACTGCAGAATCTGGAAGATTCGGTTAATAATTATCAACCTTGGAATAAGCTTGGCAAAGAAGAAAAATATTCCGAGGGACTCATCAATCATATGAATGATGTTCTTAATCTAGAATATATAGATGTAGAAGCTATACGCAGAAGAAAATTTAAAGTATTATTAGACTGTGTAAACGGTGCCGGTTCTTATATAATGCCGCAATTGTTGGAAAAATTCGGCTGTGAAGTAATAAAGATAAATTGTGAAAAAAGCGGAATTTTCCCCCGTCTTCCGGAACCAATACCGGAAAATCTGACCGAAACAATGGATGCAATCAAACAAAACAATGTTGATATAGGTATTGTAGTGGATCCGGATGTTGACCGTTTGGTTCTTTTAACCGATAAAGGCGAACCTTTCAGTGAAGAAAACACTATTGCACAGGCTGTTCGTTTTGTACTATCGAAGCAAAAAGGGAATGTTGTGGTAAATCTTTCAACAACCAGAGCTGTAGACGATTTAGCCGCGGAACAAAACTGTAAAGTCTTCCGCTCTCCGGTTGGAGAAGCTAATGTAGTTACATTAATGAAAGAAGTAAATGCCGTTATTGGCGGAGAAGGTTCCGGCGGGGTTATTTATCCTGCTCTTCATTATGGCAGAGATGCTTTGGTAGGCACTGCAATTATATTACAGCACTTGCTCGAATTTGGCGGTACAATGAGCGAATTAAAAGCTGCTATCCCGCAATATTATATATATAAGAAGAAAATTGAGTTGGGACAAACTAATCCTGACGATATAATTGCAAAATTGAAAGAAAAATATTCAGATCAAAAAATAAATAAAGACGACGGTTTAAGAATCGACTTCCAGGATCATTGGGTGCATTTGAGAAAGTCGAATACAGAACCGATAATAAGATGTATTACCGAAGCCAAAACATTTGACGAAGCAAAAAATTGGGGAGAAAAATATTTCGCTGAAATCAAAGAATTGATTTAAGTTATGTGAATAGGATTGTTCCCAAAATTCTTTTTACCATCAGCCATTTTTACCTCAAAGGGCTCTTTTAAATAATGGTAATTGATTTTTGGGAACAGTCGTTTTTTAATTTAACCTAATTCTTTTCTTGAAATAACTGAATAGTGCTTTATCGAATGGCATTTCCGTAGTAATTAAATTATAATCAATTCCATACTTCAGACATCCTTTTTTGAGCGTTTCGAGATAATCTTGAAATGCTTCGAAATATGCTTTCTGTATTTGGTAAGGCTGAGTAATTAACTTTTCATCTGTTTCCAAATCGATAAACTGTGAATCCTTTGAAAAGTCAAATTTTAACTCGGACTGATCAAGCAATTGGAAAACTATAACTTCATTTTTTTTATAGTGGAATTGTCTTAAGGCTTTCATTATTTCATCCGGATCGTCAAGTAAATCTGAAATAATAATTACCATTCCCCTTTTTCGAATTTTTTCTGCAACGGAATTTAAGCTTAAACCGGTTAAAGTTTTATTTGAAGCTTCAACATTTTCCAATGCTCGGATTATTTGTTTTATATAAACCCTATTAGCCTTCGGTGGCAAATATTGATTAACTTTTTCAGAAAAGAGTGAAAGTCCAACTGCGTCCTGCTGGGAAATCATCAAATAACTTAAAGCAGCGGCAAGAATTTTTCCATACTCAAATTTTGAAATGGAACCTGTGTATTTAAATTTCATCGAAGCGGAAGAATCCAATATTATGTGTGAACTTAAATTGGTCTCTTCTTCATATTGCTTAATATAGAATCTGTCCCTCTTGCCGTAAACTTTCCAGTCTATGTGCCTGACTGAATCTCCCTGCATATAGGGACGGTGTTCGCTGAATTCCACACTGAACCCATGATATGGGCTACGGTGCAGCCCTACTTTAAATCCCTCCACAACTAATTTTGCTTTTAGTTCGAGCGATTTTATTTTAGATACAAATTCGGGATCTAAATATTGTCTATAGTCGTTTTTTTTATTACCCAAGCTACTATTCAATCGATTTCACTTTTTTCTTTAGAATTTCTTCAGGAGGGATACCAAGATTTTTTATTTCCTCTTTAGCTGAAGCGGCTAATTTGCTTTCGGGGTATTTTTCTATAAATTGGTTGTATGTATCTCTTGCATCGTCAAATCTCTTTAACTCATTAGCTTCTAAGAATCCCGCCATAAACAATGATTTTTCCCCTTCAATTGAATTGGGTCTTCTTTTGAATATTTCTTTGTATAGTTCTACTGCTTTGGATAATGATTCTTCTTTTGTGAGCGTCTGAATAACGTGACCATGATAAAGTTTTGCTAGTTCATATAATGCTTTTACTTCATATTCACTACCAGGAAATTCATTCACTAATTTTTGGAAATCTGCAACTGCACCGATATAGTTATTTTCGTCAATTTTTTTCATACCGGACTCATACAAGTCCTGATCATTAACAGAAGAACAAGCAAATAATAAAAGCATTAGAACACTAACCAATTTAATTTTCATGTTATTCCCCGCAATAGTTACTAATTTAGAAATATTAAGAAAGAAAAGATAAAAAAAAATAGCTAATTCGGTAGAAGAAAAACTATTGGCTGTTGTCTATTTCATTTTCAATTGAATAAGGGGATTTTTCTATTCGAAGATTGAAACCGTTATGCTCGAATATTTGCCTGAATTTAACATAATTTTTCGCAATAGTACCTGAAGAATTGATTATAAACTTTCCACTTTTCTCAACTTTTTCTTCATTCAACTGTTTTCTAAATAAAATAATATTACCCCCTGCTCTCAATGTTGTCTTTAAACTTCCTTCATCAACTTTATCAAAATATCCGGGCACTATAATATCTTTTTGGGGAAATAGAATTCTAAGTATTGCAATTGCCTTAAGTGTATTTAAATAAGTGATTTTATCAAAAATATCATTTTTCTGAACGGGTAAAAAGGCTGCTAAATCATAATCTATTCCATTCGCTAAAATAATCTCATCGGCGATATCTTCGTTTGTCTGGTTAGGCAAACCAATATAATTTATTATGCCAAGTGAAAAACCAAGACTTTTCAGATAGGTTAAATGGTCTAAGCTCTTCCTATAAAGTTTCAATCTTTCATTTTTATTCTGAGTTTTGAAAATAGCATCCTGCCTCACAATATAATTTTCAGCACCGGCATATTTCCATGCTTTATAATCATCAAAATTCCGTTTCCCTAAACTAAGTGAAATCTTAACATCCGAAATCTGTTTAATCGAATAAATAATGTAAGAAATCATATCCCTGTCAAAATAACTATCTTCCCCAGAATTTAAGATGATAGTTTTCAATCCTGACAGGATCAATTTTCTAGCCTCTTCAATTATTTCTTCGGGCGAAAGTCTGAACCTCGGTACATGTTGATTTCTAACACTTAAATCACAGAAATAACAATCACCTTCACAGTAATTCGATATTTCAATAAGCCCTCTTAAATAAATTCTCTTATGTTTATACTCCTCCATCATTTCATTTGCTTTATCGAATAGCAATTCTTGATCACGTAAATTTAAATTTAGAAGAAAGAGAATATCCTCCCTCTCAAAAACAGATTTATTTAGTATTTCCTTTAGTTTTTCCAATTTCCACTTATCCTATTAAACAAATAACTTTAATAAAGTGAATTTATCCAAGTAATACCGTATTGATAGGCACACGTATTCAAAGAGCAAAAGGGCATCAAATTATGTACCAATATGGAATTTTATGCAAATTCAAAGGATTTAAAATTTGGAATAACTGATTTTCTTAAATTATAGAAAAAATGATAGGATATATTCTTTTATATGGTAAAGAAAAAGCCGGGTGATCAGCCCGGCTTTTATTAAGGGAGAGAAAAATTATTTCATTAAGATCATTTTTCTCGAAGAAATAAAATTAGTTCCATCTACACCCTGAGCATTTATAGTATAAATATAAACGCCTGTAGATAATCCATTAGCATTAAATCTTACTTTATGAACACCTGAACTGAAATTATTTTTAACTATAGTAGCAACAACTTGACCGAGAGAATTATAGAGAGTTAAAGTAACTTTCGAATCAACCGGTAAAGCGAAACTAATTTCAGTTGAGGGGTTGAATGGATTCGGATAATTTTGAGCCAATGCAAATTCTTTTGGAGTGCTCACTTCAATTTCAACTACCGGAGAATAAGAATAACTTCCGTCGAAATCGATTTGTTTCAGGCGGTAATAAACATTACCGGAAGGAGCGTTTGCATCGACATAATTGTAAGAAGATTTTTCTGATGTTGTACCATGACCGTCAACAAAAGCAATCTCTACAAAGTTTTCTTTATCGTTGCTTCTTTCAATAGCAAATCCCGAATTGTTTGTTTCGGTAGCAGTTTGCCAGTTAAGTACTACTTCATTATTAACTACATTTGCAGTAAAAGAAGTCAATTCAACAGGAATCTGATCTGATATTTTTATGCATATATCATCGAGATAAAGTCTCCACATATTTGCAGCACTATGTCCCCAGAATCCTATATAATAGTCACCAGTTGAAGGAACTGAAAAAACAAATTGATATGGTAACCATTCTGTATTAGACAAGTCTATTAAATCGAATAATGGAGATACGAGCGTTCCAGGATCAGCTGCAGAATAGATTCCACCAGCTAAATTTTCGGGATATGTTGCGCTTCTTACCTTTTGGAAGAATTCTAAAGCATAATATGCAGTTTCATCAAAAGTGAATGGACCAATAAAAGTATAATCGTCCATATCTAATGATGAATTCCACCTAATTGCCCAGGAATAAGTACTTCCATTATTTCCATCTGAATATATGTCCCAAGTGTATCCATCTGCATTATTATTTACCACGGTAAAATTACTCGGTGCTATACCATCTTCAAAATCGTAGCAAGCAATAATGTTAGCCGGATCAACTGCTGTAGCTGTTGCTACATTTGTAGGTTCTGATTCTGTAGTACCATATACAGCGGTTACGTAATAATCGTGAGGTTCACCATAGGTCATTGCGTCATCATCATAGAATAAATCGCCAGTAGAACCAATTAAGGAACCATCGCGATAAACGTTATAACCGTCGGGAGCTTTATCAGAATTAGTTTTTGGACGATTATTTTGGATTGCGAAAAATTTATCCACTTTTTCTTTGATCAGTTGCGGAGAATCATTTTCTCCGATTTTTATCGGAATAATTTGATTATCCGTAGTAGCATAATAAGACATACGGTCGATATCATTTGGGTCTTCAAAAGTAACTGCCCAAGGTCCGGTAACAGCTCCAGTAACCATAATATCGTCGAAAGTTATATTAAATACATCTGTACTTCCATTATGAACAAAAGCCATCCAGATTGTTTGTCCATCATACGCAGAAAGGTCAAATGTATAGTTAACAAATGCACCCGCAGCAGTAGAATCCAATACAACATCCATAACAGCGGGATCTGTAAAATCTGCTGGAGTATTTCCAGTTGTGGAGATGAAAACTTTGAATTCCTCCCAATACCAATTAGCATCCGATGCACCAACCCAAAATGACAATTCACCACCGGGTCCCATCGTTGCTGGGGGTGTAATCATCCAGTTATCTGGAGTTAAAGCTGAAAATGAACTATTATCAAAAGAGAAACTGGCAGCAGAGTATGCACCTGAATGAACAAATTGATCCCAAACAATCCAATTAAATGCATCACCGTCAACATCAACTACTTGCCAATCAGCAGGGAAATCACCTGATTCAAACCCTTCGAATAGAGCGTTAGGGTCTACCGGTGCATCCCATTGCAGGTGAATAATTCCCAAACCGCCATCTGCTGTTAAATTGGATGGGGGCCAAATATCCTGTGCACTTAGATATCCGGAAAATAAAAATATAGTTATTAGAGTGAAGAGTTTTTTCATAAAACCTCCTGTGAGTGAGTGTATGAATTAGTGAATTAGTGAATTAATGTTGTATACTTTTCCTCATTGAGTTATGTACTAGTGTAAAAACCAAAAATAAAATAAGAAATTATTTTTTATGAGTCAACCTTTCAGACTACCGCAGCTTCTTTAATTTCGAAAATACGCCTTGATGCATTTAATTTTGTGGTCAATCCAAATGGAATTGTGATATTCATCACAACGTGACCATGCTTAACATTGTAAATGACGGGCGCTTTCAATTTGCTGAAATAATTCTCAATTACTGCGTTTAACGTCAATGTCTTCTTGGAAGCATCCATTTCATAACAATCGACAAACCTGCCTAATATAACACCACTCGCTTTTTCCAATACACCGCTCAATTTCAATTGGTTCAGTAATCTGTCGATTCTATAGGGCGGTTCTCCTACATCTTCCAAAAGTATCATATAATCCTTCAATTTAGGAAAATATGGTGTCCCCAATAGCGAGGAAAAAATTGCTAAATTTCCCCCTATCAATCTTCCTTCTCCTCTTTTTTTAGTTAAGGAATAAAAAGGTTCACCATCTGGATTCTGAATTTTTCCTATTTTTTTAGTAGAAGTAACTAAACGCCAGAAGAATTCCTCGGTAAATTCATCTACTTGATCCCTGTAAAAATCCACAGCTACCATCGGTCCGGCAAATGTTACCAAACCGGCTTTTTGGAGAAATGCCATCTGCAAGGCAGTGATATCGCTATAACCGACAAATATCTTAGGATTCTTTCTTATAAGGGAATAATCTATTCTATCTAACAGTCTTCCGGAACCATAACCTCCCCGGAGACATATTATTGCTTTTACGTGTTTATTTTTGAACATTGAGTGAAGGTCATCAATTCGCTGTTGGTCCGTACCTGCTAAATATCCGAGTTCCTGACCAACATTTTCACCCACTTCAACTCTATAACCCAATTTTTCAAAATAAGTAACACCTTTATTGATTCTCGTCATATCTTCCGGAAAAGAAGCCGGAGAGATAATCCCTATTACGTCCCCTTTCGATAATTTTTTTGGTTTGATTATTCTCATAAACTAATTCAATTTTTGAACAACATTTGTTAAATATATAAAAATATTATAAATCTTCAAAACAAACATCATTTCAAAATTAAATCTTCCCTCCCCCACTGACGTAATTTGTTGTCGATAAAAGATAAAACTCTTTTGTGAGCTTCGGAATTGGATTCGCCTACTTTAAAAGCCTCACCGAATGAAATTTTCACCGGTTTATTGGGATCGATCTTCCCGAAATCCTTTATTAATTTACCATTTCCCCAGGCATCGGTGAGTAAAGCTAAAGGAACTACATAAGCATTTGCCCTTTGAGCTAATTTAACCCCTAATGTATTAAATTTTGACGGCTCAAAATATTTTGTTCTGGTTCTCTGAGGGAAAATAACAATGGAACGCCCTTGGTTCAATTTTTTCTTGCCTTCATTCAAAACCTGCACTAAATCTTCCCTGGGATTGGTCCTTCCAACTGCAATTGGATCAGTAGCTCTAGTAATAACACCAAAAAGAGGATAATCCAGTAATTCTCTCTTCATTATAAATAGAACCGACATAAAAGGCTCAATAAACGAAGATAAAGTCATAGTTTCTAAAGAGCTCATATGATTACCGATAAATATTGCCGGTCCATCCAAATTTCTAACATTATCAATTCCATCTACTTCAAACTGAACCCCGGATTTCTCCAAAGCACGAAGAATTGCCCAATTCGCAGCACAAAAAGCAGCGGAATCGAAAGAATTTTTATTTGCTTGCCTATTTGCCTTAAGAACAATCCAGAAAAGACGAATGTAGAAACGAAAAGAAGGGAAAAGTTTTATTCTATGGTGAGAAGGGGTAGTATAGGTATTCGATTTCAATTCAATCATAATTGCACAATTCTCTTAATGTTAATAAAAGAAATTAAAATGAGGAAGAAATATAATTGATTTAAAATAAAAAAGCCCCGCAAAAGCGAGGCTATCTAATGGTGACCCCAAGGGGATTCGAACCCCTATTTTAGCCGTGAAAGGGCTATGTCCTAACCATTAGACGATGGGGCCATTTGGGTGAGTAATGGGATTTGAACCCATGACCTTCTGGGCCACAACCAGACGCTCTAACCAACTGAGCTA
>CAZNJB010000057.1:0-14390 GCA_964573255.1 uncultured Melioribacteraceae bacterium
TATTAAGATGAGTATATTTTGTCATCTACTTGACTTTTAACATAACAGGGGGGTAAGTTGAAAAAAGCATTGCGAACACAATAACCATCCCCCTTTTAAGATTAGTGAAAACTTAAGATTTACAAATCCCCCTTCCCTTCAAGAAGGGGAGGGGGACGACAGGGGGATGGGTTGGAAAAACATAGGTACGGTAGTTTAGTAGCAAGATTATTCCCCTCAGCTAATCCGAAATTTGTCGGTTTTTACAGAAAAAGAGAGAAACAGAGAGCAATTACTATTACTTTTTACATCATCAAAAATATGTTAAAATTAGGAATGGATTTTTACGAATCCACCGTTTGAGAAACGTAAAAAAAGAGGATTAGATTCAGTGAATAAATTTACAAGTTTACTTTCGCAAATTTTAATTGAGGAAATTTATTTATATTAGAACAGTTTGAATTTTGAATTAGATGAATCAATGCTCAATAAAATAAAAGGTACTCGTGGTAAAATATTTGGATATGATCAAGAAAATACTCGAATATTCATTTATTTCTTCATAATTGCTGCGATATTGGTTTCTTTTATCTTCCCAACGATCCTATTACATAAAACCTACGATCAAACGGAAACCGAGAAAAAAATATATTTTGCCGCAAATAATTCGCCTGCCATAAAAGAAATAATCAAAAGTTTCAATGAGAGAAATAAAGGAAAAATTCGCGTTGAATTGGTTGTATTCGAATATGAGAAATTTTCCACCAACAAAAAGAAAGATTTAATTACCAGGACAATGAGATCCCAAAACGGGAAGATAGATATATTTTCAATTGACCAAATTTGGGTTCCTCGAATATCAAAATGGTCGGAAGATTTATTGAAATATTTTTCGGAGGAAGAGTTATCCAATTTGGTTTCTCCCGCTCTTGAGACGTGCATATTCAACAATTCGCTTAGCAGTATACCACTCTTCCTGGATTTAGGTATTCTTTATTACAGAAAGGATTTAATTTTCGGATTTGATGATTACGAGGAAATAACAAGAAAGTTAAATTCAGGTATTACTTGGAATGAACTTTTAAAAATATCCTCAAGATTCAGGCCTAAAGAGACGTATGTTTTCCAGGGAAAAAATTATGAAGGCTTGATATGTAATCTATTTGAGTTTGTCGGAAAAATTGGAGAACAAGAAGATTCCAATTTATTCAATAACTTATCAAATCCGGAAATAGTATCACGAATAAATTTTATGAGGGATCTGATTTGGAAAAATAAAATTACGCCGAGCGAAGTATTGAACTTTGATGAAGTCGGTTCATTTAAATATGCAATTCATAACGATATACCTTTTTTTAGGGGTTGGTCCACTATTTATAAATTAGTAAATATTTCATCTGAAGATTCCACAAAGATTAAAAATTTAGAAATAGCCCCTCCACCTACTCTCGATTCGAACAAATCAACATCAACAATCGGCGGTTGGAATTTAATGATATCCAAATATTCGAATGTAAAAAAAGAAGCAGTGAAATTTATAAAATATTGTATTTCGGAAGAGGCACAAAAAATACTCTATACTCGAGGGGAATATTTGCCGGTTCTGAAAAAAATTTATGAAGACAAATCATTCGTAAAACAGCATCCAAGATTAAAATTTTATTCAAATCGGTTAAAGCACATTATTAGAAGACCTTTCATAGAAAATTACACATTATTATCCGACATGCTTGCTGGATATATTCATAAAGTTCTTGCCAATCAATTGAGTACCCGAGAGGCTTTAAGGCTTGCTCAGGTAAATATTAAAAAGATAATTAATAATTAATCTTTAAAAGATATCCAATGAATATATTAAAAAAAGTTCACTTCGAATTATATCACATTACAATTTTGCTTATTGTAATCATATTAGCTCAAGTGATACTCTCATATATTAATATCAGTTCCATTGAGAATGTATCCCGGAAATCAATCAGTATATACAGATGGCAGTATGCGGAAAGAATAGCGGATTTAACAACCGCTACATTGGAATTAATAGCTCAACCGATCTATCTTCAGGAAAAAGATGAGCGATTGGCTTCTGCCATTAAAGAATCGATTGATTACACTTTTACACAAGAAAAGATGCAAAAAAATATAGATGATATATCCTTGCTTGTAAAAGATGAAAACCAAGAAGTTGTTACGCTGAATAATGGGGAAGAAATTTTTAATTTCTTGGCTAATGGAATAATAAAAACCGAAGAAGACAGTAGTGAAAGAATTGTAGCAAAATCCTTGTTTAACAGTTCTTATAATAAACTATTTAAGAATGAAACAATATCTTCGTTGGTTAAAGGTCAAACATTCCACATTCTGGTACCATTTTCGAAACGGGGAGAAATTATTGCTGCTTTATATATGAAAATAACACCTGATTTCGGCAATATTCTCCAAGCCATTGTTGGATCTTACGATTCCACAAGTCCATTTATATCCGCATTAATTTTAGTAACGATGTTAGGAATGTTCTACATAACTTCTTTATTGGTAAAAGAAAGGGATGCAGCTCAAAAGCAACTTTTCTTAAATAGAGAGAAACAAATCCGGACGGAAACGGCAAAAGAAAAAGAATCATTTTTTACTAAACGGATTTATCATGCGCACCATAAGGCTGAAAAGATTGTGGGTTTTATAAAACAGGATCTGTATTCTTTGAATCCGAATAATTTAAATGAAGTACGGCATCGTTTGATGAAGTATTCAAATTTTATCGGAAGAGTAATATATGATATGAAGACATATAATCCTCCGGTAAATGTAATAAGGAACCAATCCTTCAACACCGATCTTAATTCGGTCTTGAAATTTCTTGTTGAAAATATTTTCCGACGTGTATTTAAGGAAGGCAATCAATATAGATTTTTCCTCGACTGTGATGAAAGAATACCGATATTAAGAATTAATGAATATGTAATTTGGCAAATGGTCGAACCTATTATACAAAACAGTATTGACCATAATCGGGAAAAGAATATAGATATTAAAATAAAAACCGAATATGATGAAAAAACAAATCGCACATATTTATATATTTCTGATAATGGTTCAGGAATAAGTGAAGAACTCTTGGAACCGAATGAAGATGGAATAAAGAAAATATTTACCGAAGGTACTTCAACAAAGCATTCCAATCTGAGTTCGGGATACGGAGGATATATTGCTTATGAAAGCTGCCGTCTATGCGGCTGGAAAATTGATGTGGTTAATTTACACCCGGGTACTTTAACAACTATTGAAATAAATAATTAATTAATAGGTAGGATATTGTGGATAACATAAATGTATTAATAATTGAAGATGAAGAATTCGATGTAATTAGAATAAAGAATACATTAAAATTATTTAAAGATAAAATCAATGTAATTGATATATTTTCTACAGGACTAGATGCCTTAAGTTATCTTAAAAAGAGTAAAAATAAATGCGATGTAATCATTTTAGATTATCAGATTTCCGGCGGTCTCTTTGGGAAAGAATTAATTAAAGAGATCAAAAACATAGACGATACTATTCAAATTGTGATTATAACAAAAATGACAATTAATCAATCGGATCCGGAATTTGCCAATGAACTTATAAAGAATGGTGCATTTTGGTTCGGTACTAAAAATCCTACTGATATTGAAGATTTCATTTATCAACCCACAGATTTTATACTTGCAATAAAAAACGGATACAATAAAAGGTTGTTGGAAATTGAAAAGAAAAAACTGGTTAGGAAAAATGAGAAATCGCAGGAAAAGTTGAAAGACATTTTCCGGGATCAAATGAAGACATACCAAATTATTGGCAAGTCAAGTGCTATAAAAAATGTAAATTCTTTGATAGAAAAATATGCAACAGTTGACGCAAGTATATTGATAACAGGGGAATCGGGTACCGGTAAAGAGCTGGTAGCAAGAAATATTTATTATAAGAGTAAGAGAAGATTAGAGAAATTTATTACAATTAATTGTTCCGCAATTCCGGCAGATCTTATTGAAAGTGAACTTTTTGGATATGAAAAAGGTGCTTTTACTGATGCAAAAGCTAGCAAGGAAGGATTGTTTGAACAAGCAAACAACGGTACGATTTTCTTGGATGAAGTAAGTGAATTACCATTAATAGCTCAAGCGAAATTATTACGCGTACTTGAATACGGCGAAATTGATAAAATAGGAAGAAAAAGCACTTGCAAGGTTGATGTTAGGGTTATTGCTGCATCAAATAAAAATGTTGAACGATTGGTTAAGGAAGGGAAATTTCGTGAAGATTTATTTTACCGTCTAAATATTCTAAAAATAAATGTGCCGCCTCTACGTGAACGAAGGGAAGATATAGAAGTATTGTTGAATTACTTCATTTCCAAGAGTTGCTCTGAATATCAGGTAGATTGTCCGAAAATATCTGAAAGAGCACTCCAGTTCATCAAGGAATATGATTTCCCCGGAAATGTAAGACAATTGAAAAATTTCGTATTAAGACTTATACTCACTAATAAAAGTATTATCGATGTAAATGAAGTTGAAGATGCTTTGGGAGTAAACAACGAATTACAAACAAATAATTTTTCTGTTCCATTCTATTCTACGAATAATATACCTTCACTAAGAGAAGCAGAAAGAGATTTTAAGAAAAAATTTGTACAATTTGTACGCAAACATAGTAAGACGGATTCGGAAGCTGCAAAAAAACTGGGATTGGATCGATCAAATTTTCATAGACTTTGTAAAGAGATAGGTTTGAAATAGTAAATGTTAACATTTTGACAACAGCTGTTGTAATTTTGACAACATCTCTGAATGGATATTAAAATCTCAGATCTGACAACATGTTTTATAATATAGAATCCACATTAAAAAAGATGGATTTTTTAAAACTAATGAGCTAAAATTCCCTTACCTTTACTTATCCGATTTTCTCTTAACTACTTGGCATATATATTGTTTTAATTTACCCTCTATAAGTCTTAGCATATAGAGAAATAGAATCATTCTTTTAATAACAGGAGGAAACATATGATTAAAAATGGTCTTACAAACCTAAAAATATTTGTACTATTTGTTCTGGTATTTCCTATGATAATTCTAGGGCAAGATAATGGAATTATTAAGGGAAAGATTACCGATAAGAACAATGATCCAATTCCGTCGGTGAATGTTTTGCTGACCGGAACGACGATCGGTGCTGCTACGGACTTAGAGGGAAATTACATTATTGAAAATATTCCTGCCGGTGAGTATACACTCAAAGCATCAGCAATCGGTTATCAGGAAGTTACATTAAAAGTAAAAGTTGGAGCAGGAAAAACTCTTGTACAGAATTTCCAACTTAAAGAAGATATCCTATTAATGGAAGGTGTTGTTGTAAGTGGTACTGCTGGCGGTGCCGGTGTTAAGAAGAAAGATGCGAGTTTCGCAATTACAACTATTACGCCAGCTGAAGTAGAACAATTATCTCCACCAAGTACTGCCGCAGCTTTAGAATTGGTACCCGGTGTTTGGTCGGAAAGTTCCGGTGGTGTTGCCGGTGCTAATATATTTGTAAGAGGTCTTCCTTCAGGTGGTGATGCACCTTTTGTTACAATGTCTATAAACGGTGCTCCTATCTATGGAACTCAAACCTTGTCTTTTCTCGAGCAAAGTACTTTATTCAGAATTGACGAAACCGTAGCTTCAACAGAAGCATTAAGAGGCGGTCCTAGTTCAGTTTTTTCGAACGGTGAAAATGGTTTGACAACAAACTTTATGTTGAAAAGGGGAAGTGATCAAACCCTCGGAAGAGTTAAATACACAACGTCTGATTATAATTTGCAAAGATTTGATGTTGTTCTGAGTGGTCCTATAGCCAAAAAATTCTATTATATGGTTGGCGGCTATTTGACAACTAGTCCGGGAATTAGAAATACCGAATTTAACGCTGAAAAGGGAGGTCAATTTACAGTACAATTGACAAAAGTATTCGACAAAGGTGTATTAAACGGATTCGCTAGATTAACTGACGATCACGGACAATGGGTATTACCTATGGCACTCGGAACCGGAAACGATCCGGGAACATTTTCTCCATTGGGAAATGCTACACGTTTCAGAACCCTAAGAATAAATGCTCAGGGTGATAGCGCTCAGTTCGATTTTTCTAAAGGACGTGGTTGGAAAGGATTAGTCGGTGGAATTAATTTTGATTATGATTTAGGAGATAATTGGACTGTAAGAGACAACTTATCTTACACTAACGGTGATGCAGATACTTATGGTCTCGTTCCAAACGGTAGTGCAATGAGAGTTGAAGATCTTACTGCAAAATTAGGCACTACGTCTTTAGAAACTGTTGGAGGTAAAACTCTAACATCCGGATATGTCCAAAGTTACGGTTTTTGGGTTGTTCAAAAACAAATCCAATCTTTCACTAATGATTTGAGTATATCAAAAGTATTCGGTGATCATAACGTAACTGTCGGTGCATATCAAGCATTTTGGTCTTCAAATGATTTCTGGACATTAGGAAACCAAGCACTCATCCACAATGTTGCCAATGGTGACATCATTAAGGATGTATCTCCAGATGAAGTGGCTGGAAGTTGGAATTATGGTTTGAATGAAGCCGGTGATGCACGGATGACCGGACTTTACATTGCCGATTCTTGGCAAGCAAACAGTAGAATTCGTTTAGATCTTGGTCTTCGTTATAACATATATGCCTTGAATTTTACTTTAGACCATGGTGCTTTTCCTGATGGTGTAACAGATAAAACTGCAAATCTGGATGGACAGGATTGGTCCGGTACAGCTGCTTTAAACTATGCATTCAATAGTGATTTGGGAGTATTTGTTCGTGGTTCAAAAGGTGCATTATTCCCACATTTCGATGAAATTAGAGACGGGGATCTCTACCGTCTTGATGGTGGAGAAGTAAACACCGATGCTAATGGAACTATCAGATCAGTAAAAGGAACAGTTCTTCCCAATCTTTTCAATCAATATGAAGTAGGTCTAAAATTCACCCACGATGTGTACAGCTTATTCTTAACAGGTTTCTTGAACAGCGTAGAAATAACCGATGGTGGTGTAGGATCTGTTTGGCAAGCTGCACTGCTAAAAACAAGAACATACGGATTTGAAGCCGATGCTGGTTTAAGCATTGATAATTTCAGAGTTAAATTAATCGGTACTTACCAGAAGGGTGAAATTACAGAATCAATCAAAGCACCCGAAGTAGTTGGAAATGAAATTTGGCGTCAACCAAATGTTCAATTACGTGTTGCTCCTAGCTATAATTTCAAATTAGGAAATAAATTAAATGCATTAGTTTACGGAGCATTCAGATACGTCGGTTCTCGCTGGAACGATAGAGGAAATACTTATCAATTAGATGCCTTTACAAAAGTTGATGCAGGTATCAGTTTATCTACTGCAAATGGCCTTACATTCAATCTCAGAGGCGATAACCTCACAGATTCCGAAGGCTTAACCGAAGGCGATCCTAGAGATCCAATAGCTAAAAACGGACGTCCCATTTTGGGTCGTTCATTTAATTTCTCAATTTCAGTCGATTTTTAATTACAGGACTTGAAATTGTTTAGGTGATGGTTAGTTGTGGTTTGGTGTAATGCAGACCAATTTTTACCCTTTAGTGGTCTGCGTTACACTTTTTATTGATATGCGAATATTAGTTCTTTTCCAGGGAAAAGACGGCTGTATATATAAGTTATAATTATAGTATGACGTTTATAACAATAGTTAGAAAGCTTAAGTAAATTGATAATTTTTTTAATGTTCTAAGTGGAGAAAAATTGTCTAAATTAAAATTGTTAATAGTATTTGCGAGTATATTTTTATTAACTAACGGTTTAGTTAAATCTCAAGATTCGACTTTTATATTAAATACAGGTAAAACGGAAGAATATTTTCAGACTTACCTTGGGAACGGACATTTTAGCATTACTTCTTCTCAACTTGGATTACTTCCCACCGAATCATATATGATTAAATACTATGATCACGCTAAAAATGATATTCCCAGAATAGCTGCCTTACCCGAGTGGAACGAAATAAATTATTATGACGGTGTTGGATGGTTGAATGGAATTGACATAAATTCCGAAAAAATAATCGAATACACCCAAACTTTGGATATGTGGAATGGACTTCTAAGAACTTCTTTTACTAGGAAGGATTCCGAATTGAGATCAACGAAAATTGATGTAACTACTTTTGTTTCGAGAAGTAATAAAAATTTGGCAGTCATAAGATTAGAATTAACTCCAAATTTTTCCGATATGATCAAACTGAAATTCCCGATTAAAGAGAGAGAACGTCCCAATAGATTTGATCTTGAAATATTAAAAGAAGCACCGGCATCAGAGGAAGGGAAATTTCCTAAGTTCTGGTATCCGGGATTTTCTGAAATCATTAAAATTGATGGAAGCAAAAATGATTTTGGCGGTGAAGTATCAGCTCTTATTCAAAGTGAAGGAAGACATACAAAAGCTGCAATTGGATTATTAGTATTTTATGAGCCCATTGATAAAGGAACAGAAATATTTGTAAACAAAGAAAGCAACTCCGCTGATATTGAAATAAGATTGAATGCGGTGAAGGGGAAAAAATATATATTTTACAAATTAGTTTCTGTTGTTCCACAATCAAAAAAAGAAACTGATTTAAGAACTGAAGTATTAAATATTCTGAGAGACTCGAAAAAACTTGGATATGAACAGCTCTACAAAAATCATTGTGAAAGCTGGCATGAGTTATGGGCGACTGATATTGTGATAGAAGGGGACACGGAATTACAAAAGATTATACACTCAATGATCTTTTATCTCTTAGGTAGTGCGGATAGATTTACGGAATTTGGTATTCCGCCAATGGGATTATCATCGTCCGGATATTTCGGACATATATTCTGGGACTCGGATATATACATGATGCCGGCGCTATTATTAATGCATCCGCAAATTGCACAATCTTTAGTTGCTTTTAGAGGGAAAACATTACCAGCTGCAATAAATAATTCTGATAAAAATAATTTTGACGGTGCAATGTATCCGTGGGAATCCGATGAAATTGGCAATGAAACCACACCATTTTTTGCTTATCAGAACGCACTGAAAGAAAATCATATTATCGGTGATGTTGCTTTTGCTCAATGGCAATACTTTTGTGCAACGAGGGATACGAATTATTTACGCACGACCGGAGCCGAAATTATTAGGGCAACTGCGAATTTCTGGGTATCCAGATCTAGTTATAATAATGCTAAAAATGCGTATGAAATCAGAGATGTCATTTCTGTTAGTGAAACGGGTAGATTAGTAACTAACGAAACTTATACTAATGCAGTAGCTAAAATAAATTTAGATCTAGCTATTAAAGTTTCTGAGCTGTTTAATATGGACATCAATCCCAAATGGAAAGAGATTAGGGATGGTTTATTTATTCCTTTTGATAAAGATAATTTATTCCATCCATCTTTCGAAGGGGCTAAACAATACGGGAATGTAAATGTTTTCTGGTCCAGCATAGTCAACTTACTAGCTTATCCCTTGCAAGTGGAAATGAATGATACTGTAAAAATGAATGACTTAAAGTATGCTGTAAGTAGTTTAACCAGAAACGGTGCCGGTGCTATGATGGGGAGTAATTTTTTGCCAATAATAGCAGCAGAACTTGAAGATGAAGATATGATGAATTTTACAATTGAAAAAACCCTCAAAGGATATTTAAGACCTCCATTTAATGTACTGTCTGAAACACACAATAATGTTTCGGTTAATTTTTTGACAGGAGCAGGTGCATTCTTACAACAGGTGATTTACGGATATACCGGTTTAAGAATAACCGATCATGGGGTTATTCCAAAATATAAACCTCTGCTACCAAATGGAATAAAGAAACTTACACTGCGTAATTTTACTCTTAACGGGGAAAAGTATGATATCGTTGTATCGAATGGGAAAATAGAAAAATATAAAAAATGAAAATAAATGAGGTGGAATGAGAATTAGCTCAGGTGAGAATATAAAATTATGAGCAATGTTTTAGAAAGGATGATTTGTTTTACGAATATGAAGTTATTAGAAGGTGGAAAATAATGTCGAACTGGAAGATTAAATTATCACTCTTTTTGAACTATTTTATATTTGCCATATTGTTGAATACTGTCGGTATAGTAATTGCGGAAGTAATAGAACAATATCAAATTAGTAGAATAACAGCCGGATCCTTAGAAGCATATAAAGACTTATCAATTATGATTGCATCATTTATAGTTGCATCCTACATTCCGAAAATAGGCTACAAAAGAACGATGATGCTTGGCTTATTTATAGTAACAGTTGGATGCATACTAATTGCTTCAATCACTCAATATTGGGTTACACCTCTGTTATATGTATCTGTCGGGGCAAGTTTCGCACTGATAAAGGTATCTGTTTATTCTACTCTGGGTATAATAACTAAAAACCAAAAAGAACATACTAGTTTGATGAATACATTGGAAGGTATTTTTATGGTTGGTTCTTTATCGGGACCAATTTTCTTTTCACTTATGATAAGTACAAGTAAATGGAATCACACATATTGGATATTAGCTGTATTATCACTTTTAGCTATAATATTATTGTATTTAACGGATTTAAATGAAGAAAATATTCACGAAGAATCAAAGCAATCAGGCTTTTTTGAAATGTTTAAATTGCTCAGATATCCAATGGTTATAGTTTTTATTATTGCAGCATTTCTTTATGTAATGATCGAACAAAGTTTAGGCACTTGGCTTCCGACATTCAACAAAGAAATATTTAATCTTACTGCTGCACAATCAGCATCCTTTTTGAGCATATATGCTGGCTCGATTGCTTTAAGTAGATTTTTGGTTGGCTATTTAGTTAAGAAAATATCTTGGTTTAAGTTACAATTGTTTTATTTATTGATAGCAGGCATTATAATTATATTCGTCTTGCTCAATTCATCTGATATGAAAGTAGCACCTTTCGAGTATTGGTTCCAGGCACCTCCTTTAGCTTTCTTACTTTCTATTGTAGGATTTTTTCTTGGTCCAATTTATCCGACAATTTGTTCTATTGTTTTGAGCAAACTTCGTAAGATTCATCAAAGTTCGATGACAGGGCTAATCATTATATTTTCTGCATTAGGAGGAACTTCGGGATCCCTTATAATAGGATTAATATCCGATAATTTTAATGTGCATACGGCTTTCTATTTCCCGATTATACCAATTGCATTGTTGGCAATTACTCTCGTGCCTTATCATAATCTTTCAAATAAATTTTCGGAAACAACGGAGCAAGAGAATTAAATCATGAAAGTAAAAATCTCTATAGATGAAACATTAACTAGATTATTAGAAATTGCCGATAAAGATAATGATAGAAAAATCACTGTTGACGATCCCGGAGAAAAGGTGTTCGAATTAGTTTCCGTTAATGGTGAGAAATACGAAATTACCGGAACATATTACCTATCAAATCTTTTGCAAGAATTAATTCTGTTGAAAGAGGAAGGGGTAATTGTCGGTGAGATCGATTCGGAATTTATATTTGAAAAACCGGTCGCACGAATAAACAGGATGATCAGGAATAAGTATTGGGAAGGTCTTACCAGAGTATTGGACAAAAAAGGAATAGAGAAATCACTAATTGATGATAAAATTATCTCAAATGAATTAAAACCAATTTTATATGTTCCGGCTAAAGATGATGAGTCATTCAAATATTACGAAGAACTTTCCAATTCACTCGATAATAGGTTTATAGTTGAGAGATTGGAAGAGGAATTATCCCCGGAGTACGTTAAGAAATTAAATAAGAAACCGGGGATACTTGCTTTATCAATTAAGAAGGATAAAAACGGTCAAATACAAGCCGAACCTTTTGTAGTTCCGGGCGGAAGGTTCAATGAGATGTATGGATGGGATAGTTATTTTATTGTTTTAGGATTGATTGAAGACAATAAAATAGAATTGGCTAAATCAATGGTAAATCATATGGTTTACGAAATAAACCATTACGGTAAAATATTAAATGCTAATAGAAGTTATTATCTTACAAGATCACAGCCACCATTTTTTACTTCAATGCTTTTAGCAGTTATTGAAAATTTAGAATTGAATGAAGAGAACATAACTTGGTTAGAGAAGGGATTAAAAGCAGCTATAAAGGAATATAATGATGTTTGGATGAAAGAACCCAGGTTAACATCAAATGGTTTAAGCAGATATTACGGAGAGGGGATTGGAATACCACCCGAAACCGAACCGGGGCATTTTGATTATGTTTTCGAAAAATATGCAAAAAAACGTGGTCTGACTATTGATAGATTTGCAGAAAAATATGATACAGGTGATGTTATAGAACCCGAACTGGATGAGTTTCTTATACACGACAGAAGCTTGAGAGAATCTGGTCATGATACTACTTATCGTTTAATTAATATTTCCGCTTCACTAAATACTATAGACTTAAACTCGCTTTTATATAAATATGAAATAGATATTCAATTTATAATTGAAAAATATTTTAACGGATCATTTAAATACTCTGATAAAATTAGTTATACATCAGATGAATGGGCTAAAAAATCTGAGAAACGAAAATTATTAATGAACAAATTGATGTGGAACGAAGAAAAAGGAAGCTATTTTGATTATAATTTTAAAACATCAAGTGTGACTAATTATGAATCAGCAACGGCTTTCTATGCAATGTGGTCCGGTTTGGCAGATGAAAAACAAGCTAACAGAATGGTTGAAGAGTTATTGCCAAAGTTGGAAGCTCCCGGAGGATTGTTATCCACTTCCGAAGAATCGAGAGGAATAATATCGCAGAATAGGCCTCAAAGACAGTGGGATTATCCATTCGGCTGGGCACCACATCAAATTATTCTTTGGGAAGCACTTTCCCGTTACGGTTTTCAAGAAATTAGAGAGAAGTTTATTTATAGGTGGCTTTATACCATAGTTAAAAATGCTACTCATTATAACGGCACAATACCCGAAAAATTTGATGTCGTAAAAAGAACACACAAAGTATTTGCCGAATATGGAAATGAAGGCACTGATTTTGATTATATAACGAGAGAAGGATTTGGATGGGTTAATGCATCTTTTCAGATCGGTGTTAAACTATTAAACCATAATAATGTAGAGAAGTTAAACAATCTTATTCCTCCGGAATGGATCTTTTAATTCTGATCTATTGGGTATTGGAAATAAAATAAACGTTAGGGAAAAAGTTTATAAATAAGAGGACAATATTATATACAGAATTAATAAACCTATTTCTATTTTCCAAGAAATTACATTATTGAATATCGAGAGGAAGAATAAAATAAGTTAATAATACCCCAGTAGTGGCCTTCGTTTAAAACAATTCTAACAAAACACTCAATATTATATAGCTAAATTATACATCTCAATGTGAATGATAAACTTCTTAGGAAAACATGATTATCATTAAACCAGTTAGCATAGGAGATTTTTAGTTTCTCTCTAAACTGACTTGGATTTTTTTTATCATTGCTAAACAAGAAATATAATTATTAAAGATACATATATTAAAATCGATTTTTATATTTTTTAAAAAATAATAGTCAATGAAGTTATTAATGAATAATTAGGATAAAATAATATGGAAGAATATCTTAATAGTATTAAAAAGCGGTTTGCCTATTATAGAGAAATTGGTTTGAAAGCAATTGAACAAATTCCTGAAGATAAATTATTTTGGCAGTTGAACGAAGAGAGTAATAGCATCGGTATTATTGTAAATCATTTACATGGGAATATGATTTCACGCTGGACAAATTTTTTAACAGAAGACGGGGAAAAAGATTGGAGAAGCAGAGATGCAGAGTTTGAAAATGATATAAACTCACATCAACAGTTATTGGAGAAATGGAATGATGGCTGGAATTGTCTTTTTAACGCTATAGAAAATTTGACCGTTGAAGATTTAACAGTACAAATTACCATTAGAAATGAAAAACATTCGGTGATTGATGCGATAAACAGACAATTGACTCACTATGCTTATCATATTGGACAAATAATATTCTTAGCAAAAATGATACAAAATGATAAATGGCAAACTTTATCGATTCCAAAAGGGAAATCAAAAGAATTTAATGATGAGATGAAAAATAAGCTAAATAGAGAAAAAATTTAATTGTATAACCCTATTCGGTATTTAGCAATGGTGACGATAGATTGTTCAACGTTCGAAGATAACTCTGTTCGGAAATCGTCTCTATCAGTCAACAGAGGTGATTCTTTGAGGATAATACCATAATAAATTCATCAAATTCAACTGATTTAATTAGTAATAGTTTTCTCCAACAATTGTATCACGCTATAACCAGGAA
>CAZNJB010000058.1:0-14049 GCA_964573255.1 uncultured Melioribacteraceae bacterium
AGTTAATATATATGAGGCTAAATTATCAATTGAAAGTAAACCTTTAGAATTTACAAAAGTTAAAGTTGAATTTGATTTAGAAAAACCTGAACTATAATGAACGAGTCCCTTTTCTGACGGGATAAAATTAAACCTTAAGAGAGTCTTTAAGCAATCATCACAATTTTAGTAGGTTAAATAAATAAGTAATCAAAACTCTATTAACATAATCCATAATTTAAATTATCTCTCATCTGGAAATATAACCCACTTACCAAAGCTCAAACGGAAGGGAAAAATTCTGATTTTTATTCAGTTTATCATCTTTTAATATGAGAGTTTAAAACCGTAGTCATTAGTCAAAAGACAGTTGATAAATTGATTTAAGTTAAAGGATAAAAGTTTATCTATACTTTCTCAGCAATTGGGATGAGTTTTATATTGAAAACATCTTCGAACAAAGCTTTTCTTCTTTCCAAATTCCAAAGCTCAATTTCGGGAAAATGTTTTTTATAATATATGAAGAAAAGAAGTTTACCGGATTCAAACCTCAATTTAATGTCAATAATATTTCCCGAATGCAATCTATCCAAAGAATCCGCTATTCGAAGTAAAGCTGAGAGCTTTAGTACCAACTGTTGGTCGGATTGCAGCAAGCTTGCAAATTCTGAATGACTCCGTTTGGGATGACTTTTTCTATGATAGCGTGCAACATTACCGATGATTTTGAGCTCTTCGTTCGAATAGCCTAAAAGTCCGTGATTCGTTATGATATAAAGAGAATGTTTATGATGTTGGTCGTGCGAAATATGATAACCGATATCATGCAATTTAGCCGCAGCGATCAAGTATTCTTTCTTATCCTCGCCAAGCTGATGCAAAGATTTTGTGTAATCAAATAATTTATCAGCAAGCACAGCCACGTGATTACAATGTTCGGAATCAAACAGGAATTTATTCGACATCTGCTCAACGCTCTCTTTCCGAACGTCAAAATTTTCAACCAATGAATTTTTCAATCTTCTCGCAATAACATCAGCGATAATTCCCTCTCGTAAAGCATATCCTGAAATTCTAATTGAGTCGACTTTTAAGCACTTCACAATCTCATTAAAAATAATAATACCGGCGGGAATTATATCTGCACGGCGTTCGTCTATTCCTTTAATTTTTTTTCTCTTTTCAGAAGATTTTAACGAAAGGACTTTACTCTCGATCTTCTCAATTTCATCTCTATCAATTTTGTAATTATTCAAAATGCGGGTCGCTGGAATATCCTCTTTCCTTTCTGTTGCTATCATTATACCAACAGACATTATTGTTCCCGATGAACCGATAACAGAATCAAAACCAATTTCCTTAATCTCTTTAGAAATTGGATAAAACGTTCCGTGAACCCAATCCTTGCATTCTTTTATATTTTCGTCATTCAATTCATAATCGGGAAAGAACATTTGCGAAAGACGAACAGCACCCAATTTAATACTCTTCGAGTAGATAACTTTCCCTTTTTTTCCGATTGTAAATTCAGTGCTTCCTCCCCCAATATCGACACAAAGAACCTGCTTATCAAAAACCGGAAGAGCTCTCAGGACCCCGGAATATATTAATCTCGCTTCTTCCTCTCCGCTAATTAAATTTATTTTGATTCCGGTTTGAGAATAAACCCGTTGAATAAATTCATCTTTATTGAGAGATTCTCTCAAAGCGGAAGTTGCTGCGGCATGTATAACAGCATTGTGACTCTCCGCTATTCCCTTCATATTTTTCAGTGCTTTTATACCGCGTTCCATTGCTTGAGGAGAAATCAATTTTATATCGCCTATGGTTCCTTCGGAAAGTCGGATAACCTCTTTTTCTCTATCAATTATTTCAAAACTGCCGTCATCCAAAACTTTCACAACAATTAAATGAAAGGAATTAGTACCGATATCAATTGCAGCGACACAATCAGGCATTTACAGTTACCTCCGAATTAGCTGACAATAACATTCTAGCTAATTCAAGAACATCCCCAACTGTAACGTCATCAATCAAATCCGATTTGCGGAGAAAATATTTATTGGAACCTACAGGTGCCCAATTAAATGGATTTGTCGGACCAAAAATTGAAATCTGTGGTGTGTCTGTCGTACCGGCAACATGCATCACTCCGGTATCGTTGGTGATAAAGAGATCGCAACGAGATATTAGAGCTGCGAGAACGGGTATTTCTCTATCAATGAAAAAAGCTACCGGAATACTCAGATTATTTTGTAAATAATCTAATTCATTTTTATCGCTTTTGCTTCCCGTTATCACAAACTGAGCATCAAATTCTTCATTTAATGTTTCGATTACCTTGATAAATTTTTGCAACGACCATCTATTTTTCGGCTTTCCGGCTCCAACGTGCAATCCGATAATTCTCCGGGATAAATCGATATTATTTTTTTCAAAAAATTCATCCACTTCTTTATTCTCTTCTTCTCCGAAAGAGATTGAAGAACGGAAGTTGTTTGTAGTGATACCAAACGGACGAACAATATCGAGCCCAAAATCCGAGACGTGAGAATCAGGATATTTCCGCCAATCGAGATCAATCCTTCTATCGAAGAAATATGAGAAATCATTCTCTGCTCCGGTTAATGATGCGGGACCAACTCTTGTAGTACAATTTGCCAATCTCAAAAGAAGCGATGAAGTATAAGAAATTGAAACCGTTGCAGGCACTATTCCCAAATCGTATTGTGATCTTAAAAATTTAAGCAATAGCAAAAAATAAAACGGATTTATCAATTTCTTCTTATCAAAAACAAAATACCTGTCGATAAATTTATTCTTTGTAATAGCATAATAGTTAGCAGGACTTACCAATACCGAAAGATGAGACTCGGGATATTTTTCTTTAATGGCTCTAAACAATGAAACGCTGGCCAATAGATCGCCGAATTGATTATGCTGGCGGACAACCAGAATTCTTTTGGGTTCGCCAATATCAAAATTATTAATTTCATCTACGGCAAGAATACGCTTAATTATTCGCGCGGCTATCTTCGAATAGAAAGTTTGTTTTGCCATTATTCGGTCTTTTCCTTCTCCTCTATCTCTTCGAATTCAGCCTCAATTATATCCTCTTTATTTATATTCACATGTTTCTTTTTCGTCTCCGCATCAAATTTTTTCTCTCTCTGGTAAGAGAACAAAACCTTGAAAATCCTTCTAACAAAGAAATAAACAATACTAATTAATATTAGGAAAAATATAAATCTCATTATAAAGTACCTCTTGATTCAGGATTAAAATATTCAATAAAACCACGATCTTCTCTGAAGATTTGATTAAACAATTCGTTAAAATCCTTTTCATTATTTACGAAATCAATTTCGGAAGTATTTACAATTAGCAAAGGGGTATCATTATATTTAAAGAAAAAATTGTTGTAAGCTTCGCTAAGTTCTTCGATGTAACTTCTTGTGATATTTCTTTCAAATCTTCTGCCGCGTTTCTTTATGTTATACATCAACCTATCGATATTTGACTGTAAGTATACTACAATATCATACTTTCTCAAATCTCTCTTCAACATTGGAAAAATTGATTCGTAAAGTTTCAATTCTTCCCCGTTCAAGTTCAAGTAAGCAAAAATTTTATCTTTATCAAACATATAATCGGAAACAATATATTCGGCAAATAAATCTTCTTGATTTAATGCCTGCTGCTGCTTGAAACGATTAATAAGAAAGAACATCTGCGTTTGGAATGCATATCTTTTTCTATCGTTATAAAACTTCTCGAGGAATGGATTATCTTCAAATTCTTCCAATATCAGCTTCGATTTCAATCTCTCGGACAATATTTTCGCAAGCGATGTTTTGCCCGCACCTATTACCCCTTCAATTGCAATAAATCTAATTTCAGACAATTCTAACTCCCATTAATTTCATTAAGATTAAATTCGAATTTATTTATTATATGATTTGTAGTAATCAAATTCAAATATTCTTTCAATTTTTTACCGCTCACGGGATCTGTTAAATCACTTTTCAATTCCAACAAAGGCACCAAAAAGAAATCCCGCTCGTAAACTCCGGGATGAGGAATTTTCAATTTAGGCTCGTCAATTATTTCAGAATCGAATAAAGCCAAGTCCAAATCTATTTCTCGAGGACCCCAATTAAAACGTTTCTTCCTCCCGACTTTCTGCTCAGTGCCTTTCAAAAGCATCAACAGGTCGTACGGACTATATTCGGTTTTAATTTCAACAGCTAAATTATAAAAATTATCCTGTTCCTCCACACCGAAAGGAATTGTTTCATAAATAGAGGAGACTGCCTGAATTTCTAAGTTTTGATATTCATCCAAAAGGGAAAGTGAATACAAAATATTTTTCTTCCTATCACCTACATTGGAACCTATGGAAATATATGCATTACTCATTTCTTTCCTTTACCACTTCCGCTTCAACGTAATCCAAAACTCCTCCGATGGGAACATTATTTTTTCTCACCCGTACAGCAATTTTTTTGATTAATTTAAATTCGGACAACAATGATTCCGCTAAAACCGTTGCTAAAGTTTCAATTAGATAATATTTTTTCTCGTTAACAATTGAATTCATAAAATTATATACTTGCTGATAATTTATTGTCTTCGAAAGATCATCGTTTTTTGCAGCCTCCCTAAAATCCGTGTATAAATCAACATCAACCGAAAACTTTCCACCGATTGTCTGCTCTTCTTTTAAAGCACCGTGATAAGCGTAAAATGTAGCATTTTTAATTCTAATTACATTCATCTTAAAGTTCCTAATCTGCGTTGCTCAAAATATTTTTTTATTCCCCTAAAGTTAGCAATTAAAATCCCCAAAAGAACCATTCCACTTCCTAAAATTACATTTGAAGTCAATTTTTCATTCATAAAGAACCAACCAAGAAACAACGCAATTATTGGGGTGATAAAAGCCGTCAATGATAAAATAACCACGTTAATCTTTTTCATAAGCCAATAATAAGTGGTGAAAGTTAACAATGTGCCGAAGAAAGCAAGATATAGAACGGAAAGTATTCCTTTCATATCTAATACAATTTTTCCAGTATCTTCTGTTAAAAATGAAATCATCATCAGGGAAATCCCTGCTATGAATAGAGGCACTAAATTCATAGATAAAGGGTTAAGATTTTTCCCTTTCAATTTTATAAATACTGCAATTCCCCCTTGAATTACCGCACTCACCAAAACAGCAGCCATCCCCCAAATATATTCTCCAAATTGTATTTCAAGATTTTCCGAGAAAATCACATAAATTCCCACAAATCCAAAAAGAACCCCTAAAAATTTGAAAAGCCCTATTCTTTCACCTGGAATAAAAATCCTTGAGAAGATAATCACAAAGAAAGGGAACACACCGAATAATATTGAAGCAAGTCCTGATGGAATAAATTGCTCAGCCCAATAAACAAGTCCGAAAGGGATAACAAATGAAAAGTAACCCAATATAAAATATGCTTTTATTGCAAAACTGTCGGTCTGCAATTCAATTTTTTTTATTCGCATCATTAAATAAACAAAAACAGACGCAAGTGTAAATCTAATTCCCGCAGCGGCAAATGGAGTTATCGACTCCAACCCCAAGCGGATTGCCAACCAAGTAGAACCCCACAGGAGACAAATTAATATATATCCACCGCTTATTTTTACTGCATCACTATTCATTCTCACCTCTCATCATAATAACAGCAAGCATTCTTCCGCTCTTGTTTCCATCCCTTCTGTAAGAATGCAGATAGTTTTCTTCAAAAGTACACAAATTCGAATAATCAATATTTTTTTCTGGGACTCCAAAATCTGTCAGCATATCATAATTACAAAGCGCAACATCCAAGTAATATTTACCATCCGAGTTTTTCACATATTTCAAATCAAACTTTCCGGCAACCTCTTCTCCCACTTCGTAATGCTCTTGACAAATTGAGGGGCCGATATAAGTTATCAAATTCTCAGGTTTCGAATTGAATACTTCCTTCAATTTCTGCAATGTTTTTAATAATATTTTCTTCTCAGTTCCGCGCCAACCCGAGTGAACAGCGGCTATAACTTTCTTTTCCCTATCGTAAATTAAAATGGGAGTACAATCAGCTAAAGAAACAGCTAATGCCAAATTTTTTTTATCGGTAATCAGTGCGTCATTATTTTCCAGAAAACAGCCGGTTTCCACGATAGTCACATTATCCGAATGTGTTTGACCTTGCAAAACAATACTGCCGCTTATTCCCAATTCATTAAAAAACGCCAGACGGTTTTCTTCAACAATAGCAGGGTCGTCCCCAACCGTGAGCGAGAGATTGAAATAAAAGGGAGCTTTCCTATTGCAGCCTGTTCTGGTGCTTACTCCATGAATAAGCTCTTTATATTCCGATAAGATTTTACTTCTGATGATTTTCATAAATTTTCAAAAAAGAATGTAAAGATAATTAAAAGGAAAGATATTCAGAAGATTTAAAAATGAATAAAAAAGGCTCAAATCTTTGTGAAGATATGAGCCTTTAATTTAGAACAACAATATTCCCACTTAAGATTCTACGCGGACACTATCTGCTTCACAGAGAGCCATTCCTTTCCGAAGAGCTTCTTCGTTTAAAGGGATAAGATGATGATATCTCTCCGGGAGCACTTTCTTTAATCCTTCCAATATAGATTCGAAAGAAATAACCGGACGCTTTTGAAAAAATGCGCCGAGCATTATCATATTCAACACTTTAGTGTTTCCCATTTTAGCCGCTTCTTCCGCTCCTGGAATTGCCACGATCTCGATATCATCCCTCGTTGGTGGATTAAGAATATTCGTCGATTCATAAATCAATAGTCCCCCGGGTTTAACCGTAGGCTCGAATTTATCCAGTGAAGGCTGATTCAACGCAATAACAGTATCGAATTTGGAAATAATCGGCGAACTGATTTTTTCGTCACTTACAATCGTTATACAGTTTGCCGTACCTCCTCTCATCTCGGGACCGTAAGAAGGCATCCAGCTAACTTCCTTGCCTTCCATCATTCCACCGTAAGAAAGTATCATGCCCATCGAAAGAACACCTTGTCCGCCGAATCCAGCTATAATTATTTCTTGTGTCATATCTATTTCTCCTTACCTGGTGTTTTAAGATCACCCAGAGGATAATATGGTATCATATTTTCCTCAAGCCATTGATTTGATTGCAAAGGGGTCATTTTCCAGTTGGAAGGACAATTTGAAACCACTTCAATAAAGCAAGTCCCTTTTCCTTCCTTCTGATATTCAAAAGCCTTCTGAATAGCCTTTTTAGTTTTTCTAACATTACCCGGTTTGTGAACCGATTGACGCGTAACGTAATATGTACCCGGTAATGCCGCAACCAAATCAGTGATCTTAAGTGGATATCCGGCTTGCGAAACATCTCTGCCGTTAGGAGTAGTTGTTGATTTCATATTCGGCAGCGTGGTAGGAGCCATCTGCCCACCTGTCATTCCGTAAATTCCGTTATTGATAAATATTATCAGGATATTCTCACCTCTATTACAGGTATGAATTGTTTCTCCTGTTCCGATGGCAGCTAAATCGCCATCGCCTTGATAAGAAAATACTAACTTATCCGGAAGAACTCTTTTTATTCCCGTTGCAACAGCAGATGCTCTTCCGTGTGCCGCTTCGCTCATATCTATATTGAGATAATTATAAGCCAATACAGCACAACCAACAGGAGCCACTCCTATAACATCTTCAATAATATCCATTTCTTCAATAACTTCGGCAATTAATCTATGAACAATCCCATGACCGCAACCCGGACAGTAATGCATATAAGTATCATACATTGCTTTACGGGGAGCTTCATAAACCAGATTTTCTTTAACGCAAACACTTTCTTCCTGCATCATTTGTTCATAGTGTTTCTCTTCTATCATTTGTTTTTCATTCATGATGCACTCCTAAAAATTTCTCTTCCAATTTCTCAAGAATTTCCTCAGGTGAAGGGACAATCCCCCCCATCCTTCCATGAAATTCAACCGGTACTCTTCCGGCAACAGCCAATTTAACATCTTCAATCATTTGACCGGCATTCATCTCAACATCAAAAATACCCTTTACATTATCTGCAACTTTGGCAATCTCAGCATAAGGAAAAGGCCATAAAGTTATCGGGCGAAATACCCCCACTTTAATTCCCTTTTCGCGTGCCAAAGAAGCGGCTTTTTGACAGATGCGTGCTACCAATCCATATGCAGTTATAACGTAATCAGCATCATCACAATTTACAGCTTCGTAACGAACTTCATTCTTTTCAATTTCTCTGTATTTGGCTTGGAGATGATTATTCACCTCTTCCATTTTATCGGGTTGAAGATGCAGCGATGTAATTACATTGCTGTTTCTACCCGGCTTTCTTCCAATAGTAGTCCAACCCAAATCTTCGAACTTTCTTTCCTGCTGAGGAAACAACTCTACCTTTTCCATCATCTGGCCGAGAGCACCGTCGGAAAGTATCATAACCGGGTTACGGTATTTAAAGGCTAAATCGAAACCGTCTTTAACAAAATCAGCCATTTCCTGTACAGTAGATGGGGCTAGAACGATTAAGCGATAATCACCGTGCCCACCGCCTTTAGTAGATTGGAAATAATCACCTTGCGCGGGTTGAATTGTACCTAATCCCGGACCACCGCGGTTAACATTAACCAATAAGCAAGGCAGTTCTGCACAAGCTATATAAGAAATGCCTTCCTGCATCAAACTGATACCCGGTGAGGAGGAAGAGGTCATTACCTTTTTCCCCGTACCTGCGGCACCATAAACCATATTAATGGAAGCCACTTCACTTTCTGCTTGCAATACTACCATTCCTGTTCTTTGATATGCCTCACGGCTTAAATATTCGAGCACCTCGGATTGAGGTGTGATCGGATAGCCGAAATAAGCATCGCAACCACAACGGATTGCCGCTTCGGCTAACGCTTCATTTCCTTTCATTAATCTTAATTCTTTCATTGGTTCACCGTCACTGTTATGTCTTTAGTTACATTAGTAATTCTTGCAATTTGTTCTTTTGCTTTGCTTGTCTTTCTGTAAACTGTAATTGCACCCTCGGGACAAACCAAAGCACAATTTGTGCATCCTGTACAATTATCTTGCACCTTAACAATGTACAAATATCCCTTGGAATTAACCTGCCGCGATTGCTCTAAGGTTTCCTGAGGGCAGGCAGCAACACACAATTCACATCCTTTACATTTTTCAATATCAAGTACGATGTCTCCTTTAACCTTCGCCATTTTTAACTCCAATTTTATTTAAAACAAAAAAGGTTACTAATCGCTTAGTAACCTTCCCCTGTACGACTCGGATATAATTAGTAGGCTAATTATATTGATGTTGATTTTATTGGTATTACAAATAAGACTCTTCATCCTAATAACACTAATTTATCCGATTTAATCGCATTAAAAAACTGTGCTCATTTTCTACACAGTTACACCAAAAATTTCATTTTAAAAATGCAGAATATTGATGAATTTTCAAAATTTTGAAACGGCATTTATTCTACATTTAGAAACAAATTTATTATTTAGAAATGAAAATATCGCTGATAATAATTTGTTAACCGTAAACTATTCTTGAGTAATTTTCCTATATTTACGCTTATGAATGAAATCAAAACTTCAACTGCAACTAAAACGGGACACAATAAAAATAAGTTAACTTTACGTAGTATTCCTCTCTTCTCGGAATTGAGCATAGAACAAATGCGCGAAATTTCCTCAATTAGTAGATTGATCAAAACTCAAAAAAATGAAATTTTGTTCCGGGAAAACGATAGCTACAAAGGATTTTTTATAATCCTGAAAGGAACAGTAAAAGTTTTTAAAATCAGTCCTGAGGGTAAGGAATTAGTCATTCATTTATTCAAACCTTTCAGTTCCTTTGCGGAAATGCCTTTATTCGAAGGGAATGATTATCCCGTTACCGCCGAAACCGTTGAGGAATCTTTACTGATGTTTATTCCCAAGGATAAATTCATTGAATTGATAAAATCCAGTCCGGAAATTTCTCTAAAAATGTTGGCAGGTTTTGCCAAAAGGATGAAATCCCTCGTTGCAAAAATAGAAGACCTTTCTTCTATGGAAGTAAAGAACCGCGTGTCAAAATTTATATTAAAAGAAATTCAAGCAAACGGTACAATATATCTGCCCGAACCGTTCTTCAAACTTCAAGTTTCAAAATCTACAATCGCATCATTGCTTGGCACCATAACCGAAACTTTCTCCCGCACTCTTCATAAACTACAAAATGAAAACATCATTCGCGTTCAAAACAAAACTATATTTGTAATCGACCTCAAACGCCTCAAAACATTAGCCTCAGAATCGAAATAAATCTGACTTAAGTCATATTTTTTCTTACCCACCAATCTTATTTTTAGACCAATAATAAATCTATCTAATTACGTTTTTCAGATGGACATAGTAATATGTCTGTTATAATTTTTAACTATTAGAAAATAAATGATTGACAAGGACATTAAAATATCTCAGCTGTTAAAGATGTATCCTCATACTCTTGAAATCCTTACAGGAATCACTCCCCATTTCAAGAAATTAAACAACCCAATTCTGCGCAGAACCCTTGCCAAACGTGTTACAATTGAGCAAGCTGCTGCTATTGCCGGAGTTGATCTATTAAACATGCTGAAAGTACTTAATGAGTCAATCGGTGTAAAATTTAATGAAAGTAAAATTAATATGGATGGAAACAAAATGGAAAGACCAAACGAAAAACCCGACATTATTAAAAATACCGACGCTTCCAAATTCGTTAATTTCGATGTTCGTCCCATCATTAATTCGGGAACAGACCCGTTTTTAGACATTATGGAAAAAGTAAAAAGTCTAAAAGATGATGAGATTTTAGTTTTAATAAATTCATTTGAGCCCGTACCATTATATACGGTTTTGGGTAAAAAGGGATTCGAACACTGGACAATATTTGAAGACGGCGTTTATAAAGTACACTTTTACAGAACCGGTAAATCGCAAAATGAAGAACGCGAAGAGAAATCCTCAGCTAATGAAAATGAGATTGAAAACGTAATAGAATTGGACGTTAGAGAATTGGAACCGCCTGAACCGATGATGAAGATACTCGAAAAACTAAATGAAATTGATGATCGCACAATCTTGCTCGTGCATCACCATAGGGAGCCGATGATGCTCTATCCTAAATTAGAAGAACGCGGATTCGAAGCAATTACAAATAAGATTGAAGAAAATTATTATAAAGTAGTAATCAAAAGGAAATAAAGGTTCGAAATGAGTGCTACTAATTCACTGGCTACGGCATACTCTCCACCATTTAAGATTGTTGCAAAATATTTTAGTGCAGCAATATTTTCTTTTGTGCTGCTGAATTTCCTGCCAATCTTAAAGTATTCCAGTATCGGTGGACATCATTTCCAGCCCGTCATTTTAGCTCTTACACATATTGCAACATTGGGCTGGATAACAATGATTATCTTTGGCGCATTATTTCAACTGATACCCGTTGTACTGGAAGTAAAACTTTACAGCGAAAAATTAGCTGAATGGCAATTTTGGATTTATTCAATCGGTGTTATTGGATTAGTAATTACATTTTGGTTTTTCGAACCGCAGCCGTACGCAATTATATTTGCGTCATTTTTAAACATTGCTAATATCATTTTTCTTATTAATATAATCGGCACTTTGAAAAAAGTAAAAAAATGGAACTTAACCGGATATTATATTATTTCGGCTGTTATCTATTTTTCCGTAACTGCAATTGCCGGATTACTTTTGGCTATTAACTTAGCATATCCTTCAACCAAAATTAATCATTTAAAATACTTGAACATACATGCTGTAATAGCTTTCGTCGGTTGGGTAACAATGATAATTATGGGTGTAAGTTACAAACTAATCCCAATGTTTACTCTTTCTCACGGTTACTCGCTAAAGCCGGCAAAATACACTTTAGCATTAGTTAACCTTGGAATAATTGGTGCATCCGTTGCAATAAACTTCAATAATCCGGGCATTCTTTTTGATATCTCCTTGATGATAATAGCCCTAAGTTTAATAATATTTTTGTATCAAATATATCTTATAATAAAATCCCGAATAAGGAAAAGGCTGGACATCGGGATGAAATTTTCCACCATAGCTTATTCTATGCTTGGCGTTGTAATCATACTCGGGATAATAATTACATTCGTTGATTATTACCGTGTAGTAAACACAACTCTAATCTTCGGTTATCTTATAATATTCGGATTCATCTCTTTTTTAATCGTTGGACAGATGTATAAGATAGTCCCCTTCCTGGTATGGTATCATAAGTACAGCAGTAAAGTAGGCATCGAGGAAGTGCCAATGCTTAAAGATTTATTTGATGAAAAGAAAGCATACTATGGTTTATATATTATGGTTACAGGAACAGCTGCCGTCGTAATTTCGTTTTTATTAAACGAACCGGCTGCGTTGCTTATGTCATTTATATTGATGTTTATTAGCTCATTAATATTTGCTTATAACATGATAACAATTTTCCGGAGATGATTTATGGAATTAAAAGATAAAATAATGGAAGCCTTAAAACAGGTGAACGACCCAGAAATAGGAATAAACATTGTGGATCTGGGACTTGTTTACGATGTAATTATTGACGATGAAAAAATAGTTATCAATATGACGTTAACAACACCCGGCTGCCCAATGCACAACAGTATAACAACTTGGGTTGAGACTGTTGTAAATAATTTGGCAGAAGGACGCCAAACGATTGTTAATCTGGTTTGGGAACCACAGTGGACACCCGAAAAAATGTCCGACAAAGCAAGAATGCAATTAGGAATGTAATCGGAGAAGATTAAAGAAAACAATTTTTTAATGAGCTCAAAGGGAAAGCTATGTTCAGCACAGTAAGGTATTTTATCAAAACAAGTATAGTGTTTCTTGCAATAGGAATAATAACTGGATTATACCTGACTTATGCAAAATACTTGTTTGATTTTAAATACACACAAGAAATAATCACGGCACACGTGCATATTATTTTGGTGGGCGCTGTAATGATGATGATTATGGGAGTTGCTTTATGGTTCTTCCCCCGTCCCGAAAAAACCGATAAGCGTTACAATCCCGATTTAATTCTACTTTCATATTGGCTTATAACGATAGGTACTGCCGTAAGATATATTTTTCAAATGCTTTTAGGATTCAACTTTGCTCATTTTTATCAAATAATAATTTCTATTGCTTCAACTATGCAGGTAATTGCATTCCTCATATTCTTCTATTCGATGTGGGGAAGAATTCGTTCTGTTGGCAGTCACCATAGAGAAGCTAAAGGAGAAAAATTTTGAACCATTATTTTATCACCGATGAATGTATTAATTGCGGCGCTTGCAAATATGAGTGCCCGAATGATGCAGTAGCCGAACCGGGAGAAAAGATTAAAGATGATTTTTTTTCGGACGAACATTATTTCATTATTCAAAATAATTGCACTCGCTGCGAAGAGCAGGAAGAAATTAAATGCATTATTGTTTGTCCGATGAATGCTATAAAAGAAATTTCAAATTAACATTAAAATTATAGGAGTTAACAATGGGGAATGAAATAACAAAATTCAAACTTGAAAGCGGTATTGAGTTTCAGAATGAATCCGTTGTAAGTAAAGTTATAATGAAAAAAGATAACGGCAATATCACACTTTTTGCATTCGATAAAAACGAATCGTTATCGGAACACACTTCACCATACGATGCGGTAGTTTATATTGTTGAAGGCGAAATGGAGATTAAACTCGACGGTGTACCTTATAATGTATCAACAGGTGAACTTATCATTATGCCGGCAAATGTTCCACACGGATTAATCGCTTTAGAAAAGACAAAAATGTTGCTTACAATGATAAAATGATTTGTGTTGTTAAGTTAAGAGTTACATCTTCAGCTATAAATTCTAGAACAAATTATAAATGAGTTCATTGATAATAAAACTGAATTTTGAATTACAATCGGTTAAGACATTACTCAAATG
>CAZNJB010000059.1:0-14030 GCA_964573255.1 uncultured Melioribacteraceae bacterium
GTTTAAGGAATATTTCTATACAAAAAATGAAAAAGTGATTTTTTAATTACCATAACAAATATTATTTTATAAAAAATATTAATGGAGTTATTTGGATTAATTAAATTTATGTAAGTAAGGGAAATTTAATTGCTGTTATGAGGTTTTACTTCTGATGCTCATTTCGAATATCCCATTACTTACTTTTTTTGATGGAATAATTACAAATTAAATGGGTGGCAGCTATGTGGAAATTTCTTTTATTCTATGTGTTTTCATTCATAACAATCAATATAGTTGGGCAGGAGTTTGGAGAAATATCTGAAGAATGGTTAAAACTCACAAAATTCGATGAAGCACCTGATGCCGATGCAATAATTATTTTTGATAAAGCAAGTGTACGTATAACTCGTTCTTTTAATCAAGAGTTTACCCGGCATGTGAGGATAAAAGTATTAAAAGAAGAGGGGAAAAAGTACGGTGATGTTAAATTGCGAGTTTCAAAGAATAATGAATTTTATGATCTTGAAGCCGCTTCATACAACACTGAAGGAGATGAAATTGAATTAGATGAAGATAATTTATTCAAAGAAGATCAAGGCAGTAGTTATTTGTACTCTTTTGCAATTCCCGGTATTGAGCTTGGTTCAGTAATTGAATATAAATATACTATCCTCTCTGAAGGTATTGCAAAGTTGCCGTCTTGGACATTTCAAAACAAAGATTTTACGGTGCTAAGTGAATTTAATCTTACTATTCCCAGGGGATTTGTTTATGACGAAGTAGAGGTGAATTTGGAGAAATACGATTTTTCTCAGTTGTATAATGAGTCAAGAGATGCTATATATCCTGATCAGATTATAGGGACTTATACTTGGCGATGTGTAAATGTTCCCGGATTAAAAAAAGAACCTTTTATAGATAGTATGAAAGACGAGTTGGCTAGACTTGTTTTCATATTAAAATCCTACAAAGATCCTTGGATTAGTTACACCTTTGCAAAATCTTGGGGCGATATAGCCGAGAAATCTTACCGTTTTTATGATGAATATGTAGAAGAAAAAGTAGACTTAAATGAGGAGTTAAAAGAAATATTTGCGGAAAAGGATGAATTAACTAAAACTCAAAAAATTTATGATTATGTAAGAACTAATATTAAAACTTTAAAGGACCGTAAGGCAACGAGTGAAGAATTAAAAAAGCCTTCTGAAATATTGGAAGATAAAGAAGCAAGTGCCGAAGAGAAAAATATATTATTGATCGCGCTCCTTAATCAAGCAGGAATTAAATCCAACATTGTATTAATTAGTACTCGTAGTCACGGTAAGATTATTCCAGCATTAAAAGATCCAACGCAATTCAATGATTTAATTTGCGAAGCCACAATAAAGAATAAAAAGTACTATCTGAATCCGGCTAATAAAGCTAATCCTTTCGGATGTTTGCCTCCGAACTATAATGTTGGTGCCGGTTTAACGATTACTTCAGAATCCGGGGATATTATAAAATTCAGAACTTTACACCAGCAGCACAAAGGAGACATTACGAGTACTTGCAGAATTGAGGGTTCTGATTTAAAAGTGGAAACTAAATTTCAATTGAAAGGATATTTGGCTTTCTACGAAAGAAACGCCGTAATTGATAAAGATACTACAGAGCACATTGAGAAGAAATTAAAAGACATATATGAATTAGCAGAATTAGATACTTTTTGTTATAAAAATCTTGATTCGTTGGATAAACCATTGGAATTGGTTATAAATTATACTTTACCTGATTTTGTTGAACAATCGGATGATATGCTTTATATCTCTGTGCCAATGTTCAGTAGTTTATCATCCAATCCTCTGGAGAGGGAAAAGAGATATTTTCCCATTTGTTATGATTCGAAAGAATATATTCGTGAAAAATGCAGAATTGAACTGCCGGAAAATTTAGGTCTGGTTGAATTACCTCCAAATGTAAAGAAATCAATTCACGATTATAGCTTTAGAAGGAGTTATAGTTCAAGGAATGGTTATATAGAAGCAGTTAGAACTAAAAATATTAAAAGGCGAATCATTGATTTAAGACAGTATCGCAGATTAAAAGCTTTGTATGACGACATTGTATCTGCTGATCAGGAACAAATTGTATTGAGAGTAAACGCTACAAACTAGGAGTGTTCGGTATGAATTATCGGGGTATTTATATTCTATTACTCATCGTGATTCCTTCAATTTTAAGCGCATTCAGTTTAAGCGGCAATACAAATATTGATTCGCTGGTAAATGAGGCTGATGCAGTTGTTTTGAAAGATGAAAGAATTATGGAGATAAAGAGTAACAATTCTGCATACTACAAAGTATTTAAAAGTATATTGATAAAGAATAAAAAGGCGCTCAAATATTGTAGTGTACTCTTAATTGAAAACGATTTTCAATCAATAGAAGATATGGACGGAGTTATAAAAGATACAAGTGGAAATGTTATTAAAGAGCTTGAATCGGACGATATTATGGAAGCGGAAATTTCTCCCGGATTTATCTTCTATTCTGGAAATCTTTATAAAGGTTTCGAATTGAAGCATCATGAATTCCCTTTCATTTTTGAGCTCAGCTATGAGTTGGAATTCAATACTCTTTTTGTCTGGCCGGATTATCATCCACAAAGTGATATCCCTTGTTTGAGTTCCACTTATAATTTAAAGGTTAACGGAGATATAGAATTTACCTACGCAATTAAAGGCGATATAGGTGAGCCGGTTGTGAGTAATATTAATGGAGCTAAAGAGTATAAGTGGGAGTTGAAAGACATTCCGCCTCAAATAGATGAAGATTATATGCCACCTGAGAATAAAATTCAAATGGCGGTTAAATTTGTTCCTAAAGAATTTGAAGTTGACGGACATAAAGGGAGTTTCGGAAGTTGGGCGGAATTTGCTAAATGGTATAAGAGTTTAGCCGATGGCCATTATTCACTACCGGATGATGCAAAAGCAGAGATCACTGCGCTCGTAAGCGGAGTGGAAAATCCTAAAGAAAAAATCAGAATCCTTTATAATTATTTGCAAAATAATACAAGGTATGTAGCTCTCGAAATGGGTATCGGTAGTTGGCAGCCCCATACGGCAGAAAGTGTGCATAAAAATTTGTACGGCGATTGTAAGGATTTGAGTACTTATATGGTTGCGATGCTTGATGCGGTTGGAATTAAAGCATATCCGGCATTAGCACGTACTAAGGATAGGGGAAAGTTAGACCCGGATTTTGTTACTAACGGTTTTAATCATTGCATTACCATGGTCCCTTTGGAAGAAGATACTTTATGGTTAGAGTGTACTTCTTCTTATACGGATATGGATGATGTCCCTTACGGTATCGAGGATATATCGGCGTTAATTGTGGATGAAAATGGAGGAAGGCTGGTAACTACACCTCAGAAGTCATCGAAAGAAAATTTTTCTAGATTATTAATTAAAGGTGCAATCAACCCCAAAGGGCAATTGGTATTTGATGCAGAGTTGAATTTGGGCGGGAATCAGAAAAATTTTTATAAGAGGAAATTCGAGATCAAAAATGATGAAGAAGACCAACTCTTCATTAAAAATATCTTCAACAGATATTCTCCTAAGTTTTTCCTGACAGAATATTCCCTGAAAAATAATGAAGGCAAGGATTACACTATTTCATTAAAAGGACTTTACGGCAGATTTGTAAATCTTCGCAGGAAGAGAATATTTATCAATCCGGCTTTACTCCATCGTGAAACAGAGGAAGATTTACCCGACGAGGAAATTGACGAACGAAAATTCCCGGTTTTTTATAATTATCCCTATTTGGACGTTGATTCGGTAGAAATCAGGATACCTAAATTTTATAAAATTGAGAGTATACCGAAAGATTTTGAGTTGACGACTTCATTCGGGCAGTACGAATCTAAATTTAAAATTGTGGGCGATAAAGTTATTTATAAAAGATCTATGGAAATATTAAAGAACAGAATTCCGCTGGATCATTACGCCGAATATTATAATTTCATTAAAAAAATAATAAAGCGTGATAAATCCAAAATTGTTCTGAAAAGAAAGTAGCGGATAGAAAAAACTTTATTTTTTTTCAAATTTGTATCTTTCCAGCCTTGATTCTTCAAAAAAGGATTCGAAGTTTTATTTAAAAATATTCTTCATTATATTGCTATATTATTATAAATCAAGTGGATAACGGATGAACAAGTCTTTTGATATTACGGTTTTAGGCGGTGGTCCGGGCGGTTATGTAGCGGCAATAAGAGCAGCTCAGCTCGGTTTTAATACCGCAGTTATTGAAAAAGAGAACTTGGGTGGTGTTTGCCTCAATTGGGGCTGCATCCCTACGAAGGCTTTACTTAAAAGTGCAGAAATGTACGATACTATGAAAAATCACGCAGGCGATTTCGGTTTGAAATTCGATGCGTTAGAGTTCGATTTTACGAAAATAATTAAAAGAAGCAGAAATATTTCCAAGAAAGTATCCAAAGGTGTAGAATATTTAATGCGTAAGAATAAAATTACGCATATTAAAGGCTATGCAAAATTAAAAGATGCAAACACTTTGGAGATCTATAACGGTGATGAACTTATCGAAACTGTAAGTTCCGATAAAATTATTATTGCCACAGGAGCACGTCCGAAAACAATTCCTTCAATTCCGGTTGATGGCGAAAAAATTATTACCAGCCGGGAGGCAATGGTTCTTAAAGAAAAACCGGATAGATTGGTTATTATCGGTGCCGGCGCAATTGGTGTTGAGTTTGCATATTTCTTCAATGTTCTCGGGACAGATGTTACTTTAATCGAAATGATGGACCAAATTATTCCTATTGAAGATCACGAAAGTTCAGAACTATTAGCTAAGAGCTTTGCTAAAAGGAATATCAAAGTGCTCACATCTACAAGAGTGGAAAAAGCTGAGGCGAATGGGAATGAAGTTGAAGTCACAATTTCCCGGGACGGCAAAGAAGAAATAATTACGGCCGATATTGTTTTGAATGCAATTGGAGTTCAAGGAAATGTTGAAGGCTTCGGATTGGAAGAATTGGGAATCGAGCTCGATAGGGGATTCATAAAAGTAGATAAGGAAAATTACAGGACAAACATCGAAAATATTTATGCAATTGGTGATGTTATAGGTCCGCCTTGGCTGGCACATGTTGCTTCGGCGGAAGGAATTGTCTGTGTTGAAAAAATGAAAGGAATGGAATCTCCTACGGTAGATTATGATTCAATTCCCGGTTGTACTTATTGCCAGCCGCAAATTGCAAGTATAGGTTTGACGGAGAAGAAAGCAATAGAAGCCGGTTATAAATTAAAAATCGGTAAATTTCCATATACTGCTAGCGGCAAAGCATCGGCAATAGGGGAAAGAGAAGGATTTGTAAAATTAATATTCGACGAGAAATACGGTGAGCTTCTCGGAGCGCATATAGTTGGTGCGGAAGCAACCGAATTAATTGCCGAACTTGGAATAGCTAAATCGCTCGAAGCGGATTATGAAACAATAATTAAAACAGTTCATGCGCATCCAACACTCTCGGAAATGGTGATGGAAGCTGCTGCGAATGCTTATGATGAATCAATCCACATCTAAAATATTGAATTATTGCGATCTCGGTTTTATCGACTATAAGCTCGCTTGGGATTTGCAAAAGAATGTTTTCGATGCCGTTCATAAAGGAGAACTGCACGATACATTCTTTTTGCTTGAACATCCCAACACTTATACTCTCGGTAAAGTAGCCGACGAAAATAATTTAGTTTGTTCCGTAGATTACCTTAAGGAAAATAATATCTCAGTCTATAATATTGATCGTGGAGGAGATATTACTTATCACGGACCCGGACAAATTGTTGGTTATGCAATAATTGATTTAAAAAATTGGAAACAAGATACTCACGCTTATCTTCGTAACTTGGAAGAAGTAATAATCCAAACTTGTTCCGATTATGGATTGAATGCCGGTAGAGTTAAAGGTCTTACCGGAGTTTGGATTGAGAATAGGAAAATCTGTGCAATGGGCATTAAAGTTAGTAGATGGATAACAATGCACGGTTTTGCTTTTAATGTGAATACTGATCTTTCTCTATTTAATGGTATTATTCCATGCGGAATTAACGACAAGGAAGTTACTTCGCTGGAAAAAGAATTAAACAGAAAGTTTGAAATAAATGAAGTAAAGGAAAGGATACTATCGAATTTTCAAAATCTTTTTAATTATTCCGAAGTTAAGAGGACTGCGCGAGAAGATTTTGACAAATACTTAACTGCGGAAACCGCACACACTTGATTTGCCGGAAGATCAATCCGGCTGTTATCATTTATGAATGTTGAAAATTATAGGTAAGATTTATGGCTAAAGAAACTAAAAATTTAGGTACGTCAATTTCGAAAAATAAATCGAACGGAAGAAAACCATCCGGTAAAATGGAAACTTATGGCGGGTTGACAATAGATCAACTCCTTCACGCATATCGTTTAATGGTTCTATCAAGAACAATAGATGAAAAAGTATTTATCCTAATAAAGCAGGGGAAAGGATTCTTTCACTTGGGAGCTGCCGGACACGAAGCCGCTCAAATTGCTTTTGCTCAAGCGATGAACAAAGAGATCGATTGGGCTTTCCCTTATTACCGCGATTTGGGATTTATGGTTGGTCTGGAATTAAAGGCTCACGATATATTTTTACATCAATTGTGTAAAGCTGACGACCCTATGACGGGAGGAAGACAAATGCCTTGTCATTGGGGAGCAAAAGAATTAAATATTCCCACTCAATCCAGTCCTACGGGAACTCAATTCCTTCAAGCGGTTGGGACTGCTTTGGCAAATAGACGGAAAGGAATTAAAGCTGTAACATACGTAAGCAGCGGGGAAGGGACTACCAGCGAAGGCGAATTTCACGAAGCCGTAAACTGGGCTAGTAGAGAAAAACTTCCCGTTGTTTTTGTCATTCAAAATAATAAGTATGCCATTTCCGTTCCTGTAGAGAAACAAAATGCGGGAAAAAATAATTCCGTTGCCGAACTAATGAAAGGTTACGAAAATCTTTACCGCCAATCTGTTGACGGAACTGATTTCCTTTCAATGTATGCTGTTGCGCACTCGGCTTTTGAATATGCTCGCAGCGGTAAAGGTCCCGCCCTTATCGAAGCTAATGTGGTTCGTCTATTTTCTCATTCCGCTTCAGACGATCAATTAAAGTACCGCTCTAAAGAGGAAATCGAAGAGGATATGAGAAACGATCCGATTCGTAAATATGAGAAATTTTTACTCGAGCAAGGTGCTGCTACTTCAATAGCTTTGGAAGAAATTAAAAAGGAAATAAAAAAACATGTAGATGAGGCAGCTGAATGGGCATTGGCTCACGATGATCCGGATCCGAAAACTGCTCATTTATATGTATTGGATGAATCCGGTAAAAAGGATAAGTTAAAATATGAAACTTCCGAGCCGAAAGGGAAACCGATTGTGATGGTCGATGCGATTAATCACGCCCTTAGGGAAGAGATGGAACGAAATGATAAATTATACATCTTCGGAGAAGACGTTGCCGATAAAAAAGGCGGGGTGTTTACCGCAACTAAAGGTCTTTCAACAATTTTCGGTGAGGAGAGAGTTTTCAATTCTCCGTTAGCTGAAGCAAGTATTGAAGGTGTGGCAATAGGAATGGCATTGGCAGGATTGAAGCCATGCGTGGAAATTCAATTCGGTGATTATATCTGGCCGGCGTTCCATCAGATGAGAAATGAGTTGGTAACTTATCGCTACCGTTCTAATAATTTTTGGGAAGCTCCGGTTGTTACCCGCGTTGCGGTCGGTGGCTTTATCAGGGGAGGACTTTATCACAGTCAAAATATCGAAGGATTTTTCTCCCATATGCCGGGATTATTAATTGCATATCCCTCAAATGCTGCAGATGCAAAGGGATTACTGAAAACCGCATTACGGTTGAATGATCCGGTACTCTTCCTGGAACATAAAGGATTGTACCGCCAGAGTCATGCCACTGCCCCGGAACCGGATTCCGATTATCTGCTCCCATTCGGTAAGGCAAGAATTGTTGAAGAAGGTGAAGATTTAACTGTCGTTACATACGGATATATGGTTCACGAAACTAATTTTGCGGTTAAAAAATTGAAAGCCGAAGGTTTTTCCGTTGAGGTGATAGATTTAAGAACCATTGCACCTCTCGACGAAGAAACTATTTATAATTCAATCCGGAAAACGGGAAAAGTATGTATTGTTCATGAAGATTCAATTACTGCAGGATTCGGTGCAGAGATAGCAGCCCGGATTTCGTATAATTGTTTTGAATCTCTCGATGGTCCCGTAAAACGTATTGCGGCAAAGGATACTCCAATAGCTTTTCATCCTAAATTGGAGAAAGTTATTCTGCCCAATAGAGATACTATTTATTCTGGTTTGAAAGAACTGTTAGCGTATTAAAATTACTGGAGAAGAAATTAAATGAAAGTTAATGTTATCATGCCCAAAATGGGCGAATCGGTTATGGAAGGAACCATTATAAAATGGCATAAAAAAGTCGGTGACAAGATTGATAAAGATGAAATACTTTTTGAGATTAGTACCGATAAAGTTGATACAGAAGTTCCTTCACCCGAATCTGGTATATTGAAAGAGATAAAAGTATTTGAGCAGGAAACAGTTGATGTAGATACAGTTGTAGCGGTTATTGAGACGGAAGGCGGTGCTATTGATGAAGAGGAACAAATCCCTTCAACAACTCAAGTTGGCGGCGATCTTATTGATATTCCTATGCCTAAAATGGGTGAATCGGTTATGGAAGGAACCATAATCAAGTGGCATAAGAAAGTCGGTGATACCGTTAAAAAGGACGAAACTCTTTTTGAAATTACCACCGACAAGGTAGATACAGAAGTCCCTTCGCCAGTTGAAGGAACTGTGGCTGAAATTTTAGTGGGCGAACAGGAAACTGTTGAAATAGAAACGATTGTTGCCCGTATTTCCGCTAAGGGAGCCGTACCAAAAGCGATTAAACAGAAGAGTTCCGAATCGGTTGAAAAGACAAGTGTAGAAGAAACACCGGCAATCAGTAGCCGTTCGGAATTTAAGCGTGAGAAATCAAATAGATTTTATTCTCCGCTCGTATTAAATATTGCCAGAAAAGAAAATATTTCATTCGAAGAACTTGATTCAATCAACGGAAGCGGAATAGGAGGAAGAGTAACAAAGAAAGATGTTCTTGCTTATTTGAAGAATCGCGGTGCCGGTGTTTCGGTTCAGCCTAAACCGGCAGAAGAGAGCAAGCCTGCTTATGAAGATAAGGATGTGATTCACACCGAACGAGAAGATATCATTACAATGGATAATGTTCGCAAACGTATAATGGAACATATGATTAAAAGCCGAGATACTTCCGTTCATGTTACAGGTGTGATGGAAGTGGATATGACTTCAATTTATAATTATATCCAAAAAAACAGGGAGTCATTCCAAAGAGAGGCAGGCATTAAACTTACATATATGCCGTTTATCTCTTATGCCGCTGTAAAAGCATTAAAGCAATATCCTTTGGTTAATGCTCAAATTGAAGGCGATAAAATCAGGGTTAAAAAATATGTTAATCTTGGTATTGCCGTAGCGGTAGAACCAAATGGTTTGATTGTTCCAAATATTAAAAATGCCGATGAGATGAATATTAAAGGTCTGGCTAAAGCAATAGCAGATTTGGGCAATAAAGCCAGGAATAAAGGGCTAAAACCGGATGATGTAGTTGATGGTACATTTTCAATTACAAATTACGGAGTGTTCGGAACTTTATTTGGAACTCCGATTATCAATCAACCGGAGGTAGCAATTCTTGGTGTTGGTACCGTAGTTAAAAAACCAGTTGTGATTACGGTAAACGGACAAGATACAATTGCTATCAAACCTATGATGTATATTACTTTAAGTCACGATCATAGATTGGTGGACGGCATGCTCGGCGGTAGATTCTTAAAAGCTGTTAAAGATAATCTTGAAAATTTTGATGTCAACGCTGTGTGACATATTTTTAAATAGTAAATAATTTTATTTTTTTTGAAATGAAAACCGGCAAGTTCCGGTTTTCTCTTTAAATGGAATTGAAAATGGAAAAGATAAACCAACATCAAAAAGCATTTGCAGTAGAAGCAGAAAAAAGAAGAGGTGAATTAGGTAAGCGTCCGGATTGGTTGAAGGTAAAACTTCCTACGGGTGATAATTACAGAAAAGTTTTGGAGTTGATGAGAACTTCAAAACTAAATACCGTATGTGAAGAGGCAAAATGTCCAAATCTTGCCGAATGCTGGAGTCACAAAACAGCAACGTTCATGATTTTGGGAGATACTTGTACTCGGAGCTGCGGATTTTGCAATGTAAAATTGGGTATGCCGAATGAATTGGATTTGGACGAACCGCGCCGGGTAGCTGAATCTGTAGAGCAACTTGGATTAAGACATGTTGTGATTACTTCCGTAAATCGCGACGAACTGCAAGACGGTGGAGCTTCAATCTTTTCCGAAACTGTAAAATTAATAAAACAAAGAATACCCGAATGTACTGTCGAAATTCTTATTCCGGATTTTAAGGGAGAGGAACACGCGTTTGAAATAATTATGGAAAATCCACCGGATATACTCAATCATAATCTTGAAACTGTCAAAAGGCTCTATCATGCCGTTCGCCCACAAGCCAAATATGAAAGAAGCTTGAATCTAATTACTTGGTTTAAAGAGAAAGGCTTAAGAACCAAAAGCGGAATTATGGTGGGTATTGGAGAGATGGCGGATGAAGTGTTGGATTTGATGCACGATCTTCGAAATGCTAAGTGTGATATAATGACAATAGGGCAGTATTTACAGCCTACCAAAAATCATTTACCCGTTGATAGGTATGTTACTCTTGAAGAGTTTAAAATGTATCACGACGAAGGAATGAAGATGGGATTTATGGCTGTGGAATCCGGTCCTTTAGTACGTAGTTCCTATCACGCCGACAAACACGCACGGGATATGTGGAAATAGGGATATATTTATTTCGTTGAGTTGTCGCAGGCTGAATCCGACGACAAAGAGACTGGGAACTATTCAGAATTATTCTATTTATTTGAAAATATTGAAGTATGGAATTTTGCCGTCCCATTTTTGGAACGGCTGAAATTAAGATAAAAAAGTAAATGGGCTCTAAATCACTTCAGAATAGAAACTTTGACAATATCTCACTTCCTTTTGCTGTCAATGCATTTGATTAAATACATTCCGGATGGCAAGTCATTAAAATTATAATAAAATGTGTGCTTACCGGGTTCAACACCTCTTTTCGGAACTTTTTCAATTAATTGTCCAATACTATTATAAATCTCTAACTTAACATCTCCATAAGTATTAGAAGTATAGGGAATATTTACAAAACCATGACTCTGTGAGAGTCTGTGATCTAAATTAGGGAGGGGATGGACGTAATAAAAAGTTATCAGAAAAATTAAGAAAGAGGGCGGGTAATGAAGGGTTCCCTAAATTGATATAACTATTGACAATTATTTAAATTATTGTCATTATTCGTCAAAAATAAATTAGCTATGTCAGTTTCCGTAAGTTATGAATTAAATAAAATAGCTCAGTCATTAGCTCGTGAGATGAGAAATAATCCCACTGAAGCGGAGAGAGTATTTTGGGAAGCAATTCGTTCACGTAAAATATTAAATATACGGTTTTTACGTCAACATCCTCTCTTCTTTTTTTATTTGGGAAAAACTACATTTTACATTGCGGATTTCTATAGTAGAGAAAAAAGATTGGCAGTTGAAATAGACGGAAGAATCCACAAATACACTAAAGAGCGTGATAAGAAGAAAACTGAAATCATCAATTAACTGGGGCTGAGAGTAATCAGATTTAAGAATGATGAGGTTTTAAGTGATATATCAGGTACAGTAGAAAAATTAAAAAGGATTATAGCAGAAATAGATTAACAACCCATCCACCCCGGCCCTCCTTCCCTTAAACAAGGGAAGGAGGGAGTACAAGCCCGGAATAAAAAAGTTTATCTAAAAGCCCCTCCCTTCGAGCAATACTTTCAACTAAAGAAATATTGTGTAATAAACAGTAAAGTTTAAATGTTTCTTTGCAAACTTAACCCACCCCTTCATTCCCCCTCCCTCTGAAAAAGGGAGGGGGAAGAATGTAATCTTTAGTTTTTAGAAATGTTAAGAAGGGGGTGGGTTATAAAGCAATAGAGATACAACAAGTAATGAAGAAAATTACATTTTTGTATTGCCAAGAGTTTTAAAAATAATTTATAACAGAGATCGTGATTAATGGAAACAGAAAAAACGCAGCTTTGGGGGAGTAACTGTTGAAGTTAATTTTGGCAATGCATTAAGTTTGCACCATTGCACTTCGAGAAGGGAGGGGTGGGGTGGGTTGGGAAAAAGGAAACTAATTTAATGCACTCGGCTGAAGCCGACAGAAATTGCTTGATTGCTTTTTATTTATTTGGGAAAAACGATTGGAAAAAATTTTCGCTTGTTTCTATAACCGGTCCAAGACAAGCCGGTAAAACTACATTGCCGAGAAATTATTTCCAGGATTATAAATATTTTAATTTGGAAAGAATTTTCCGAAATTTTAGCAAAATTCGTCTCTAAGAGTCGATTATTCAATAATATTATTCTTGTTGCTTACCTCTAAGAAAATATTAGCGCAACTCCACAAAAACAGTTTTGGCGTAAAAGATTTTTTTCTTATTTTCTTTTTTAAATTTAGGGTAATTGAATTTATGCAATAAATTTATGACGTCGGTTCAAAATTATAACAAACAGGGCGCCGCGAAAGATAGTAAGCCGAGGCTTATTCCGGAGATAAAACATAAGATGCGAGCCGAAGGATATAGCGGTAAAACAATCGACGCCTATATATATTGGATAAAAAAATATATTTTATTTAACGGTAAAACCCATCCGTCCAAACTTTCAAAAGAACATGTGGAAAAGTTTTTAATTCACCTAGCGGTAGAAAAAAACGTTTCGGCTTCCACTCAGAATCAAGCCCTAAGCGCGATACTTTATTTGTATAAAAATTTTATGAATATTGAAATCGGATGGCTGGACGAAGTTGTAAGAGCAAGGAAATCGAAAAGGATTCCCGTTGTTTTCACTAAATCGGAAATACAAGAGATATTTAAGCATTTGAGCGGAGTTCCAAAATTAGTCTGCTCTTTGCTTTACGGTTCGGGTTTGAGACTCGGCGAAGCTCTAAGATTGAGGATTAAAGATATAAATTTCGATTCGAATCAAATTATTGTACGGGAAGCCAAGGGAAATAAGGACAGAATAACCACGCTTCCGCAGAAAGTAATTCCGGAGCTAAAAGAGCATTTAAACAAAGTCTATTTACAGCATAAGGAAGATTTGAAAAAAGGAAAAGGAAGAACCAAACTGCCTTATGCTTTGGCAAAAAAATATCCTAACGCAGACAAAGATTTCTACTGGCAGTATGCATTTCCCGCTGATAAATTTATTAAAGATCAAGAAACCGGACTTGTTTTCAGATATCATATTCATGAAAGCACAATACAAAAGGCTATTAAAACAGCTTGTAAGAAATCGAAAATAATTAAGCACGGAACCGCTCATACATTTCGCCATACTTTCGCAACTCATTTACTTGAAAACGGTTATGATATTAGAACGATACAGGAGTTATTGGGACACAATAGTTTAAAAACAACGATGATATACACACATGTTCTTAAACAAGGAGCCGGAGTGATTAGTCCGTTAGACGGATGACGAAACCGGATTGTTAGGCGGAATAGAATTTCTTTCTAACAAACCGCCCCAAATAATGTTGAATATTTATAAATAGTTTTAATTAAATAAATTATATCGAATGGAAAGGAAATATTAAAGATTGTTAAGCGGAAAAATATTTCCGCCTAACATTCTTTAATGTCGGTTTCCCCATCGGGTTAAATAGTAGTTGAACGAAACCGCCAAGGCGGTAGCATAAAAAGTTCTTTGACATATTGATA
>CAZNJB010000060.1:0-12607 GCA_964573255.1 uncultured Melioribacteraceae bacterium
GTCATATACCATATTAATGTGAGGTATTAGATTTTTATATCTAGATATATTCAAAAATCACTCTGAATCGTTTTAAATGATAACAAATGAAATTATCGCATATCCAAAATAAATGAATTTTGAAAAGGCTTTTATTTTAGTGCATTTTAATTGAATTTCTTCAGAGCAGATGAAGTTTTATTTCGATTAGTTATGTGGTGAAAAGATTAAATCTGTAGAAAAAATTCTATTTATGCCAAGAAATAATTTAAAAATAAAAAATGCCGATCGATTTATGATTTATTTCGCTCCAAGTAATCGAACGGCATAAAATAAAATATAAAAGTAAAACAGTTTTCAGCCTTTTTATTTACATTATTCCTCAACCTTAAAGACAGAATCTATTACCGTTCCGTCAACCCATTTAATAATGGCTACAACTTTATCCTTATCAACTTTTGCTTTTTGAGGAACTCCGCCGCATATTTGAACAACTTCGTCGTAAATATCTTTTAATGGGCGAATAGGGAGAGAGGAGCCTTTAACCGCTTTAAGTAAATCCTTCCGTTTCGGATTTATAGCAATTCCTCTTTCTGTAACAATTACATCGATTAATTCACCAGGACCAACTAAAGTTGTAACTTCATCAACAATAACAGGAATTCTATCCCGGAAGGAGGGAATTGCCAATATTGTACATTTCGAGAATAGACAGTTTTGCCATCCGCCTATTCCGTGTAACAAATATCCGTCAGAGTGAGTAACCACGTTAGCATTAAAATTTAAATCGACTTCAGTAGCTCCGAGAACTACCGCATCCAGCATAGAAGCAAAGTTACCTTTACCATGATAATTGTAACTTGTAAAAGGTGATGTGTTTACGTGATTTGGATTTTCTCGCATCGAACGGACTCCGTCTAAATCGAATGTTTGTCCGTCAAGAATATAGTCGGTTAATCCTTCCTCCAGCATTTCCACAAGGTATTTTGTACTTCCGCCGCGTATGAAGCGGGCTTTAACACCTTTAGCTTTCATTCTTTCTTTAAGATAAACGGCAAACGCCAAATTGGTACCGCCGGCTCCGGCTTGGAAAGAAAAACCGTCTTTCATAATTCCGGATTCTTCCAAAAATCGCGCGACATATTCGGCTATCAATAATCTATCAGGACTTTTAGTAACTTGAGTGGTTCCCGAAACAATTTTGGACGGATCGCCAAGGGAGTCAACTTCTACTACATAATCCACATTGTTGCCTTGAATTTGCCAAGGAATACAGGGGAAGGGAACGAGATTATCAGTGGCTACAATTACTTTATCGGCGTATAGACTGTCGGCCAAAGCAAAACCGAGTAATCCGCAAGCTGTTGGACCACGGTCTCCGGTTGCATTCCCAAAGGGATCGGCGGTCGGAGCGGCTATTACTGCAATATCAATTTTAACTTCACCGTCTTGAATTGCTTGATATCTTCCTCCATGAGAACGCAATACACCAACACCTTTCATTTTTCCTTGTGAGGTATATCTACCCAAAGGTCCGTTCATTGAACCTTCGATGTGATGTATCGTACCGTCCTCTAAATATTTTAACAGATGTTGATGAACCGGAAAGGAAGCAGAAGGGAACCAACGAATATTTTTAATCCCCATTGATTTTATAGTATCGAATAGTAAATTGGTAAGTGCATCGCCGTTACGTAGGTGATGATGAGTGGAAATCGTCATTCCATCTTTTAAACCGGCACGCTTTAACGCCTCTTTCAAATTTTTTACCACTTTATTACCATCAGCAGGATAATCTGCACAGCTTCGTATAGGTGGTCCGTATTTATTACCCATTGGCTTGTGTTTGCCTATCCCTTTAAATGGAATTTGTTTCTGTCCATTTACTTCTTCTGGAACTAAGCGACCTAAAGAGTTTTTAATGAGTTTCATATTTAAACCTTTTTTAGTCTGTTTATTTTATTTATGTTCTAAACTATTGCCTTAATTATAGATCTTTTATTATTTCTGTTCTCTGATTCAATATCCGTATACATTTAACCAGGTTAAATTATTAACTAATTTGTTTTTTATCGATCTACTTGTGATAAAAATTATAAAGGATTATTGTTTGTAGTTCAATATCCTCAAGGCTCGTTTAACCACCGGAGCATCTATCATCTTACTACCGATTGATACCACTCCCGAACCGTTGCGCTTGGCTTCTTCATATGCGGCAACAATTTTATTTGCTTTTTCAATTTCATCTTCTGTTGGTGCAAATGCCTCGTGAACAACCTTTATTTGCCGTGGATGAATGCATCCTTTCCCTTCGAAACCGAGGGATTTAGCCTCGAGTACGCTTTGACGCAATCCTTCCATATCGGAAACATCACTGAATACTGTATCGATAGCTTGAATTCCGGCAGCTTTTGCGGCATTTACTATAACCGAACGTGCGTAAAGACTTTCTTTACCTTCGTTTGTTCTCGGTACGCCGATATCAGCTGTATAATCTTCCAATCCGATTGCAAGCGAGCAATTAAACTCAGAGGCTATTACAATTTGATAAGCATTCACAACTCCCAATGCACTCTCAATAATTGGCATAAAGTAAATGTTGTTACGCAATTTGTGATGTTTTTTTATCTCTTTAACTTTTTCTTCAACAACCTTTATTTGTTCAGGAGTTTCTACTTTAGGAATAAGAATTACATGTACGTTATGTGCCACAACATATTCCAAATCCTTTAATCCCAAGGGCAATTGATTAATACGAACCATTCTTTCACAGCCGTAAAAATCAACAGAACGTAGAGCATTGCGCACTAAAATTCTGGCAGCATCTTTTTCTGCCGGAGCTACACTATCTTCCAAATCAAGAATAATCCCGTCCGGTTTATGCAATCCGGCATTAACAAAAAATTTGGGAGAATTGCCCGGTAAATAGAGTCTGCTTCTCCGAAGGCGTTCTTTAGTTGATTTATATTTACTTTGTTTAATTGCCTGTGGCAAATATTCTAAAGAGCAATCGGGATACATCCTCTTTACTGCGGTCTCAAATCTTGCAGCCATAGTAAAGGGGAGAGCGCCGTAATCTTCTATGTAAATGTTAGCGTGCCGAAGATTAAAGAATTTGCACATATCGAATATTAAATCTTCTATTTGGGTTTGATACATTGAAGCTACTTTACTTTTTAGCTCCAATTTGATTCCACCCGATTTCTTAGATTGCAATTCAATGTAGCAATCCGAACGGTTCTCTTTACCAAGTTTTCCAGCGGTTGTTTTCATAACTTACCTTTATTTTAGAACACTGATGAAACTGACTTGCCGGTCGATAATATAATTATAAAATGATCACGGCATTATTTTTATTGCTGTGTTTGTTTCGTGTTCGATTATACAATTAACTTGTCCATAAAATCTTTAATATTCATTTCTTCGCAACTGAAAATCATTTCTTTTATTTCCTGCTGCTTTTCTGAAGATAAAAGATAGCCGGATAGAGAGTTGAATTTGTTCTCCAAGTCTTCAATAGTCATCGGTTCACGCGGATCTCCTTTTGGATATTCCACGTATTCTTCATAAACGTTTCCGTCTTTAGTTTTAATTACAACTCTAGAAGGCTGTTTGGCAGGGAACATTTTCTCGAATTCAAGTGAAGGTTCCCCTTTGATTTTATCAATCACTTCGAAAATTCTCGGGTCCTTCAATTTTTCATCAGAAAAAGATTCCGTTGTTACCTTTTTATCAACCAGTGCTACTGCGAGACAGTAGGGAAGTGAGTGATCTGCCGTTTCTCTAGATTCAGGTCTGTATTTTGCCGGATCGAATAATATGTCATATGCCTGTGCTAAAGTTGTAACTTTTACTTCTTCAATATCAGTATAATCAAGATTGTTATTTTTCATAACTTTAATTGCACAAGTTAGATGTGTATGGGACAAGGCTTCTGTCGGGAAAGCTTTCATACCGCATTCCATAATTTGCCAGCTTTCTCCAAGGTTTTCTGTTAATGCTTTCACGTCCCAGCTCCAACTCGAAACTCCGTCGCGTCCCATCATTTCCACAGGTTTTTCGGTCTCATTTTTTGCATCCCAGCCAATAAATGCATCCATAAAACCTTCTTTGCCTTCGAATACCTTTTCGGTTCCGGTATATCCTCTTTTAGCCATCAAAGCAGCGAATACACCTGTTTGAACCGCCATCGGATCAACGGTATTTTTCATCATAGTTAATTTACCAGCTGTTGGGCAGCCAATAGTATGATTGTGAGAACCGTTAATGCCTATTGCATTTACCATTTCGTCTACTGTCAATCCGTATAATTTACCGGCTACTATTGGTGAAACGAATTGGGTTAAAGTTGCATGATGCCATTTGCGTTCACGAATACCGGGTTTTGCAAATTTACATAAACGCTGTTCGAATTCGTATGCTAAAACAATTGCAACGATAACGTCTTTCATAGAGGCATTTACCGCCTCTCCTGCAGCAAGTGCTGCTGGAATGATATCGGAAGGATGTGACGGGTCATCCTTCCAATAAATATCATTGAAATCTAAAGCACGTATCATTAATGAATTGATTAAGGTTGTGTTTACGGCGGGCAATTTATCTCCGAAGCCGATTGTGGTAGCTTCGCCTTTCCCGCCGAAATCGGTGTAAATATCTCTGATGATATTTACATCCTTTGTTTTATAACCGCCGTAAGCACAGCCTATAGAGTCGTATAAAAACATTTTAACTTGTTCAACTACTTCAGTTGGTAAATCTTCATATTTTAAATTAACTGCAAATTCGGATATAATCCTGGATATACTTTTCCCCATAGGATTTCCTTTCATTTATTAATAAAAATTTAAAATTATTTGTTCTGCCAGTTTGTCTGAAAGACTTTCGGAAAGTTTAGTGATGGAATGTTATATGTTGGTTTCCGTTTGTTCACGGTAAAATCACAATGTTTGTTGCTCAAATATAAAGAGTATTTCGAAAGTGTACAAGAAAAAATAATAAAAATTAAATTATCTGTAAATCTTTTAAGCTAAGAGTTCTCAAGTTAATTCAATGTTGTATAATATTAAAAAATCTTTCAAGCGTTCTTTTAGAATTTTAATATCTTTATAACTAAGTAAATCTAATTTTATTGATCTTCTTTTATTATTCTTAAGAAGAAATATTATTTTAAGAGGGGTAATTGTAACTGATTTTATGTCTTTCCAATTTAGATTTACTTCTGAGGATATAAAAGGATTCATAAATTGCAAAAATTTTATTCCGGAAGAGTCGATTGAAATCAAGTACTCCGAACCTTGTTTCTTTTTGTAAAAAGAAACAATAACTAAAGCAACTCCTAAAATAGAATATAAATAGGCAGATAAATCTATCTCTTCATTAAATCTTTCAATTCCATGGAATAAATATATGGCGCCTAATAAAAATATAATCCATTTATAACGATTAATTTCATACAACTGATTTTTAGAATATTTGTATTTGTAAGGCTTAAGATTGGCAGTATAATCTGACATATCTAATTATCAAATACTTATAATAAATTGTTTTAAATATAAAAATAAATAGCAAATTTTCAAATGTCATTATTCTGATTAAACGGTTGTTTATCTGTGTTTTGAAAAATTACAAATGAAAAAAGTTTAACTAATACATTTGGAGATTATCTAAAGATAATCAAAATAATTTATTAGTAGAATAAACAAAACTCATTATAAATAGGGACATCCTATTAGATGTCCCTAATAATTTTATGCAAAATAGATAAACACTTGAATACTAAATATATTGTTCTGCAAATTTCTCAAAATTACTTTTTACCAAATGAACATCATTGTAACCAAGTGCGTCGAGTGGAATTACTTTTTGGGAATCGTCTTTCAATTTTAACTCAATTTTAAGCGGCGCCAGATGATAAGATTTTATTTCGCTCCATTTCAGATTAACATTCCCACTTTTTGATATCGGTGATCCCGGACTGTTAAATTTTATTCCGTCACTGTCAAAAATTATTTTATAGCCATCTACAAACTTCTTATCGAAAAATCCAACAATCAGCATCAAACCGCCGCTGATAAAATAAACATAAAATCTAACGTTATCTTCCAGATAAAAGATAATTGCTTGAGCGCTATAGACAATTCCAAAGATTAGAAATAGCCATCTTTGAATTTTATTGTGTTTAAATTGATTTTTTTTCATTGAGTATTCAAAATGCTCGTTCATGCAACTCCTCTTATTTTAGTTATTAAGCTATATTTTGTTTTACCCAATTTTCTAATCCGCCGAGTACTATTAGTTCCTGTGCGGCTTTACCCACGGGACTAATAGAATATGATTTTCCATTATATTGAATCATCGAATTTTTGAAATCGACTTTAATTTTAGTGCCCGGTTTAACGGTTAATTTATCTTCGCCGAGTTCTTTCTTCAAATCCATTACTAATTCAGGTTGTTCGACAACCAGAAATCCATTGTTAATTGCATTACGCATATAAGTAGCACTGAAAGAACCTGCGATTACGAGTCGTATTCCTCTGTGTTTCAATGCGGTTGCAGCTTGTTCGCGAGATGAGCCGGTACCGAAATTAAATCCGCCCACGAGTATATCGCCTTCTTCGGCTAATGATTGGAATTCGGGGTCATAGTTTTCCATTGCTACTTTTGCCTGGTCTTCAGGTTTGAAATCGTCAATGTAAGTGTATTTGCCCGGATAAATACCGTCGGTGTTCATATTGTCGGCGAGACAGAAAATCAAACCGCCTTCAACTGATTCTGGGAAGCCATCGATAATATCAACTTCAGCTTGCTGCGTTTGTGCTTTATCATTCGTTTTTACAGAAGCGGAAATTTCTGAAACATCGGTTAAATTATCGAATGTGATATAACCTGCAACGGCTGAAGCTGCCACAACAGCAGGTGAGGCAAGATAAGCTTCAGCATTTTTGCTACCCATTCTTCCCTTAAAGTTTCGGTTGGTTGCAGAAATACCAACTTCACCGTCTTCCAATAGTCCCGTGCCCAAACCGATACATGGTCCGCATCCCGGGGGAAGTGGAATAGCTCCGGCTTCAATTAAAGCTTGCCAATCACCACGCTTTTCGCTTTCCGCTTGTACTTCGCTGGAAGCTGCGGCAATGTAAAACTTAACGCCTTCGGCGACTTTTTTACCCTTTATTATTTCTGCCGCTTGGGCAATATCTTCTACGCGACTGTTCACGCAGGAAACGAGATATGCTTTATCAACTTTGATTTTCTTTTCAGCTAATTCCTTAACGGAATGCATTACTTTTACGGTGTTGGGACCGGAAACGTGTGGTTCGATTGTTGAAAGGTCAACCTCTAAAATTTTTGCATAGAACGCGTCCGGATCCGGCTTGAGTTCTTCGAGTGATTTTTCAAGTTCGTTGATTCTGGCATGATTCAGTCTCGGGTGAACGCCATTTCCTTCCACATCAGACGGAACACCGGCTAAACCTCGGTTTATTATAAAATCTGCACGTTGGCGCAGCCATCCAATTGTGATTTCATCAATGGGGAAGATACCGCCGAGAGCACCCCATTCCGTTGTCATATTGGCAATTGTTAATCGTTGATCAAGCGTCAAATGTTTAACGCCGTCACCATCGAATTCAACTATATGATTTAGTACCTCGTCATTTTTGAAATAGCCGCATAGAGCGATAATTACATCCTTGCCAGTTACTCCGGTTGGCAATTCTCCCTTTAGTATCACTTTTGACACCGGAGGTATCTGCCACCATGTTTTGCCAGTTGCCCAAATTGCTGCGGCATCGGTTCGTACGATCGGCGTTCCCAAGGCACCTATTCCGCCGTACATATTGGAGTGACTGTCGGAAGCAACTACCATTGTGCCGGGGAAAGCATAACCTTCTTCAATCATTATTTGGTGACCAATACCACGTCCTGCAGGATAGAAGTCGTTGCCCATCTCTTTGGCAAAGGCTTCAATTTTTCTATACTTTTCCAAGTTCTTCTCGGATTTATCCTGAATGTTATGATCCAAAGTATGCACAACTTGACGCGGATTGGCAAACTTTGTTGCACCAATCGCTTTGAATTTATTCATTACCGCGCCGGTATTGTCGTGTGTCATTACATAAGCAGGTTTAATTGTTACGAAATCACCGGAGCGAACAATTTGATTTGGTGTTATATCAACTGCAAATTTTTGAACGATTTTTTCAGTTAAATTTTGAGGCATTTTCAAGTTCCTTAAACAGTTCTTAAACGGTATTTTACTAGAAGTAAGATGAAAGAAGCTAGAAAATTCTATGATTTAAAATCCAACGATCTCATCAAATTATTAATTTGAGCAAATATATTATTCATTTGTTGAGAAACTTCATCTAACTTACTACGCATAAAATATTCTAATTCCAAACAAACTTCAAATTGAGAATCAAGCTCAACTAATGATGATCTGGATATATCTAGAAATCTTATTTTCTCCTTCTTAGAATGTCTTGCTAATCCTTCGGACAAGTTAAATAATATCGAATTGGAAGCTCTTCTCATTTGAGGAAGAAGCACATACTTTTCCTCCTCTGGTAATTTTATAGTAATGCGATAAACCATTTTTACGAGTTTTAGACTATCCTTCCACACATTCAACTTTTTGTGTGATAAATCAAGCATATTACCTCCAAATCTATTTGATAATAATTGCTTTCTTTAATAAATGGTCTACCGCTATTCTCTAACTTCTAACTTCTCGCTTCTTATTTTTCACTTCTTTCTTCTTTCTCGTTATATTCTTGTTTGTTAAACTCTTAACGTGACCGAATCCTTGAACGGTTCAAAGCTAACAAAATCCGCGTGATGAACGATTATCGATTCTACCGTACGTTTACCGAGATCCCCTTCTTTGGAATGATAAGCGATAATATGCTGAACATCTGCGGGCAAACCGAAACGATCCGCAATGGAAACTCCGCTGAAGGGATGACGAAGCAATTTGCCATCACGACTGGTAGTAAGCTGTCCGTCAACAATTTCATATTCAAGTAATTTACCAACGTCAATCAATATGGCTCCGGCAATCAGATAATCCATATTAATATCCATCTTAAAATTCTCTTTCATTATCTCGGCAATTTTAACGGAAAGCTGTACTGCTGTTCTTTTGTGGTTCATAAAGGTTATATCTTTACGGTCGATTAAAAGAGAAAAGGGGATTTTCTCTAAATCTTCCGGTTCCAATACGCTGTTTTCCATTGCGTAAACCCAGCATTGAATCACTTTTTCTTTTAAGTCTGGATCTTTAATCCATTCAATTTCCGGCCAAATTTTTAATATTTTATCTCTCATATTTTACTCCTTCAAAAATAAAGCGAAAGACCGTCGTTAAACGGTCTTTCAAAAGAAATAACTATAAATATTTAATTATTTCGTTCGTCATTTCCTGAGTTGTGCACGCGCCTTTTTCAATTACATCGGCACCACCTCTAAGCTTCATCATATCGTAAGCTTGTACTTCGCCCGCTTCAATTACTTTAGCAATAGCAGTTCTAATTCTATTAGCCTTTTCCGTTTCGCCAATATGATCGAGCATCATACAAGCGGAAAGAATCATAGCAATTGGGTTAACGATTGAAGGTTCTAATTTTTCATATTTGGGAGCCGAACCGTGTGTCGGTTCAAATACTGCAACTTCATCTCCTATGTTTGCGCTGCAAGCGAATCCCAATCCGCCAACAAGCCCTGCAAATCCATCGCTAATAATATCTCCGAACATATTGCCGGCTACAATAACGCCGTAGTTTTCCGGATTCTTGGTAAGCCACATCATCTGGGCGTCAATATTGGTATCCCACAAATCGATATGAGGATAATCTTTTGCAATTTGCCGTGCTTCTTTAAGCATCATACCGGAAGTTTCGCGTAAAACATTTGGTTTTTCGCAAACAGTAACACTGTTATAACCGAATTTATCTGCATATTCAAATGCCGCTTTCAGAATTCTCCTTACTGCTGGTCTGGTAAATATCCTTGTGGAAATTGCCAGATCTTCACTCGGAACATCTGCAAAATTTTTCATTTTAGGATGAGTTTCCAGCGCTGCACGCACATCAGCAGGTGGATTTGTCCATTCAACACCGCCATATAATCCTTCGGTATTTTGACGGAAAATCACAGCATCTACTAACGGTTCTTCAAAACCCCCGTCAGAGGATTTCCTGATGAAGTTTAACGGATTTCCTTTGAATGATTTTGTAGGACGAATGCATATATCTAAATTAAAATGTTGACGTAATCCAACTATTGGGCTATAGTAAACATATCCTTTGTCTTGTAATTCGGGAGCCAATTCCTTGGCTGCTGCGTCCTTCGGTTTGCTTGTAATTGCACCGAACAACCCAATTTTGTGTTCTTCCAATAATTTAATAGTTCTATCGGGTAAAGGATTACCTTCTTTGCACCAAAATTCCCAGCCGATATCTCCGTGAACATATTCGGCTTCAAAACCAACCGCATCCAAAACTCTAATTGCTTCGGGTAAAACTATTTTCCCGATTCCATCACCAGGGAGAGACACAATAGTACGCATAATTATATCCTTTATTTAATTGTAATTACATTTCACAAAATTATCGGAATCTTAATATTGAAGCAAGGAAAATCGGTAACAATTATAATTTTGTCCGAATTTGTAAAGAAAATTTGAGAATATTATTAGTAGATATTTTATTGTCACCGGAATAGAGTGATTCAACCCCCGGTTTATATAATTGTGAGATTTTCATTTCCAAAATTGATTTTTCGAATGGAGAATATTGTAGTAAAAAGTACCATTTGAATCCTTGTCCGTATAAAGCTGGCACTGAAAAACTTCCGTAGATATCATTTTCATAAGTATACAATCTTGATAAGTAAGAATCAGTTTCAAAATATGTATAACGAAAGTTAATTTTAACATTTTTACGTAATTTGATGATTACTTCCTGGTAAAAATAAAATCCCTTTTCAGAATTTATAATTTTTGAAAAATTTACAGATGTATATTCAAATCTACTTCTGAATTTGGAACGATAAGCCGAAAAATTAATTGTAATACGGTAACTATTTCTGACCTTTTCAATATCTTCTTTAGTCTCCTCTGAAAACCCTGAAACTGTTTTATTTTCATTGATGTATTTTATTTCGAAATTTGTTCCTTGGTATTTTCGGCTTACAAAATTTATCATTAAATCCGAACCGCTTCTTGGGAAATCCAATTCCGATAGATTGGCGGGAAATTTAAATAAATCGTAATAAGCGTTAATTGTACCTAATTTATTTACCCATTTTGTACCTATGTAATATCCGCTTTCGCCCTTGGTTCCGGAATTTTCTCCAAAACCGTTTGAAAAAGGGGAATAGTATTCAGTGGGATAATACCTGAATAGATTTATTATTTTTAAATTACGTGATATGTTTAGATATAAAGAGTTTATCGAGGCTAAATTATTCATATCGTAGGCCCATTCGGCAGAATAGTTCAGAAGATTAAAATCAAGGTTGTAATAAATTGAAACAAGGTTAAATATTGATTTTGAATTTGAGGATATATTGTACAGCAGAGGGTAGCTATATTTTGTTCTAAAGAAATTTACAGACAGTTTCGAATTTTCCATCAGCTTCGAGGAAATTGATATACCCAAAATGTTTTCCGTTACAGCATCTCTTTTTTGTTCTTCTTTTGTCGTTCTATGTAAACCTGAATTATAGAAAGTGAAATGTTTATCTTTTATTGAAGCATCTACGCTTTTATTGGAGGCATACAAACGAATATTAAAAAAACGAAAATATTTTGTAATTGCAACCCCTCTTAAAAATCTATTTTCATTAGCAGTTGTATTGGGGATAATTCCACGTGGATGTTTTTCTACGCCAAGTAATGCATTACTACTCTTTCCAAATGAATATGGACTCCATAAAGCCAACCCTTGACCAAATTGAATGTTGTAATCACCTAGAATTATCTTGTTAAAAAATATATTTTTAACATATAGTGACGCAGATTTGTAATCAAGGAAATTCGCTTCATCCTTATCTTTTTCTGTTATTGCAGTAAAAGAAATACGATCGTTAAATATTAATTTTAGATTATTATACTGTGAAAAATTATCTCCCGAAAATTTATTCTCTTTTTCTGAAATGCTTTTAGGAAAATTTGTTTTAATTCTTGATCGGAATTTGATGACCGGAACTAGTTTGTAAAATAAGCCGGTTGATTTGTGGATAGTAATAAACTGTTTTAGGATATTTCGTTTTGAGGAATTAAATGGAAGAGTTTCTATAAAAATATCGATATTATCTATTGGTCTCGATTTAAGTACAGAATTAACAAATATTTTATTTTCTTCGATTGTTAAAAAGGGGAGAGAAGATAATTCATCTATAGTTGCGTTGTTTAAATCTATCGGATTATCTAAATACTCCGAGATTAAATCTCCAAGGTTTTCATCCTCAGATTTAATTTCTTCAAGTAGGGATTCAATTTGTATTTCATTAAATAGTGTATCTGTTTGTGCATAGATAGCTAAATGAAAAAATAGTAACATTATGAAAAATGTCTTTTGCAATTTCAATCCATCTTGAAATTAACATCAAACTGATGAGTTAAACC
>CAZNJB010000061.1:0-11925 GCA_964573255.1 uncultured Melioribacteraceae bacterium
AGATGTTGTTACTATATTCCCAATTCTCGACAAAATGGAAAATTTTGTAAAAATTTCGGGAGCGGTTTACAGACCGGGTACTTTTCAATTAGACAAAGTTCCCGATGTGAAAAGTTTAGTTGAAGAAGCTTATGGCACTTTACCGGATGTATTCCTTGGTAAAGCTGATATTATTAGAACCAGGCAAGACTCAACACGCGAATTCATTACCTTCGATTTAGGCAAAGCTCTCGATGGCGATCCATTAAATAATGTCCAACTGAAACCAATGGACGAAGTCAGAATTTACTCGATTTATGATTTGAGAGATAGACATTATGTGTCTATTGATGGATATGTTAATAAACCGCTTAGGATTGAATATGCAGATAGCTTAACTCTTTATGATATTGTTTTTCAAGCTGGGAAATGGGAAGATCCGCTATTTAAAGGGCGTGCATATCTCCAGCGCGGTGATGTAATCCGTTTTAACCCTGATGGCATATCAACTAAAATTATTTCTTTTGATTTGGATAAGTTGCTCTCCGATAAAATCGGCAATATACACCTTGAACCGGGAGATAAAATTTATATTTATAAAGCTGATGTAAATAAAGTTATTGATAAGTACGTAAAGATAGAAGGCGAAGTTAAAAATCCCGGTATATATAAATTAAGTACAAATATGACTGTAATGGATCTTATCATACAAGCCGGAGGTTTTCTGGAATCTTCTCTTACTACTGAAGCATATGTGAATAGGCTTGATCCGAATGGCTATGAAGGTAATACGCTTTCAGAGACACACATTGTTAAATTACCTTTCGAATTCAACAGCGACTTGATGAAATTTATTAAAGACTCGGTTAAAGCTGATGATTCCGAATTCTATTTTTTACAGCATAGAGATGTAGTAATTATTCGTAAGAACCCGAATTGGGAACCGCAGAGGATTGTTCAGATTAAAGGCGAAGTTGAAAAGCCCGGAACATACGTTCTAAAAAAGAAAAATGAAACCTTGCTTGAGGTTCTTAAAGAAGCCGGTGGTCCTACCGAAGAAGCATACCTGTTAGGCGCGAGCTTAGTTAGAAGAAGTTTTACGGATTCGAATAAAGTTCTAAATGAAAGAGTTATTATAAATTTAGATGAAATTTATAATGAGAATAACACAGAAGAAGATATTTACCTTAAAGATGGAGACGTATTATTTATTCCTAAACATCCCCATACTGTCTATGTGAAAGGTGAAGTTAACAATCCCGGATTATATAAATTTGTGGAAGGGTATAGTGTTAAGGATTATATCAATAAGGCAGGTGGAGAAACGGACAGTTCCGATTTTATTTTGTATCAAATGCCAACCGGGGAGAGTAATAAGGTTGGGTTAGGGATTTTCTCCTGTGATCCAGATGTATTGGATGGCTCAATCATAAATGTTATTAAGAAAATTCCCGAACCTCCTACTGATAAATCCGAAATTTTTGCTACAATTAAGGATATTTTCTCAATAACTGTAAGCGCTATTACTGCAATTGTTTTGGCTGCAAGATTATAGATATTTTTGATAGTCATTAAGATGTAAAAATTTCACTTACTATTATAATTAGTGTAACTAAATTTGAAATTTAATAAATAAAAATACTATGAATGAATTTAATAATATAGACCCTGCAGAAGAGGAAATACCATTTAATGAACGTTTTAAGCAAGCGGTGGAAAAATGGCGTCCCATTCTTTTCCGCCTGTGGCAAAAACGTAAGCAATTTGTTTACGTTAATGCTATCGTTCTCGTTTTAACATTATCATATTTGCTCTTTTTAACGCATCCCTATTTTGATAGCGCCGTTGTCATTCTACCAGATTATGGAGGGAGCAGCGGTAGTATGCTAAGTCAACTTTCGGGTTTGGCTTCTTTAGCAGGAGTTAGCGTTGGGAAAGGTGCACCCACCGAGATCTATCGAAATTTAATTACCAGTGAGTCCGTTCTTACTCCGGTTATTTATTCCAAATATAAAACGGAAGAGTTCGAGCAGCCTGTTAATTTAATAGAGTATTTTGAATTAGAACCGGATGAAAGTTTGCCCGATACTTTACGGCAAAGAAAATTGTTCCTTTCAATTTATAATAATTTAGTAAAAAATCGGATAACGACAGATGTAGACAGAATGACAAAAATATTAACTGTAACAGTTAGAATGCCTGAAGCTCAGTTATCCGCCGATGTAGTTAACAGACTGGTTGAATCATTAAACAATTATGTTGTCACTCAAATGAAAACCTTTGCTTCTGAACAGAGGAAATATTTGGATAAGAGAATTGTTCAGGTAAAGGATTCATTAGCTTTGGCCGAAAATAAGTTGAAAGAGTTTACCGAAAAAAATAGAGTGGTTTCACAATCCCCTGAACTTTTACTCGAGCAGCAGCGTTTAATGAGAACCGTCACTATAAAGCAGAATGTTTATATTGAGCTAATGAAGCAGTATGAACTCGTAAAATTACAGGAAGTAAAAGACGCTCCTGTGCTCAATATTAGAGAAAAAGCAAAAAATCCGATAAAGAAAGCAGGTCCCAAAAGAGCTATTAGTTTAATTTTAATCATGTTCTTTTCCGGAATTTTTGTAGGAGTGTATTTAATGTTTTCAGAGAATATAAAGGAATATTATTTGCTCCTGATAGGGAGAGAGGTTGAAAGTGAGAAGGAAGTAAGGAGTAGGGAGTAAAAAGTAAATAAGAAATAGTAGGATAGAACACGGATGACGCTGATTTGGCAGATTTTCGCTGATTGGATTTTTTTATTTGTGGGTTAAAGATTAGGGAAAGAAAAGGAAAAAGTTAAAAGTATAAAGTAAAAAGAAAGGATTAGAAGTGAGAGGGAAAAAGTAAGAAATGAATTACAGAATGAGTGATTGACAACTATAGGATGGATGTTATTGATTGAATGACCGCCAGAGGACGGCTAAAATTGATTGATTGGATTGTGGTTAAGATTGGATAGTAGAAATTATGAAAGATAAATAATAAATCTCTGTGTAAATCTGTTAAAAATCTGCGTTCTCTGTGTTAAAAAATAAACCACAGAATACACAGATTTAAGCGCAGATTCTCACAGAAAGATATTTAATTAGTGATAGATTCGTGATATCCGTGGCTAAAAAAGAAAGCTCCGATTCACACGGAGGGAAAAGATAAAGGGTGGTGTTTTGTTATTTGGTATATGGTATAAGGAAGGTATCCTGTGTGAGAAGTTAGGAGTGGGATGTATAATGAACAAGTTAAAAGTAAAAAGTAATTATAAGAAGCGAAAGGTAAGAAGTAAGAAATGAATGACGAAATAACTTAATGGTATGTATATTGAGTTTTCATCCTATCATTCAAAAAAATTGGTACATTTATTTTACATTTAATAAAACTGTTATATTATGACTTACAAAGAAGAAATATTAAAAAAGATTAACGACAATTCTGCTGTAATCGGTATTGTTGGGCTTGGCTACGTTGGTTTACCACTTGGATTGGAATTTGCTGAAAAGGAATTTAGTGTTTTAGGGTTTGACTTAGATCAGAACAAAGTAGATTCACTAAACATCGGTAAAACATATATAAAACATATTCCTTCAGAAAGAATTAAAAAGTCTGTTGAGGTCGGTTACTTAAAAGCTACAACGGATTTTTCTCGGTTACCCGAAGTTGATGCCATTATTATCTGTGTCCCTACACCTCTTGATGCCCATCGCGAACCGGATATGAGCTATGTCGAAGGAACGGCAAGAACTATTCAAAAATATTTGCGTAAGGGTCAGTTGGTAACTCTAGAATCCACAACTTATCCCGGTACAACGGAAGAACTTCTTCTGCCATTGTTTGAAGAATCACCTGTAGTACAGTCTCAAGCATCTGGTATTAAGCAGCAAGAATTAGATAAAAACTCACGTTTTTCCGTTGGTACGGACTTCTTCCTTGCATATAGTCCCGAGAGAGAAGATCCGAATAACCCGAAATATAATACACAAACAATTCCAAAAGTAGTAGGAGGAATTACTGAGAATTGTCTTGAAGTGGCGCAAGCTCTTTATAATAAAGTAATAGTGAAAACCGTGCCTGTTTCTTCTGCTCGAGTTGCCGAAGCGACTAAAATTGTGGAAAATGTATATCGTTCAATCAATATTGCGCTTGTAAACGAATTAAAAATGGTTTTTCATAAAATGGACATTGATGTTTGGGAAGTTATAAATGCTGCTGCTACAAAACCGTTCGGATTTCATCCATTTTATCCAGGTCCTGGACTTGGTGGACACTGCATCCCAATCGATCCATTTTATCTTACTTGGAAAGCCAGAGAATATGAGATTAATACTAAATTTATTGAATTGGCAGGTGAGATAAATACTTATCAACCATATTATGTGGTTACTCGTGCAATGGAAGTATTGAACGAGCAAGGCAAAGCATTAAAAGGCGCGAAAATTTTATTGCTTGGAGCGGCATACAAAAAGAATGTGGACGATATGCGAGAGTCTCCTTCGTTAAAACTAATAGAGATTTTCCGAGAAAAAGGTGCTGAGGTTGATTATAATGATCCTCACATCCCAAAACTGCCCCCGACTCGTAAATATAAATACGATATGTCTTCCGTGGAATTAACGGAAGAAAATTTACATTCCTATGATTTGATAGTCCTAAGTACTGATCACGATGATTATGATTATGAATACATACATAAAAATGCGAAGTTGATTTTAGATACAAGAAACGCTTTCAAAAAACTAGGTATTGTGAATGGGAAGGTGTTTAAAGCGTGAAGACATGAATTTTGCATGAATGCATGAGTGAATGATTGAATGGGGATTGACATAAGGCGCTCATTCATCCATGCAGTCATTCAACCATTCAATTTTGACCACCGAATCCCGACTCGGTTGGGAGAAGGTGGTCGTTCAAAATAAAACTTTGAATTAGCTATAAACATCAAACTCCAACAAAAATTTTATGTCGAAAGAACCTGAAAATATCAATTCCAGTTCTGTTCACGATACAGTTCTAAACCGTTTTAAAGGTATGAGTCCTGAAAAAAAGTTGAACTTATCGCTTCAATTATATTATTCCGCAAGGGAATTGAGAAAAGCCGCCGTCAAAAGCAAACACTTTGATTGGGATGACGCAAAAGTTGATAAGGAAGTTAGAGAAATTTTTTTGTATGCCAGAACGTAATTTATTTAAAATATTTACAGATAAATTAAATGATCTAAATGTTCCATACATGGTTACCGGATCTGTTGCATCTATTGTTTACGGCGAACCAAGAGTTACACACGATATAGACATTGTAATTACGCTTTCTATAAATAAAATTGATGAGTTTTTGAATTTATTTCCGGAAGAAGAGTTTTATTGTCCTCCGGTAGAAGTGTTAAGAATTGAAGCGCTGAAAGAAAATAGGGGACATTGCAATATTTTGCATCATGAAACCGGATTTAAAGCGGATATATATTTTTCAGGTAAAGATGAATTTCAACATTGGGCGTTAGGAAATATTAACCTCATCGACTATTTAGGATTAAAATTACCATTGGCTCCGATTGAATATGTTATTGTAAAAAAACTTGAATTTTATAGAGAAGGGAAATCTCAAAAGCACTTATCTGATATTAAGGCTATACTGGATAACTCTGCCGAATCGATCAATTTTGACTTATTGAATACTTTCATTACCAAGTTCAGTTTGAAGAATGAATGGGAACTTGCGGAGAAGTCATGATAAAATATCAAAGAAAAGTTTTCCGCGGGTCACAGACTTGTACCGGGATGCTTCGCAAAAGTTCAAAGTAAAAAGTAAAAAATAAAAAGTAAGAAGTAAGTAGTAGGAAGTAATTGAAATCAGAGCTCTCTGTGAAATAATCTGTGAGAATCTGTGTTATCTGTGGTTAAAAAGAAGAAACCACAGACCTGCCTGACGGCTAGCAGGTTAAAAGTTAAAAGTAAAATAAGAAGTAAGAGGTAAGAAGTAAGAAGTGAAGACCGAATGACCAAATGACTGAATGAAAATCAGAGGATTTGATTGGTTGATTGAGCGATTGAATGACCCCAAAAGAGGGTTAAAATTGATTGATTGAATTATTATAAAGATTATATTAGAAATCATGAAAGATAAATATTAAATCTCTGTACTAATCTGTGAAATAATCTGCGTTCTCTGTGTTAAAAAATAAACCACAGATGTGCACAGATTCAGGCACAGATTCGCACGGAAAGAGAAAATATATCAATGAGAATTTACGAAATAGTTTGTGTTCTCTGTGTTTAAAGAAAAGAAACCACATTCAATTTGTTTATAATTTAGGATTGTAAATAATTTACTTACATGTTAAATAATAAAGAAATACGCTGGAAACAACGATTTCAAAATTTCAAGAATTCATTCGAAGTTTTGGAAAGAGCGGTTAATATTGAAAATCCATCTGAACTTGAAAAAGGCGGCATCATTCAATTTTATGAAGTTTCATTTGAATTAGCTTGGAAGACACTAAAAGATTTTCTGGAAAGCGAAGGTTTTAACGTAAAATCGCCAAGGGAAACAATTAAAACTGCCTTCCAAAACGGATATATCGAAAACGGAGAACTTTGGTTGGAAGCTCTGGAGGATAGAAATGTTACTACCCATATTTACGATGAGAAAGCGGCTAATCTTATAGTTGAAAGGATTAAAAATAATTATTTCGTTTTACTGAAAAGTTTATATGATTATTTCAAGAACAAAATTAAATGAAATTTGGTATTTCGGAAAAGAGTTTTAAGTTGATTCTCAAAACGTTGAATGAGCATCCTGAAATTGAAAAAGCGATTATCTTCGGTTCCAGAGCGATTGGAAATTACAAAACTGGCTCTGATATTGATTTAGCATTATATGGGGAAAACTTAACCCGGACAATTGTTGATGAAGTAAACTCCGAATTGAATGAACGATTACCTATACCTTACTTTATTGATGTGATAAATTATGCGGAAATTAAAAATAAGGATTTAAAAGAGCATATCGACTCTGTAGGGAAAGTCGTGTTGGGTAAATAGGGAAAGAATGAAAAAGTAAAAAGTCAAAAGTAAAAAGTAAAAATAAGATGCGAGAAGTAAGAAGTAAGAAGTGGATGACCAAATGACTGAATGAAAATCAGAGGATTTGATTGGTTGATTGAGCGATTGGATTGAGTAAAGATTTGATATTAGAAATTATGAAAGATGAATATAAAATCTCTCTGTTAATCTGTGCTTAAAAAAGAAGCTACTCTATTTACAGAAAGCTACTTAATTTGTGATAAATTCGTGATATCCGTGGCTAAAAATAATTGTTAGATTTCGTATTGGATTATTTCTCGGTCTATTTGTCATCTTTGACTGTAATTTTGTCAATTTAAACTTCATAATTGAGCTAGATATTTAACTTTTTAATATATTTACTTAAATTTTTTCGTTCTTTTACTTATTGATTGCGCTGTTGGTTTTGTTAAACGCGTTCTTATCTCCGTAAAATGAAAAAAGGGACTACTAAAGTCCGTATTTAATCATATATAACGGGTTGTAATATGAGAAAAACCGAATCGAACAAGCTGAATATGTACGATGGAGTTGTTTCTTATATGGATACGAATTCGGACGCATATTCCGATTTACCCGTAATAACGGAGTCATTCAACGAGTTCAAAAACGTCGTTGAGCAAATTAAAAGCAAGGATTTGGATTTTAAGAACCAAACCAAAGGCGTTACCGCCGAAAAACTGAATGCCGAAGAGGCTCTTATTTCCTACGTCCTTAAAATTGCGAACGCTCTCTACGTATTGGGTGTTAAAACTAAAAACAGCAGTCTGCAAATTAATGCTAAAGTAACCAAATCGTCGCTCGTTCAGGCGAGAGATAATATCCTGGCGAATAAAGCGTCCCAGATTTTGAGTCTTGCAGCCGAGCACGAAGCGGATCTTGCCAATTACGGTATCACCGCTGAAATGATATCAGCGGCTCATGAAAAATTGAACGAGTTCAACGAAGCGCTGGGAAGACAGGTAAACGAACACGCCAACGCGGTTGCGGCAAGGGAAGAGTTGACCCAATTATTTGAAAAAGCGGATGCTATACTTAAAGAAGAACTCGACCCTATGATTGAGATGTACTCCGATAGTAATCCTAATTTCTATAACGGCTACGCCGCAGCAAGGGTTATACGCGACCTCGGTATCGGTCATTCAACGCCTCAAACGGAAACTTCAGGAGAAGGTTGATGAATTTATTCATGCGGGGCGGAAGGGATGCTGTCCCGCATGAAGGCATAATTGAAAGGCAAGGGGAAGATAGAAAGTTGAAAGTTCAAAGTTAAAAGTTCAAAGTTGAAAGCCCAACAACGAAAGTAAAAAGTTCAAAAAAATTAACTATAGGGAATAAGTCGAGAGTTTTGAATAGACTTTTGAATGACTGAATGAAGACAACACAAAACAGAAATTTGAATGACTGAATGATGATCTCCAAAATGGTTCTTCGAATGAATGAAGGAAGAAACCAAAAACAGCAATCTGAATGACGGAATCATAAAGGAAAACTAAAGCGGTCATTCAACCATTCAATCATTCATACGATGGCGCTTATTTTTGTTTATTATCATGCAACCATGCGAGTTGGCTACCCAAGAATGGTCATGCATCCATTCAAATTAGCATTAAATAAGTTTATATAATTTATCATTTATCATTTTTAATTCGTAATTGTATTCTGTGCTAATCTGTGTTATCTGTGGTTAAGAAAAAGGATTTTATTTGAAACTTAATACAAATGAAATACAAAACATTATTGAAATTGCTTTAGAAGCCGGAAAAGCTGTATTGGATATCTATCATTCTGACGATTTTCAAATAGAAAACAAAGATGATAATTCGCCGTTAACAAAGGCTGATAAAGCCTCTCACGAAATAATTAAAAAGGGATTAACCGAAAATTTCCCTGAAATTCCTCTGCTTTCTGAAGAGGGGAAAGAGATCCCATATGAAGATAGAAAAAATTGGAAAAAATTTTGGCTGGTCGATCCTCTCGACGGAACAAAAGAATTCATTAAAAAGAACGGTGAATTCACGGTAAATATAGCATTGATTGAAAATAATAAACCGGTGTTTGGAGTAATATATGCTCCCGCAATCAAGCATAATAATATAGATGAATCAATCAGTCAATCAGTCAATCAAAAGCCGATAGAAAATCATAGATCGATTGATGGATTGAATGATTGGGTGATTGTATATAATGGCTTGCTAGGGGTATTATATTTGGGAGGCATTAATTTTGGTTCTTACAAAATCACTTCTGATGGAGTCAAGCGTATAAATGTTTCTGATAAATCACCTGATGATGAATTAAATGTCGTTCAATCCCGCTCTCATTCGGGAGAAGAAGAAGAAAGTTTTTATTCCAATTACAGGGTGAAAAGTAGATTATCAAGAGGAAGTTCTTTGAAAATTTGCATGATTGCCGAAGGCGAAGCGGATATCTATTTTCGCGGCGGTCCGACTTGGGAATGGGACACCGCAGCCGGACATGCAATCTTACTCGGCGCTGGAGGTTACTTCATAAATAAGGACAAAACAGAACTTGTATATAACAAAGAGATAATTAAGAACTTTGGATTCATAGCAAGTTCATTTGAAATTTAAACCACAGATATCCACAGATTGAGCACAGATTTATAATAATATCTGTGAAAATCTGTGAAATAATCTGAGTTAATCTGTGGTTAAAAATAGAATATGTCTCACACTATAAATGATATAACTTATGATATTATCGGTTGTGCATACAAAGTTCATTCAGCATTGGGACCCGGATTATTGGAATCCACTTATGAAGCATGTCTTGCATACGAATTGATAGAAAATGGTTATAAAGTAGAGACTCAAAAACCTCTTCCGGTTATTTATAAAGAAGTTAAGTTAGATGTAGGGTATAGAATAGATTTAATGGTCGAAAACCAAGTGATAGTTGAATTAAAATCTGTTGAAGCGATAAACGATGTTCACATAGCTCAAATCTTAACATATTTGAAACTTGCAAATATTAAAATTGGGTTATTAATTAATTTTAATGTAAAAGATTTAAAACAAGGAATAAAACGTTTCATTCTGTGATAATCTGTGAAGTAATCAGTGATAATCTGTGGTTAAAAAATAAACCACAGATTACACAGATGAACACAGATTAAAAACTATATGGGTTAAAAAGTATTCTGGTATGAGTCCGAATATAACTTGGCATAAAACTAAAATCACTAAATCTAACCGGGAAAAACTTAATGGACACAGAGGCGTTTGTTTATGGTTTACGGGATTATCTGGCAGCGGTAAATCTACTCTCGCAAATGAAGTTGAAAGCGAGCTGCTTAAACTTGGAGTTCATACATACATCCTCGACGGCGATAATATCCGCCACGGATTAAATAAAGATTTGGACTTTAGCGAAGTAGGAAGAAGGGAAAATATTCGCAGAATTGGAGAAGTTGCTAAACTTTTTGTAGACGCCGGTATTATTGTGCTTACCGCTTTCATTTCCCCGTTCAGAGAAGATAGAAACAAAGTCCGAAGCCTGCTTGGCGCAAGTGAGTTCATTGAAATATTTGTCGACGCCGATTTGGAAACTTGCGAATCTCGTGATCCTAAAGGGTTATATAAAAAGGCTAGATCAGGTGAAATAAAAGACTTCACGGGAATTAACTCTCCATATGAAGAACCTGAATGTCCAGAAATAAAAATTGATAACGGTAGAAACTCTAATTTCAAAGAAAATGTAAATTTAGTCATCAATTATTTAATTAAAAATAAAATAATTAAGTCAGACTGAATAATATATAAATGGAGTGAAAATTAAAACACAGATAACACAGATTATTCACAGATTAAGTTTTTTATATTTTATTCTATAATAATCTGTGCTAAATCTGAGTAAATCTGTGGTTAAATAATTTATAATTTATCATTTCTAATTTGCAATTATTTTTAATGTATAAAGAATCCCACATACGATCAATTATTAAAACAATTTCCTGGAGATTTCTTGCAACGTTAACTACAGTTGTTTTAGTGTATATTTTCATTGGCGATGTTTCAATTGCTTTGTCTGTAGGCGGGATTGAAGTTGTTTTGAAAATGTTAATTTATTTTCTTCATGAAAGGTTGTGGGATAAAATAAAGTTTGGGAAAAAAGAAATTAAACCGGCGGTAATCTGGTTGACCGGATTGGCAAAATCAGGTAAAAAAGATATTGCAAAGGAATTGGTTGATTTGATAAAAAGTAAAGGTTTTAAGGTAGAGTATCTTGACGGGCATACAATCAGACATTTAATGCCTGAAATTGGCTATTCCAGAGATGAAGTAAATATGCACATTAAACGTGTAGGTTATTTAGCAAAAAAATTAGAAGAGCAAGGAGTTTTTGTAGTTGCGTCATTTTTGTCACCTTATCGAGAATCAAGAGATTTTGTAAGATCTATTTGTAAAAATTTCTATGAAGTATATATCTCAACTCCTGTAGATGTTTGTATGCGGCGGGATGATACAGGAGTGTATGAAAAAGCTAAATCAGGAAAGATAAAACACTTACCGGGTATAGATATTGAGTATGAAATACCGGTTAATGGTGCGATGAAATTTGACTTAAGGGATTCAAAAGCTGAAGATGCAGCAAAACAAATTTTCAAGGAAATTACCAAAACGATTTGAAATTTTTAAACCACAGATAACACAGATTAGATTTTAAATATCTCTGTGTTAATCTGTGAAGTAATCCGTGCAAATCTGTGGTTAAATATCTTTTATTTTCAAATTTATCATTTATCATTTATCATTTATAATTGGCGCTTATGGATCACTTACAAGAATTAGAAAACAAATCAGTACACATATTTAGAGAAGCCTACGCTAATTTCAA
>CAZNJB010000062.1:0-11226 GCA_964573255.1 uncultured Melioribacteraceae bacterium
GGGGGAATTAGATTTCCCGGTCATTAAAAAAATTACACCAAAAAATTATGATATATAAAAAATGCTTGCATTTAATATTAATCTTCATTATGTTTAGTCGACTAAAAAACTAAAATAGTCGAAAGGACTATATTGAGATGGACGACAAAAAAGAACGTATTATAGAAATTGCTCAAAAAATATTTGCTCGTTTTGGTATACAAAAATCCACAATGGATGAAATTGCAAAAATGGCCAGAATGGGGAAGGCTACCTTATATTACTATTTTAAGAGTAAAGAAGAAATATTTGCTGAAGTTATAAAAAAGGAAGCCCGAATCCTTAAGCAAAAAATAAGTGAGGAAATAAAAAAAGCATCCACTCCTCAGGAACAAATTAAAGCTTATGTTCATACAAGAATGAAGCATTTTAAGGAATTGAGTAATTATTATACTACTCTTACTGACGAATATATGGAGCATTATTCTTTTGTTGAAAAAGAACGCGCTGATTTTACAGAATATGAAATAAATACTTTAGCGAATATTTTGGATTCCGGTGTTAAAAAAGGAATTTTTGATCTTGAAGATGTGGAATTGACTGCAAAAATGATTGCAATAGCTCTGAAAGGCTTGGAATATCCTCTAATTGTTGAGGATAGAAGTGAAAATATGGAAGCTAAAATTGATGCTATGTTAAATATTTTATTTAAGGGATTAGAAAAAAGATAGATATTTTTTTGCATGGTTTTCGACTAAAAAACGAAAATAGTTGAAAATGATTTGTTGAATAAAAAAAGGTGATATAAATGAAAAAATTAGCGGAAATAGTACTCAAATACAGAATCGCTATAATAGTTGGTACGGTTCTAATTACGATTTTATTAGGCTATGGTTTAACTAAAATAGGAATAAATAGTGATATATTAAGTTACTTGCAGCCTGATGATCCAGTAGTTAAACTTTTCAACCGCATCGGTGATGATTACGGCGGTAATACATTGGCAATGGTTGCGATAAAAAGCGATGACGTCTTTAGCACAAATACCTTAAATCTTATTAATGAATTAACACAGAAGTACAGCAATATAAATGGCGTATCCAGTGTAATGAGTTTAACAAATATTTTGGATATCAAGAAAACAGAAGACGGGCTGGAAATAAGCAAATTGATCAATAAGAACAATATTCCCACAGAGAAAGAAGAATTGGATTATCTAAGGGAATATACGCTCAGCAAGGATATGTATGCCGGTAAAATCATATCTAAAGACGGTAAATATACTCTCTTGATATGTCGTTTGCGAAATGATGTTGATAAGGGTAGTGTAGCAGAGGAAATAAAAAGGATAACCGAGGAAACGAAAGGGGAATATAAAGTATATTACAACGGTTTACCACTTCAAATGGTGGAATTAAATAAATATATTATCGAAGATTTAGGTAAGCTAATCCCGATCGTTGTGGTAGTTGTAGTTCTGATACTCTATCTCAGTTTTAAGACAAAGAGAGGCGTAATCCTGCCTTTATTAACGGTTATTCTGTCTACTATATGGTCTATGGGGTTGATGGGATGGTTAGGTGTGAATTTATCGATGATTTCGAATATTATGCCTGTTCTATTAATTGCAATTGGAACAGCATACGGCATACACTTTCTATCAAAATATAACGAAGATGTAAAAGCCGGAGATGATAAAATAACTGGCATTAAAGATGCATTGGCTGAAGTAGGAGTGCCGATTTTATTAACGGGCGTAACAACTTTAGTCGGGTTCCTCTCATTTATTGGTTCAACATTAACTGCCGTTACGGATTTTGGTATTTTTACAGCGATAGGTGTTACCGCTGCAATGCTTCTTTCAATAACATTCGTTCCGGCTCTCCTTTCTTTTATGAACGTTAAAAAAGAGTCGGTAAGCACTGAAGGCAAAGAAAGCGGTGCTATAATGAAATTTATGGATTCTTTAGGCGCGTTTGTTTTGAAAAACGAGAAAACTATTCTCGGCGGTATTGTAATAGCTGTTATTGTCCTGTCATTTGGTATCCCTAGAATTAAAACAGAAGCAAATATGTCGGAATATTCACCTGTTAATTCAAATATGAGAATTTCCGACGACTTAATGAGGGATGAATTCGGAGGGGTTCTTCCGATACAATTGCTGTTTAAAGGCGATCTGAAAAATCCATTCGTACTCAAAGAAATGTACCGAATGGAGAAATTTATGGAATCCCTTCCGGATGTAAATAATACTCAATCGATAGCTGATTTAATTTGCAATATGAATGAGGTGATGAATGGTCATTATACCATTCCTGAAACCAAAGAACAGGTAGCAAATCTCCTGTTTATGTTGGAAGGAGAGGATATACTCGATCAATTAGTAAACAAAGATTATACGGAAGGTATTATTCAGGCACGTTTTGGAAATTTAGATACAAAATTGATGACAAAAACCGTTGAAGCAATTGATAATTACATTAATACCAAATTAGATACTTCTTTGGTTGTTGTTAGTGTCGCAGAATTACCCAAAGATAAACTGAATAAAGTAAGAGAATTTCAACTTAAAAGAATTAGTACAGAAATAGCATATGATGCCCAAAAACGCGAACCCAACGTGGAAGTTGATTTCAATAATATTGAAAATAAACTCTCGGCACTTCTTAAAATAAAGAACTATCCTCTTACTGAAGATAATAGAGAAACTTTGAGAGAACGCTTAGAAACTTTCTTTTGGGAAGAAGCCGATGTTGAAATCACTTCAGATAGAATCATTGTTGATGTAACGAATAAAATTGTTGAAAAAGCAAAGAATGATGAAATAAGTGAAGAGAGTATTGAAAATCTATTGAGGAAAAGCGTACCGCGTGAATATTGGATAGACGATCCCGAAGTATTGGAGAGTTCATCCGAATTTATAGTATCGATTGTTGAGGAAATTAATAGAAAAAATTATGTCGAAAATTTAGTGAGTGAAATTCTACCTGAATTTCCGAGTGAATTGCAACAAAACTCAAAATTCCGTGACGATATTCGTGATGATTTATGGATCCTAAATGAAGAAATCATTGGAATACCTAACACTTTGGTAAATGTTCCAAACGAAGGGAGAATCACTCTATCTGCAAAACAGTCTGGCATGTTAAAAGTGATGAAAAAGATGAACGATGAATTACTTTCCAGCCAGATTCAAAGCTTAATACTTGCATTGGTATTCGTATTAATTTTAATGACTGTACAGTTTAAGTCGCTGAAAATTGGCGCAATAGTAACATCACCAATTTTATTAACTGTACTGATAAATTTTGCAATAATGGGATTTTTAGATGTTCCGCTTGATAATGCAACAATGATGATTGCAAGTATTGCAATAGGAATAGGTATCGATTATTCAATCCATTTTTCGTCCAGATTTAATAATGAATTGAAAAGCGGTAAAAACGAATTTACATCATTAAAAACTACACTCGAAACAACAGGTAAAGCAATAATAATAAATGTTCTCACAGTTGCTCTAGGATTCATAATCTTAATTGGTTCGAATATGCCGCCAATGCAAAGATTTGGTTGGTTAATAGCATTAACTATGGTTGTTAGTGCTTGGGCATCTTTAACATATCTACCGTCATTGATTTTAACTGTTAAGTCAAAACTTGGTTTGAATGGGAATGTAAATGAATAAGAATCAAAATAGACAAGGAATAAAAATGATTAAAAATAGTCGAAGTGGTGAAAATATTATAGCGAACATTTTGATTTATACTAAAAGGATATTAGTGGTTATAGGAGTATATCTGTTTCATTCATTTGCTTATGAAACATTAAGTACTCACCATATAAATAATAACTTTAATCTGCTTACGGATTTCGATAAACTGTTTCCATTCACACCTGAGATGGTATATATTTATATGTCATTCTATTTAGTTATTCTTTTATCTGTCTTTGCTGTTAAAACGGATAATGACTTTAATAGAATGATAACATCAATAATGGCTACGTTAATATTCACGTATCCATTCTATTATTTCTTCCCGGCATATTATCCACAAGTGAATTTTGAAACTAATAATTTTACTACAAAATTCTTACAATGGTGTTTTGAGGCCGATGTACCCAATAATACATTCCCGAGCCTGCATGTCGGGATTTCTTTTACAATTGCATTAGGAATAATGCATTTAAGAAAGAAAGTGGGGGTATTCTATTTAATATGGGCAACTGCCGTTGCCTTCTCTACAGTATTAATAAGGAAACACTTTGTGATGGATGTATTTGGCGGAATATTAATCGCCACATTATCCTATAAAATATTTATTGCGGAAAATCTTGCAAAACCTTTTTTCCAATTAGTCAATAACTCCAAGATTCGACTAGCGGAAATGCTGGAAAACCAGAAGTTGGCAAAGAATATTAATCCGAAATTAATATCAATGATTTTGTTCATTCTAAAATTAAATAAATAAAGGAGTAATAATTATGAAAACTATAAAATCAATAATTGTAATGGTATTATTAACAGCAGTAAGTGCTTTTGCACAGAACGCTCAAACAATTATTAAAAAAGCTGATGCGGTTGTAAACGCACCAAAAGATATACATCAATTTTCAAAAATGATATTGATTGATAAAGATGGAAATGAAAAAGTAAGAAAAGCTGAAATGTATCAAAAAGGGGATGAGAAGCGTTTAGTTCGTTTCCTTTCGCCGGCTGATCAAAAAGGTATTGGCTTTTTAAGTTTACCCGGTGATGTTATGTATTTATACCTGCCGGCATTCCACAAAATACGTAGAATAGCATCCCACGTGAAAAATGAAAACTTTGCTGGAACCGATTTCAGTTATGATGATATGAGTTCTTTCAAATATGCTGAAGAATATGATGCTAAGCTTTTAGAAACTAAAGATGATGTTTACGTTTTAGAACTGACACCTAAAGCAAATGTAGAGAAAGACTACAGCAAACTTGTAATGGAAATAAGAAAAGATAATTACTATCCTGTTAAAATTGATCATTATGACAAAGCAGGAAACCTTTGGAAAGTATTGACTAGAGAAAAAATAGAAAAGAAAGGTAAATATTGGATATCGATGGAAATGGAAGTAAAGGATTTGAAAAAAAATCACGCTACTAAAATGATTACCGGTAAAATTGAATTGGATAAAGGATTAAGCGATAAAATATTTACCAAAAGAAATCTTAAAAAGGTTAAATAATTACGGAGATATTAATTATGAAAATGAATAATAAATTTGGACAGGCAATTCTGTTGTTAGTCTTTTTAAGTGCTCAGTTATTTGCACAATCGGACCTTAGTATAAACGGAAGTATAAAAACAGATAACCGAATTAGATTTGACAATGGAAAATTCACTTGGAATGAGAATCGGTTAAATCTCAAATTTGAAGGTGCTCCTACTGATGAATATCATTTTTACAGTGAAGTGCGTTTGCGCGGATTCGGTTTTCCTAACGTAAATAATATTACTGATTTGGAAAATCAAGAAAAGAAAAATGTTTTTAACTGGGGACTTGAATTTAGAGAAGCCTATTTGGATTTATATCAATTCGGGTTCGATAATTTAGATATTCGTGTCGGTCGACAAATAATTGTATGGGGAACTGCCGATAGAATAAATCCAACAAATAATATTAGTCCGGATGATTTGGAAGATATTTATAATTTCGGTGAACAACTAGGAACGAATGCTATTAAAGCAGATTATTATCTCGATGATATTACGTTTACCGGAATTTATATACCGGTATTTACACCCGCAACACTTCCACACGGTGATTACGGGAAGGCTTTTATGTCGGAAAGTGATGTAATCCCTGGTATCACATTAAGAAATCTTACTAATAAAATTACATTGCCCGAAACCAAATTGAATGAAACTTCACAATATGCATTCAAAGTTGCGACAACCTTATTTGACTATGATGTATCTGTTAGTTATTTCAACGGGCGTGATGATTTCCCGCTGGCTAATAAAATAACTGTTTCCCCAGTTGATAATATCGGTACAGCCGATGTTGAAACAGAACTTATTTATCCCAGAATTCAAGTTATAGGCGCTGATTTTTCGGGAAGTATCGGTAATATTGGTATTTGGGGTGAAGGTGCATTATTTTTGCCTAATAAGATAAAAATGATTACTTATATTCAAACACCGTTAGGCTTAAATACCGTATCCGAATCTCTCGCTTTGGAAGATAAACCATACTTCAAATATGTAGTAGGCGGTGATTATACATTTGGTAACGGGTTATATGTGAATGCTCAATTTATTCACGGATTCTTACATGAACGTGGTGAAAATAATTTGAATGACTATATTGCAATTCGATTTGAGAAAAAATTCTTCAATGACAAATTAAAAATCATTCCTATCGGCGGTGTGGTTTCTATTAACAATTGGAAAGATTTAAAAAATAATTACGGGATAGCCGGAAATCCGGAAATAACATATTATCCATCGGATAATGTTGAATTAATTTTAGGTTCATTTATAATGGTCGGAAAAGGAGATAATTTATTTAGCAGAATAGAAGACCAGGATGAATTCTATGTAAAGGCAAAAGTTAGTTTCTAATTATGACTGAATACAAAAGAGAGAAAATTGGTTTAGCACTTGGCAGCGGAGCTGCAAGAGGATTAACTCATATAGGTGTATTAAAAGCAATCGATGAGTTAGGAATACAGATTGATTATATTTCCGGAAGCAGTATTGGCGCCCTAATAGGGGGCGCCTACGCCTCCGGCATTCCAATAGAAAAAATTGAAGAGGTTGCGCTTCAAACAGATTGGAAATTGATGGCGAAACTATTAACTCCAACTTTATCTCTGTCGTCAATCGTAAATGATAAATATTTAATGGAGTTCTTAAACACCTATTTTGAGGGAATCACTTTCGACTCTCTTAATATCCCATTTTCTTCAATTGCAACTGATATTGAAACAGGGGAGATGGTGGTTATTGAAGAGGGAGATTTAGCGACGGCAATACGTGCGAGTATATCTATTCCATTAATATTCTCACCAATTAAATTCGGGAAATATAAACTAGTTGACGGGGGATTAGTAAACCCTGTACCGGTTGATGTGGTAAGAGAGAAAAATGTAGATAAAATTATTGCCGTGAATTTAAGGGAATTCACGCCAGCTAAATATTTCAGTAATGGCGGAAATAATATTAAAATCAATCGAAAAGAATTGAAAGATTTATCCCTTAATGAAAAAATGGAGTACTTCATTAAGCATCCGATAAATTATTTTAATAATAAAAAACAAAACGATAAAGCCTTGAAACCAAAGTTTGGGACAATACTTTATCAAATGTTTATTATTGTTCAAACTCAAATGGCAGAGCTGAGTTTGAAAAACGTCAAGCCGGATATAGTGATTAAACCGGATACGAGTGATGTAAAAATGTTTGATTTTAATAAAGCAGCCGAATTAATTGAAATAGGATATAAAACGGCAATGAAAGTACTAAATGAGAAGTAATTAATAAGATTAATCAATCTTATTGCGGCAAATTTATATTCATATCCGCTCGATTAGTGGTGAAAACAGAGAGTGAAATTTCATTTTTATCTCATAATTCTATTTTAAAATAGATTTTCCTAAAAAGCATTTTAATAAGTCATTGGAAATCTTATCCCTGCTAATTATCTTCGTATCTTAAAATTTATTTATTATTACCGATAAAAATGGAAAAAGAAATTCATATTCAGAGAGAAAAGCCGACGTGCAATTGCGGTGTATTTGGTATTACAGGCACAGAAAAAGCTGCATATAACACTTATTTTGGACTTACTGCCTTGCAACATCGTGGACAGGAAGCTGCGGGTATAATTACAAGAACCGTTGATGAGCAGGGTAAAATTAAATTTCAAATGGAAAAGGGATTCGGATTAGTTTCGGATGTTTTCAACTCGGAAGATGTATTCAATTCGGTTCTCACAGGAAATACTGCCATTGGTCACAATAGATATTCAACTACAGGCAAATCAGATACAGTAAAGAATATTCAGCCCTTCACAGTAAATTATCGTATGGGGCATTTAGCTGTAGCACATAACGGAAATTTAACAAATGCCAAAGAAATTCGAAGAGATTTGATTGAAGAAGGTGCATTATTTCAAACAACTTCCGATACGGAGGTAATTCTTCATTTAATTGCACGATGCCGATTGGAAGATCAAATTGAACAAATTAAAGATGCCCTTAATAAAATAGAAGGTGCTTTTTCCTTAATTATTCTTACGGATAAATATCTAATTGGTGCTCGAGATCCGCATGGCTATAGACCACTCTGCTTAGGGAAATTGAATGATAGTTGGATAATAACCAGTGAATCTTGCGCTCTCGATATTAACAAAGCCGAGTATATTCGTGATATTGAGCCCGGTGAGATGCTCGTTATCCCGATCGGTGCTAAAAATGAAGCGGAAATGAAATCCATTAAATATGCTAATAACGGCACCGATGTAAAACACTGCATATTCGAATTTATTTATTTCAGTCGCCCGGATAGCCAGATTTTTGGCTCAAATGTGGACAAAATAAGAAGAAAGCTTGGAAAGAATTTGGCCAAATACCATCCTGTTACTGACCCGGATGGCGAAAAAGTTATTGTTATTTCCGTTCCGGATAGTTCAAATACCGCAGCCATTGGTTATCAGCAACAGCTCCAAAATATGGGCATTAAATCCAAATTGGAAATTGGATTGATTAGAAGCCATTACATCGGTAGAACATTTATATTACCGGGTCAAATTAAGAGGGAATTAGGAGTTAGGATAAAATTTAATACTGTAAAAGGTGTTTTAGAAGGAAGAACCATTGTAATTATCGACGATTCAATTGTAAGAGGAACAACGTCTAAGCAATTGATAAATCTAGTTAGGGAAGCAAACCCTAAATCCGTTCATGTGAGAATATCCTCACCGCCAATCGTTTACCCATGCTATTACGGTATGGATTTCCCCTCAAAAGAAGAATTAATTGCTAACAAATTTAACGGGAGCATTGAGGAAGTTAAAAACTACTTAAATGCAGATAGTCTGGAGTATTTGACAGTAACTGAATTGTTGGAATCTATGGTTGATTATGCTCCCAATGACTTTTGTACCGCTTGTTTTACGGGGGAATATCCGACGCCGGTTGATTTTGGTATCAATAAATTTGAGTATGATGATTAGGCTGTTATTATTAATATCATTATTAGTTCTTCCCATCATTTCAAGCGCACAAACCAAAATTCTTGTAAAACTTAAAGAATCATATTTATCCAAATCAAATATTCCTCCGGAAAACATATTAGAAAACAAGTTAAATAAATCATACAATTATGAAATAAATAAGATATTTAACTTCAAGAACTTAAGGCATAATCTAGCATTAAATAATATTTATTCTATAATAATACCGGATAAAGCTGAAAAAGAAGTAATATTGGAAAAATTAAGTAATGATCCAGCCGTGGAATATGCTTATGAAGCCGGAATTATTAAAATAGATTATGTCCCAAACGATTCGGAATTTAACTCCCAATGGGGTGCTGCAAAAATACGTGCTCCCGAAGCTTGGGAGTTAACGAAAGGTGATTCAGATATAATAATCGCAATTATTGATACCGGTATAGATTACTTGCATCCCGATCTTTTAGGTCAGTTTTACATTAATAAAGAAGAAGATTTGAATGGAAATAACATCCTGGATATCGATGATATAGACGGGATTGACAATGACGGTAACGGGTTTATTGATGATGTAATCGGCTGGGATTTTACAAATCGACTGATTTTCCCCTCTGATAGCTCAAATTTGGATTATACGGATTGGGATAATGACCCCATGGACGAAAATGGTCATGGTACTTATATTGCCGGTATAATTGGTGCGGTACAAAATAACAATTTGGGCATATCAGGAATTTCTCCAGATTGTAAAATACTAAATTTACGTGCCTTCGATCCTTCTGGATTCGGAGAAGAGGAGGATGTCGCCTCGGCAATATTATATGCTTTGGATGCCGGAGCAAATGTGATTAATATGAGCTTTGGGGATGACGCTTTTTCGTTAGTCCTAAGGGATGTAATTGAATTTGCTTATTCCGAAGGAGTTGTATTTGTCGGAAGTGCCGGAAATTCAAATTCTAATTTACCCCATTATCCTTCGGCATTGCCTGAAGTTATTTCTGTAGCTGCTTCGGATGAAAATGATTTTAGAGCATCTTTTTCAAATTATGGGTCGAGTATCGATATTACTGCCCCTGGAGTAAATATTATTTCAACTTCAAAAGGAGGGGATTACGCTACTGTCAGTGGAACATCAATTGCTGCTCCCTACGTTTCCGCTGCAGCTGCTTTGGTCCTTTCTCAAAAGTCAGTTACTAATTCAGAGCTGAAACAAATATTAAAGGGCTCCGCCGACGATATAATGAATCCGGGGTGGGATACAGAATCCGGTGCAGGAAGATTGAATTTAATAAACTCACTCACTCATCTGATACCCGCAAAAATTGAATTTATTTCTCCTCGTCAAGATTACGGAACTTCGGGAGATTCAATAATTATATCAGGAACCGTTATATCACCACAATTTGATAAATTTAATTTGAAAATAGGAGAGGGAAGTAATCCGGATAGTTGGACTTATTTGCTTGAAGGAATTAATCAGCAAAAGTATAATGATACATTAGAAATTTTAGATATTTCAAATTTCACTGATTCCGTATATACACTTTCCATTGAGTTGATTGAAAAAGATGGTTTCACAAATGAAGAGAGAATCAATTTTTACATCGATCGAACAAATCCGAAAATTATCGGTAATCCACCTATTGAATCGCTCTTAGGTAATAAAAGGGCAATTTTTACTGAGTTTTTGACTGACGATATAACAATCGGTAAAATGCTATATAAAAAAAGAAGGGAAGCTGAGTTTTCACAAATTTATTTGGATGGTTTGTCTACTAATAACGGTTTTTATAAAAGATATCATTCCGGATATTTACTCCTTGATAATTCATCAGACTTTAATTATGAAATAATAGTTCAAGCTGAAAATCTTTCTAAATTATCATCCAATTTGCAATTTAACAATACAGAAATATTTAATGTATCTTCTCATATCAAATTTCATTATTTCGATCCGATCATAAAAGAATATAAACTCGGTTTAGGTAATATTTACGAGAATATTGTCAATTTGGGTAATTCAACAACCGGATT
>CAZNJB010000063.1:0-11221 GCA_964573255.1 uncultured Melioribacteraceae bacterium
CCTTAGGAGAATTTTCCGATTTATTTGATAGGATTGTTATTTTAAAAAAAGGAAAGAAAGTTTACGAAGACGATATAATAAATATTAAAAAATCCGGTAAAGAGATTATAGACGTTTATTCTGAATATATGAGGTAATAATGAATATTCAAAATATTAAATCAATATTAAAAAAAGAATTCTTTGAATATAAAATCAGAACAGTTGTTGGAATAGTTGGATATTTCATAATTTCATTATTATTGATTATTCCGTCAATAAGTAAACATAACATAAAAATATCTAAGGAGTTGTTGGAAAAGTATAATCGAATTTACTCGTTTTTAGATGCAAATCAAATAACAGAGATTGCTATTATTGACAAAAAATTATTAACATTTTTACTAATGATCGTTGTTATTTCTTCCCTATTTTGGATACTTGAGTCAATTATTAAAGAAAAGGAAAATAGAACTATTGAAAATCTTTTTTCGCTGCCTATATCAGATAGCGAAATTTTTATAGGTAAATTATTTTTAAATATAATAACATCCCTTTTGTCAATTTATTTAACATATTTGTTTTTAATTATTTACTTTTATAATGTATATGATATTAAAATATTCCATCATATAATAAGTCTAAACTGGCTTCTAGTAATGTTTGTTTTTATCCCTTCGTTGTCTCTTAATGTAAGCTTAATCGGTCTTATTTTATCCAGTAAACTTAATAAATATCAAACGGCACAAATGACATCATTGATTTTTATCATACCGGTATTCTTTTTATATTTTTATTTATCTAATAACGCTTTATACTTTTCAGTTTATTTAATTTTAGCGGCGACAATATTTATTATTTTCTTAGATGTTATTTTATTTATAATTTCAATACAAATTTTTAATCGGGAAAAGATTATTCTTAATGAATAAAAGTATATTAAGATCATTCTATTTGATATTTGCTCATTGAAAGAGTTTAATATTTCAATAATATAACAAATTATGACTATTAATAAAGATGTAAAATACTTCGGAACCTGAATAGCAGTCGTATTAGCTCTGGTTATCTATTTTTTACTGAATGAATTTACTTGGTCGAATATACTTTTGGTGATTCTATTTTTATTAGTATTAGCATTGGTAATGAAGATTGTTTCTTATGAAAGAAAATTTGCTGAGAAGAATAATAAGGATTGTACAAACGATAAATAAATAACTATCATGGCTGAGAAACTACACATAAAAAATAAGAAAGATAAAAAATGCCAATGTTAATCGCGCTTTTACGCGGCATTAACGGTTTTACGCGGATGGGAAATAAAGCCGTCACTCTGAGCAGAGCGAAGAGTCTGAGTCTCGAAAAAGCGAAGATTGGATGATTGGATGATTGACTGACCGCCGGAGGAGGGGTGAATTGGAGGAATGATTCGGAATGGAATTAATTCAACACCATGCGTTGATATTGAAAGACACATAACAATTTAACAATTAAGCAATTAAACATTTCGGAACGCTGATTTTTATGATTGGTTATGATTTTCGTAGATGGTAACGGAACGCGAATCCAGCGAATTATCGCGGATTAGTATTAATTCAATGCCTTGCACCGATATTGAAACACACGTAACTTATCTTAAATTGCTATGCGGTTATTGAGGATTTTCATTCCGATTTTCCGTATTTTACGTTTTAGACTCCAAAGCACTCTGAGTGAATTAAATTATTTTGAGGGAGTCCTTGTTATTGAATCTTTGCAAAGAGTGATTATTGCGTTTTAAGAGTTTTGAGATGTAATCTTAACGTAAAAATTATCTACAGAATGGAAGAAACGAATAGCAAAATAGTTGTTTATGACACAACGGTGATACGGGAAAGAATATTTACAATTCGCTGATTGCAGGTTATGTTGGATAGGGATTTGGCAGCATTTTACGAAGTAAAACCAATAAGGCTCAGGGAGCAAGTCAAAAGAAATATTGAAAGATTCCCGGAAGATTTTATGTTCCGGCTTACCGAAGAGGAAATAGATTTAATGGTATCGCAAAATGCGATACCTTCCAGAAAGCATCTTGGAGGTCATGCTCCATACGCGTTTACTGAGCAAGGGGTTGCAGCCGTTTCGGCAGTTATAAAAAGCAAAAAAGCGGTGGAAGTAAGCATTTTGTTAATGCGTGCATTTGTTGAAATGCGCAAATTTATTTTCCGAAACGCGGAGATTTTTCAACGATTGGAAAAAGTGGAACTCAAGCAGATAGAAACCGATAAAAATTTTGAAAAGATTTTTGACGCGCTGCAAAAGAGGGATTTGGAACCAAAACAAGGAATATTTTACGACGGGCAGGTATTCGACGCATATAAATTTGTATCCGGATTGATTCGCAAAGCTAAAAAGTCAATCGTACTGATAGATAATTATATTGACGAGAGAGTATTGGATTTATTTACAAAGAAGAAAAAGAATGTAAATGTAGTAATACTGACTAAAAGAATAACAAAGTCGCTGAAACTTGACGAGGAGAAATTTAACGTTCAGTATCCGACTTTAAAAATAAAAGAGTTTAATAGGGCGCACGACAGTTTTTTGATTATTGACGAGAAAGACATTTATCACTTTGGAGCGTCGCTTAAAGACTTGGGAAAGAAATGGTTCGCGTTTTCGAAGATGGATAAAGAAGCGTTCGATATTTTGGGCAAAGTTAAAACGGTGGTTAATGACAACTAAACAGTTTTAATAGGAACCCGCCCGAGGTGAGCAGGCGCAGATTTTTATGATTTATCATGATTTACGCAGATGGGAATTTTTAACTTTAATTCAAAGCATTGTGCTATTTTCAAAGATTACGCAACAATTAAACATTCTTACAATTGAACAGTCAAACATTCTCCGCCTTCAATCCGAATGATAAATTCCCAATGACTAATGACCGAGACCTATTTCTTACTCTCGTTTCCCCTTCAAATCAGTCAAAGCTGTTTATGGATTATAAACTTGGAACAACCCCTTGCTCGGAAGAATTCCACGAGACGAAGAAATAAAGAAATCAAGATACTGGTACTTAATAGTTCAAAATTATATAATATTTTATACCATAGAAAAGAAAAGGATTTATATTCACAGAATACTTCACGGCGCGAGGGGGATTATAGGGGGATGATGTTGTAACGGCGTTGCCGATAAGCCGACCGCCCCGAACAGCAATGACGAATTGAAAAACAACTGCCAAAAATTATTTTAATATTTATGTAACAAAATACTGTTTAACTACAAACTAAAACGAACAACGCAAAACCTAAAAACACCGAAAAAGCCGCATCGTTTTCGCGGTCGGGTGGAAAAGATGGTTATGTGGCTTTTTATTTTATTAAAGAATTTAATTTCTCTTTCAGTTTATCAATAAAATCATAAAATCCTTTTGGATAATATTTAGCATCTTCAAAAGCTATAACAGTAACTTCTTTAATGGTATTTCTTTCATTTTGCGAGTAACTAATAAAACAACTTCTATTTGGCCAATGAATATTATTTGTGCTAGGTAAAATATCTGGATAATTATTAAAATCATATTGTGTAAATAAATTATCTAATTCAATTAGTTTATTTCTAAATACGAATGAGGTTTTTAATAATTTATCTTCCGATTTATAATAAGTCAAATATTCTTCAACGTTCCCGCTTGAATATATAATGAATTTTACACCTAGTGCATCCCCCTCATTATATACATCTTGACCAGAAGTATTTTCATAATAAATTAGTTTTATATTATTTTGATTCTGGATATTTGTAACACTATTAGAACAATATGTGTTACCAAAAAACACGATTATTAGAGCACTAGGAATACCATGTAATTTTCTTAAAAACCCCATAGCTTTCTCTCCTAATTTGTTAGCCACATAACGGCATTGCGGCTAAACTGCCCCCGATTTGTCGGCGGTCGGTTTTGAGGCGCGGGTTATACTTACGTCTTATCTCAACAAAACCATTTTTCTACTTTGTACGTAATTGTTTACACGGAGAGTATAAAAATAAACTCCGCTCGGTAAATTATTCCCGTTGAATTTAACCGAATATTTCCCTTGCGGTTTTTCCTCGTTAATTAAAGTTAATATCTCTTTGCCCAAAACGTCATGTACTTTTAATTGAACGAAACCTTTTTCTTTTATTGAATAACTTATTGTCGTCGTCGGATTAAACGGGTTAGGAAAGTTTTGAAAAAGATTAAAACCATTAGTAAGATTATTTTCACTTCTTACAATTGTAGGATTGCTGTAAAACAAAAATATTTCTTTGGCTAAATAACCATATAAAATACCATCGGGATTTGTTACTAAAAGAAGTTCGTTTTCCGGAACCCAATGACCGTTCTCCCATTCTTCACCAAATAGATGAATTAAATTATTACTATTATCATATTCGTAAAATATTCTAAACCAATTTTCCCAATTATTATTTATAGCTATTTCCCAATTTTCTAGCACACAATTGTTATTAATATCATACTCAAATGTCCCCATACCAAAATTCAACAAATTATCTTCTTGCCATCTTTTTGCCAGGTTAGAAATGATATTAAACTTTTCATCATATTCATAGATATTCATCTGGTAATTTACCCATTGGTTATTTTTCCAGTCCTGGAATAAAGTAGTATCCTTTAGATTGTCTGAATTGATTATATTAATCATTTTAGAACTCTTTACCCATACACTATCTACCCAATGTTGATTTACTGATGATATTAAATTTGTTCCTTCGAAATAATTATCAGTTTTAAATAGATTTACAAAATCATGCCCATTGAAATACTGATGTAAATGAAAAATTCTATTTCCTAATGAATCATAATTATATACATCCTTTGCATCTTTGACCCATACATTTAATGATGTATTAAACGATTCCCAAAGAACCGATTCAAGATTACCATCAGAATTGTATATGTTTGTATGTTTATCTAAATCGATCCATCCGTTATTATACCTCGCTGCATATGTGAAATAATTTAATGATAAATCATCATTATAATAATATGCAATCTTATTACTATCGCCATAAGTGCTTATATAAATAAGGCTATCTAAAATGCCGGCGGTTTTATTTTTTATTAACGGATTCGAATACGATATATTGTAAATGCTTCTTGTAAGGAATGAATTGTTTATATTTCCATTAATTGACATGTAAGATACTCCCTGTGGAAATACTTCTGTCACTAACAGATAATAAAACAAAAGACAAATAAGTTTATTTGCTGAACTCACCCTGGACTCCTTTAAAAATAAATTCCCATAATAAAATGATGCGTGTTGATAATCTTATTATCGTATTTGAACATATATCTGAAATCAAGATTTAATTTTGAAAAAAGTTGATATGATGTACCGACCCCTAATATTATACCATACGAATTGGCGGGAAGCTCTTCTGGTTTTTGATTTTCTTTAAATTCGGCAGGTATTTCATCTATTGAATTATAAGACCATACTTCAGGTGGCGAAGTCTCTATGAACGTATTGATAAAGTTATAAACTACATCTATTGAAAAATATGGCGAGAAAATACTTTGATTGAAATTATATTGAATACCGAAAGTAAGTGGGAAAGTATCATAATTTTTGCTTACTAAATTATATTTAGAAGCAAAAAATAATGGGATAGTATCAATAATAGTATTTTCAGAGTATGTTCTTACAGTGTATGTGGGAGAGTATGGATGGATTATTCGACTATAACCGGTAGATGCTTTCAGTTTAAGCGAAGATGTGAGATTGGTTTTAATCTCAACAAAGAAATCGCCTCTAATATTGTCCGTATTGTAGAAATTAACACCGCCGTAAAATCCAATATCATAATTGGAAAAAGGTTCGTTTGCCTGCGCTTTTAAAATGTTAATTGAAATAAATAATAGAACTAATGATATTATTTTCATTATTTGACCTCAAAATAATTCTTACAATTTGTGTTACATGTTTTATAAAAGAAATTATAAAGGGCAAGTTTTACCTTGCCCTTATAATACTATTTGAGTAAAATCATTTTCCTTGTTTGACTAATATTATTCATCTGTAGGGTTGCAAAATACATTCCACTTGGAAGATTATCAGCATTAAATAATATTGCATAAATACCTGCTTCCTCATAGCCATCCACTAATACTGCAACTTCCTGACCTAATGAATTATAGATCTTTAAAGTCGTATATCCTGACTTAGGTAATTGATATGTAATTGTAGTACTTGGATTGAAGGGATTTGGGTAATTTTGATGCAAAATTATTTCTTTTGCTTGACTATAATTTGACGGATCTATGGAAGTTAATAAATCCAATTTATAAATACCCTTATCGGTACCACAGTATAAAAAACGGTCATCTGGAGATAATTCCAATTTTCTTTTTATTAATCCAGCAGGAAAACCGTTGTTTACAGTATACCATGTAATTGCACCATTATTTGTGAATAAGATTCCATCTGCTGTTATTGTATACAATATTAGGGTATTAGTTTTGTTTATTTCTATATCCTGAAAACGGAAATCAGTAATACCTGAGTCGGCAAAAAACCAATTTTCACCTCTATCAATGCTCTTTAACAAACGATATCTTGGTAAGCCTGCATAAATTATATTATTATTTTTATTATCAATTGCTAATTTTACACCACCAGAGACTGGTGTCCAATCATTCAGAATATCCCAGCTAATACCACTATCTGTCGACCTGTATAATCTTCCACTACCAACATATATTGTCGGATGGTCAACCGGGTCAAAGAATATATCTTCAAACTGGCAACACATTACTTCTGCAGGATACTTCTTCCAATAGCCACCTCCATTAACAGTTTTATAAACATTTCCCCCGAAAATCCCTACTGTTCCAGCATATGCTACGTCTATACTGTCCGGATGAGGTACAACAGTTGCGACACTAATTTCATAATTTAAGATTATTCCGGAGGCGGCCCAAACCCAGCTTTCACCAGAGTTTGTAGACTTTAGTATGCCTGGGCGTGTAAAGTTTGTACTAGCCAATGCTACATAAATAATATTTGTCTTTTGAGGATGAATTGATATTTCTTGAACACTAACATTATATAATAGTGTATCCCAAGTAGCTCCGGCATCTATACTTTTACACAATTTACCATAAATACCATCACTAAAACTACTCATACTACCAGCATAAATTATATTACTATTAACCGGGTCAACAGCTATAGCATTTACCCTCTCTTTTTCTAACCCAATTAACTCCCAGTTTTGTGATAACATTATTATTGGTGTAATTAAAATAAAAATTAGAATTTTTCTTTTCATTTTACATCCAATTTATTTTAATATTTTCTTAATCTAATAAATCTCTAGATAAATAAAACAACGTATTTTCCAAAATATTTTGAAAGTGTGCTAACTACTATTTAACCCGACAAAAACCTTTTTCCTTTGGAATGTTAGCCCGAAACAGAATTCCGCCTAGCAATCTTTTATTTCATTCCGTCTAACGGACTAATTACTTCATTTCCTTGTCGAATAGCTTGAGTACAAACCATCCTTAAAATAAAATTATTCCACCCTATGTAATAATCGAAAAAATTCAAATACTTGTTTGCCCTGTTTTGAATAATTTCTGTTTGAAAATAGGAAAAATACCTTTTTTTGTCAATATGCTGCAATACTAAAACTTTTAGAGAAGGGGTTACGGAATTACACGCGTTAAAAAAACGAAACTGTAACGGGTTTGTTTTTAGCCACGAATAACACGAATTATACGAAAAAATCAACCTCATTTGCGGCAGGTTCAATTAACCACAGAGAACACAAAGGGCGCAGAGATGGGGGGGGCATTGGTCATTAGTCATAAAAGATTCTTCGCTCCACAACGTTCCGCTCAGAATGACAGCCTTATACCTTTATATACCCATCTGTGAAAATCTGTTAAATCAGTGTAATCTGGGTTCAATCTAAAACAAGAAATTATCCATTATCCATTGTCCATTATCAATTACAAACATCCCTCGTTCAGCCTTTTAACAAACTCCAAAGTGGATGAATAATCTCCGCCGTTCCGACTCAAAGATTTAATCACCGCGCTGCCGACGATTACTCCGTCGCAGTAAGGAGAAATCTTTCTAATATCTTCCGGTGAGGAGATTCCGAATCCGACGAGCATTTTATTTTTGGTAACGAGTTTGTATGTGCGTTCGAGATTTACAAGCATGTCATCCGAAAATCCTTCCCGCGCGCCGGTGGTTCCGAGCACCGAAACGCAGTAGAGAAATCCTTCCGACGCTTGATCGATTTTTAGTATCCTTTCTTCCGGAGACGCCGGGGTTGTAAGCAGAATTACATCCGGTCGGCTGTTTATTCCGTTAAAGAATTGTTCGCTCTCTTCCAAAGGTAAATCGGGAACGATAATTCCGTCGACTCCCGCATTCAAAGAATCCGCGAGAAATTTATCCACTCCGTAATTTAAAATCGGATTTGCGTAAGTCATAAGTATAATCGGGCGGTCGGTTTCTTCTTTTACTTTAGCAGTCGTTTCCAAAACATATTCCGTATTAACTCCGTTATTCAAAGCCGTTTGAGAAGAAGCCTGTATTGTTTTTCCGTCGGCGAGCGGGTCGCTGAAGGGAATCCCGAGTTCTATTAAATCCGCGCCGGCGTCGAAGGTTCTTAAAACCAACTCTTCGAAATTCTCTTTTCGTGGAAATCCCGCGGTTAAATAAACGGATAAAGCTTTCTTGGTTCTATTAACTTCCGTCAAATATTTCTTTATTTTACTCATTTGATCCCTCCGTGCGATTGATTATCGTATCCAAATCCTTATCGCCTCTGCCGCTTATGTTTACAACGACGATTTCATCCTCGGTTGTGTCGGGCATAAGTTTATTCAAATACGCAACCGCGTGCGCAGTTTCGAGAGCTGGGAGAATTCCTTCCGTTTCGGAGAGGAGTTTAACCGCTTGCAGAGCTTCCTCATCGGTGACTGAATCGTAACGTGCTCTTTTTGTTTCGAACAGATATGCGTGTTCCGGGCCCACTCCCGGGTAATCCAATCCGGCGGAAATTGAATGCACTTGAGAGACTTGTCCGTTATTGTCTTGCAGCAGTAGTGTTTTCATTCCGTGGAATATTCCGTCTCTTCCTTTGGTAATAGTTGCGCTGTGTTTGTCGGTATCAATTCCCAATCCCGCAGCTTCAACTCCGATTAGCTTTACTTTTTCATCTTTGATAAAGGTGTGGAAAATACCGATGGCGTTGGAGCCTCCGCCGACGCACGCAACAATGTAATCGGGTAATCTCTTTTCTTTTTCAAATAATTGTTCTTTTGTTTCCATACCAATAACCGATTGAAAATAGCGGACTATCAGCGGATAAGGATGCGGTCCCACAACCGAACCGATAATGTAATGAGTGTCGTTTACGTTTGTCACCCAATCTCTTATTGCTTCGTTTGTCGCGTCCTTTAATGTTTTGCTCCCCGATTCAACGGGAATAACTTCAGCGCCGAGTAGTTTCATACGGAACACATTCAACGCCTGCCGCTCAACATCGACCGCGCCCATATAAACTACGCATTTCATTCCGAACTTTGCACAGACTGTTGCCGTTGCCACTCCGTGCTGTCCCGCTCCGGTTTCGGCAATAATTCTCTTTTTGCCGAGATACTTTGCGAGCAAAATTTGTCCCAAAGCGTTGTTCAATTTATGCGCGCCGGTGTGGCACAAATCTTCTCGTTTGAGATAAATTTTTGCCTTGTCGTAATGCTTCGTTAAACGCTCGGCGTAGGTTAGAGGAGTGGGTCTGCCGTTGTAATTTTTCTGCAAGTTGTTCAACTCGGCGATAAACTCTTCATTATCCTTTAATTTAAAGAATGCGGACTCAAGTTCCTCAAGTGCGCTCATTAAAGTTTCAGGAGTATACTTTCCCCCGTATTTACCGTATTTTCCTGAACTGTCTGGTAAATTATATTTTTCAATCATTGTAACTAAATTCCTTATCAAATATTGGAGCCATTGCTTTTATTTTATTCATCAATTGTTTGAGAGTTTCTATCGAAATTGTTTGGTAACCGTCTGACCAAGCTTTTTTGGGCTCGGTGTGTACTTCCAGCATTAGTCCGTCGGCGCCGGCAGCAATTGCTGCGAGACTCATCGCCGGGACTTTTGATCCAATGCCTATTCCGTGCGAGGGATCGACGATTATCGGCAGATGCGAATGCGTTTTAATTACCTGCACGGCATTCAAATCCAATGTGTTTCTCGTCGATGTTTCGAATGTGCGTATTCCTCTTTCGCAGAGAATTACATTGTAATTATCCTGATTGATTATATACTCAGCGCTCAGCAAAAGGTCTTCCACCGTGGCGGACATTCCTCTTTTCAGAAGAACCGGTTTGCCTATTGCTCCGGCTTCTTCAAGCAATGCAAAGTTCTGCATATTTCTTGCGCCGATCTGAAGAACGTCGGCAACTTCTGCAACTGCTTCTAAATTTCTGGGATTCAAAACTTCCGTCACAATCTTCAGATCGAATTCCTTTTTAATATCGTTCAATATTTTAAGTCCCTCTTCCTTCAATCCTTGAAATGAGTAGGGAGAAGAGCGGGGTTTGTACGCTCCGCCTCGCATGAATTTTATTCCAAGTAATTTTAATTCCTCCGCAATTTTAAACATAATGTCTCTATCCTCTACGGAACAAGGTCCGGCAATTATATTCAATTCCTTTCCGCCTATCGTAGCATTGTTGAAATCAATAACCGTATCTTCCTTTTTCATCATTCTGCTTACGAGTTTGTATTTTTTTGTAACTTTAATTACTTCGTGAACCGAAGGCAGAACTTGAAAATCTTCTTTTATCAATTTATCCGTCGGACCCGTAACTCCGATCGCCAACTGCTGCGAGCCGGGTATTTCGTGCGGCGTACAGCCGAATTCCGTTATTTTATTTTTTACTCTTTCAATATCACTCCTCGGAGTATCCAAATTCATCATTATTAACATTGTGTTTCCTTATTTATAAATTTTATAAATTGCTTAGTGCTTTGAACTCACCCCCTAAAAATTATCATAATCAAGAGATTACGTTTTCCCCCTATCTTTTCAAGAGAGGGGGGCTAGGGGAGTGAGTTCAAAAATGAATAATTAATAATAAAGTTTATTTCATCACTTTGATAGTGAATTTACCCACCCCCTGTTATGTTAAAAGTCAAGTAGATGACAAAATATACTCATCTTAA
>CAZNJB010000064.1:0-10822 GCA_964573255.1 uncultured Melioribacteraceae bacterium
AAAGGGAGTGGCAGAAAAAATATTAAAGAGTTAAAGAAAAACTTTTTTGTAAAATGTGTTGGTTTGGATGTTAGCCGTAAAAGGAAGTTAAATGAAAAACAAAAAAAAAGCAAAAAAAGGATGAAGCAAGTAGGTTATGGGGAAATTCCTCAAGAAGCTTTTTTGGCCGTTCTGAAACTTGAAGACTAATTTATTGTATAAAAAAACAAAATTATTTTAAAGAGATATGAAAAAAGAAATCAAACCCCGAACTCCCGCAGAAAAAACAAAAGAATTTTTAAAAAACCTCTTATATGCAGCTATTGCTGCATTATTAATTAAAACCTTTTTTATAGAGACCTCCCGAGTTCCGACTGGTTCGATGGAGCAAACTATTAAAGTTGGCGATTTTCTCTTTGTAAATAAATTTATTTACGGTGCAACTTCTCCAAGGAATATTCCTTTTACTAATATTGCTCTTCCTTATTTTTCACTGCCTGCTTTAAGTGATCCTGAAAGGGGAGACATTGTTGTTTTCGAGTGGCCGGGAATGGCAGATATGTTAATTAACCCCGAAATCACAAATTATGTAAAAAGATGTATTGGTGTTCCTGGAGATACAATAGAAATCAGGGATAAAGTTGTGTTTATCAATGGTAAAAGAGCACATATTCCGCCACACATTCAATATCTAACAACTACAAAACCGCGGGGTTATGTTGAACCGAGAATTTTCCCTCCGGGTAAACCTTGGAATGCGGATAATTACGGACCGCTTTACATTCCCAAGAAAGGTGATACTCTCCATCTGAATTTAGATAATTTGGAACAGTGGAGAACCATAATCGATCGCGAGTTTGGACGCAGAGTTGTTAAAGTGGATGAAGGTAAAATTTATATCGATGGTGTTCAAACTAATACTTATATATTAAAGAAAGATTATTATTTCATGATGGGTGATAACCGAGATGATAGTCTCGACAGCCGGTATTGGGGTTTCGTTCCACGCGATAAAATTGTTGGTCAAGCTTTTATGATCTATTGGTCATGGAATCCGAGTATCCCTTGGAGCGATTTTTTCCATTTACTCGGTTCTACAAGAATTAACCGGATAGCTAAATTGATTCATTAATATTTGCATTTTTATATTTGGAGAAGTTTAATATTTTTCCGGAAAAGGATTTTTTATGTTAAGAATTATTCTGATAATATTATTCTTCTCCTTACCTATTTTATCCCAAACGAAATATTATATCTTTTTTAAAGATAAGGGATTTATTCCCGGGCAAAATTCAGAAGAAGAAATTTTAGCCTATAAAATTGCAAAAGAATCCATTTCTCAACGTGCCCTCGATAGAAGATTAAAAAGCAATCCGGATAAAGCGATAGATTTCGATGACTTACCGCTATGCAGAGAATATATCCGGGAAATAGAGAAGTTAAACGTCAAAATTAAAAACCGTTTAAAATGGTTCAATGCGGTTACTGCTTATTTAACTAACGAACAATTACGCCAAATTGAAAAACTCGAGTTTGTAAAATCGATTCGTAAAGTTGCTTCAGTTAAAATTAGTAAACCGATTGAGTTAGGTGAAAATTTATTCTGGCTCTCCAAGACTGGTCAGTATAATTTGGATTACGGGAATTCACTTATTCAGTTGGAATTGTCAGACATTCCGCTTGTTCATGATATGGGTATAGACGGCAGCGGCATTCGGATTGGTATAATGGATACCGGGTTTGATTGGAAAAATCAAAAATCTACATTAGGTGCGAAAATAATTGCAGAACACGATTTTGTTTTTGGCGATGACATCACTGCAAATGAAGCGAACGATAATATTTCACAGCATAATCATGGAACGCTTGTGCTTTCAACAATTGCCGGGAAAGATGAAGGGAATCTGATAGGTGCGGCGTTCAATGCGGAATTTGTGCTTGCTAAAACCGAAGACATAAGAAGCGAAACGCACGCCGAAGAGGATAACTACGCGGCAGCGCTCGAATGGTTCGAAGCCCTCGGAGTTGATATATCTACATCCTCACTCGGTTATTCGGAATTTGATCCCTCGGAATTTTCTTATTCTTATGCAGATATGAACGGCAAAACTGCAATTGTTACTCGCGCTTGTGAAAAAGCATTTCAAAAAGGTATGGTTGTCGTTACCTCTGCAGGCAATGAAGGGAATAGCAGTTGGCATTATATTACAGCTCCCGGGGATGGATTCAATACAATTACGGTTGGTGCAGTTAGTTTGCAAAATATTGTTGCGTCTTTCAGTAGCAGGGGACCAACGGCAGACGGAAGGATTAAACCGGATGTTTGTGCTATGGGGGTTGGGGTTTTTGCTGCAGATGCTCGTACAAAAGATTACGCCTTTTTTTCAGGAACCTCCCTCTCCGCTCCGCTTGCAGCCGGAATGTGCGCATTGCTGCTATCAAAATACCCATATTTGAAAAATTCTCAGGTTAGGCAGATTATTTTAGAAGCGTCAGATAATGTGAAATCTCCGGATAATGAAAGAGGTTACGGTTTATTATCGGCATTAAAAGCGGTAACTTTTCCACATATAAAGGAAGATGCAACCGGTGCTTCAATTGTAAAAATGTTTTATGACGAAAACGGTATTGATATTTCTTCAGTAAGTATTAAAGTTAACGTCAACGGAGCAGAAGAAACTTTTAATTTGACTCTAGATTCCGATAATAGTGCTATATTCCCACTTAGCGAAGAAATGCAGAATAATAATATCTCTTTTAGTTTTACTTACAGGGATAATAGTGGGAAATGGCACAGATTACCGGCTTCGGCGGCTTATTCTAAAGTTGCAAACAGTAATTTGGTCAAACTGTACACCGGAGAGGTGATATATTCATATATTCCTGAAAATTATAAGTTATCACATGCTTTCCCGAATCCTTTTAACGAATCAACTAAGATTGAATATGAATTGCCTCGTAAATCCGATGTTTCCATTGATATTTATGATATTTTAGGTAGAAGAATAATGTCTTTGGATTTTCCACAGCAGCCGGAGGGGTTCTATACAAAACAAATTAAAATGGGAAATTATTCATCGGGGATTTACATCATCTCTTTTAGAGCTGGTGATTTTACACAAAAAGAAAAAATTTTATTACTAAAATGACGGAGAATAAATTGGGTTATAAGGAAGAGGCTTTCAGCGTATATGATGAACTCAATATGAGATATCCTCACAAATTAAAATGCGGGGAAGACCTGCTCAGAATAATTGAGTTATCTTATCAATTTGATTTGAATGAAGAACTCGATGCGCTTGCATTCTCGGGAAAATTTTCGCACGGTCTCTTGAAAATAATTCAGCAAGGCGGCGCAACAATCGAAAAAGATTATTTTGACAAAATTAAGAAGGAATATGCGGAGAGTCTTGAGAGTGTTAAGCGGAGTTTAGAACCCATATTGAAGAAGTCAAGTGATTTTTTCAGGAAAATTTTTGAGGAAAAGTATTTTTCGCTTTCTCAGGAAGGGGTTTTCAACTTAAGTAACCTATGTTCTGATTTGAATTATTTGAAAATATATTTGAATGATAAGAAAAGGCAATAAAAAAGCCGGCTGAGCCGGCTTGCTTAATTTAGTTCTTTGAATTTCTTCGTAATGTTTCGGAATATTTTTCCGCTACTTCTTGAACCGAACGGTTCGAAATTAAATTATATATTCTATTTCTTAATTCAGACCATTCTTCATGAAGTGGACATGGATTTTCGTCCGAGCATTCTTTTAAGCCCGTAACGCATTTTAGATTTATGACAGGACCTTCAACTCTTTCAACAATTTCTAAGATTGAAGATTTTAAGGCTAATTCAGTGATTTTAAATCCGCCTCCACGTCCTTTGTAGGAATCTACATACCCATATTTAGCCATTCTTTGCAATATTTTAGCTAAATAATGGGCAGGAATTTCTTCACTCTTTGCAATTTCGGAAGACATAATCAAACTATCTTTAGGCTGTCTTGCAAGAAACAAAATTGCTCTAATTGCATACTCACCAGTTTTGGTATATATCATTTTTCCTTCCTTAAATCATTATATAAAGATTATAATATCTTTTGTTCAATTTACGTAAATCGGGACGTATTGTCAAGTTTGTATTGCTAAGAAAAGGGTTTTATCCTCAAAAAAACGACAATTTATCGTGTTTTGGGAAGCAGACAAAAGACTCTCCTTTAAAAAATGCGAATTTTCGGGTTTTACATAACAACGGATAACAGGTCTGTTTTTAAATAAGTTTTCTATTTTTTTTGCACCATACTTATTTAGGAAATGATGTACAGTTTTTGAATGCTGATAATCATATTCAATGTCGGTTTTTATATATTTCTCTTTTTCTACAATTTTACTACTCTTAATAGCTGCCTCTGCCGAGTTGTAATAAGCCTTGCCGAGGGGACCAACACCTAATTTTGTTCCTCCGAAATAGCGGATAACAACAACCATTACATTTACCAATTCAAAATGGTTGATTGCATTCTTAATTCTTATGCCGGCTGTTCCGCTTGGCTCACCATCGTCAGAATATTTCGGTTCTTCATCAAGAATATTAATGGCGTAACAATGGTGTGTGGCATCATAATATTTCTTTCTTATGGACGAAAGTATCTCATCACATTCGGCAAAAGTTGACACCGGATAAATCTGTCCTATAAAAAGAGAACCTTTTTCTTTGAATTTATCTTCGCTAAATTGGTCAATAGTCTTAATTATCATCATTAAATTAATTTTTATGAGAAAAATTTGATATTCTCGATATCTATAAGTAATATAAAGTTTTAAACTTTTACAAATCTGTGATGAAATTTTACGATAAAATAATTATAAAAGGCGCACGGGAACATAATCTAAAAAATGTGGATTTGGAAATCCCGCGCGATAAGTTAACAGTTATAACGGGGTTATCCGGATCCGGTAAATCCTCACTTGCATTCGATACAATTTACGCCGAAGGACAACGGCGTTATATCGAATCTTTATCGGTATACGCTCGCCAATTTATGAATATGCTCGAAAAACCGGATGTTGATTTAATTGAAGGGTTGAGTCCGGCTATTTCTATCGAGCAGAAAGTAACTACCGGCAATCCTCGCTCTACAGTTGGTACCGTTACGGAAATTTATGATTATATGCGTCTGCTTTTTGCCCGCATAGGTACTGCTTATTGTTATAATTGCGGTTCAAAGGTGGAAAAACAATCATCTGAACAAATTATTGATACCGTTCTGAATAAATTGGAAGGGGAGAAAATTGTTATTCTTGCTCCTGTTGTGCGAGGCAGAAAGGGACACTATCGTGAATTGTTCGAAGACATTCAAAAAGATGGTTTTATCAGAGTTCGTGTTGACGGGGAGATAAGAGAAATTGAACCCGGAATGAAATTAGACCGGTATAAAATTCATAATATAGAAATAGTTATTGACAGGTTGAAAGTTAAACCGAACGGCAGACACAGACTGAGTGAATCGATCGAAGTGGGATTAAATTACGGTAACGGGAATTTAATAATTAATCACGATAAAGATGATTTGATTTTCAGCAGGCATCTTGCTTGTGCAAAATGCGGCATAAGTTATTCGGAACTGGCTCCGAATTCCTTCTCTTTCAATTCTCCTTATGGTTCTTGCCCGGATTGCGACGGTTTGGGCGAAAAGAGTGATATTGATGAAGAACTTATCATTCCGGATAAAAGTAAATCAATTAATGAAGGTGGAATAGAAGCCCTCGGAAAACCGAGGAATATTTGGATATTCAGTCAACTCGAAGGCTTGGCAGATTCACTCGGCTTCGATTTTGATACTCCGTTAGGTGAATTAACAGAGAAACAACTTGATGTAATTCTTCGAGGCAGCAAAGAGAAGATACCGTTTATTTATAAGTATAACGGTGGGAGAACAGTTACCTACCATCATAAATTTAACGGAGTTATAAAATACATTCAACACTATTATAACAATACAACTTCCAATTCCATAAGAGAATGGGCGCTTTCTTTTATGCGTACCAAAGTATGTACATCTTGTAATGGCGGAAGGTTGAGGAAAGAATCTCTTGCTGTAAAAATAGAGAATAAAAACATAAGTGAAATTTCATCTTTATCAATTGAAAGGGCGAAAGAATTTTTCAGTTCGATTAAGTTGGAAGGGCGAAATGCATTAATTGCCGAACCGATATTGAAAGAGATTAATTCACGTTTGGATTTTCTGTTGAATGTAGGACTTAATTATTTGACATTGGACAGATCCGCAAGATCGCTCTCAGGAGGGGAGAGTCAGCGAATCCGTTTAGCTACTCAAATAGGATCGCAATTAGCCGGCGTTCTTTATGTTTTGGATGAACCGAGCATCGGTTTGCATCAAAGTGATAATATGAAATTGATAAATTCTTTAAAGGAATTACGCGATTTAGGTAATACTGTTATTGTGGTTGAGCACGATAGAGAAACAATTGAAAGTGCTGATTATATCGTAGATTTAGGACCCGGAGCGGGAGACCACGGTGGTGAACTTTGTATTGCCGGTTATGCCGATAAAATAATTAATTCCGATAACGGAATTGTTTCTTTAACAATCGATTATTTGAAGGATAAAAAAGCAATTCCTGTTCCTGAGAAAAGGAGATCAGGAAACGGAAATTATATTAAAATTTCTGGAGCCAAGGGGAATAATTTAAAAAATATTGATGTGAAAATTCCTTTGGGAACTTTTACTGCTATTACGGGCGTTAGCGGTTCGGGAAAATCCACCTTAATAAATGATACGCTTGTGAGAGTTCTAATGAAACACTTTTACAAGTCTAAAGTTGTTCCTCTTGATTATGATAAAATTGAAGGACTCGAAAATATTGATAAAATGATTGAAATAGATCAATCACCGATAGGAAGAACCCCGAGATCGAATCCCGCTACTTATACCGGATTGTTTGCTTTTATACGTGACCTCTATTCACAATTACCTGAATCGAAAGTAAGGGGATATAAGCCGGGGCGTTTCAGTTTTAATGTTAAAGGAGGACGCTGTGAAGATTGTCAGGGAGACGGACTTAAAAAAATTGAGATGAATTTTCTTCCCAATGTCTATGTAACGTGCGAAACTTGTAAGGGTAAAAGATACAACCGTGAAACCCTGGAAGTACTTTACAAAACAAAATCGATTTCCGATGTGTTGGATATGACTGTAGAAGATGCACTGGAATTTTTCGAAGATTTACCCAGAATTAAGAGAAAAATTCAGGCTCTTTATGATGTTGGGTTGGGGTACATTCGTTTGGGTCAGCAGGCAACAACTCTTTCCGGTGGGGAAGCTCAAAGAGTTAAACTTGCTACCGAACTGAGTAAGGTCTCTACTGGAAAAACTCTTTATATTTTGGATGAACCGACTACAGGTTTGCATTTCGAAGATGTAAAAGTATTGCTCTCAGTTCTCAATAAACTAGTTGATAAAGGGAACACGGTAATTATAGTTGAACACAATCTTGATGTAATTAAGGTTGCGGATTATGTAATCGATTTGGGGCCGGGTGGTGGAGAACACGGCGGGTTGGTAATTGCCGAGGGAACACCGGAAGAATTAACAAAAAATAAAAATAGTTTAACCGGTTATTATTTAAAGAAAGAATTGAATGCATATAAGAAAAAAGGATTTCGTCAAATTAAATATTAGGAATGAATTAATTATTTTGTGTATTATGTTTATTGGTGTTTTTCATAGTTTAATTGATTAGAAAGCAGGTAAGGTATGGCTAAGAAAATAAACGAATTTAAAAAATATCGAACTGAAATGAATGAACGTATATTGAATTCAGGTTTTAGAGACTTTAATAAATTTTTTGCATTAGATAATAAAGCTTATATAGACGGGGCGCTCGATTCGAAAACAAAAGAATTGATGGGATTGGTCGCTTCCATGGTTTTAAGATGTAATGATTGCATTCTTTATCATATCGACAGGGCTGCTCAAGAGGGAGCAACTTATCAAGAGTTTTACGAAACATTTAACATTGCGTTGATTGTAGGTGGTTCTATAGTAATTCCTCATCTTCGCTATGCTATGGAACAACTAGATGATATTATGAAAGAAATAGAAGATGAAAATGAATAACGAATTTATTTTACTGCCGAAATTTATTGTTACTGCTAATGAAAGAGATGAAATAATTAAAGAGAAAGCTGTTCATATTCGTGACGGTATTATTGTCGATTTCGTTTCTGAAGAAAAGCTGAATAATTATTCTTGTGAGATAATTAGGAAGGAAAATTTAATCTTAATTCCCGGATTTATTCAAACGCACGTTCACTTATGCCAAACTTTATTCCGGGGTTTAGCTGATGATCTCGAATTACTCGATTGGCTTCAACAGAGAATTTTCCCATATGAAAATTCACATTCGAGGAAATCTTTAAGAGCTTCGGCTAAATTGGGAATTCACGAGTTGGTTACTTCAGGAACAACAACTCTTTTAGATATGGGAACCATGCGTCATCAAGATGTGATTTTTGAAGAGTTGATAAGTTCCGGTATTAGAGCAATTGCTGGTAAATGTATGATTGATATGAACGATCTTTATCCTTCATTCAAGGAAGATACGGAAGATAGTTTGAAAGAATCATACGATCTTGCCAAAGAATTTCATGGTAAAGAAAACGGAAGAATCAAGTACGGTTTTGCTCCTCGATTCGTACTTTCTTGTACAGAAAAACTATTGAAAGAAACAACCGATATGTTATTGGATTTCCAAGGTTCACTTTACCATACCCATTCTTCAGAAAACAAAAATGAAATTGAAACCGTTAGACAATTAACAGGGAAAGAGAACATCGAATATTTTAATTCAATAGGTGTGCTTGGCGATAGAACGGTTTTAGCGCATGGAATTCATGTAAACGAACAAGAGATATCTCTGTTAAAAGAAACTGAAACTAGAATTTCTCACTGTCCCTCTTCCAATCTTAAATTAGGTTCGGGTATTGCGGATATCCCGAGATATTTGAATGAAGGTATTTCCGTTTCATTAGGAGCAGATGGTGCACCTTGCAATAATAATTTAAGTATGTTTACAGAGATGAGATTGTCTTCTCTTATTCAAAAACCGATTTACAATCCAACTGTAATGGATGCTAAAACGGTTTTCAAATTAGCTACTATTGAAGGAGCTAAAGCTCTGCATCTTGAAGATGAAATAGGCTCTATAGAGATTGGTAAAAAAGCTGATTTTGTTCTGCTCGATCTAGATAAAAGCAATCAATCTGTATTTATAACCGAGGATAACATTTATTCCAATATTGTTTATTCTGCTAGCAGTGAAAATGTACGAGATGTATTTATTGAAGGTAAACATGTTGTGAGTGACGGTGAGAGTTTAATTTACGATCAGGATCAAATTGTTCAAGATGCAAGAGTGGAATTGAAGAGTTTATTGGAAAGGGCGAATAATAAATGAAATTAGTTTTTGCAACCGGAAATAAAGGTAAATTAAGAGAAGTAGAAAGCTTGTTAAAAGCGTATTCGGTAGAAGTCATTTCTTTGAAGGATTTTAATGATGTTCCGGAAATAATAGAAGATGCAGATTCTTTCGAAGGAAATTCACTGATAAAAGTTCGGACTATATATGAATTCTGTAAATTGCCTACAATTGGTGATGATAGCGGACTAGTGGTAGAGCAGTTGAACGGAATGCCGGGAATTTATTCAGCCCGTTATGCAGGCGAAAATTGTACTTACGAAGATAATAACAGGAAACTGTTACAGGAACTTAAAAAATTTCCGAAACCTCACCGTGCGAAGTTCGTTTGCTGTTTAAGTTATAAAGATGACTCAAACGAATTTAGTGTTACCGGAGAATTGAGCGGTGAAATTATTGAAGAATATCGAGGTAGTAACGGCTTTGGTTATGATCCTTTGTTCCGTCCGGACGGAGAAGATAGAACTCTTGCTGAAATGAGTGCTGAAGAAAAAAACAGAATTTCCCACCGTGCAAAGGCTTTCGAAAAGCTGAAGCACGAATTAATTGAGAGGAAAATATTATGAGAAAGTATTTAATTATCATTTTAAGTATGTTAATAATTTATGCTTGCTCTAAAGAGGAGGGAAATATTGTAGAACCGAAAACTCCGGTAATTAGTGCACAAAATTATTATCCCGGCGGAATAGGTTCTAAATTTATTTATAAAATTGAGCAGATTGATACTACCTCAAATATTATTGATAGCATAAGTACAAGTGTATCTTCATTTGATAGTACTGTTACTTATAACGGGGTTAACTATATTGTCGAAAATTCCACTTTCCCTTTAAATGGTGCTGATGTTCCGTTGAAATTATTATTCAGAAGAACCGACTCGGGCATTTATTTTACTGTTGATACTACCGGCTTTGATGCTTTAATACCCGATAGTTTATTAGGGAGCATCACAATCAATTCGGATCCGGAAGCAAACATTTTTTCTTATCCGCTTTTCGCAAATAAAACTTGGACTGCATATAAGTTAAATATTGGCTTAGGTGCATTTGAATTATCTTTGATAGACGTGCAAGCGTTTTATATGGGCAGCAAAGATATTTCGGTTCCAGCTTTGGGGAATGTTCAAGCGGAAGAGATTATCTATAAAGTTGATATAAAAATACCGGATCCCAATAATTTAATTGACTATACGGAAGTTAAGTTTGATTTAGTCGGATGGTTTGTGAAGGATATCGGGTTAGTGAGAACTGAGTCGAATCCTTATGCCGCAAATACAATTTTAGGTTCAAATCAGTTTTATCCCGATTCTACAATAATTTTAAGACAGTCTTTAATTTCGTTTTGTTTTAAAT
>CAZNJB010000065.1:0-10621 GCA_964573255.1 uncultured Melioribacteraceae bacterium
TTTTTTTTTTTTTTCAAGCAGAAGACGGCATACGAGCTTTCTGCCTGTCTCGTGGTCTCGGAGATGTGTATAAGATGCAGACTTATTTTTATTCTTAATCCATTATTCATTAAAAGTTTAATGGCAAAAAAAATTGTCACTCAATTATTCTTAATTTGCCTTTCTGCTAATAACATTAAAATCGAAAACATCCGGTCGGGAGTAATGACCAACAACATCAAACATGCGTTTTGAAGTAATGATATCATCCAAATTCAACTCTGAATAAATAATACTTTCCTCAGCTTCCAAAGGACCGATCAATATTTTTCCGTCAGGAGCAATAATACAGCTATTGCCTGTATTTATCCATTCCCTTCCTTCGGGATATAATTTTTTGAATTCAAATTCATTAGGAATATTATCTATTTTGAGAACCATGCAAGTACTTATCACAAATAATCCGCCTTCTCTGGCAATATGCTGCATACTTAATAACCAATTAGGACTTTTATCCCAAGTAGGTGCAGCAAGAATTTGAACGCCGTTTTCATAAATTGCATTTCTTGCGAGAGGCATAAAATTTTCCCAACAAATGAGTCCGCCAATTTTTCCGGCTGAAGTTTCGTAAGACCTGAGTGTGCTCCCATCGCCCTGCGCCCAAATAAGTCTTTCCCCTCCGGTGGGAACAAGTTTTCTATGCTTGCCCAAAATCTCTCCGTTATCATCAATAAAGAGAAGTGTGTTGAAAAGACTCGCGCCGCTAGTTTCGGAATTGATTTCATTCATTCCTATCACAACGTTTATGTTTGCTTTCTTTGCGGCTTCGCATAATTTGGTTGTATCCTCGCTGGGTATTGAAACAGCATTTTCAACTAACTTCAAGTAGAGGCTATTAAGATCGGCGCCTTTACTATTCGGTATAAGCCAAATCCAATCTGGATAACCGGAAATAAAGACTTCCGGAAACACTATCAATTTAGCTCCGTTTTTCCCCGCTTCGGCAATTGCCGAACTCGCTTTATCTATTGTTTTTTCTTTGTTTAAATACTCCGGGACGAGCTGTGCTGCTGCAACTTTTATGATGTTATTCAACATTTTTCTTTCAATTAATTTTATACTTTAACGAACACCATATTATTGAGTATTTGCAGATAGGGGGAAAGAGACTAAATTCTACATTGCTGTTCATTTGTGTGTCAAATTACACTAAATATTATGGAAAAGCAAGGGATTTCAGAGAAATTTGAATTCAATATAAACGAACTATGGATAGGAAAAGGGTTCTGACAAAAATTCCTATTTGCTATAAAAACTGGCTTTAATGGGATTTTGTATAGTCAAACAAAAATCTGAAAACCAATCAATCGGTTTCTTAGTTAAGATAAGCTGTATTCGATGATAATCAATTATTCAAATACTCAACAGAGATTTTATTTAACAATTAAAATTTGGGATATATTATTTTTTTGCTTCTAAAAGCTTTACCGATAAACTAATTAATTCTTTCAATATATTTTTATCAACATCATTCAAACTTTTAATATATAAGCAAGATTTACCTGTTTTATATTTCCCTAATTTTTTCATCAGTTCCTTAAATCTTTCGAAACCGCTCATTATATACAATGTTAGATTCTGTTTTCTTGGAGAAAATCCGCATAAAAACCAATCTCCTTCCCTGCCGGATGCATATTTATAATGATAAGTTCCGAATGCAACAATGGAATCTCCCCACATTACAGGTTCTGATTTTGTGATTTTTTTCATTATTTCCATTACTTCAAAGGCATCAGCTCGTTTGCTATCATCCTCAACAGAATTTAGAAATTCAATCACATTTTTATCATTCGCTTTTGTTTTTAATTCAGCCATTATAATTTTTTCTTTCATTTTTTATATTTATCATATAACCCCTTTCCTTCTAGAATTAGTGGAATAATTTTATCAAGCCTCTTATAACGTGTTTCTTCTCTTTTAGCTTCGGAAATATATTCAGCGAACTCACGTCTTTTAGCCGCAGAAAAAGACATAAAAGCATCCCTCAATTTTTTAGAATCGGATAACTTTTCATTTAATTCTTTTGGAATTGCAATTTCTTTCTTCCTCTCCGGCTTTATAGCTTTCCCCTGTTTCTCAACTTCAATAGCTTCCAATAAATATTGCTCAATTAATTTAGCGTCTTTTCTAATTTCATTTAATTCTTTAAAACGCCATTGTCTTAATGCTTTAGTTGTTCCTTCTTGCGCATTAATAAGTTTCTTCTTTTCATCTTTAAGAAATACACCGTTAAAAAACCATAATGAAACAAAATTCTTGAATGCACCGATACCGACAACATTCTTTTTGTTAAAAGTATAAACTGGTGCTCCCCATTTTACCGTTTCAGTTAATCCGGTGGTTAAAATTATTTCTCGCAATAAGATTAATAATTCCCTCCAATTCCCCGCAGATTCAATATAATCTTCAACAGTTTTACCTTTATTCATCATTGCAGTCCTTTCTTTATTCTTGCTCAAATAATTTACTAAAATAAGATGATATTTCCGGAAAGGGAATCAACAAGAAACACCGAGTTATAAAAATTGTTTATGAGGAAATCACTATACTCTACTTGATCTTCAAAAGTAAGTATACCATAAGTGTCATTAATATTTGTCTTTATTTTTCTTTTTAACCAATATTAGGAAAGTGTTAGTTTTATAATCTTTATCCGCATTGCAACACTATTAAAACATCGCGCCACATATTTATCATATTGTTCAACACTTCATCTAACAATGCTTTTACAAGATAAAAGGCATTGTATTATTTATTGCTCATTCTTTTTAGTCCGTCAATTTCATTAACAATCGGTTTGTAACCCAGTTCGGATTTTATTTTCGATATATTATATTTTCGTCCCATCGCAACAAATGAAACACCAAATCTCGTAATCATAGGTTCCCCTTTAATACGTAATAGATTCCAAACAAATTCCATTATCCCTGCTAATGCAATTGCCAACCATTTGGGAATACTTTTATCGGGTGGATTAACCCCTTGGGTTTTTATTAATTTAGTCAAAAAAGTCTTTACAGGTTGTGGATTATCATCCGTAACAAAATAAACTTCCTTGTCCTTTCCTTTATCAATCGATAAATAAACGGCTTCGGCAACATTATCCACATGAACCATCTCGAACCAACTTTTACCATTGTTTATCCACATAAAATCTTTGGATTTTATTTTATCCACAATAGTTTCAAGAGCGGTAACTCCCTCTCCCCAAATAAAAGGCGGTCGAAGAATAATACTTTCCATATTGCTCCTTTGAGCGAGCAGGAATTTTTCGGTCAACATCTTCGCTTTACCGTAATAAGAATTCGGTTCATCCGGATACGGTTCATTTTCGTCAATATCTATGAGATCTTTCTTATCTTGCAATACACTCTCCGAGCTGATAAAAATGAATTTTTTCACATTATATTTTTCGGCTGCTTCATAAAGTTTTCTTGTTGCATCCACAATACCTTTATGAAATTTTTCCCATGGCCCCCAAAACTCAACCGGTGCAGCACAATGAATAATGACATCTATATTTTTTAAGGAACCTTCCCATTCCTCAACATTCACAAGATCTCCCGATACGGGTGTTATTCCCAAGGATACTAGTTTATTCTTAGAACTTTCAGAGCGTGCTAATCCAATTATTTCAAACTGCTCTTTTTTTAAACGTTCTATAATTCGCTGTCCTAAAAATCCGCTTCCACCGGTTATAAATATTTTCCTCACTTTTACCTCATTAGTTTTATTTTATAATATTTTCCAAATTACAATAAATGCCAAAATATTTCTATTTGTATAGAAAGAAATCATTTAAGAATTGGGCTATGGATTTATTGATGTTTGAGATATAAATTCTTACTGCAAACTTTTATCCTTCTTGTCCCGAGGGAAGTAATCCCTTGTTTTCAGATTAAATTTATTTACGTTTAATTTTTTTCTAAGATATGTAAATATTCTTCCGTCTTTTTTGCTTTATGATTTCTATTATAATCATTGTCGGCTTTAAAACGCTGATAGTTAGTCGATATTAAATCATATTTCCCATATTTCATCATTATGGTTTTAACATCTTCCGCCGACATTAAACCTTCGTTGTTATAACTTAAGAAGATATACTTAAAATTACTATTAGCTATTAATTCTTCAAACACTCTTTTAACGGATGATTTGCTGCAATACAATGATTTCTTGTAATTTCGTAATCCTGTTTTCCCTCTAGGAATAAAGTTATCATATTTAGCGATTGTATTCAACAAATGATAATTTGCTCCGTATTGTCTAGCATTATACGGAGGATCAAGATATAAAATATCACCTTCGATTTGTTTAATTAACCGGTTGCTGTCTTCGTTATACACCAAGTGTTTGTTATTATTCAGTGTGTATTCTGCAGGTTCCAAAACAAGTTTTTTTTGAGCGGATTTTTTCAAATGTTTAAGAAAAGCACCATAAACGGAAGCTGTATTGGCCACTTTATCTGCACTTTCAAGCAAACTTGCCAAAAGGAAATAATACAAATTTTCATTAATATCTCCTGCTTTCCGCCAAGTTTCAATTTGTTGCCTGATGGCATCAATTCTCTTTCCGTTCTCATCAGAAAAATAGTGGCGACCGCTTCCGCTACCTAAACAATAATTTTTATAAATAAATCCTTCACGCGGATCAATATTATTTAACTCTTCAATATACTTTTCTTTATTTGGAATTGGCTCGTGGTTTTCAATGTAATTCTTGTTTAACACATAACTGTAATATTCCAAATCATTGGAAATTATTTGCTTAACTTCATCCTTAAAATTTCTTCCAACAATCCCCGTTCCGGCAAAAATATCGCAAAAGATTTTATCGGATAAATTTTCTCCAACTACGGAGTAGATTGTTTCTTTAATAAATTTTGAGAGTTTGTGTTTCGAACCTATATAATTCATTCTTATTCGTGAGTTACTTATTTAACTATTTCAGGCTTGCTAATATAATAAATTATTCCAAAAAATAATTAATTTTATTTTTTTATCACCCAAATGATATCTGAGAATACTTTTCCTTCCCCGAAATCGAATATCGACAGATTATCTTTGGAATAATTTTTCATATAATTGTCAATTGCATCTTTCAGCAGAGGTATTTCCGCTTTTAATTTCCAGTGCTCATCACTTTTATTATCAAACAGAACAATGAACAATCTGTTTTTCAAGTGCTTTCTGCGCTGCTGACTCTGATTGCTATAAAACCACTCTATCAATTCGTTTTTATTCTCTTGCGCATAATCAAAAGAATTATTAAAACCTTTAGGAAATACCGATGTTTTGTGATCGAATGAAATGTCATTAATTTTGAAATCTACTAATTTATCATAAGAATTTTCATTCGGATAAACATTTGTGTGTGTAGAAAATATGTATTCAACAGCCTTAGCCGACCAATAATTAAACCACCTGTTCAATGCATAATATTTCAAATCCAGATTAAATTCTTTTGTTTCCTTCAGCAATGATTCAAAGCTATCTGTTTCGTAAATAAAATCTGTTTGTTTATCCCAATCATCCGATTGTTTTCTTCCCCAAGAATAGGGATAGGACAAACGCTTCTTTAATTCCTTTTCAACCCTTTTTAAATCCATAAAACGATAATTATTCACCTCTATTTTTTACAAAAATTTATAATTGTAAAATTAAAATATTTAGTTCAACAGAATTTGAAATAATTTACTAGGTTCTGAAAATTACTTTTTACTTCAGGAAAATCCAAGGAATAATAATATCCGAAATACCCGGCAAAACCTGGCTATTGGATTCTAACTTTGTAATAATAATTTTTTCATCGTTAACTTTGTGATTTCAAAGAAGCACAAAATATTCTGCTATTACTCAATCTCGCTTTAGTGTTCCCAGCATATATAAAATAGAAACAGGCCCCGATTTTACTCTGCCGAACTCCCAATTAAAACTCTCTTTCTTTTCTAGTTCTGCAACCATACCTTCCATTTCTTCTCTTGTATATGTTCTCAGCGATGAAACAATACCATCCCACAATACAAACAGTGGCACAATTGGAATAATATAAGTAAAAAAGAACCTACCAATTTTAAACGGCCTGATCAATGGTGTTGCTAACATTACAATTAAGGGTAAAAAAAACATTGTGATTAAACTTCGCGCACTTCTTTCTTGTACTTCAAAAATAGCAATCGGATTTCCGGAATTAACGGAGTTTTGTAATATTTTTTTAGCGTCTTCCGGCTTAAAATGATGAAAAGATAAAAACTGAGTCCTTAAACCTTTTAAATTGTCAGGAACATTTCTCGCATCGACGGGAGTCTCGCTATATACAAAAATTTTTGATTCCTTATTCATATATTCAAATGCATCTATATTCGGATAGTAATCGGTCAAAAGGATTGTCAAATTCGGAATACTCCTTTTAAGTTCTTCATTTATCCACAAAAGCCCGCCGCCACCACCCGAAGCAAGGTCAACAATTTGATTTACTCCGTTGCTTTCAATTCCTCTTTGAATTATTGGTATTACAGGTTTATATATTTCGGTTTTGTTGGCTAAAAATCGAAGGAAGTCAGTTCCATAATTACGCAAAAATGAGGGAAACCATTTTAAGTCTTCCAATTCAAACAAATGTATTCTTTTCATATGGCGAGGTTCATTCTTTTTTTTGTGATCATTTATTCCGTTATCTCTTTCTATAAAGTCGGTTTAATTCCCTATTTAACTTCTTCCTGATTATGCATTCGGGAAAAGTGAATATATAATCTAAGTTTTAGCAGATGTAAGAAATTTTTGGTTTCTTCTTCTTCTTTTAAATTTTGTTTTATGAAACGACAATAGACAAAGTATTGAATGCCTTTTTTTAATATCTTAATGTTTCTTTAAGAGGGAAAGGCTATGGGAAGCAAGCTATAATAGCGGAGTATTACTTGTTCTATTATTGCAGGACATCCTTACTCAAATTTTATCATATTTTCGTAAGGACTTACTCTTTTCTTTATTAATTCGATATATTCTTCCTTAATTTCAAAACCTATATAATTTCTATTACTTTTTAAAGCTGCAATAGCAGTTGTTCCACTTCCCATAAATGGGTCTAGAATAATATCGGTTGTAAAAGAATAAAGCTGAATTAATCTATATGGTAAATCAATTGGGAAAGGCGCAGGGTGACCAACTCTTCTAGCAGATTCTGCATTAAAAGTCCATATGGATTTTGTCCATTCCATAAATTCTTCTTTCGAAATGGTATTTTGTTTTCTCTTTTTTTCTGTTTTTTTTCTATCCCGTTTGTAATCTCCTTTCGAAAAAACAAGTATATATTCATGTATATCTCTTAAAATTGGATTAGAAGCACTCATCCAACTACCCCAAGCGGTTGATGGACTTGCACTTGCAGCTTTATTCCAAATAATTTCTCCACGCATATTAAAACCTATGTCTATCATCATTTGGGAGATGTAATCCGATAATGGGATGTATGGTTTTCTCCCAAGATTTGCGACATTAATACAAGCTCGTCCACCATTTACAAGCACTCTGTAAGTTTCAGCAAATACTTTTCTTAACATTTCCAAATATTCTTTCAAAGAAAGATCCTCATCATACTCTTTTGACACATTATACGGTGGAGAAGTTATCATCAGATGCAATGAATTGTCAGGAATCATTGACATATTTTCTGCCGAACCAAGAATAGTAGTATTTAAAATATCTTTTGGAAAAATGTTGATTTCCTTACTAACAAATTCTTTATTTCTTAATTCCTTGTATAATTTGGAATCATAAAATTTGCTGGAATCATGATTTATTCTGCCATTTGTCCCAAATGGACTTGTTTTTGTTCCTGTAATTTTTGTGTTTCTCACCGTTATCACTCGTCTATTAAGGTTAGAAATCTTTCTGCTTTTGATAAATCATCTTTTTCTTTTGCTGAAATTGTAATAATTTGTCCTAATTTCTTCTTTGGTAACATTGATGAAAAGAAATTCATATCAGATTGTACTAAATTTAAAATATACTGATAAAGTTCATTATAATCATCAAAAGTTTGAAAACCTTTATTCTCTGTTACTTTTATATAATCTTTTGTTGGGTTGGGATATAATGAAATAAAACCTTGAATAATACCAGCTTTCTTCAAAAAATCTACTTTCTTTTTGTAACTTGCTGTAATTGGGCTATTCCCAAGAATAATAATCGGTATTTTCCTTGATTTTCGTCCTGAAACTCTAATATTTATTGACTTTCCAATTGCTTTAAGCATAGAATCAGAACGAAGTATTGAGGGATTTCCTTTATGGGTTTTATAATCTCCAACAAATTCAATATTGTTGCGTGCAAATTTATAATTATTTACGATACTCATTTTTATTTCAAAGAGTAGTTTTATGTTCTCTGCTCTTTGTTGTATTTCATTTGTTGTGCAAAATGCTAAATCTGCATCACTTTGAGTAGTTAATCCTAATTCAGGACAAACAACACTATTAACAGCATAAAGACCTAATTTATCAGCAATTGGAACTAGAAAATCTTTACTCCATTTTTCTGTAAATTGTCCAATTAATGAATTCCTACTTTGTAAGGTTTGACCTTCAGCGCTTTTACCTTTTGGAACATAAGCAAAGTATCCATCAATTAGATTATAAAATAATTGTTCAGGTGAAGCAAAATTTCTTAGTGCTTCAGTAAAAAATCTTTTTTCTATAGAAATATTCCAAAATTCCATTCATTTTCCTTTTTTCTAGACTACAAATTTACAAATAAAATCTGTATTCTAAATTTCTTAGAGAAATTTCTTTAATATTATGTCCCACAATATCACAATAAACATAAGAAATTTAATTCAAGAATCTATTTATATATTTACGCTGAACCAACTCTGCAGTTTCAGTTGCATCAATATCAAAATGGGGGAGGCAAATCCAAAGAAGCATTTTAGTGCGACATTACTTCATAAACCTTAGTACTGGTAATCATCGGGCACCTCTGAGCTATCTTTATTGCTTCATCAATGTTTTCTGCATTAATTACTAAAAAACCGGTAATTGCATCTTTATCCATTGGTAGTTCTGAAACGCCGTTTGTTGTCACTTCTTTTCCATTACCGAGTCCAACCTGTTCAACAATTTTATCTTCTATCGATTTAAACCACTTCATCCATGATTCCATCATCTCCGGAGTTGGTTTAGTGAAGCCTATCGCTATTAAAACAAATTTTTTCATAATATTATCCTTGAAAATTAAAATTTATAAATGTTTGCATTTAAGACTACCATTTTTTTTCGCCAAAAGAAAATATCCGCTTATCCTCTCCTCTTTCAATTGTCAGGAAACATAAACTCTTGATTCTGCAATGCTTAGCAATCAAAATCTTCAAATCTAATTTTTTTCAAAAATATCTCATATAAGGAAGGGCGTTGACAACTTGGCACAAACCAAAAGTTTGGTTTCATCTTATGTTAATCTCATTAACTGCAATTCGTTTATGCTGTGTTACCTGCTGACTTAATTCTTCGTTTTTTAATTCTTTCCAATACGATATCCTTAAATTTATTATACTCTTTCTGGAAGATATACAATTGATTTAATGCTTGAATTTTGTCTATCTCGAAAATTGTAATAATTCCGGTTTGTATCCCTGTATTATAAGCGCTTTCAATTAGAGTCGGTGTTTGAACTCCTTTAAAATAAGCAGGAGGTTTATCTAATTTATTCTTTGAAAATTTCCTTAAATAAACTGATGAACTGTCTCTTAATATTTTATGATATTCAATCACCGCATCAAGTTTGCTTTTATTTATGCTCATCTCCTTCTTGATATTCTCGTTTAATACCCTGCTCTTACTTATATTTTTCTGCTGTTCTCCCCAATTCGAAATGACAAACCCAAAATAAACACCAATCATTACCTGGATTATTTGCATTATCAACTCAAATAATTTTTTCTTCATAATTCCCTTCTGCTTTATTATCTGTTTGGCGGTGACATCTTAACAAATGTATTGTGTTGAGTGGGTCAATTTGTTCAATCCTCGTTTATTTCTTTTCCAAATTACCGGATATGTAAAAAAAAAGCAAGGGATCTACAAAGATCTTTCAAAAAACAAATTTATATCGCAAACAAAAATCACTTCTGTTATTTTACTGCAAGATAGAAATTTTCGTTCTGTTTCATTTAAGATCCTATTTAGAAGGAGTAAATTTTTGAAAAAGTTTATCCCATATACACGTTCAATCTGATATTTTATACTTAACTATCTTAATCGGCACATAATCGTGCGGTTGCCGGATTTCAACTTCTTCCCCCTTTAGTAAGGAATAATTTGATATGTTTTGAAAAAAATGTTGTGAAATTTGTGTGTTGTATTTAATAATATCTACTTATAGATAAAATTTTTCATCATCAATCTACAGGCCATTAGTTGAGAACTGAATTTTAATAATAAGAAATTCTTTATTCCCCCCTCTTGTTCAAAATTGTAATTATCAACCTTATTACCGATTCTTTCTCTTCCGGACGACTAACTGCAATAAAAAGCGTTAAGGAAGCCAAAGCGTCGTTGCTAATAATGGGGTCTCCTGTAACTTTTAAC
>CAZNJB010000066.1:0-10510 GCA_964573255.1 uncultured Melioribacteraceae bacterium
TTGCAAAGGAATTGGAAGCGAAACTATTTGAAGACGGAAAAATCGTTTATTTCCTTGGCATCGGCAATGTTAAATACGGTATCGATGCCGATATATCAAAAAATAATAACAGAGAAGAGCATCTCAGAAGACTTGCGGAAGTAGCACATATAATGCTCGATTCCGGCACTATTCTTATTGTTACCGCCCGAGAACTTAGTCAAGATGATTTGGAAATTATTAAAACGATTGTAAATCCCGAAAAAATTGAAACCGTTTGGGTAGGAGAGGATTTAACTACCGATATTGCACTGGATCTGAGAGTTCCGGGGAAAATTGATATACATGAGTCGGTGAATATGTTAAAGAACAGATTGTATGAAAAAGGTGTGATTTTTAGGCCGTGGTAAAGAAGTCAAGTTCAAAGGAAAAAGTAAAAAGTAAATAGTAGGAAATATTTAAATTCTGTGTTAATCTGTGGTTAAAAGGAAGAAATCACAGATGCGCACAGATTAAACACAGATTGTTAAAAATATTTTATTCTTTTTTGAATTTATCATTTACAATTTATCATTTTGAGTTTTGAATTTCGCATTTTGAATTTTGATTTTTGAATTCTGTATAATTGTCGCTAATGATACGGGTATAGGGTATAAGGGAACCTGAGATTTTGAGACGTTGTGACAATGAGAAGATGAGATACCGGGAGGATGAGATGTTGCAGTCTTTCGGCCGGGTTTTGTTACAGCTTTACAATCAGCCAATCAAGATGATCCCATGCAATCATGCATCCATTCAATCATGCATGATAGTATCGAATTAATACGTACAATTTTTAATTTTGCATTTCTAATTTTTAATTGAGCACTTATGTTAGATAAAAATTCCAAAATCTATATTGCCGGACATCGCGGAATGGTTGGTTCTGCCATAATAAGGAAGTTTGAAGCTGAAAGCTATTCAAATATTATTGTCAGAACTAAAGCTGAACTTGATTTAACAAACCAGACTGATGTAAATAATTTTTTCGCAAACGAAAAACCAGAATATGTTATTATCGCTGCCGCCAAGGTCGGCGGTATATTAGCTAACAACACATTCCGGGCTGAATTCATTTATGATAATTTAATGATAGAAGCTAACATTATTGATGCTGCATATAAAAATGGAGTAAAAAAGTTGTTGTTTCTCGGTAGCTCTTGTATATACCCTAAATTAGCACCACAACCTTTAAAAGAGGAATATCTGCTCTCTGGTTATTTAGAATACACAAATGAACCTTATGCCATTGCTAAAATAGCCGGAATAAAGATGTGTGAGAATTATTTTAAACAATACGGCTCGAACTTCTTTTCCGTAATGCCTACTAATCTTTACGGACCAAATGACAACTTTAATCTAGAGACAAGCCATGTTTTACCGGCGCTTATTCGCAAAATACACGAAGCTAAAATAGGTAAAAAGGATAAAGTAAAAAGTAAAAAGTATGTTGAGGTTTGGGGGTCGGGGAAACCGAAACGTGAGTTCCTATATGTAGATGATTTGGCGGATGCGATATTTTATTTAATGAACAAAATTGAAGCGAAAGATTTGTATGAAAAGGGAATAACACATATAAACATCGGCACAGGAGAAGATTTATCCATTGCTGAATTAGTGGAAATTATATCAAAGGTAGTAGGTTTTGACGGCGAAATAAAATACGACAATTCCAAACCCGATGGTACTCCAAGAAAATTGATGGATGTTTCCAGAATCCACGAACTCGGTTGGCGTCATAAGACCAGCCTCGAAGAAGGGATTAGGAAGGCGTATGAGTGGTATCTAAAGAGCGAGGAGAAGTATAAAAATTAGGGCTGAAAGAGTAGATTGTATGGATGTATGATTGTATGGGGGTGATAGACTGATAGATGAAGTAAGAGTAAATAGAAATAAAAACATTAATCGGGGCTATAGAAAACTTGAGGTATGGAAGGAAGCAATAGACTTGTTTGTATTTGTTAAGGAAAAATTGAATAGTATGAGTACAATTTCATATAAGGTGAAAGCTCAAATTGAGGATTCAGTTTTCTCTGTTCATTCAAATATAGCTGAAGGTCATTGCCGTAGATTTTTAAAAGAAAATATCCAATTTAATACAATCGCTCTGGCTTCATTGGGTGAAAATTATAGCCAGATATTTGCATTATTATCTTCAGGCGATATAGACAAAGAATGGTTTGATCTCTATGACGAAAAACATTATTCATTGGAAAACAAACTTTTAAAACTGAATAAATCTTTTATCGATAAATTAAAAAATAATGAAGAATGGCATCAAGATTATTGATAAATATAAGATCACCTCATACAACCATACTAAAATAATGATGAAAATCATTTCATACATTTATACAAATGAACTATTTAATAGAATTAGACACTAAAATATCAGTTAACAAAAAATAATTTTTGATTTTTCATACATCCAAACAGAAATTCAATTGTATATGCGATTCATATAATCATACAAAAATACAATATGACAACTAATTTCAGGATATTATGAGCACTAAAAAAGCACTTATTACGGGCATAACCGGACAGGATGGTAGCTACCTTACCGAGATATTACTTGAAAAAGGTTACGAAGTTCACGGTATTATTCGTCGCAGCAGTTCTTTTAACACTGCAAGAATTGACCATCTATACAATAATCCAGAAATATATGGTAAAAAATTATTTTTGCATTACGGTGATTTGGTTGATACAAGCAGTTTGAATCGTCTCCTGGAGAAAATCGAACCTGACGAAATATATAATTTAGCAGCTCAGTCACACGTAAAAGTTTCTTTTGAAATACCCGATTATACTGCGCAAGTTGATGCTCTTGGCACTTTGCGTTTTCTTGATGCAATTCGTGAAACGGGACTCGACAGAAAGGTTAAATTTTATCAAGCGTCTACGTCTGAGCTATACGGTAAAGTTCAAGAAGTACCGCAAGATGAAAATACTCCTTTTTATCCTCGCTCTCCTTATGGTGTGGCTAAATTATATGCGTATTGGATAATAAAAAATTACCGAGAGGCATATAATTTATTTGCTGTTAACGGTATTCTGTTCAACCACGAGTCTCCAAGACGCGGTGAAACATTTGTTACACGGAAAATAACAATGGCGGCGGCACGAATAGCTTTAGGACTACAAGATAAACTTTATCTCGGTAACTTAAACGCAAAACGCGATTGGGGGTACGCTCCTGAATATTGCGAAGGTATGTGGAGAATGCTGCAATATAATGAACCGGAAGATTTCGTTCTTGCAACCGGCGAAACCCACACCGTCCGAGAATTCTGCGAATTAGCTTTCGGTGAACTAGGAATAGAACTCGAATGGATCGGTGAAAACGAAAACGAAAAAGGAATCGTTGCCGCAATTAAAAATGATAAATTACAAATTCTAAAAGAAAAACAAAACAAAGAATCAACTTCGTCCAACAATCATTCAATTTTATCCGCCGAATCCCTACATGATCGGGAGAAGGCCGACATTCAATCATTCAATCATGCGCTGCCTGCTATTGGCGCTGTTATTATTGAAGTTAATTCAAAATATTATCGTCCTACAGAAGTTGATCTCCTGATCGGTAATCCCGCAAAAGCAAAAGAAAAATTGAGGTGGGAAGCTGAAACAAAGCTAAAAGAACTTGTGAGTAAAATGATGAGAAACGATTTATTACAATTATTAAAACTCTAAACCGATAGATGACGATTACGTTAAATAAATTACTCAATAAGATCGGTATTGCGCCAAGTAAATCAATAAATGATACTATATATACGTTTTTTGTTAGAGCAAGCGGTATTGTTATTGGAACACTAATTAGTATTTTTTTAGGTAGGACTTTAGGAGCGAAAGGATTAGGCATAATTAGCCTTACAAACCAAATTATTGGAATTTTATTGATGTTTAGTTTGCTGGGTATTCCAACAGTTGTTGTTAAGGAAGTTTCTATTGCATTTAGTAGAAAGGATTGGTCGCATGCTAATTCTGTAATTGCAACCAGCCTTAAAATAAATAGCGTTTGGGGTATAGCTTTGATTATTGCTGGTTATTTTTTTATTCCTTATGCTGTTACAAATATTTTCCAAGAACCGTTATTAGAATTACCGTTGAAAATTGCATTGTTTGCAATGTTGTTCCAAATATTTACTAGCATTTTTACTTCTGCAATAAATGGTTATAGAAAAATTTGGCAGAGTAGTTTGGGCAATAATACAGCAAGTTTATTTATAGTAATTATTCTTTTACTTTTCCAATATTTCTTAAATTACCATATTACTGTTGTTATGGTGATTTGGGACTATGCTATTTCGAGAGTTTTTGTTACAATAATTCTGGGAATTTATTGGAAAATAATCCATCATTCGTCAAATAACAAAAAATTTATACATAAACCAATTTTAAAAGTAGCTTTGCCGTTATTATTTGCACAAGCTACAAGTATAATTGCAAATAGCGCCGATGTAATTATGATTGGTTGGTTAATGAGTGCAAAAGATGTCGGATTATATTCCGTGGCAGCTAAAATAGCTATAATTTCAACAATATTTTTACAAGTAACTAATGCTGTAATTGCTCCTAAAGTTGCAGCGATGTATGCAGAAAATAAGATTAAAGAAATTGAAAAGGTTGTGCAGCGAGTAACAAAGTATTTGACAATTATAGGAATAGCAATTTTTATGTTAATTATTATGACGGGGCAATTTGTTTTGTTAATATGGGGTGAAGAATTTCGTGTTTCTTATTTTGCATTAATTATTTTGAGTTTTGGAAATTTTATTAATGTTTCTTCAGGTGCATTGGGGCTAATATTAACTATGTGTGGCCAAGAGAGAATTTTTAGCATTATAATTTTTTTTACCGCGATTATTAATATTGTTTTAAACTACTCTTTAATACCAAGTATAGGAGTAAATGGAGCAGCTATGGCAACCGCTGTAACTTTAATAACAGGAAATTTACTTGGTGCATATTTTGTGAAAAAGAAAGTAAATATTTCAATCATAAAGCTGAGTTAAGTATTTGTTTAGAAAACATATTAAAAAATCTATCAAGCAACTTGTTTGTTTGACAATGAAAAATTAAATCTGTTACTCAATTAATTTGTTTAATTAAAAAGGTATTACATTTATGAAATCTATAATTATAACAACAATAAATGAAAAATCGAAGGGGATTGATGAATTCCAAAAATTTAATGATTGGAATATCATTATTATTGGAGATGAAAAATCAAAAGAAATTGAAAATTCAAATAATCTTAATTTTTTTAATATAAATGATCAAAAAAAATTAGGGTTTAGTGTTGTTGAATATTTGCCGTTTAATCATTATTCTAGAAAAAACATTGGATATTTATTAGCTTTAAAAAATAGTTCTACTATAATATATGATACTGACGATGATAATATTCCATATTCAAATTGGGGAGTGGGGGAGTTTAAATGTAAAAGGTTAGTTGAAAATAATGGTAAATTTATAAACATTTATAGTTATTTTTCAAATGAATATGTATGGCCTAGGGGCTTTCCATTAGATGAAATAAATTCTTCAAAAAAAATAGAACAAACAACAACGGAGCCAAAAAATATTGGTGTTTGGCAAGGGCTTGCTGATGGTGATACAGATGTTGATGCCATTTATAGACTAATAATTAGTAAAAACATAAAATTCAGCAAAAAAGGTAATGTTTACATAAAAGAAGGAGTTTATTGTCCATTTAATTCTCAGAATACATTTTGGAAAAAAGAAAGCATTGTTTTGGCGTATCTTCCTTCTTATGTGAATTTTAGATGTACAGATATTATCCGGGGATATATCGCACAAAGAATTTTATGGGAAAGAGATAATCATTTAGGATTTATGAATGCAACTGTTTTTCAAGACAGAAATATTCATAATTTTATGAGTGATTTTAATGATGAAGTTTTTTGCTATCAAAACGTAAAAAAAATGATTAATATATTGGATAGTATAGCATTAAAAGGTGATTATACTAGCGATTTATTTAAAGTCTATACTGCACTTGTTAAAGAAGGTTTATTAATAGATAAAGAATTGGAAATACTTAAGCATTGGTTAAAAAATATTGAAGAAATTGGATAAATAACATGGAAAAAACAGAATTATTAGTAATATTCCCTACTTTTGAAAATTTAGATGTAGTAAAAAAAACTTTACCTACAATAATTTCGGAGGTAAAAAGAAACAATGCAAAATTATTAGTTCATGATTCAAGTGTAAAGATGAAAAAAGAAAAGTGGGATTGGCTTCAAAAGATAAATAAAAATGGTGATTTCTTTTTAATTCTTTCGGATAATATGAGTATGGCACATTCCAGAAATATGTGTCTTCACCTAGGACAAGAATTGTATGCTCCAGATTATATTTGTATGGTTGAAGATGACCATGGGTTTCATGAAGGTTTAATAAAAAATCTGTTATATGCAATGAAAAAATATTATGGGAGTATATCGCCTAATGGCTTAAGGTATGGATTGTTTACAGCTTGTGGGAAACACCACCATTCAATTAGAGGTATTTTAGAGGACGGGAATGCATTCCCTACAATAGAAACACGTGGGATTATTATTGGTTCTGCTAATAGTTGTTTTCGATGTGCCCCTACTTCGCATTGGAATAATGTATTAAAAGGTTATGATACTGATGAATATTTGATATCTACATACCAAACGAAAAACTTGAATTTTAGAAATTATAATAAAGGGTTTACTATAATGATTGTAGGTAATGGTAATTATTGCTTTGATATTGATTTTGAAGGAAGAGGAACTAGCTCTAAAACTGATTTGAAACTTTGGGATGAGAATTATACTGCTAGTGATCCTAGAAGTAATTACTTAGGAAAGTCAAATTTCAATAAGTATGTTGAACATTCAAATATAAAGTTTGAAAATCATGATAAAATTAATTTAAAGACTAAAATTAAAAATGTAATTAAAGGAGCGATTCGAGATAATAACAGCGACAGATAATAAATATCTGAGTCTCTATGAAACATCTTTGTAAATGAAAAAACTTATTGTCCATATTGGATACCCCAAGACAGCTACTACGTCTATCCAACAGAATTTTTTTACTAAGTTAATGAAGGATGATAAAATTGAATATCTCAATCATTTAAATAGATCTGATGAATTTCTTGGCGAGATATATTGTGGCAATATTATATCCTATATAACATCACAAAATTATGATAAGGCTCAATTAGAAAATGAGATTATAAATATTCAACGAATTAAAAAAAAAATAGCTGTTATTTCTAATGAAAATATTTCTTTTTTTTCAAAAAATTTTAATTGGGCTTATCAAAATGGACAAGCAATAAATAATGTCAAAAGAATTTATGAGGTTTTTGATGGAATATTTGATGTAATTGAAATTTTAATTGGTATTAGAGCTCAAAAAACTTTAATACCATCTTTTTATAAGCAGCAATATTATTTAATAATAAATGAAAATCCTTCTTTTAAAAATTATAATAAATGGTTAGATGCTAACTTTGGGCGTCATATTAATGAAGAAAATCTTTTTTTAAATTATGAACAAATTTTTAGGGAATATTCAAATATATTTGGTCGGGAAAATGTATATCTATTAGTTTTTGAAGATTTAAAAAATGATGTTAACTCATATGTTAATACACTTTCAAAAGTTTTAGAAGTAGATGAAAAAATAGTAAAAAATCTTTTATCACATATGCCTAAAAATGTGACTAAAACTGATAAAAGAGGAAATATTCTTAGTTCGAAGCCAAAGATTGGACAATTGCTTACTTTACCTTTTAAAAATAGAGTTAAAAATTATTTAAGTAAAAAGCAGTTTGAAAAAGTAAAGGAAGTATATAAAATGATTTTACCAGAAAGTATAAGGAAAATAGAAATACCCACAAGTAAAAAACTAAATGTTATTTTACTTGAAAATATTGATGAAGTTGTTCAAAGATTTTATGATAGTAATGTTAATTTGATGAAAGTTGCCAATCTGGATGAAAAAAAAATGATAAAATATGGCTATTATGAATGAAAAAGGAAATAACATGTATGTTATTTATAAAGTTTTAAGAAAATTTTATTCTTTTTTTAGTCCCGGCTCATTTTGTACATCTAGAAATTGGAAAATGCTTGCTAATCAATAATACGTCAATGATTTAATTTATAAGAAATTAAATGAAGATGAGCTGTGTGTGAAGGTAAGATTTGGCTCAGAAAAAATGTTAAATTATATTAGAGTTAAGCAAATTAACAATTGTCTAAATTACCCTAATAAGGATAAAAGAATATAATTATGTCAAAATTAATAGTAATGTTACGTGTGAAAGACGGAAGGATGTTTTTGAATGAATGGCTGTCTTGTTATGAAAAAATTGCTGATGGAATAGTAGTTGTTGATAATGGTTCGACTGACGGGACATTTGAGCTTCTTAAATCTCATCCAAAAGTTATAGAAATTGAGCGTACGGAAGGTTTTAATGAAGGTAGAGATAAAAATTTAATGTATAAATTAGCAAGAAAACATAATCCGGATTGGTGTCTATGGGTGGATGTTGATGAGATTTTTGAAGAAAATATAAATAGACATGACTTTGATAAAATGATGAATTCTAAATTATTTAATAAATTTTCTTTTAGGAGATTTCATTTTACTGATGAAAATCATTTCGCTGCTTCTTTTTACTGGTTGTTTTATGTTTCTACTCACGACAGGATTTTATGGCGAGAATCAAGTAGCGGTTATTTTCAAGATGTGATTATCGATTCTCCTAATGTTAAAGGGATTAAGGGTCTAACTAAACCAACGAATATTAGGATTAAACATCTAGGATATATTAGTAAAAAGATTGTAGATAAAAAAGCGAATATTTATCGGAAAATAATCCCGGAAAAGGAAAGTACTTTTCAAAAAATGTATATCCAAAATGAGCGCAAATTTAAATGGATTGTAGATAGGAAAGATATCAGAGTCGTTTTACTTAATCAAGTGCTTAATATTATGTATATGTTTAAGTTATTTGTTAAGTTGTTAAAAGGTGTAAATTCATACTTAGTTGAAAATAAAAAAGAGAGACTCCCTGATATTTAGTAAATTATTGTTTAGCAAAACAAAAAAACTAAAAAAGGAGTCTCAAATGAAAGATACAAATAATCGGTATAAAAATCTCGAATGGTTTTTAAGGCAGAGTCGAAAAGAACAATTGGAAATATTTCAAGATTATACAGAAATGTTAAAAATAGTGGCAAATAATCTCTTAAAAGGAGAAATAGAAGAAAAGTGCGGGGAACGCTATAGTAGAGAAAAGCAAGAAGAAGGACGATATAGCAGGTGGGGTTATAATCCGGGAAGTATAAAAATCGGAGAGGAAAAAATACCAATATCGGTACCACGTTATATTGATAATCAAACAAGAAAAGCCGAGAATGCGGAGATTTACACTGAATTAAAAGAACAGGAAAAACCCACAAATGAAATGCTAAAGAGTATTTTATTGGGCTTAAGTCAAAAAGATTATGGAAGACTGAGCAAAACATTAGCTGAGAGTTTTGTCCAAAGGACTCCTTTGGAGGAATAAGTCAATCAACAATAAGTAGAAGATTCATAGAGGAAAGCTCAAAAGAATTGGAAGCCTATGAAAAGAGAGATTTAGGCAAGTATAATTTTGTAGCTTTGCTAATAGACGGCAAATATTTATCCGGCGAACAAATAGTAATAGCCTTAGGAATAACAACAAACGGGAATAAGCTATTATTAGGCTTTATAGAGTCAACGACAGAAAACTCAATAGCAGTAAAAGGACTACTACGAGAATTAATAAATAGGAATTTTAAGTTTACTGAAGGTCTTCTTTGTGTATTAGATGGAGCGAAGGGATTGTCAAAAGCAGTCAAAGAAACATTCGCGAAATATTGCTTGATACAAAGGTGCCAGTGGCATAAGCGAGAAAATGTGGTTAGTTATTTATTGGAAAAGGACGCTCCGATATATAGGGCAAGGCTTCAATCAGCCTATAAATCTCCCACATATGAAGAGGCAAAAAGCAAACTGATAGAAATAATGAATGAATTGGAGAAGCGGAATCATTCTGCTGCAAGATCACTGAAGGAAGGCTTGGAGGAAACACTTACTCTTCATAGACTTGGCTTAGCGGTTGAATTCGGAAGGACATTGTAGACGACAAATTCTATAGAAAATGTTAATAGTAAACTCAGCCGTTATTTAAGAAAAATAAAATACTGGAAAAGCTCAGATATGCTGAATCGCTGGATAGCAATGAGTTTAATGGAAATAGAGACAAGATTACGAAGAATTAATAATAACAAGAAACTTTATTTATTAAGAGAAGCATTAAAGACAGAATTAAGAATTAACAAAACAATGGTAGCTTAATATGTGGAGCTCTCTTATTAAATTTCAACTAAATTTGACTTTTTGCCTGTTAAAAAAATAAAAACACAATAACCTTAATATAAAT
>CAZNJB010000067.1:0-10360 GCA_964573255.1 uncultured Melioribacteraceae bacterium
CCGGTGGAGTGATTGAAAGGGGAGAGTAATAAAATAATTTTCTTTATAAAAATTATTTATTATTTTTCCGCTTAAAATTACCGGAGGTGCGGTTCGAAACTGCAAATAAAACAAATGGTTTTCTTGGAAGGAGAGTTTTACTTCTCAATCAAAGTTACGAACCTTTGGCAATATGCACCGTAAAAAAAGCAATCATTCTTCTATTCCTGGACAAAGCGCATATTGTCGCAAAAAGGGACGATGAATTTTTACACTCTGCAAAAACTGCTTTCCCATTTCCAACTGTTATTCGCTTGAATAATTATGTTAATGTTCCTTTTCGTCATGCGATTCTAACGAGGAAGAATATTATCAAGCGTGATGGACATAAGTGCGCATACTGTGGAAGAAATGATATACCTTTAACTGTGGATCATATTATTCCCAAAGCAAGAGGAGGAAAAGATAATTGGGAAAACTTGGTCTGTGCTTGTTTTAGATGCAACAATAAGAAGGGGAATAAAACGCCTGAAGAAGCAGGAATGACTTTGAAAGTTAAACCTTACGTTCCGAATAGAATATTATTTATAAAGCACGCTTCAAAAACAATTGACGATACATGGCGACCTTACCTTTTTGAATAATGTAAAAAATAATTAAACCATGTGTTGTCTTTAGAAGTCACGTATTCAACCAATTACTTCAAATTAAAAATCTACGGTATTTAGTTTTCCATTTATCATTATTTTTCAAATGACTTGCTTATTAATAAAAAAAGGGATATAATGTAATATTATAAAACTATGCAAATAGTATTTTTTGGGCAAATAAGATAAATTATTACATCTTCTCCCTATATAGATATAATAAAAGAATAGAATCATAATATACTCCACCTCTGCAATTGTGCCCCGAGTATAAGCAAATTGATTTTATAAATAAACAATTACATATAGATGAATACTTTTATTTTAATGGGGTATATTTGCTCAATATTCTCCTTTCTATTTCTGAATATTAAAAAGCACAACGTATCTTTTTATATTGGGATACTTTCATCGATTATAGGTCTGACTATTCTATCCCAAGTGCTATTCAACTTTACATTTAATTTAGTTGATGTATTATGGGTAGGAAAATTATTTCAGAATAATCTATGTTATTTGTACGCAATTACAATTACTCTGTTCGGCTTTACTGCCATTGTATTATCAATTCCCAAGTACTCTAGAAAATTCTCTTACATACTCTTTTCTATTGGAACACTAATTTTATCTTTCGGAATAACACGTTTAATAGCATATCTATTTGAGATACCATTGCTGTTATTTGATGATGTTAAAATATCTTTTGTAGCTTCAATTTTTAATAGTGTAATCGGTATTGGTATAATAGTAAGTGTAAGAAATCACTTCGAAGAAAAATTAATCAAATCAGATAAACTAAGACTAATTATCATTGGAATTTTTGGTTTCGTTATGTCTGTTACTATTTGGCAGGCTCTACTTGGAGAGCAAATGTTACAGAACAAAAAAATTATTGAAACAGATTTAGTTCAAATAAAAAATGTTTTTGAAAGTGAATTTAAATCTAGTATTTCAGCTCTTAGCAGAATGGTTAAAAGGTGGCAGGTGCAGCATCGTATCCCAAAGTCGATATGGCAGCAGGATGCAAATTTGTACATTGAAAATTATAGTTATTTAAGTGCTATTCAATTATTTGATCCCGATTATATTTTATTAGGCGAAGTCCTATCAGATAAACATATATATAAAGTAAACGAGAATCCTTTTCTGAAAGAAAAAAGAGATTCATTATTCCAAGAAGCAAAGCAGACTAAGACTATTCAAATGTTAAGTGGAAAATTTCTTCAGAACGAAAAATTGGGTTTGCAAGTTATATTACCCGTCTTTATCGATAATAATTTTGACGGTGTATTAATTGCTACATTTTCTCTTGATGAATTATTCAAACAAATATTTGAAAGGTATTATTTCTATAACTATTCAAATGAAGTGTATCATAATGACAATAAAATATTCTCTAATATAAGTAACCCCGTTAAGAATGAATCAGCTTTACTGCATTCGATTAATGCAAATATATTAAATGAAGAATTTTTGCTATTAACCTCTAAATTGCCAAATAGATATTTCTTTAATGAATCACTATTACCAGAGTTTGTTTTTTTAAATGGTATTTCGATAACAATTATTTTAGTTTTCCTTTTTTACCATTCTTATAAAAGAAAATTGCAAACCAAAGAATTATCAAAGGTCAATCAATATCTGAATAATGAAATTAAAAAGAGAAAAGAGGCTGAAGAGAAAATAAAACATGCCCATAATAAAATAGAAGATCTTGTTAACACGGTTAATGGTATAGTTTGGGAAGCCGATGCTAAAAACTTTCGGTTCACTTTTGTTAGTGAGCAAGCCCATAGAATACTTGGGTATCCAACGGAAAGGTGGATTAATGAACCAAAATTCTGGCAAAATCACATACATCCGGATGATAGGGAATGGGTGGTATCTTTCTGCTCCAGAGCTACTGAGGAGAAAAAATCGCATCAATTCGAATATCGTATGATTGCCGCCGATGGAAATGTAATTTGGCTAAATGACATAGTCGTTGTTGTTCTGAAAGATGGTGAACCGGAAGTTCTGCGTGGTATAATGGTGGATTTAACCGAACGGAAGCAGGCTGAAGAGATGCTTACTAAACTTTCTATATCTGTTGAGCAGGCAGCTGATAGTATAATAATTACCGATCTAAATGGGGTAATAGAGTATGCAAATAAGTCCTTCTTCGAATTAACCGGATACTCAAAAGAAGAAGTTCTTGGCAAGACTCCAAGAATTGTAAAATCCGGTAAGCATAATAAGAAATATTATAAAAAGCTTTGGGATACAATTCTTTCCGGGAAAACTTTTAAAGGAGTGCTAATTAATAAGAAGAAGAACGGTGAGTTATACTATTCACAGTCTACAATTATTCCAATGAAAGATAAAAGAGGAAAGATAATAAACTTTGTTAATACATCTAAAGATATTACCACTCAAATTAAAGCTGAAGAAAAACTTAAAGCAGCAAAAGAAAAAGCCGAAGAATTGAACCGGCTCAAAACAAACTTTATGGCAAATATGAGTCACGAATTAAGAACACCTTTGGTTGGTATTTTAGGTTTTGCAGAATTGATAAAAAATGAATCTACCGATTCGGAAGCTAAAGAATTTGCAGAATATATCTTTGATTCAGGGAACAGACTAATTAAAACATTAAGCTCAATTCTTGATTTCAGTAAAATTGAAAATAATAAACTAAAACCGATTTTTGAAAAAGTAGAATTATGCACCTTAATTAGTAAAGAATTTATGCTTTTTACAAAACAAGCGGAAGAGAAAAATTTAGATTACAAATTAAATCTAAAAGTTAAATCTATCAAATTAAAATCCGATGGGAGGCTTCTAAGGGCTATAGTAAACCATTTAATTGATAATGCTATTAAATATACTGTGAAGGGATTTGTAGAAGTTGAGATTGATAAGACAAAAGATGATTTGGCAGAATATTGTTTAATAAAAGTAAAAGACAGTGGAATAGGAATTAAGAAAGATTCCCTGGATATAATTTTTGAAGAATTCCGTCAGGAAAGCGAAGGTACTAATAGAAAATATGAAGGTTCCGGGTTAGGACTCAGTATTGTTAGAAAGTTCGTGGCTCTTCTAAAGGGTAAAATAGAGGTAGAAAGTAAACCAGGAAAGGGTAGTTGTTTTATAATAAGAATACCAATAAAACTTTCTAAGAGTAAGAAGAAAAAAGGGGATATTATTAAATAATGATAAATGTAAGGAATGAAAATTTTTAATTAAAATTCACTGATAATTTACTCAAAAATGACGAGACAGTTAATTTAGAAAGTATTGGTTAAAAAATGGCTCAGTTTTGTCTCAGTATTAATTGTACCATCAAAATGTGTGAAAATGAAATAGTGGAGCTAACCGGGCTCGAACCGGTGACCTTTTGACTGCCAGTCAAACGCTCTCCCAACTGAGCTATAGCCCCAATAAATTTATGAACATGATTGTAAAAAATTACCTTGCAAATTTAGATAAGTGAGGTATGATTGTCAATTCAAAATAATAAATATATTTTATTTATTATAAGTAATTTTTAATTAACAAACTAGAGAATCAGATATCTAATTTATTTATCTCTGATTTGATTTGTTTGACGATTGTTTCGTATCGAATCAGTTCTCTTTCAAGTTTATAAACTCTGTAACTTTCCAATGATTCCGCACCACCCAATAGCCAATTTATATCGCAGCCTAGCTTTAATAATTTTATCAGTATTTTTGTCCCGGGTTCTCTTCTGCCGGATACATATTGCTGAAGTTGTTGTGGGGATATTTTCATTGCTCCGGCTAATGCTTTTAGGGTTTTATATTTTCTTTTTGCAAATATCCGAATTCTTTCGCCTATACCCAGATGAAGGTTCTCTTCACTGAATAAATCAACTTCTTCTTTATTTTTATCGTGGAATAAATCTAACTCAAGTTGATAGTCATTGATAATTTTTTTAATCTCTTTGTAGATGTCTTCTTCTAATCGTGGGGCTTCATTCAGGAGATAGGAGAGTGTTTGAATTTTCATATTAAGTTTATCGGAAAGCCAGCTAAGCTTAATTCCGTATGTTTGTAAAAGAAATCTAATCTCTTCCTGTTTATTCAATGTTTACCTCATAAAGATTCAAAGATCACTAAATCAATATAATAAAAAATAGTGTTTTTTCTGAAATTGAGGCAACGGGATGAGATGATTTAAAAAGAAAAAGGCTGCCTTATTCAGACAGCCTTTTGGGGGAAAATTAGCTTATTTTACAAGCATCATCTTCTTAGTAATAACTTTATTATTGGAAGTTAATCTGTAAATATAAGTTCCACTAGCAAGACGGCTTGCATTAAAACTATATTGATAAATACCCGCTTTAAGTAATTCATTTCGAACAAGTACTGCAACTTCTCGACCGAGAATATCATAAATTCTCAAGTCAACTACTTGTTCATTCGGCAATCCAAAACGAATTGTTGTCGATGGATTGAACGGGTTAGGATAGTTTTGATCAACGAAGAATTTCTTCGGTATCAATTCTTCTCTTACACCCGTGTATTTATCTACTATAGTTACAACTATTGTATCAACACTTGCAACAATCGGTTCTGAAGGTTTCTGACTTGTTGTATTAAGGGTAATCATGAAAGTTGCAGAATCTGCACCGTTTAACATATTGAGCAGATCTTGTCCGTTTTGAGTTAATACAGTATCTGCACCCATATTGTCAGAAAGTTCAGCAGTAACATTACCATTTTCGTCGATAATTATTACTTGATATAATAACGGATCTCCGTTCAGATCAACTGCAGGGTGCCATACTAATGAATAATCTGCATTAACGTCGGTCACCTCTGTAATTTGACCATCGACATTGGTATGTATATCATCTGTAAAGAAGAAATTAGGATTCGGTGATACATCTACTCCTTGATCGAGGTCAGAATAGAATCTGAACATAATTTGATAACCAGCATCACGTGGATCACTAGTATCAAATTGACCAACTATACCAACAAAATCAATTGGCCAAGTTGGTTCCGGATTATCATCAAGATCAGTATCGCGATCTATTCTAGCAACGAAATCGTGATATCCATCCCATAGAGTGAGATTGGCATTGCTACCTGATGGCCAAGAACCGTCTAATAATGTAACTCCATTGAATTTAACTAAAGAGCCTTCATAAGCTTCAGGATTTGCAAGATATTCTTCAACAGTCAATTCAATTGGATCGGGTACGGTTCCCAAACCTAAATTAACGATGTTAGATACTTCCAATTCGGTTAAACCGTTATATTGGGAAACAGTACCTGTAACTAGTACTCTCTGTCCAATGCTGAGCATTGTTGAATCATTACCACCTTGATAGAGGAATATACCTCCGGTAGCATCTTGTACATAATAATTCAAGGAAGACGAGCTATATCTTGGTGAAGTAACTACAGCATCGATTGAAAATTCTTGACCGATGTTATCGGGTACGAAGTCATTATCTGCATCAACACGTACATCAGCAATAGGCGTAGTTTGAACAGTAAGGACATCAAGAATTACCAAAGGTACTTGTGGATCACTACCGGTAGCAGGACCACGAGCATAATCTGAAGTATAAAGTACTTCTAATTCTGGATCGTCATCAAGATTAGCAACATTGATAACTTCATATTGTGTGTGTGTAGTATTCAGTTCTTGGTCAATAACTTCACCGTTGTAATTAGCCGGATCAAGAACATCACCGCCTAAAAACTCAACTCTGTAAATTTGTCCGTTTGGTGTACTCTGTCTGGAACCGGTAACGAATTCAATATTTCCATCACCGTCAATATCACCTACGGCACCACCATTAAGTCTGTTACCGCCAACATCAGCGAAATCCCAGGCTTCTGTTCCAACCCAAGCTCCGTTCATCCATTTAAGAACTCGAACCTTAGCATCATACCAATCGGCTACAAAAACTTCTTCGAGTCCATCTCCGTCGATGTCTGCAGCAGACGCAGATAAGAATGAACCATTTACAACACCGGGTTGTGAAGGACGAATAACCCATTCGCCATTTTCGTATGAAATTGTTTGTATGTCACCACCGCTGTTGAAGAAGTGAGCCATGCCGTTAGCTATAACCATATCCCATCTTCTTCCAGCATCTGCTTTTAATGTATCGCTATAATGACCTACAACAACTGGGAATGCGCCTGTCGAAAGCCCGCGTTGGTAAGCAGTAGTATAAAATACTTCATCGGAATTATCACTATCTATATCAGCGAAAGTAATAACTTCAAAATTACCGGCACCTGCTTCAGGAGAAATACCCTGATCAAGAACAGATAAGGTATAACTTGCAGGATCATCAATTGCGCCGCTACCATTATATTCTAAACGAGCTATAATATCAGAATTGCGACCGCCCATAATATAGTCAACATTTCCGTCACCATCAATATCACCAGCATTTCCACCAGGAGCTCTGGAAATGCCAACATCTGCTAAATCAGCTAATTCTGTTACAATAAGCAAAGAATCACCTGCAACATCTTCTTGCAACAAGTAAACTTTTGCAGGAGTAGAATAATTTACTGCTAATATTTCCTCTGTACCGTCATTATCTATATCGACAGTAGTCATACTCTTGAATGACCAGAAAGGAACAGTTTGCGGTGCGCTTTCGGTATAATTAGTTCCATCAAAACTTACTTTTATAATATTATTGTTCCAGCTATTGACATAGATATTATTGCCAATGATAGCCATATCTCTGTATACGCTGCTTCCAGCTGCTGCACCGGTACCATGAGCTTCTAAAGTCCAAGTTTCGCTACCGTCACCGTTATCAGGAATATTATCTACGCTAGCAACTAACCAGCCATAATAGTCTGTTCTTTCTGCAAGAACTATTTCTTCAGTTCCATCGCCATCAAAATCGAGAACTTCTACGTTCAACGGACGCATTTCGGAACTTTCGGCTACATCGTAATCCCAATAAGCATTGGGCAAGTAGTTGCCGGAGCCATCATCAACACCCATAACGTCAGAACTATCGCCGGCAGCTTCAAAAACAACAACTCTTGCCGGGGTAGTTGAAGTACCACTCAAATTATTGATAATGTGCCAAACAACTTCCATTTTACCATCACCATCCAAATCGGCTTTGTCTAATGAAGGCCAAGTATTTTGAGCATCGATGAGGGAACCTATATCTGTTTGCCAACGAAGAACCCAAGCCCCTGAAACTAATTCATATTTGTAAAGTCTTGGATTCATTTCTTCCGGAGTATCGTTAGTATTGTCGTTGCAAAGATACAAGTCCATCAATCCGTCGCCATCAAAATCGACGTTGGTCAATATATCGCCATAACCGCCAAGTTCAAAACCATTAGCGGGTATAATACCGCTTCTTACAAATTTATTGTAAAATTCGGTATTAACATTTAATTCCATTGACCAAGTTTCACTACCGTTTCCGTCATCAGGAACATCAGAAGTAGAAATTATACCAAAATTGTAGTAGTCTTTTCTTTCGGCAAATATAATTTCTTGAGTTCCGTCGCCGTCAATATCAAAAGCTTCCCATTTTAGTGGGCGCATATTTGTTGAAGCCGGAACATCCATATCCCATTGAGCATTAGGTGTAAAATTACCTGCTCCATCGCTTACACCGAGTAGGTCATCGCCTTGGTTTTCAAATACAACAATTCGTGGTGGGGTAGTATTTGTTGAAAAGCTATTAACATATCCCCAGATTATTTCAAGCTTTCCATCCCCGTCAAGATCCCCGGTTGTTAATGCGGCCCAAGTATTTTGGCGTTCATTTGGGAATGAGGCAGCCCAAACGGAATCCCAGCTGGTTCCGTTAAATTCGTACTTAATTATTTGAGGATATTCATCCCCGTTGAAGAAATCGGACATACCATTAACGGAATAGATTTCAAGTTTTCCGTCACCGTCCAAGTCAACACCCGATACTGTAGCCCCAAAACCAGATCCAAAAGTAGCAGGTGGATCTATGAGGGTACTACGTACGAATGTTTCCTGCGCGTTTAAAAGTAATGTGCAAGAAAGCATCATTACTAAAGTAAGAAGGTTTTTCATCTTACCTCCGTTAGTTAGTGGATAGATATTATTTTAACAATGTCATTTTCTTTGTTATTTGTTGCTTGCCGTTACTTAATGTATATAAATATATACCACTGGCAAGTTTGGAAGCGTCGAATTGAAGGCTATAAACACCTGATTCAAAATATTTGTTTGCTATTAATTCTTCAACCAATTTACCATTAATATCATAAATATTTAATGATATTGTGCTGGCTTTTGGTAGTGAAAATTTAATAGTTGTTGATGGGTTAAATGGGTTAGGATAGTTTTGATGTAAATTAAATTCTTCCGGTATTACTCCTTCTTCTTTATCTACTGAAAGAATAATAATCGGGATGGTTGGTAAAGTTCCCGAATATTTCCACTTTTCAACTGTCCAGCCATAATATGATTGAGAATAAATATTGAAATTCTCATCAAAGCTAACATTGTAAGTGCTTGTATATCCGGAAGAAATACCGTTTTGATTATTTCTATTATTGTAAACACCATTAATCAGGAAATTCCATTCGGCAACATCAATTGTATCGAGCATGTTACCGTTATTTGGATCTGCTATATAAATTCTGCCATATTCATAGGCGTCACCGAGTTGAAAATCAACATCGGCTGCTACGAATAAAAGGTTTTTGTCATCCATAAAATTTAATCCCCAAGGACCCGGATAAATTGTCTGGGACGTAGAGGTTAAAAAGTCTTCTTCAACGGCGAAATTAAAATCATTATATAATGAATAACCGTCAGTTGGATTACCTATATAACAATAAACTTTGTTATTTGTATAATTGGAAACATACAGCAAAGTAGCATCTGCATTTACAGTAACGCCTCTGCAAGAACCTGCATCGGGTAATTCTATTGTTTGAAGTGCATTTCCATCGTGAGTGAAGGATGACCAACCAGGTTCGTCGTTTGGCCCAGCAAATACCAACACTTTTCCTGGGGTAGTAGAGTCACCATCAACGGTTACAAAAACATAACCGTTTTTGCTCATATCGACTCCCCAAATAAATTCGGAACCTGTTTTCAATCTCATTGGCACTGTATATACACTGTCAGCACCTAATTCAAAGACTAATAAATTATGATCAGGATCGTTATTTGCAACTACAACTTTATTGGAGGGGGTAGTGCCATCATAAAACACTGCTATATCGAGAGCTTCATTCATTACGACCTGATCGAATGAATTGAACCAAATCATTTGTGTTCCTGCTAATGAAGAACCGTAATCATATATTCCGAGTCTGCCATGTGTGGAATCAGCATTTCTATAGCCGATGAGGAAATTAGTATTATTCGAGCCTCTTCGAACTATTGCAACAAATGCATCTTCCTCAAGAGCAGCAACACTGATTGTATTGTAGCCAGTAGCATTCCCGAAAGATGGATCATCCACAGTTGCGTAGGCGCATCTCCAGGTACCGTCAAATGTTTGAGAGGAAGTAATAATTGCGGTTAGTAGTAAAAGAAGTAATGTAACATGTTTCATAAGACCCTCCCGAGTCAAGTTTTAGTTACTGGTTTTTGAACTATAAAAATATTGAATTTTATATAATAAAGTCAAGCATTACAAGTATAGTATAAATTAATTGAAAAATGCAGAAAATCAATAAAAAATATTAAACTAACTATAAAAAATATTAATTTTTTTATATTATAAAGTATGAAAA
>CAZNJB010000068.1:0-9900 GCA_964573255.1 uncultured Melioribacteraceae bacterium
AAAAAAAAAAAAATGCAAAATAGCCGAATACGAAATAGAAGGACATAAACTGCAAATTGCCGAATCTGCAATTAAAGAGTTTTTGAGCGAAATCAGTTTAAATGAACCGAACACTAAATACAGTGCATTTCTGAAAAAAGAAACGAATAAATTTATTCATTTTATGGAGTTTAACGATTTAGATGCGGAAAATTCCCATAGAAATGCAGATTACACACGAAAATTTGCGGATATAATTTATCCCATCTGTTCGTCTGTTCCGGAATTTACAAATTTAGAAAAAATTATGATTTGAGAATCCAATCCTCTTTTAATTCATCAAATCCATTGACTATTTAAAATTCTTTATTTTTTTTGATTTTGCGCAATTTTCGCAGAAAATACCTTGACAATTTGAACGTTCTTCAGTATATTAGCACTCTCTATTTGTGAGTGCTAACAACAAATTATTGGAGGATTATTATGGCAGACTTCAAAATCAAACCTTTGGCTGACAGAGTAATTGTTAAGCCTAACCCGGCTGAAGAAAAAACCAAAAGCGGTATAATTTTACCTGATACAGCAAAGGAAAAACCAATTGAAGGTACTGTTGTAGCTGTTGGTCCTGGAAAAGTGACCGAAGACGGCAAAAAAGTAGAGCTTTCCATAAAAGAAGGCGATAAAGTTCTTTACGGAAAATATTCTGGTACTGAAGTAACGGTTGATGATGAAGAATATCTTATCATGCGCGAAAGTGATATTTTCGGTGTAATTAACGAATAAATTTTATTAACTAATTAACGGAGGAAATGATATGGCAGCTAAAATTGTCGAATACAGTGCTGATGCCCGCAGTGGGTTGAAAGCAGGTGTTGACAAACTTGCCAACGCAGTTAAAGTTACTTTAGGTCCAAAAGGACGTAACGTAATAATCGATAAAAAATTCGGTGCTCCTACAGTAACAAAAGATGGTGTGACTGTAGCTAAAGAAATCGAACTCGAAAACGAAATTGAAAACATGGGAGCACAAATGGTTCGTGAAGTTGCTTCCAAAACCAGTGATGTTGCAGGTGACGGAACAACTACAGCAACTGTTTTAGCCCAAGCTATTTATCGCGAAGGTCTTAAAAACGTTACTGCCGGCGCAAATCCAATGGACCTCAAAAGAGGTATTGATCTCGCCGTTGAAAAAGTTGTTGCTCGCTTGAAAGAAATGAGCAAAGAAGTAGAAACTAAAGAGGAAATTTCTCAAGTTGGTTCTATTTCTGCTAACAACGATAAAACTATCGGTGACCTTTTAGCGGACGCAATGGATAAAGTAGGTAAAGATGGTGTAATTACCGTTGAAGAAGCAAAAGGTACAGAAACAGGTCTCGAAATTGTTGAAGGTATGCAATTCGACCGCGGTTATCTCTCACCCTATTTCGTTACAGACAGTGAATCAATGGAAGCTATTTTAGAAGATCCTTATATATTGATTCACGACAAGAAAATTTCGGCAATGAAAGACCTTCTTCCTGTATTAGAAAAAGTTGCTCAAGCAGGAAAAGCTCTCTTAATTATTGCTGAAGACCTCGAAGGTGAAGCTTTAGCTACTTTAGTAGTTAACAAATTACGCGGTACTTTGAAAGTTGCTGCAGTTAAAGCTCCTGGATTCGGTGACAGAAGAAAAGCTATGCTCGAAGATATAGCTATCTTAACAGGCGGTACAGTAATTAGCGAAGAAAGAGGATTCAAATTAGAAAATGCTACAATTGAATACCTCGGTACTGCTAAAAAAGTAGTTATCGATAAAGACAATACTACTATTGTTGAAGGTGCTGGAAGCGGCGAAGATATCAAGAAAAGAATCAACGAAATCAAAGCTCAAATCGAAAAAACTACTTCCGATTACGATAAAGAAAAACTTCAAGAAAGATTGGCTAAACTTTCAGGCGGTGTTGCAGTATTGAAAATTGGTGCTGCTACCGAAGTTGAAATGAAAGAGAAAAAAGCTCGCGTTGAAGATGCATTGCACGCTACCAGAGCTGCAGTTGAAGAAGGTATCGTTCCCGGTGGTGGTGTTGCATTAGTAAGAGCTATGGAAGCCCTGAAAGATCTCGAAGGTGATAATGCCGACCAAACAACCGGTATCAAAATCATCGAAAAAGCTCTTTCAGAACCTTTGAAACAAATCGTTACTAACGCTGGATTAGAAGGTGCTGTAATCTTGAATAAAGTTCTTGAAGGTACTGATGATTACGGATTCAATGCTGCTACTGAAGAATATCAAAATCTTTTGAGTGCTGGCGTTATTGATCCTACTAAAGTTACTAGAACAGCATTAGAAAATGCAGCATCAGTTTCATCAATGCTCCTTACTACAGAAGCTGTTGTGTACGAAAAGAAAGAAGAAGAAAAAGCTCCTGCTATGCCAGCCGGTATGGGAGGAATGGACGGAATGTATTAATAAATTCCGACTGATATATTTAAGGCGGCTTTATGCCGCCTTTATTATTTTAAAATTCTTTCATATTCCGCAAGCATACGATCAACACAATCACGCCATTCAAAGTTTTCTTTAACAAACGCTCTCCCCTTTTTGCCCATTTCTTCTCTCAGTTTAGGATTATTTATAAGTTCAATTATTTTTTCTGCTGCATCATTTACGTTAAAACTATTAATCCTAAAACCGGTTTCATTATCTATCACAGTCTCATTTAATCCTTCAACAGAAGAAGTAACAACCGGGATACCTGTTGCAGAAGCTTCAAGCACAGAGACTCCAAAACTCTCCATTGAGGGGAAATTCAAAAATATATCCATTTGTCTGTAATAAGTCGGTAATTCCAAATAATTCACATTTCCTATAAATTTCACTTTATCGGATATTCCCAATTTATCACATAATTTCTCTAATGAGGCTCTCTCCGTTCCGTTTCCGATTATCATCAATTCGAAATTTTTACCACTTGAATTGTTGAGAATTTCACTAAATACTTGAATAGAAAAATCAATATTGTATTGCTTTTCCAACGATTTAACAATTCCAAATCTAAAGACATCTTCATTCTTTTCGCTGGCAGGAAAAAAGATTGAAGTATCAACTCCGAAAGGAATAACACGAATTGCACGAGAAGTATATTCACTTAAGGCATTTTTAAGCCACTTACTGGTTGTGAATATATTTTGATTTCTGAATAAAATAAATTTTAAAATATTTTTATGGAGAAATGAAACCTTTGGAAATTCTGTAACATCCGTTCCCCAGAATGATATAAACCTTTGCGGGAAAGCAGTCAAAGTTGCCAACAAACCATAACTAGTTCCGTAATGTGCATGAATTATGTCTATTTTATATTCCCCAATAATTTTTTTAATTTGAGGTAAGGCCTTTAGATAAAGACTTTTGTCCAAGCGGTTTCCAAATTTATTTTGTATATCCTCTCCAAAATCACATTCAAATATCTTTACATTAGTCCAGAGATCATAAGAGTAATTTTTAGAAGGAGATAAAGAAAATAGGAATACTTCAACTCCCCTCTCGCTAACAGCATTAACCCATCTAAATGTATGCGCCGAGTTTGCATCGGCTAAAAATAATATTCTCATTTTAATTACTATTTATAGAATTGATATAATTTTCAATCTGATTTTGTGCATATTCTACGGTAATTCCTTTCATACAAATGAAATCATAGCAATCTTTTCGTCCAGCATCTTTTATACAATACTGTTCATTTTTACCCGGTGAACATTGAACTTCATTTAATATTATTAAATGACCGTCATCAATTGGTGCACTAAAGAATGGGTTTGTCGGTCCGTAAAAAGAAACTGTAAATTTACCCATCATATAAGCGATGTAAACAGGACCAGAGTCATTGCCGATTATTAAATCATATTTATCAATAACTTCCAGTAATTCTTCAGTAGATGTTGTTTCAAGAACCTTAAAATTATTTTTTTCAAATATTTTTCTAACCTCTTTATTTGAAGGAATAGAAATTGCCACATTATATTTTTTGTCCAATCTTTTTGCTAACTCAAGATAATTATCTAACTTCCACTCTTTTGCCTTCCATCCGGCAAACGGTGCTATCAAAATATTATCTATTCTATTAGTTTTCAATTGGAATACATTTGATAATTTCGCATCGGACTCAAACAGCGATAAGAAACTTTCCATCAAGTGTTTACTATTTGATTTTGAAACAAAGCTATTATAAATGGGTGATAAATATTTGTCATTTATTCCTATTTTTGTTTTTACCCTCATCATAAACGTTAAGATAGCAGTATGAATTCCTCCGCTTAAGTCAATTATCTCCTTCGACCGAAATAATTTTAACCTATTTAATTCTGCTTTGGATAATATTCTTCCGTTCAATTTAAATTCAGACTTTTGTATTGTAATTACTTCAATCTCAGGGAATTGCCATTTTAGTATGGGGGCATTTTCCTCAAATGCAACAAATATTATCTTTCCTTTCTTATTACCTACAATATGCTTTAATGCAGGAATTAGAAATACAGTATCCCCTAACCTTTGAAGAGCTAAAACAAGAATAGAATCATTATATGAGAATAAATTTCTATAAATCGTCCCGAGAGGTTTCAAGAATAATAAGAATAGATAAATGATTTTTTGCGCGAGTTTTTTTACCACTTTTAAGATAACAGATTTTTAATATACTTTAGTTCGTCTAACTTGGAAAGATATGATATAATCATATAAATAAAAAGAAATAGAAATAGGTTTATAATTTCCGACAATAAATTGATCTGGAAAATTAAATTGATTAAATATACGGCTAATAAAGCAGAGGATGAGATCAATAATATTTTCAATAAATAAAGTAAGAAATTCAATATGCTTATTATTTTGATTTTATTAAGCAAGATCAATAAAGAGAGAATCGTGATAAAAATATAAGTTATGGATGAACTTAAAGCCAAGCCGTTCTGAAGCAGTTTCCCTACGAATAAATAATTCAGCCCTAATTTTAATATGACTGAAATTCCGCTAATAATAAGGAGTGTTTTCAATGAATTCATTGAATAATAAATTTTATTAATTACAGCAAACGAAGCAAAAAAGAAAATACTAACTGAAAGATATTTTAGGACTTCTGAAGTCAAAATAATTTGCTCTTCGCCAAAATTTCCTCTCCCGTAGAGCAATTTAATTGTATCATCAGCCCATATGTAAAATACACAGCAAATGGGTATAAAAATAAATGCCAAGAATTTTAAACTACGCGTAAAATCATCACTCAACTTTTGGTAGTTTTTTAAGTTTATATTTTTTGACATAAATGGAAATATTGCCGACGAAAAAGCGAGAGAAATAATTCCAATAGGTGCAGTATATATCACAGATGCATAATTCAATGCGGAAATCCCACCTTCTGGAATAAACGCGATAAAATATCTATCAATAATTGTATAAGATTGATTGATCAATTCTATTAGTACAATGTATGAAAGTCCAATTCCAATTGATGCTTTGATTTTTAAATGACTACTTTTGTTAACGAATTTTATTTTTTTTGTTTTTATTATATAAGCAAGTACAATCAATATTTGGATTAAATATCCAACTAAATAGCCTGTTACAATGGACTCCATCCCAAGATTATCACCAAAAACGAAAACAAAAAATATTATAGATACATTTAAAAATATTTGTGAAATAGATGGAATAATAAAATTAAATTCAGCTTGTAGATATGCAGCTATAATTGAAAATGCAGCTGCTAAAGGGATTGTAGCAAATAACATTATTTCTGCTCTAACGAAAGCAGATTCTTCAATTAATAAGTTATCAGAAACCCCGGGATAATTAAAAAGTCGTTGAAAAATAAATAATACAACAGCTATTAAAAGCCCACTAAAAAAAAATTTCTTAAGAATAGTAACCAAAAAAAAATTTCTTCCTTCAGTATCCTCAATCGGAAAAGAATGATAATAAGGAACGAAAAAATTTTGTCCCAAATAGATTAACGCATTATTGAGAACCAAAGGAACAGCAGCAATGAGAAGAAATATATCGAACTCTCTGCTGGTACCGAAAACAGAAGCGAACACGACTTCACGAATTACCCCCAATACCCTGCTTAGAAAAGTAAAAGTAATTACAACAGCCGAAGCAGATGAAATTGACCGTGAAACAAGTTTGGACATAATTATAGGGAATTTTTAAAAAACTCAATAGTAATTTTTAACCCTTCGTGCCTGTCAACTTTTGGTTCCCAGCCTAAAAGTTCTTTAGCTTTTGAAATATCAGGTTGTCTTACTTTTGGATCATCTTCAGGTAATGCTTTGTAAACAATTTTACTCGAAGAACCGGTAAGTTGGATTACTTCCTCGGCAAATTGCTTAATTGTAATTTCGGAAGGATTGCCGATATTTACCGGTGTATCAACATCTGATAAGAGTAATCTAAATATCCCATCAATTAAATCCGATACATAACAAAAACTGCGAGTTTGGGAACCGTCACCGAATACAGTAACATCCTCCCCTTTTAATGCTTGAGAGACAAATGCAGGTAAAGCTCTACCGTCATTTAATCTCATTCTGGGTCCGTATGTATTAAAAATTCTAACAATACGTGTCTCCACACCATGGAACCTGTGATACGCCATTGTCATTGCTTCTGCAAATCTTTTTGCCTCATCGTATACGCCTCTTGGTCCGATTGGATTAACATTTCCCCAGTATTCTTCTTTTTGCGGATGAACCTCGGGATCACCATAAATTTCCGAAGTTGATGCAATCAAAAATCTAGCACCCTTCTCTTTTGCAAGTCCTAAAGCTTTATGTGTTCCTAAAGAACCAACTTTAAGAGTTTGAATTGGTAATTTTAAATAATCTATTGGACTTGCCGGAGAAGCAAAATGAAGCACATAATCTACTTGTCCGGGAACATGAATGAAATTAGTTACATCGTGATTAAAATACACAAAATCCTTATTACCGAATAGGTGTTCGATATTTTTTAACGAACCAGTAAGAAGATTATCGATACAAATTACTTTCATACCTTCATCAATAAGTCTATCGCAAAGATGCGAACCTAAAAACCCGGCACCGCCGGTTACTACAGCAACCTTTTTATTCATAATTTTTCAATTCCTTAATTTTCTTTTCATTAACAGCAAGAATAAGTATAATAACAAAAAATCCTATCATTCCCGCAGTAACACTAATTAGTGCAGTCCGCGGTTTAGTCTCAGTATCAGGAACGACTGCTTCATCTAAAATTTGAACTACAGGAACGTTCTTCTTTTCATTTATTAACTCTTTATAATATTCTTTTTGTAGCAATGTATAAACTTCATTCAATATTTTGAGTTCTCTTGTTAATTCCGCCAATTGAATGCTAATTTCCGGTACATTACCAAACGGAGGGAAATAATCAGGTTGAGAATTTCCTATTTCAAATTCTTTATATTTTTTTTCTAAAGTACTTAGTTTATCCTCTAATCCCTTAATCACAGAAGAACTGGTATTTATCTCTCTTTTTAATTGATCAAGTTTTATTTCTGTAAAAATAATTTCACTTTTAACTTTAGCTGCTGCTTCAAGAGAAGAACGTAATTGATCCGGAAGAGAAATGGTTTTATTTTTTAATTGAAAATCTTTTAACTTTATTTCTGCTTGTTTAATTTGTTCTTTTGTTTCATTAATCTGCCCTTCAATAAATACTCTAGCAGAATATGATTTTGAATTCATCTTTTTTCTGATTACGGCATCCAATGCTGAAGTAATACTATTTGCAATTTTTGCTGATAACTCTGCATATTCTATATTATTGGAGAATCTCGATAACGGTGGAGTTGATAATGCTACTTCAACTTTAATAATCCCTTCCTTGTTTACAGAAACATCCAAAATATTCTTAAGTTTGGCTCTTACCTTGGAGAGATTATCTTCTTGCCAAAATTCTTTGAGTGAACAATCAGATATAACCTTATCCAATACTGCACGACTTTTTATTATTTGTGCATAAAGCTGGGAGTCTCCCCCGAAAGAAGAGCCCACTAAATTTTCTAAGCCGCTATTATTAAGCAACATTCCGAGTGTATTATTCGATTCATTATCCGGAGGCAGTATTTTAACATCCGAAGAATAAGTAAGTGGCAAGAAGAAATAGGCTATAATGAAAGCAAATAAAAAAGTAGCAAAAGAAAATATTAATATTTTCTTTATATGAAAGAGAATGATATTTAACATTTGATTCAAACTCATTGACTAGTTGCGATTACAATCGCAGCAATTGCTGCGGCTAATGAAGCGGCTTGCCCAATTACAAAGACTACATCTTTAAATACATCCCAAAATTTTTGTGCGGGAGGTTTTTCAGGTACCCAAATCACATCACCCGGAAACAGCCTATCCACATCATCCGCTTCAAGCCATTCACCGGAATCAGCTCTTATAACTCTAACATCACCTTCTTCGGCACGCCAGGAAAATCCTCCTGCTAACTCGATATAATCATATACACTTCTGCCTGGTTGATATGTTATATTTCCTGGATAGTTAACTTGACCGACTAATGAAATATAATTGACACTTTCCGGAATAACAATTTTATCACCTCTTTTAAGAATTAGATCCTCAGAGGAATCATTCTTCAAAAATAACCTTTCGAAATCCACTACCATTTTTCCGGCTGTTTGTCTTGAAAATGCTTTCAAATAATCATATTCATCTTCGGTCATATCAGCTCTTGGAATCTTTGATAAACGCTCAAACTCAGGATCTTTCGTTTTTAAACCAATTTGACGAATAACATAAGAGTCTTTCAATGAAGCATTCGGCAAAAACCCACCGGCATAATTTAATAACAACTCACTTAACTTCGTTTTATCTTTTTCAATTCTGTAAATTCCCGGATATTTAACAAAACCTTCAATGGTAACGGTTCTATCAATCAAGTAATCCTGTAGTCTCCTTACAACAATTTTATCGAAAGGGAGTAATTCTATATTAGTTTCAGATTTACTCACATTAGTAATAATACTTGATTGGTTCTTACCATCTTTACTAAATCTAATCAGTTCAATACTATCAGATTTAGCGTATGCAGTAAATCCACCGGTAATTTTGAGCAGATGCCCAAGTGTTTCTCCCGCTTTAAACTCATAAACTCCAGGATAAAGTAATTCGCCGTATGCATAAATCAATTTATCGGCTTTTTTAATATTAATTAAATCACCATCACGTAAATATGGATTTTGAATACTTTCACCAAGACGAATAAATGAAATTAAATCGTAACTTCTTTCATTTCCATCATATGAAATAACAGAAATATTACGAAGGTCAGAATCTTTAAACAAAAATTTTGAGGTGGAAAGAATATCCACGAGTCGATAATTACCTGGGAAAGTTAGTGATTGAATATTCTTCACATAACCTGTTAAGTTTACTTTAACTCTCTTGATTTTAACAAGGGTAATAACGAAGTCTGAATTATTGAAAATAGAACTGAGTAATTTTTTTATTTCAAATTTTGCGTTTGCTAAGTTCTTGCCGGATAAATTCACACTTCCTAATTTATCCAAAAACAAGTTGCCTTCATGATCAATTTCAGATACAAGGAATTGTGGATTATTGTTTTTTATAAATATCTTTAGTACGTCACCGGGACCGACAAAATATAAATCTTCGTCAACTGTCCCACTTGCTGCATCTTGTGAAAGTGTAATGGATTCCGTAGAATCAGAACGAAATAAATTTAATCTTCCGGGATAATTTGGTTGAGCAGATAATCCGGAAGAAATCAGAATTGATATGATTATAATATTAAAGGGGAAATAAATTCCGACCATTAAATTGCAATAATTATTTTTCACTTTTAAACTTTTATTGATTTAATCAATGAACCATTTTATTATCTTTTAAAGTATTAAATATAAAGTATAAATC
>CAZNJB010000069.1:0-9821 GCA_964573255.1 uncultured Melioribacteraceae bacterium
TTCTAATTTAATTAAATAATTCATCTTCGCATCTAAACTTGGATAATCCCTATCCCGGCTTTCCCGCACACTCTCTATAGCATAAATACACAAACTCTTAAATATCTCGGCTGAATAATAAAATTAATAATAATATGCAAAAGAAGCAAGGCTTGGGAATGGTGTTCTCAGAACCCTTTGGGGAAAAATGGAATAGTGGAATGATGGTAAAATGTTTGCTGATGCTTTTGGGGAATGATGGATGGGCGGGAAGAAAAGATGATGGGATGATTGGGTGATTGAGTGATTGGCTGATTGGCTCAAAGTTGGATGCATTATATTATTTTCTCACAGAGTCCTTTGGACAATCAGTCTCACAGAGTCTGTGGATGTTCTGCGGACAATAAGTCAATCCGCGTTTTTCTGATTCTTCGCTTCGCTCAGTGTGACACTTATCCCGTACTTATACCTTATTTCCTTATACCTAATAATTCATAGGAGTGAATTGATAGCGATATTTCTCATTCAATTTTACTCGCTATCGAAGTGCAGGCAATCATTCAAGTGTGCTTGAAAAAGGGAAAAGATGCAGCGTTCCGTCCGCCGTTCTTACTATCTTCCGCTGGTTGTTGTTTGCGAAGGCGGCTGCGTCATTGCTTAACAAATTTCCTTTCATCACAGCTTTTACTGTTGTTCCGGCATTCTTAAATACAACGCCGGTACTCGTCGAATTCGGGAATTGGAATGATGCGTCTGTTGGCGGTTCCGCATCCCAATTATCTAAGTACAAATTATGAGTGTTTCCTTTAATAATTATTTGATTTGGGGAACTTATCGAGTAATAGGGATTTCCTGGAATATTATAATCTTGATTTATAAACACTCCACCGTAAACGGATTTCTCATCAATGGTTGCCGGTGAATCATACTCAATGAACACATCCGATTGAACCCAATTTCCGTTTGAATCTTGATAATAATACCACGGATCGCTGAAATATATCTTTCCTGCGGGAACTCCGTCTATTTCGGTTTGAATAGTAACCGGTTCAATTTTATAAAAATTAGCTTCAACTGATTTTGGCGTATTCTCATCTATGATTATAGTTTTTGTTAAATTAAAATATTTTTTACTAATTGTTCTATTATATGTCCAAAATACATGTTTTTCATTTTTACCCGAATTATTCCAATTAATAACGTACGGCAGTAAATTTGTCCTTAAAGAATGGACGGTATTGTAATAAAATTGCACAGTGTCACCGGAAGTTATTGGATTTGAAATATTATCGTCCACAATCAAAGAACCAAAATTATCGGTATCCTCAATTAAATTAACAAGTCTTATTTGGGGAGGCGTAGATGTGATTATTTTTGAAGCTGAAATAACATCTACGCTACCGTCAAAATTATGAGACGTTACCGTAACTTTTAATTCAATATCGTTAGATTCGTTTTTTTGTATGTTTATTTTATATTCGTTGAAGTAGACATAAACTGTATAATTTTCGTAGCAACCGCTGAAATCAGAATAAGTGCTTGGAATTTTTTCTCCGAGATTTTCCCATGCGCCAACGCTGCCGTCAGAATAAATAATCCTTTTTTCCCATTTAAATGTATAGTACCCTTCACCTCCTTCAACATTTGCTAAATATTCTCCGTTGGTTCCCAACTCAAGATAGGAAGCACCTTCTAATTTGATATTAAAATTATAAGTTTTTTCAATTGGCGTAGATAAAATATCATTCCAATCCCACCCGGGTTCATCCCAAACTTTGTCTTTTCCCGTACCATTGAAATTTAAAAGAAAATCCGCTGAATTATTTACATCACCATTTGCAGGCGGGAAAACATTAAATTCATATCCACTTCCATCTGCTCTGAACGTTTTTATAGTATTCCATACATTATTTTCTATTCTAACCGGTATAGGTTTATTTTCATTATCAGTATCAAAAGCCATATAATAAAATGTTATATTATCAGAAGGATAGGTCATTGGAAACGCTCTGATTGGCGGTTAGTCTTTAACTTTTACAAGAAAGGGATTTTCATCGACTATTCCCAATTCGTCATTATTTTGGCCTTGCGTACTACCGCTAAGTTGATTTGGACAAGTAATGATATCATTTTCATCGAAGTTATATCCTCCTTGCGTTAGCAGCCAATTTATTGGCGGATATTGTGAATATAAAGAAGAATTTATGATTATTATCATAAAAGTAGTCATCAGAATAAAATTAATAGATTTCATTTTTCCTCCTATTTATCTTTTTAATAAAATTATTATTCCTTTAATTCCCTTTTTACCTACGGCTACGGCTGCATTTCCTTTTATTGTAACTTTTGCCCAGGTTACATTGCTTTCCGGGTCATACGGCTCTCCCAACTGACCCCAGGTTTTTCCGTTAAAGTGCATTAATGTATTATTTGTACCCGAAATAAGAATATCATTTGAAGCGTTTCCCCTTATTGACGTAATATAACCTCTATAGTATGCATACGTTCCTCTGAATGGATTATTTGCCGGTAAAGATTTTACATAATCCCATTTATCGTTTTTTAAGTTATATAAATAAGAACCAGCGGTATAAACCGTTCTGTTCTCATCAATCCATATTGACACTAAATCTCCGTAAAGTTTTGGATTAAATATTTCATTTTCCGGCACTACATCGCTTCTTTGAAAAACTTTGAATTTCCCGGAAGCATTCTCTATAAGAACGGATTTTCGGAAGTAATCGTCAACTCCCACTATATATACCTCCCCGTCCTCAGTGCCGTATATATCGCTCAAATAATATTCGCTTATATCTTCGTCCAACTCTATCTTTTCCCAATTTGTGCCGTTGTAGTGGGCTATATTGCCGTTATTGCCTACTACATAAAAATCTGTGCTTGAGGTTCCCCACATGGAGTTGACGTGCGAAGGGAAATTGATATTCAATGGTTTTGTCTCAAATTTTGAACCGTTCCAATGTATACCAGCCTCAAACCAAATATCATTACTATTGAATGCTAGAATTGAATTAATATCGGAAAACATTAAGATACCTTGATATAAGAATAGTACCCTTTTCAACTCCCACTCTTGTCCGTTCCAATGCACCGCGTTGTATGGCTGCACCCAAACACCGTTGCTGTCAAATTGGTCCGTCCATTCGGTGTGTATTTCCCCCACAGCCCAAATATCGTTTTCGTTTATTATGGCTACGTCGTATAGGGAACTTGTAGGGATATCTCCAAATGTAAATATTTCATAACTGAAATTGTGGCTTGTTGTATCCAGCGTTCTTATTTCCGCTTCTCCGTAAACGGTTGTATCGCCGTTTAAGTAGGCTTTGTAATTATAATTTGTTGAAGGAGCCAAACTGTCGAAATATAATGTCGTATCTCCCGTAGCCATAAAAAATTGTTTTATTGCGTTCCCGCTTTGCCGCAGCGTAACGGTTTCCGTTGTGTCAAAGTTCTCAGTTTTCATGTAAAGCCATACCTCAGTTGCGGAAACTCCTTTTTGCGCAAGTATTATTTTTTTCGTCACCGTGCTGTCCGGCGGAGTTTTATCTATCGGCGGTTCGGTTGTGTTGCAAGCGACAAGGACAAAGTTCAAAGTGTAAAGTAAAAAGTAGAAAGGCAAAAGTAAAAAGGGGGAAATGAATAATATTCTTCTAAGTATTTTGTCCATTTTCATTTGGCTCTCAAATTTTGATTTTAAATTAAAAATAGTACACAAATAAATCAATGTTAAAATCTGTCTCTTTTCTCAAATTCGCTAAATCCGTAAATTCGCATAATTCGGTAGTTCCTTTCTTTCTCATTGTCTCAAAGTCTCATAATCACAAAGTCACTCCTTACGCCAAGCGCCATATTTTCCCCATACTCTCGTAAACAAGATGCAGCGTTCCGTCCGCCGTTTTCACTATCTTCCGCTGGTTGTTATTGGCGAAGGCGGCTGAGTTATCAGAACGCATATTCCCTTTGTAATAGGCTGTTCTTGTTGTTGGAGATGTTACGGCTAAATCAGTAATTGTTGTATTTGTCGAACCGTCATCCCAGTTTTGGAAATACCAATCGGTTCCGTATTGTGATGGGATTGTGAATTTAACATCTATTTTGTAATAATCATTGTTTTTTGAAAAATCTAACGCATAAAAGCTGTCACCGGAGTTAATATTCAAATATTGAATATCCGGATTAGGATTTGTCCAAGTAACAGAATAACTCCCCCCGCTTCCTCCTTCGAGGTAGTTGGTTACGGTGAGGGGGTATGTTGGTTGATAGTAGGATATTACAGCATCATCATTAGACTTGAGTTTGTAATTAGCTACCTTGCCCAAAATTGTACCATTCCAATCACGGACTTTATAATTATTTATCACCTCAGTTGTTGCTTCAAATTTATAGGTGGCTTCTTTCCAAAAAGGAACAACCTCTCCAGCATTAAATTCATATCCTAATGGATATGTATTTTCTTCAACCGGAAAACCTTCGTTCTTTTCTAATAATTTTGTTTTTAATGAAGTATTAACCATACCGCCAACATCATTCGTTACAGGTATTTCTTGCGTAATAAAAGACCAATCCTTGTTTAATCCGAATACTTCCCAAAAATTTACAGTATCATTTTGATTTAATGTAATTTGATTACCCAAATCATTAATATAATATGCTGTCATAGTTTGCTTTGATTCCTTGTAATCAAAATAAAATATTATATCCGGAGAATGCCAAAAATCTTTCTTATCTCTCGTATCAAAATAAAATGTAAATATTGTTTTATAAAAAACAATTTCTTTTCTCTGAATTTCAATCTTATATAATCCTAAACCTAAAATACCCCTATAACCTTCTCCGGCAAGATTATCGTATACCCAATCAAAACCAGTCGATGAAGAAGGGGGTTGTGATATCCATATATCTAGAGGATTACCTTCAGCGTCTGTCCTTTCCCATTCTAAATTGTATTCCGTTGTGTAGTTAAAATTTTTATCATAAATCGGTTCATTTCCGTAATGCGTTGCAAGTATTCGATAATATGCGCCGGGATTATCTGTCAATTTCACATAAAATTCCGGCTGCCCCATTCCATCCGGGTCATTTTGCGCTGAAATATTCGTAATATTAGTTAGAACTAACATTACGAATATTAATAATTTAATTTTTTTCATCTTTTCCTCTTATTTTGTACCTATAATTATTATTCCTTTTGAACCTCTATAACCAACGATAAATACTTTTTTACCCACTAAGAATACGCTTCTGAAATTACTCTCGTTGATTATAGAGAGTTCTGTTCTGTACGATTTCCAATCAATTCCATTAAAATGTAGAATTTCTTTATATCCTACGGCAAACATATCTGCAGTTTCCTTATTCCCTCTTATTTTGTTTAATGCCTGTGTTGTGATATCACTATGCAATGTAGATTTACCATCAAAATAATCTACTATTCCACTGCCGCATAAATATGCTTCTTTACTATTTCTTGTATAAACCGATTCCAGATCTATATGTTCAAATAATAACTCAGGTATTAATTTCCATGAATTTTGGTCTTTTGTGAAAGCAAAACCGGGTAAATACAAATCATTTCCGGCAGCAATTATGTGATTTTTATCAATTCCGTGTATATCAAAGACAATCCCATCTTCCGGTAGATCTTCAACTGAAGCGAATCTTCCATTCCAATGTACTATGTTCCTTCTAAGATTCCCCAAATACAAATTATCACTCGACGTGCCCCAGATGCAAGTGTATTCACGATTCTCAAATAATACCGGGTCAAGTATAACGGCTTGATTATTAACTAATTTAGCATCAATTGGATTCCATTTATTTCCATCAAAGTGTACCACAGTTCCACCGGCAGCCCATATGTCGTTTTCGCTAAATCCATATATTGAATGGAGCCCTCCAATTTTTCTTTCCGGTTTCCACTCGGTGCCATCCCAATGAATAATTCCGTAAGTCGTATCGTTTATTGTTACTCCCCCCACTGCATAAACATTATTTTCATCGGTTCCCCAAACATCGTAGAGTACGTTACTGTTACCATCGTCGCCAATTATAAATTCTTCCCAAGTATATTCGTGACTTGTGGGCGGAAGTGTTCTCGCTGTTATTATTTCGCTCGTGTCTATCCATTTATTCGTAGTATCCACTCTCACGGCAAAATATTTGTATTCGGTATCTATTATAAATCCCTTTCCGCTGTCGTCGTCTATTATTTCTTTTTCCAATGTAAATGCCGTGTAGCTTTCAACGAGGGTATCTTTGTTTTCTCTTCTTCTATAAAGCTCAATACTTTTTGCGGGTTTATTGAATGTGCTTGTTATCTTAAGCGTTATACTCCGGTGGGTTGTTTGAGTTACGCTAATTGTAATTGTATACTTAACAACCGCCGGAGGCTCGTCCTTTATCGGCGGTTCGGTGGTGTTACAGGAAGACAAGTATAAAGTAGAAAGTATATAACAAATTGCGAGTTAGTAATCTTTTGTTAATTCTTTTAACCATTTTCATTTTGCTCTCAAATTCTTATTTGAAGTTAAAGATATTACATAAATAATTCAATGTTTGGAATTAAATTTTTCATCTGTCGGTTCCTTCTAAACTTGAAACATCCCTATCCCGGCTTCCCCGCACGCTCTCTATTGCATTATTACATCATTTCTCAATAATTTTCACTGAATAATAATAATAATAATATGCAAGAGATGCAAGGCTTGGGAATGGCGGAAGAATGTGTGATTGGTTGATTGGATGAATGGGTGAATTGATGAATGTAATTGGGGTTTAGGAATGGTGGATAGCGGAAGAATGGAATAATGGAATGATGGAATACTGTTTTGAAACTTGCCATTTAGCTATTCATTAATTCAATCACTCTCGCAGAGTCCGGCGGACAATCAGTCAATCAGTCAATCTTTTTTAGACTCTTCACTTCGCTCAGAGTGACAACTTTTTTCCTTATACCATATAACTTATACCCCATCCGTGTAAATCCGTTCAATCCGCGGAACCCGTGTTCTATTCCCTTTCGTATTTTACGCAAACAAAAAAGCCGAACCGCTCAAGGCAGCCCGGCTTTGTTTGGTTTTATGCTTGATTTACTTCATTAATAACATCTTACCCGAAGCTCTGTATTTACCCGCAGTTATTTGGTAAATATACATTCCGCTGGGTAAGTTGGCGGCGTTAAATTCAACTGTGTATCTTCCCTGTTCTTTCCTTTCGTTTACGAGCGTGGCAACCTCTTTGCCGAGCGTGTCGTACACTTTTAACGTTACAAAAGAAGATTTGGGAATTGAATAAGATATTTCCGTGGTTGGGTTGAAGGGATTCGGGTAATTCTGTTCTAATTTGAATTCATTCAGCTTATGCTGCGGGGGGGGGGGGAGATTCTTTATACAAACCGCCGTTGGTGGAAACAGTGTTGGAAGGAACAGATTCCGAACCGTTCACTACTGCGGTTATGTAATATCTAACTTCGTCTCCGTTGGGATTGAGGAGAATATCATTATCTACATATTCAAATACGTCGTTATTTACAGTAGCTATTGGAGTGAAATTAAATATTCTCGGTTTTAATGGATTTGGTAAGCCGCGGTAGATTTTGTAAGAGGATATGTTTTGACTTTCATCTGGATAGGCACTCCATATTAAATAAGGGTGATTATTTTTTTCAAAAGAAATTAAACAGTTTTTCCAAAACGAGGTTGGGAATAATTCATTATTCGGTTTCGATAATTCCGCTAATTCCCAAATCCTATTTACGGAGTTTTCTACTAGTAACTCATCTAAATCATCGAAGTTTGAAGGTGCTTCAAACCTTGAAGTATAAAAAGCATAAACTGATAAATCATATTTTAGGAAAATATCGTTTGAAGTATATGAATTTGGAATGTGTAAAGTGGGATAATATGAATCACGATAATCAAGATATATTGTCCCAGGTAGTTCAACAATGTCAAAAGTTTGTGAAAGAATACCATATGCAGTTAATTTGTATAATCCATAAGCAAAATCGGGTTGATCGGGTTCATGTTCTGGGCTCCCAACAACAAAGTCAAAACCCTGCCAATTTTTATTATTTGGAAATGTATCACTTTGCGTTATTGTATTTTCATAATTTACTCCAGGCGCATTCAGAGGTAAAGTTACATCAGTATATTTTGAATCTGATGTTATATAATAATTTTTATTATATTTATCATAAGCCCAAACAAAATCTTGAATAGAAACAAATCTATAAAAAATATGACTAAATATTTCGGAGTTAAAATTTTCTGTAAGCAGAAATATTTCAATTTCTTTCCTAGCTTGGATATCATTTTGTGCTAAGATTGTCGCATTAATACTAAATAATATTAATAGAGCTTTTATTTTCATATCATCACCTTTATTTTAGTAAATAAATGAATTTGCCTTGTGTTGGCATGACTAATAATTTGTCTAAAAGCATCGGAGAATAAGCCGTACTCTCTCCCTCGAAAGCATCTGCTGGAGTTTCAAGAAGAATTTCGCCATTTGAATTTATTTTTACTAAACCCCATTTGCCAGTTACGTTCAAGGTAATGTAGATGTTATTGTCAGAATCACAAACAAGGGGAGTTGCTCTGGAAATATTCGGGATATATTTTTTCCACCGCAATTTACCTTCGTAATTGAAAGAATAAATTGAGTCAGCCGCAAAATAGATATTTCCATTTTTATCTATTGTTGGTGGTGTATGATCAGGTACGTGCCAATTAAATAAATTATGTGCGAAATACCAATTAACTTTTCCTTCCCGCGTAATTGAGTAAAATCCTGAAGGGTGACTGCCATCAGATTCTGTGCTAAAATAAATATTGCCATCTGAATCAACTAAAGGGGCATAAGAATAAATGAAACTTCCAAATTCCCATGAAATTGTTTTAGTTGTTAAATCAATTGCCAAAAGTCCTGAATTGGAAGTGGTCGATAAATAAAGCATGTTCCCGTCAGGGGAAATGGAACTTGCAAAGCTATATCCGATTCTATCATCTATTAACATCCATTCTGTGATTCCATTATTGTTTATTGCATATAATTTGTTTTCACCACCACAAAAGATTGTTCCATCTTTCCCAATATTTAATTGAGAAAACAAACCATTCCCATCAAAATTCCAGAGAGTATCACCAGCTTGACTTATACTAAAAAGAGGATTGTATTCATAGTTTATTAATATTTGATTCTGATTATTAACTAAAGGAGTAATTAAAGTGTATTCGCCAAATGAATTTTGATAAATTATTTGACCATTTAAATGAATAGAATAGAAGAGGAAATTTGAAGCTGCATAAATTAAAGAATCAATTCCACTGACAATGCCTGCATGAAGGTCCATAATTTCGTTTTTATAATATACATTAAATTGTTCTGGCCCAGAATATTTACTTCTACCAGTTGATTGTGGGTCATGATGCTCCATCGGCCACGGACTGTCCGCCAAACTGGGCCAGGGAACATCCTCCTGATATCCGGGCGGTTTCTGCTGAGTTGGCTGCTGCGGCTCTGTACTCTGCTTACAACCATAGAAAGCTAAGGTTAATAGAATGATTGTTGAAATTAGTTTTTGCATATTATACCTCCTGTTATTTGTGAGCAGATAAATATATTTATTAAGAGTTATAGTCCATTATTTTTGCCGTCTTTGTTTCTCACAAAACATCATACTTGCCAAAGAATAAATTCAATATAACAATTATCCTAAAATAATAGTGCAAAAATTCGCTGCCATTTTAGTGGATATTTGAGAATTGATAATGAGATTGTATGTTTAAAAGTAAAAAAGGACATCCTCGCTGCAAAATTATAAT
>CAZNJB010000070.1:0-9608 GCA_964573255.1 uncultured Melioribacteraceae bacterium
AAGTTTATGAAAGACTTAATATTTGAAATCCTGAAAGTAGGGAAGTGGACTTCATCTAATGGAAAAACTCACGAATTTACCGAAAACGAATTAGATCTTATTGTAGCTCAATACAACCCCCAGCTTGAAGAAGCTCCCTTAACTCTTGGCCATCCTTGGCTTGGCACCGAACCCGCCTATGGATGGGTCAAAGAAGTTTTTAGAGTTGGTAAAACTCTTTATGCTCGTGCATCGGAACTTTGTGACGAATTTATTGAGTTGCTTAAAGAGAAAAAATATAAAAAACGTTCCGTAGGTTTGAGTAAAGATTTACGATTAAAACACGTTGCTTTTCTTGGCGCCGCTAATCCGGCGGTTAAAGGATTGTCCGATATCACCTTCGAAGAACCTGACGATGTTTTTGAATTTGAGTCTGATTCGGAAATAATCCCTTCTGATGTAAGTGTGGAACCTGATTCAAACGATCCATCAGAACCAGAGCCAAATAAATCAAATGAACCGGATACCGAGTTACATCCAAATAATAAACCTGAACTACATAATGATGCACAATCCGGCGTTTCTTTAATTTCTGATGAGCAGCTAAAATTTGTACTAAATCAAATAAAAACTTTTATGGATGAATATAAAAAGAGTCAAGTTACTCAGCCATCTCATCTATCCGATTCTGAATCAACTTTTATTAATCGACTTTTACACAATTTCCTCGATTCACTAAATGATGAAATTCAAAAAGGTTACGGTTTACCTTTTATTCGTTCCCATTTTGCAAATATTCTTTCTTTTGTTTCTTCTCTTAACTTACTAAACGCTGAACAATTTTCAGATCTTATTGAGTTGTTTAGAACTCTTTTCAGAGCATTCCCAAACGATTTGAATTTTAGAACTCCCGAACCTCATTCCCAATTAAACGATAGTGACGATTTTCTGAATATGAAAGTAGACCGCGATTCTCTCATTATGCATAAGCAAATCCGGAATCTTATGCAATCGGAAAAAATCACTTATAAACAAGCTTTTGATAAATTGATTAAGGAGTAGAAAAATGCCTGGAACATTAGCTCAAAAACGCGTAGTTGATCCCGTTCTCACAAACCTTGCCCGCGGTTATACCAACGCTTCGCTTATTGCGGATGTTATTTTTCCTGTTGTGGAAGTAGAAAAGGAAGCCGGTAAAATTCCGCAATTCACTAAAGAAGCATTCAAAGTTTATAATACGGAACGCGCTATACGTGCGAACTCCAACAGAATTTCTCCGGAAGGTCGCAGCACAATAGATTTTGCTCTTACTGAGCACGATATCGAATATCCTATGGATTACCGCGAAATCGAAGAAGATATTTTTAATCTCAAAGTTCACGCTACTAACGTTACTTCTGATGTTATTAAACTTCGTCACGAAAAATCCGCTGCAGATATGCTTCAAGATTTAAATAACTTTCCATCGGGAAATAAAATAACTCTATCGGCCGGTGATAAATTCGATGATCCTACTTCTGATCCCTTGGATGTTTTTGATACCGCTAAAAATGCGGTCCGGGCTAAAATAGCCAAATATCCCAATGTTTGTATTTTGGGAGCTTCTGCCTTTACTTCTCTTAAAAATCATCCCAAAATAACCGACAAGATTAAATATACACAACACGCGGTAGTTACAACCGATTTACTCCGCCAATTGCTTCAATTTGACGTTCTCGCTGTCGGCGAAGCGGTTTATGCGGATGATTCCGGTAACTTCAATGATCTATGGAAAGATAACGTTATTCTTGCTTATGTACCTTCTGCTCAAGGAAAAAGAAGAACATATTTCGAACCTTCTTTCGGCTATACACTGCGTAAAAAAGGCTTTCCTTTAATCGATACATATTCTGAAAAGGGTAAATTATTTATTGTGCGCAACACTAATATATTCGACGTAAAAATCGTCGGCGCCGAAGCCGGATATCTTATTAATGATGTCAATACTTAATCTAAAATAATAGTAACGGTTTTTCTTTGGGAGATAATAATATGAAAATAAAAATCATAAACTCCGATATTTATCAAAAAGGCAAAATATTTAAAGAAAACGAAATATATAATTCTGAAGACCTTGAACTTGAAGGCTTGACTAACTTCTACGAACCGTTGGATAATAACGATAAAATGATTGAAGAAAATGAAACTCCTCAACCGCAGAAAAAGCGCGGTCGTCCTCCCGGTACTAGAAAGTCTTAGAATGTTTTTATATGTAATAATTTTTATAGGAGAAATATAAAATGCTAACAGAACAGCCCTTACTTATTACTTCTATAACTGCGCAAGCAGACTTAAACAAATATGATTTAATTAATTACGGTGGCTATCCAACCCAAGCCGGCGACACCGTATTCGGTGTATGTAACGCCGATACTGCCTCAGGCGAAGAATGTCCGGTTATGATTCAAGGTATTGCATTGGTGAAATCAGGCGGTTACTTCAATTCCGGTAGCTTTTTGGTTTCCGATGATAATGGCAGAGCCGTAATAAGCGGCGATACAAGCCATTCACTTGAAGTTTTTGCCGTGGCAATCGATTCTTCTCCAAGCGCCGGTTCTCTCGTGCGTGTTAAATTATTATAAGGAAGTAAACAATGAGAAAGTTAGATCCATTTTTCAAGTCGTTAAATTTGCCTTCACAATTTTTCGACAATAAATGCTTCTCCGTATTTCACACTTTGCTTGTTTGTAATTCCGGTGCAGTATCTCTAAACTCTACCAAATTATTCGATGCCGGTGTTACCGCCACGCTTAGTCGTTCTTCGGCAGGAATTTATTTACTCGATTTTTCTGCCGGCATATTCAAATTTGACAGCGATGACGTTCTTTTAACTCATCATACTCGTACCAACACGGATGGTATTAAAATAATAACTGCAAAATTTAATAATGCAAGTCAAATTCAAATTGATTGCTATGACAATACATTTACTCATTCGGATTTATGTGTCAATTCTGTTGATCAAATTCCAATTCTTGTTTTGCGTTATCTTACATAATTAATTCTTTAATAGAAGTTACTACTACTGTTTTCATTTTGATCTATAATAAATATGTTTAACCTAAAAAACATAAAACCCAAAGGTTACGATTACCCTAAATCAAAACGCCCTATAACTTTGGATAAAGTTCAACCGCCCATTTTTACCCGCCTCAGGCGTGCGTGCAATCAATCAGATACAAATGTTTCTCTGTTTAACAGATTTAAGATAAAGTTTTATAATACATTAAAATTCAGGGAGGACCATTCAATGTGGGAAGATATTAAAAACTACATCGTTGGCTTTATCGTTCGTTGGATTATGAAAATCGGCGGCGGGTACCTTTTAGCTCACGGAATCTCACAAAACTCCGTCGAAGAAATTGCCGGCGCAGTTGTCGGAATACTAATCGGATTAATAATATCAATGTTTCAACACAAAAAAGCCGTCTCCGAAAGCCCCATAAAATAATTTTCCCGGCTTTTATATTCTCGGCTTTTTTTATTCTCAGCTTTTGTAATCCCGGCTTTCTGTACTCCCAGCTTTCAAGCTGGGCATAATTATGAGCGAGGAAATAAAATGAAACTAAAAAAATCCGTCAACCCCTTTGGCTTACAGCCCGAAATGATATTCCCAATAATCGTCTGCAACGAAGTTTACTCCGATTACGGAATTGATTGCGTAATCACCAGCATATCAGATTCAAAACACGGACAATACTCACGCCATTACTTAGGATATGCAATTGACGTCCGTACCCGAAACGTCCCTCCGGACAAACTCAACTATCTCTTTCGCGAAATCAAATTCAAACTGAACGATCATTATAATTGCATCTTAGAAAAAGATCACATTCATATATCTTTTAGGCCGGTCTATGACGACAAATGATTTAATTTCATTGATAAATAAATTACCCAATCCCTACTCAACTGATTTTTTCGATGCGGAATTAAATGATATTATCAAAATTATTCCTGACGATGCTAAAAGAGCTTTAGTAGCATTCTTCTTCTGCAATTTCGGTTACGAAGCTTTCCGTATGCAATTGCTCTATTATCTTAAATATTATGATGAATACAACAATGGCAATTCTAACAAATCACAAGAGAAAAGATCTTAATCATAATATGATTGTAAAGCGCCTTAAAGCTCTTGGATGTTCTGTGTTGGATTTATCCGATGTTGGTAATGGTTGCCTGGATATACTAGTAGGTTACAAGGGTCGCAACTTTTTATTTGAAATCAAATCCGAAAAAGGAAATTTAACATTTCAACAAGGAATGTTTTTTCAAACCTGGTCCGGCAACTGTTATTTAGTTCGCTCTTTTAAAGATTGTATTGATATATTCAAATCAACATTTGGAGAGAAATTCTATGTCTCCAAATAATCGACGAACAATACAATTCCTAAATTATTATTTATGTTATTGTATATTCTAATCGTCAGTCGAAATAAAATACTATTAAATCACAAACCAAATACAAATACTTTTACTCTGAAATTTCAATCTAAGAAATAATTTTATAAGCACCTTTTCACTGCCTCATTAAATCGCACATGACTGCTGAATTTTTGGTGAAATATCCAAACCTTTTTGCGGTTGGGTGGAAAAGCTGATTTTACCTATTTCCATATTAAACTTGTACGGATATCTTTTAATAATACAAGCAAATCGGGTAAATCAGGAATAAGTATTTCATAAATCCGCTCAAAAAAACAAAGGTGTATTAAAAATTTCTCATCAATAATATTCTTATGATTCTCGAAAAGGAGTAATTCAAAAAAATTATCTTTCTCAATCTTGAATTTAATATCTGCTTTATAAAAACCGAAGTGAAATACTTCATCTTCGACATCTTCAGCAACAAATTTATTTGTTATAATTTCCCAGCCATTCTTAATAGAATACTTGTATATTGAAATACTCCCTTTAATCTATCCGTTTATTTTATATTGCTCTTTTAGCTTTTTATAATAATCGATAACAGGTCCTTTGTATTTTACTTTACCTACTGACTTAAAATGTTTATTTATTTCATAAATACCACTTTCCTTTAGAATCATTATCTTTATATCTCTTATATCTAATCTAAACCTAACTGTTGCATCTTCAATTTCTTTTTCCTCCTCGGGTTCAAATATGGTAGAAGTATTAACAATTGCACTTCCGATTAGGACTGCTAATTCATCACTTAGATAAAATTGCTTTTCTGTACAATATTGTATCACTTTCATTCCTTCTTCGTATGTGCCATTAAATCTTTCTTCGAAAGGGAGAGAATCATCAACGATGTAATTATTGATTGAATTGTTTGTTTTGTCAACCAATTCGTATAATTTTTCATAAACGGGTAATCTGTTTTCAAAGATTTTCTGCGAATAATTTTCGATTCTGTTTTTATGTCGAAAGTATTCATTCAAAATAATACCTAAAAGAATACCAACGATTCCAATTATTGCATTTTCCATTTAGATTTCCATCAATCTATTTTTAATAGGTATAACGACGATACAACTAAGCAGATGCCGTAATTAAAAATCAATTTATTAAAAAGCAATAACCCTAAATAACAAAAATCTTGAAAAAGCTGAGTGTATAGGCATTCTGCTTGAGTTTTTGGTTATATCTACGTTTTAAATGGGGTAAGTAGTTCACTTACCCCATAATTTTATTCAATTATTTTATTAAAATCATTTTCTTTACTGAAATAAACTCACCTGCGTTAAGTTTATAAACATATAAGCCACTCGGTAAAATTTTCGCATTAAATTCTACGGTGTATTTCCCGCTTGATTGATATCGATTTACCAACTTTGTAATTTCTTGACCGAGTGAATTATAAATAACTAAACTCACAAAACTATTTTTTGGAATTTGATAACTTATTTGCGTTGAAGGATTAAATGGATTTGGATAATTTGAATATAGCATATATTTAGTTGGGTTCACGTTAGTAACATTTTCTTCTAATGTTGTTTTTTCGATGCCACCATTTACAGCAAAAGCTTTACTACTTGGTGTAAATACTGATTTCTTACTAGAACTATCAACAGCTTTTACTTTATAAGAAATATATATTTTATTTCCATTCCTAATTGAATATACTGATTCTGTATAATCGACATAATAAGTGCTTGTAGTACTAGCAAAATAACTATAAGTAGATGAATTCTTTTTCTTATAAATTTCATAATGATTTAAATCCGGCTCAATGTTAGCTTCCCAAGTTAATTTTGGATGATTATTAGACCAATAAGAATTTAAGTTTTGTGGAACTGATGGAGACGCTTGTTCTGGATATTGAGAATAAAAATCTATGGTATAGTAACCATTACCTTCATAAATAATTTCAAATCCGCAGTTAGTGCTTGTTGTGGTATTTGGTATCCAATTATAAGTTGAGCTTGCAGTTCTTAAATCCGACCATGGAGTTATAACTATAACACCTCTTTCACCAGGCAATATATCTCCAGCGTTACCCAAATTTTCACTCGGCCATTCCAAGCCGTTGGCATGCATGATCCTACCATGTGAAACAGTCCAGTCTTTTCGCCAGACTAAAACTCCTTGGGGTTCATTTCCATGGGGAACATAAGTATTATAATCAGGGCAATTAGTCGAACCAATGGTCATTGTTTGGTTAAATCTACGAGTCTCAACAAGGAAGTAGTAATTACTGTAGGAGCTGTTAACAATTTTAAATACTTCAGGATCCTGTAGGTAATAATCTGCTTGGTAAGTAGGGTCACCAGATATTTGGTTGAAACTAACCCAACCTTTTTCATAACGCAGTTGCGGGTTTATAGGAGCTGGACATGCACCCGAATAAGTTGGCCCATTGTAATTCCCAGCTGCCATTAAATCCCACCAGCCATTGTTGTTGGAAGAATAATACAAATCTGGAAATCCAAGTAAGTGACCTAATTCATGAGCATGAATACCAATATGAGAAAAATTTCTATTCGGATGTTCAGAATTATAAGGTGCATAAGGAGCAAATTGCTCACTCATTATAAAGTATGTTCCATTAATAGCATTTGCTCTTGGGGTCAATCCGTTACTATTGTCTCCACTGCTTGTTTGTCTATAAGCATGTCCTGCATAAACAATAGCTAATTTAACATAGGTCCCCAGCCCACCAATATTCAAACCTTGAGCAGTTGCTTTTGTTCTAACTTCATTATAAAAAGTAGTATAATCGTGGTCGTTATAATAAGACTTACTATAATCCAATTCAATCCAATCAGGTATGTTGTCGCTGTTGTTATCGTTATTTAAAACATAGCCGGTAATATTTAAATTTCCATCCGACATTATATTATAATAATCATGAAGACTGCCGAATACTTGTTTATTGTCAGGCGAGTACTTATTGGGACTAACGTAAATTCCGTTAGAGAAAAATAGATTTTCAAAATCATCATAAGTATATGCTGGTAGACCATCTTGTGATGGATTACGATGTTTTATGTCCGAAAATTCAACTAAAATTACCTTCAGAGTAAGAGTTGAGTTAATATATTGTGTAGAGGATGATGAACTGCCTGTACAAGGCCAGCTTGGTATGTTTGTTTCCTGCGCAAAAACACTTTTGAATGCAATCAATAGAAATGCGAATAAAATAATATAATTTTTTATTTTAACTTCTCCTCTAAAATTATTTTAAATGGATCATCTTTTTTACGATCTGCTTCCCATTAAATTCTATTCTATAAAGGTATAAACCACTGGGTACCTTTGATGCATCAAAACTTACGGTATGATTTCCACTGCTTTGATAATTGTTTACCAGTATTTTTATTTTCTCCCCCAGCAAGTTATAGACAGTTAGTTTAACAACACCTGAGGAAGGAAGATTATAAGATATTTTAGTCATGCTATTAAATGGATTCGGATAGTTTAGAGAAAGAGAAAAAGGTGTAGGTAAATTATTTTGTTCTTCAAAACTTGTTATAACATTTTCATTATAGGTTACTGTCGTTGGATAACCTGTATGAATAATATCGAGGTCACCGTCATTATCCACATCTGCAAGTATCGGTACCACAGCAACACCAACTTCATTTCGGATACCCAAGCTAAACCAAGCACTAGCCGAATCATTCCAAAAATCAATTGGATCGAAGTTTAAATAATTTGACATTTTTACCTCTCCAGAACCACCGCACTCAATGCAGGTTTGCCAGTTTGATACGATAAGGTCTAAGCGATTATTACCATTAATATCACCTGATGTAAAAAATGCGAAGTTTTCTGCACCAGAAAATGCAGTCTCTACATAGCCACAAAAAGAATTATTCGGTTCTTGAAGCATTATTAAACCGCCACCCAATGATCCAAAAGCGCAAATATCATTTAATCCATTTAGATCATAGTCATTGATAAATAATTGCCTCAAATCGCTTAAATAATCATCATAAGGACAAATATAAAAACGAACTTTTAATAAATCTGTAAACTCGCCTGATCCGTTGTTATAATAAATATATGCCCCTTCAAACTGATTGTATTCAGCAGGCCAAGTGTTTAATAACACTAAATCTAAATCGCCATCTTTATCCATATCAACCAGATCTGCTTCAGATATATAGTTCTCTAAATATGTAGCACTCGTATCAATTATAAATTCACCGGTTCCATCATTTATGAGTTTATTCCATAAGAAGTTTTGGCCGGTTAAACCCCATGAATTTTTAGCTATTAAATCTATAAATCCATCTCCGTTAATATCACCTTTCGCAATTATGAGACCACTCACAGAATATATATTTTGATGCAAATAATAATTCCCACCACTATCACCAAGAAAAACATTTGTAACATCAGCTGTAGATGTGATTATATCCAATATTTGGTCATTATTGCCATCGACCAAATATTTTAGACCTTTAAGTTCTTCTATCTCTTCAAAGGAATTGAACGATCCGTCTCCATCATTATAAATTACTCTACCTGTTGCTGAGACAATATCGATAGCTCCATCTTTATTAAAATCAGCTGCAATTGCATCGAAACTCGGGTAATCGAACCTTTGCAAGCTATCAAAATTTGCATTTGTTGGATTTGTTATTTCAATTGTAAATCTCCAGTGAAAGGATGTTTTAATACTATCATCCGGAATACCCAGAGGTCCAAAGTATGCGTTAACAACTTCTCCACAAAAAAAAGAATTTATAGGTGTAAAGATGAATTTATTATTAGTTGTGTCTTTCTCAACAGTACCTTCTACTAAACCGCTGTTAGAGCCGTATATTTGAAATAAGTTATTAATTTGAAATTCTGATAAATTGATAGATGTATTTAATTCAACAATAATTTGAGTATTTTTTGATACACCTATAATATCTTGTTCAGGTATAATAGTCTTTATTTCTATCCTCTGTGCACAAATGATAATATTTACTAAAAAGTAGAATGTAATCACTATTTTTTTCATAAATTAATCCTCAAATAAATTTTTAATTTACTTAGAGAAATTACTTTATATAAATCCTGTAGGGAAAAAATCGATCAGTGTTTTACAAATTTCCATCATACTATACCAAGTAAGTATAACTTTAAAGAATTTTATCTGGAAATGAGCAAAAAAAAATAAAGAATCATAC
>CAZNJB010000071.1:0-9176 GCA_964573255.1 uncultured Melioribacteraceae bacterium
GAATGGATGAGTTCAATATTCATCTTTATCAAGATATTTGATTTCATCCTCCTTTACAAAATAATCTTGCTCCCAGTCATTTTGATTTTTTTATTTATCAATTAAACTTTCAATCAATTTTAATAATTTATTCTCTAATTTATAATGTTTCGCATCGTAATTATCAAATTTTTCTCTTTCAATGTCTCAAGATTCAAATAAAACAAAAAACTGTGTATAATTCTCAGAAAGTGAGGACAAGGATATATTTAGATGTCGGATGTATTCTTTTAGCGATCTTCTTGAATATCCTTCAGCAATATTTGACGGGACAGACAAAATTGAATCTTCAATCTGTGCTCTAATTTTTAAAGAAATATAATTTTTCTCTTTTAATAAACTCCTTACAAAAGTTGCTAATTCTACTGCTTCTTGCCAGACCTGTAATTTTCTATATCCCCTGTTAATATTTCTGTTTCTATTTAATATTTTTTCATCCATCCAGCCATCCAATCTTTTAGTTGATTTTTAATAACTCTTTCTATTGTGAACAACACAATTTTAAATGCATATAATCAAAATAATTCAATATAATCCAATCATTCCTATTCTTAATTAATCCTATTCATCCAAAATCTACATTTCTTTTAACTTATTAGTCGCCTCTACAAGTATTTTCATTACCTCCAAGGCATGTTTGCCGTTTGTAAGCGGTTCTTTATTATTTATTACACAATCAAAGAAATGTTCTTGTTCTGCTTGCAAAGGCTGTTTACCTTCAAATTCAATTACTTCATAATCCTTAGATCCTTTAATCAAATTACCCTTCTCAAATTTATAATCCTTATGAAATAGTTTTAACTTTTCATTTTGCAAACTATCCTCAAAAACAAGCATCCCATTCGATCCGATTACAACCATTCTTTGCTCTTTAAAAGGATGCAACCAATTAACAAAGATATGTGCGTTAACTCCATTTGCATACTTAAGGTATGTTATGGTCGTATCCTCTATATTTTCCTGAAGATACCTGGCACCATGAGAAAAAACTTGAATCGGTTCTTCCTCAACAAAATACTGAATGACAGAAATATCGTGCGGAGCAAAGGACCAAAGAATATTCTCTTCTTGACGAACGCGACCTAAGTTAAGACGATTAGAATATATATATTCCAATTCACCTATTTCACCAGTAGAAATTATTTCCTTCATTTTAATTACAGCCGGATGATAGAGCAATATATGCCCCACCATCAATTTATTCCCCGTTTTTTCGGAAATTCTTTGCAGTTCATCAGCATCCTCTGCAGTAAGAGTGATAGGTTTTTCCACCAATACCGATTTACCCGAATTCAACATTTGCTTTGCAATTTCAAAATGCGTCTCCGCTGGTGTAGCTATTATTACCGCATCAATAGATTTATCATTAGCTATTTCATTTGGATCTGTAATAATATTTATGTCTTGAGCTATCTCTTTAATTTTCTCTTCATTAGAACGATATGCATCACAAACGAGATTAAAATTTTCACCCAATATTTGCCGTGCAGTGCGAACATGGTTCAATCCCCATCTGCCCGTGCCGATAACTGAAATTCTAATATTCATATTTAGTCCTTTTTGATTATGTGACAATGTGACAGGAGACTATGAGAAATTGATTATATATTATCCAATAATCCACTTTTCAAAATTGTTTTCCATAACCACCAACTTGCCTATAATAAAATCATAATTTTGATAAAGTTCTTCAAATTTAATTGTTGTTATATAGCCACAAGCAAGGGCAAAATCCAACCAAGTTTGTGTCTCAGCAGCTTCCCCTTCCGAATCAACTAATTTAGCAATAAACGCTTTCTCGTATCTCCTTTTTCGAAATCCCTCAGCAATGTTAGCACAAACTGATCTCGAACTTCTCCTAATTTGATCGGTAAGAGAATACTTTTCTTCAACCGGGAATGATTTAGAAATATCATAAATTTTCATAGCAGTTTTAAATGCTAGATTATAAACATCCAGATCTTTATGATGCTTAATCTTCATTTTAATTTCCCTACTTAATGATAAAATGTATTATAAAATTCACATTTTCTCATTATCACATTGTCACATTTTCACTTAATCTACTAATAATTGAAACTATCCTCTCCGCCGCTTTACCATCCCACAACGGAGGGACAACACCTTTCTTCAATTTACCATCTAAAATTTCATTCGCAACTTTTTCTGCAGAAACTAAATCATCTCCTAACAATTGATTTGTACCAACTTCCACAGTAATCGGGCGTTCGGTGGAATCTCTTAAAGTTATGCATTGAACTCCAAGATATGTGGATTCTTCCTGAATGCCACCGGAATCCGTCATTATTAACTCGGCATTTTTTGTTAACGCAAGGAAATCAATATAACCAATTGGATCGCAAAGGCGAACTGATTGGCTGATTGTTTTATCAAGTGACAGTGATTCCAAATTTTTTCGAGTTCTTGGATGAATAGGAAAAACAATTTTTCTCCTATCTGCCAGTCTGTTCAACATTGCAATTAATCTTTCTAACTGTTCAGGTTCATCAACATTACTGGGGCGATGCAATGTTACCAAAATATAATTATTCTTCTCCAATCCGAATTTATCTAAAATATCTGATAGTTCAGCCTTGGATAGATAGTACGCAACACTATCAATCATTACATTACCAACAAGAAATACCTTATCGTCTGCCACACCCTCTTTTTTCAAATTCTCCATACCGCTCTTTTCTGTAACAAACAGAAGATCGGAAATGGAATCCGTTAGAACTCTGTTAATCTCTTCAGGCATCTTACGATCACCACTGCGCAATCCGGCTTCCACGTGAATGGTTTTTATATGAAGTTTAGCAGCAGTTAAAGTACAAGCTATAGTAGAGTTCACATCACCAACAACCAAAACATAATCCGGTTTTTCTTGCATTAAAACTTTCTCGAATTCCATCATTACTTTACCCGTCTGTTCGGCATGCGAACCGCTACCAACTCCAAGATAAAAATCTGGTTCCGGCAATCCCAGATCCTCAAAAAATATTTTTGACATTTTTTCATCGTAATGTTGACCGGTATGGCAAATGAGATGCTCTATTCTTCCCGGTTCTTTTTTGTTATAATTTTTGATCGCTCGGTGGATTGGCGCTACTTTCATAAAATTTGGGCGGGCGCCGACAACTGAGATTATCTTCATCTTGTTCCATATTTATTGAAAATTGAAATTGTAAAAATAAGGGAAAGGGAACTGCCCTCAAAATTGTTTCGCAAAGTCGGTATTTTCATCACAACTGCACACAATGAGGTTACATAAACATTACAGCATCTTCTATTGGATAAATTACTTCATTACCAAACTCATTAGCTTTTAATATTTCTTCGAAATTATTTAGAAAGAATTAATTTACTCACAGCATTTACTCTTCTCCCTCTTATTCTCATCAAATATACACCTGAAGGCAGATCACTACCATCAATTACAAATGTATGATGTCCACTCTCAAAAAGATGCATATCATATATTTTTCTGATCTCCTCACCAAGCAAATTAAATAATGCAATACTCAATTTGACTGAAGCTTTAAGATAAAAACTTATCTTCGTAGTTGGATTAAAAGGATTAGGATAATTAGGATAAAGAATGAATTCTTTTTCGGATTTAAAGTTAATCTCAACTTCTTCAGAATATTCAAAATGACCGTCATTATCTATCTGTTTTAATCGATATACATTTGTACCGGCATAAGGTTTATAATCAGTAAAATAATAATGATGTGGAGAATTGCTATTGCCGAAACCGAAAACAAATCCGATTTTCTCCCAATCAATAAAATTTCTTATTTTTCTCTGAATTTCAAATCCGTAATTATTTACTTCAGTAGCTGTTCTCCAATCTAGAAGTACTTGATTATTCAAAACGTTTGCACTAAAAGAAGTTAGCTCAACTGGCAGTGGAGCATTTGCCCAAGATGTTGATACACGAATTCCATCTACGTTAAAATTCCCGGAAGCGGTTCTCTGACGATACTGTATATACATAATAGCATCGGCATCAGTGCCGGAGGTTACTTGCACATCGGGAACAGGTTCGCTGCCGCTTAAATCCGGATCTATCCATAATTTAACTGCATCGTCACCACTTTGGAATGAATAAGCCATTACCAATAGATGAGTATCGGCAAAATTATAATCTGTATTTATCCAAGTCAGACTTGAAGAACTGGATTTTGCAAGTCCGAAATTTAATGTACTCGCAGTACTTCCGAGTCTAACATAGACATAACATTTAATTGTACTGCTTACTGTCTCGAAATTACAAAAATAATCCCCTGAAGAAAGATTACTTCCCAAGTCATTTAGATCCACAGCACTCAAAAGGAATGAACAGTAAACAGTATTACCATTGCCTGTAATTTGTGTAAATGACCGGCGAATGCCGGAACGTCCTGAAGCACCTCCGTCGAGGAATATCATATTACCAATATTTGATGAAGGATAATCAGTATAACTCAGATTCCCGGATACGACTTGAATATCTACAGAACCTGTCGGACTCTCACTCCAAGAGGAGGAAACTGCTATAAGTTTACTAAGAGAATAATCAAAATTTTCTTCAAATAATTGTGAGGGAGTTATAACCGGTAGGAGGAGGATCAGCAATAAAATTTGTAAAGCTTTCATAGCTGATTTCCTTATTATTATAAAAAAGATTTATGAACCTACCCTACATTTTCAATTCGGTTCACTTATACTAATTTATTTTCCCTTCTAATTCTGATCCTCGATGGTTATACGAAATGTAAAAATATTGAATGGAAATTTCCACTGCTTTTTTGATTTTTTTATAGAACACGGATAACGCGGATATTACGGATTTACACGGATTGAATAATTTTTTGGGTGAGTATTTTTGAATGACCACCTTCTTCTGATCAAGTCAGGATTCGGCGGTTAAAATTGAATATCAAGAAAGATAAATGTTAAATTATAAATGATAAAGTTGAATGACTGAGAGAGGACGGTTAGAATTGACCGCTTCCGGCGGAGATTGGAAAATTGATGAGATGTGATTCAGGATAAAATTGTATACTAATGTAATGTCTATTATTCATCATATTTACTTTTTGAGATCAATGCAGAGGCGGGGATCTTTAATTCTTTATGAAGCGCTCTAATCATTGACAAACTTAGCGTTCTTTTTCGATTCAATATTTCCGAAACACGGCTTTTTGAGCCAAGTATTTCAATCAGTCTGGATTTATCTTCATTCATTTGTTCAAGTCTGAACTTGATAGCATCAACAGGGTCCGGAGCAGTAATGGGGAAATTTTCCATTTCATAATGTTCTAACAAAATAGAAAGAATTTCCAGTTCATTATATTCATCAGAATTATACTTCAAATCTTTTTGAATTAATTCATATGTTCTAGCTAAATATTTTTTATAATCACTTTTATTTCTTATTGGCTTTAACATAATTTATCTCCGCTACATTTATTTTATCATATTGTCTGTGAGTGCCAATCCAAACTACGAAAATAATTCCTATTCTATACTCTATATCAGTAATTAATCTAAATTTATTCCCATTAATATTAAAAACAACTCTTCTATTATTTATAATAGATGCATTTCTGTATTGGGTCTTTAAATCATTTGGTGAACTCCACGTTGCATTTCGAGCTTCGTCAAACCAAGCTTTTAACGACTGTTTACACTCTGGATATTTTTCCCAGAAATCAATTAATGTCTTACGCGATATAATACGCATTAAAAAGTTCCCGTATTGGGAACTCAATATAAACTTTTTTTATCTAAAAATAAAATGGGAAATAGATAATTCGTTGGGAGGGCTGGGGTTACATTTTTCACCACAGATAGCACAGATTTTTCACAGATTTTAACGTAATAGTTAAATAAATTTTATATTCATCTTCTCTGTGTTATTCTGAGTTTAATATGTGAGGACTTGTCCGCCTCAGGCGGGGATGTGGTTTATAAAAGAAAAATGAGAGGTGAGAAGTGAGAAGTAAGAAGTGGATGACAAAATTGAGAATTGAGGATTGAATTACCGCAAGAAAGATGTTAAATTTGATTGCTTGATTGGATGATTGAATGAATGAAATATGCCGTATGTTTTTCATCCATACATCCAGCCGTCCAATTTCCTTTCTTTACGTCCATCCGTCCATTCTCTGTGTTAATCTGTGCTTAATTTGTAAAGTCTGTGGTTTATAAATAAGTAATGAGTATGTAGTAAGATTAGAAATAAAATTTTCAAGGTGAGATAAAATTCTGGTAAGCATTTTTAATATTTCCTCATATCGGTTTTTCAATTTCTCGTGAAAGGAACCAAAGGAAGGAAAGACTAGGTGACTTAGAGACTGAGTGATTAAGTGTTGCATTTGCTTAATACTTCCATTTCTCCGGACTTAATGACATATTTACTAATTTACCTAATATTTGATCATATTTCTTATATAGATCATTGTAAGTTTCGATATGAATATATTTACATTCAATAGAAAAATCCAACCATACTTGAGTCTCTGCAGCTTCTGCTTCTGAATCTGATAATTTAGATACAAATGATTTAGGATATTTTCTTTTCCTAAATGCTTCGGCTAGATTTGCACATACTGACCTTGAAGATCTTCTTATTTGATCTGTAAGCGAATATCTTTCTTCTAAAGGAAATGTTTTTGTCAATTCAAAAATTTGCATCGCAGTTTGAGAAGCCAATCGCATGATGTAACGAGTAGGAAGAAAAGAGTAATTAGTAAGTTAATGGCAAAATTTTTCCGGAGAGGAAATCATGCTTGTGAGCATTTTTAATACTTCTTCGTATTCAGCAATTAGTTCATTATGCAAAGCCGTATCTATAAATTTTAGATCTAATGAAAAATCCAGCCATACAGTAGTCTCTGCTGCTTCGGAGGAAGAATCCGACAGTTTATTTATGAAAGCTTTTATATATTTTCTCTTATACCATGCTTCCGCAATATTTGCCGGTACTGAACGAGATGATCTTCTAATCTGATCAGTTAAAGCAGATAGTTTTTCTTTCAGAAATTTATTTGATAGCTTCTAAATAGCCAACACTAATTTGAAAGATTTCTAATAGGTAATACTGCCGGTGGGAATGGGAAATAGGACGAAGCTATTGGTATATGGTATAAGGTATAGGGTGGATGTTAATTATCTTTTTTGATTTGATGTTTGACAAAGATGATAAAACCATTTAATACCTTTTTCGCATCTTCGATTAAATTTATGCCTTCTTTAAATAAATTCGATTCAATATAATTTAAATCATTACAAGTAATTAAATGATCTTTTAATTCATATAATGATCCACGAGAAATCCGGTAAAATTGTACTCCTTCTTGAAAATGATATCGGCCATATCCTTCTGCGATGTTAGCAGTTGAACTGACCGCGGACTTTCTAATTTGAATATCTAAATTAAATTTTTCTTCTTTAGGCAATTTGGGTAATACTTTAGTGTAGAAAAAATCTCTTACTTTTCGACATTTTTTCCAACATTCCAATGTAGTAAAATCTTTTGATGCAGAATATTCAGCATTTGATTCAAATATATAATTATTATCTTCAACTTTCATATTCACCCCCAATTATATACCTGATACCCTATTTAATTATACCTATTTAACCTACCATTATACCCTATACCCATCACCTTATACCTCCACCCTTACATTCCATAATAGAGCCAAACATAAAACTCATCAAACCTCAAATCCCTAAAGGCGCCGTTGGATTGTTCGAAGGATTGCAGATTTGATTGATAAAATAGATGCAAAAGGAATGATAGGATTATTCTAAAAAAGAGTTAAGAAGATATTATCGCTATAATTAAAGCAATAAAAGGTAGCATAAAAGAACTGAAGTACAAAAGGTGAGAATATTTTTGGAAAACATCCAATAATATTTTAAACCAAAAATAGAATAGAATTGCATAAATTAATGCAGGAGCTAAAAAGGATAAATTAGCAAGGGGTAGTAAATTATCAATGATAAATACTGAAATAGTCAAAATTACAATTGCTAAATCAAAACCAGTTAGTAATAAGTTGCTTTGTTCAAGAATTTCTTTTCGTGCTATCAAAAACAATAAAATTAAAACCATTAAAGAAATGCTTGCGTAAAAAAGCAATTGATTGTCTAGGGTAAAAACTGTTTTTAAATCTGATTTAATAAATGTTATGACAAAAAATATTGAGAAATTCAGATAAATATTAAAAGTTTTTAGTAAAGGTGAAACGTCTTTCTGAGCAAAATATATTGCTATAATAGATCCCCCTATAAAAACCAATATCAACAATACAGATGAATCAAGCGATTTCACATATGTGAGAGCAGAAAGTAAAATTATGACACTTGGGAAAATTGAAAGGTATATTAATGTTCTTTTCTGTCTTTCCGTTATTTTTGTTAATATCCTATTTCTGCGTTGATTAATCTTTTGTATAAAAGTATAATTTTGAAGAACTTTAATAATAGTTTTAATGTTAAAAAGTGAAAGGGATAAAAGCACCCATAAAAAAAGTCCTGCTATTCTAGAATACTTGAGATATATGATAGCAGAAAATATATAGGATAAGGAGAACAGATGAATAATAAAAACAACATTTTTTTGTTTGATATTCTGACCAAAAATCACATGATGAAGATGATTCCGATCTGGGCGAAAAGGATTAACTCTATTTTTTAATCTGATAAAAATCACCTTTAAGGTATCCAACAATGGTAAAGATAAAAGAATTATTGCAAAGCTTAAATCCATAGCATTGCTTCCAATATGACTAACCTTTTGAGATATCAACAATATGAAATAAGTTAGCAAATAACCTATAATTAATGAGCCAGTATCTCCTAAGAAAATTTTTGCCGGATTTGAATTGTATTTGAGAAATCCTATAATACTCCCTAATGCGCCAATAATAATTACATTTGTTCCAAAATCTCCATTCTGAATAGACAAGAAAAGCAGAAGCAACAATTTTGGAGTTGCATAACCGGATACTAAGCCATCAAGACCGTCCATTAAATTAATAGAATTTATTAATCCAATATTAAAAATTATTAACATAAACTGGCTTACTACAGGAGGGAATGAATTATAAAATATTTACATATTTAATGATAAGATATTAAGA
>CAZNJB010000072.1:0-8915 GCA_964573255.1 uncultured Melioribacteraceae bacterium
TTTTTTTCCTCATCCAATAGAATCATGGAATAATTATAAATAGCGGTTATTTTATGTTTATCGGAAATAAAAAAGAGAAGAACGATGTAAAATAAAATTACACCGTCCTTCAAGATTTGAATTTTATTTAATCTCTACTTCAGCAGCTTCAGCTTCAAAACCTGCTCCCTTGTGTTTGCCGTCGCAGAATGGCTTGTTTTCCGAGTGACCGCAGCGGCAAAGAGCAATCATCTTTCCACTAATCTGTTCTTCTTTATCCCCTTTTTTTACAGTTGCTTCGTTTATTTCTATTAAAATAGGACCGTTTTGTGATACAGTTACTTTCATAGCGTAACTCCTTTCTTTTGTTAATGATTAATTAAATTGGGGTTAATTAATAATTAAACTCCTCATCGAAAGAGTTCCATATTCAATTTTATCATAAATATAGGAAACCTGTTCATCACCATCCTGCAAACCAATAATGTAAATCAGTGGAATAAAGTGACTCGGTTCCGGAACAGCAAGATTAGCGGCAGCTCCAAGTTTTTCATATTCAATTATTTTCTCATGATTTTTATTATCGAGTGCGGTACAGATTTTTGTATCGAATTCTAATGCCCAGTCCTTAACGGGAGCATCTTTACTTGAAAAATCAATCGAGCGAAGATTGTGGGTAAGGTTTCCGCTTCCAATAATTAAAACACCTTTTTCCCTTAATAATCTTAATTCTTTAGCCAATTCATAATGATATCGCATAGGTTTATGATAATCGATGCTCATCTGAAATAGGGGTATGTCAGCATCAGGAAACAACCATTTCATTACACTCCAATTTCCGTGATCGAAACCCCATTCTACATCAGATGCAACAGCAGTTTTCTTAACAATATTAATCAATTCTTTAGCAAATTGAGGTGACCCTGGAGCAGGATATTCAATCTTGTAAAGTTCAGCCGGAAAACCATACATATCATAAATCATTTTTGGTCTTTGCGAAATGTTGGCGTAAGTTCCGTTTGTCAGCCAGTGAGCAGAAATACAAAGTACAGCTTTGGGCTTTGGTAATTCCTTGCCCAATTTTCTCAATCTCAATGTGAAATCATTCTGCTCAATAGCATTCATAGGCGATCCGTGTCCGATGAATAATGCAGGCATTCTTGTGCCTTTTCTACTATTGTTTTTATTAGAACTTTTCATTTTTTCTCTTTCGTTTTTTTAAATGCTAGGACATAATTAGTTTCATATAAATCCCAGTCGTAAATGAATGAAAAACCACGAATAATAAAATTTTGCATGACTTCTTTAACTTTCACTCTGTGCTCAAGAGGAGGACCGAAATCCATTTCCTCATATTTCCAATCTATAATAAACACATATCCATTCATACGCAAAATTCTATTTATCTCATAAGTAACCTTTCGCCTATTATCGAATTCGTGGAATACATTAGCAAGGAGAACTTTGTCTACGGAATTGTCCTCCAGCGGAATTATTTCTCCATCGGTTTTTATGTATTCAATATTTTCAATAAAATTTTCGTTAGCTCTTTTTTTACAAACGTTCAACATTTCTTCGCTGATATCAACCGCAAATACACTACTTACTTGTTTTGCTAGCGGAAGTGTAAAATATCCTGGACCGCACCCAATATCTGCCCATATCTCGTCAATATGTGGTTCAGCTATCTCAAAAAAGCTATTATAATTCATCCTTTTTTCGCGTTCTTCACCGATTAATTTTTCCCACTTGGATGCAGAAAATATCTTTTCACTCATCATCATTCCCTGTAATTATTTTAATCGCTTCATCAATATGCTTTTTAATTTGTATTTGTGAATTAAATATATGCAATACTATTCCATTTTCATCTACTATGTAAGTTGTTCGTCCTGTCAGTAATCCCAAAGTTTTTGGCACTCCGAATTTTTCTCTCACCTTGCTGTCATTATCGCTTAAAAGAATAAACGGCAGCTTATGTTTTTCTGAGAACCGTCTGTGCGAGTCTATATCGTCAGAACTGATTCCTACAACTTCAGCTCCCGCATCAGTAAAAACTTCGTAACTATCTCTGAATGCACAAGCTTCTTTTGTACAGCCGGGTGTATCGTCTTTCGGATAAAAATATAAGACTATTTTTCCCTTGCCTAAATGGTCTTTTAACGAAAATGTATTACCATATTGGTCCTTCAATTCAAAATCCGGAACCCTGTCCCCGACTTTTATCACGATAAGCTCCTCGCAAATTTTTCAACCGTTATTGTCGGTTCACCAAGTTCCTGCCAGGTCTTTTCGGCATCAAAAGTTTCTGGATGGTTATATATTATATCCAATATTTTAGATAAATAACCGAACTGAGCGGAAAACAATCCGAATAATTTTAGTAGTCCAAGCGGCAGATTAGAAACTTTTAATTTGCCTTTACTATAATTATTGGCAAATATATGGGCAGCTTCATTAAATGTAAGCGTTTCGGGACCCTGTATTATATAATCACGGCTTTCCTTCTCATCCAGTATTTCAAATGCCTTTGCAACCTGCTTCCCATAATCCGTGCCGGCTATCCACCAATTTGGATATCTAGCTTTCCCCGCAACCAATAATTTATCTTTCTGAATGCTTCTAACTAGAGTTTCCATAAAGTTTGAAGGGTAAAATATTACGTAAGGTATACCCGAATTTTTTATCATCTCTACCGCATTTCTTTTTATCTTCAACACCCACCAGTCAGATGTTGCATCGCGGGCTATAATAGATGAAATGTACCCTACGCGTTTTACACCCGTTTCCTTTGCTGAATCGAGTGCATTATTCAGTCCTTGCAATTCAGCGTGAAAATCTTTTTCCTTTTCTTCCGGAGCTACGGATAAATTCAAATATAAATAATCAGCACCTTGAAAAGCTTTTTTTAATGCAGATTTATCCCTTAAATCACATTGAGCAATATCTTCTAATCCTGGAAAGAGATCTTTTGCCTTCTGCACATTACGGGTGAGAATTTTAACTCTGAAACCTGCCTTAATTAATTCTTCTGTGACAGGTTTCCCAAGCATTCCCGTAGCTCCAATTATAACTATAGTTTTACTCATTAATTTAATTATTTATCTCTTCAATTATTCTTGAACGTAATTCTTCGTAACTATGAGCACCACTGAAAATAGAATTATCGTTAATCACTAAGGAAGGAACCGCATACACTCCTAATTCCTCAGCTCTGAGAATATCTTTTTCCACCATATCTCGAGTTTCAATTGCTTCGAAGTCAGATTGAAAACGCTCTACGTTTAATCCGACATCAATTGCACAATCCAGTAATACTTTTGAATCTCTAATATCTCGTGTTTCAGTTAAATGTGCTTTTTGAATTCTGTCAAACATATCCCAATGAGCCTTTTGTCCGCCTTGTAGCTCTGCAGCCTTACAGGCGAGCAGTCCGGGCATTGAATAGGGATAATCGAAAGTTTTACATGCCATTTCATCAGTACAAATACGGTGTTTATCGTCATTTTTATTAGCTTCTTCCCAGTGTCTTAATATTTCCTGTTTTGCCGCTTCCTTCGAGCCAAACATTTCAACAATACTATCTTCAGTAGGAGCAAGGGCATAGCAGCGGTGAATGATTTCCAATTGCGGAAATTCGTTCGCTAACTGCCGTAGTCGTGGAGAATAAGCATAACACCAGGCACAAAGAACATCGTGAAAAAATTCAATGGTCATTTTATTGCTCCTTTATTTGAGTTCCCGTTGTTTTTCTAGGCTTAAGGGACCGGTTCCGAAATAATAAAATATGAATGCTGCTCCGGCCATAGCAAAATTTTTCATAAACATAATCATTTGAATTTGCGCTTGCATTGCATCTTCTATTCCCCAGAATGAATGTGCAATAAATGAGACTGGTATTAGAAAGACAATTAAAATTATAGCGCCGATTTTGACTTTATATCCCAAAAGAACACTTAATCCGCCAAAAACGAGAATCACTCCACTTATCAGTGTTGCTACTGTAGGCAACGGAATTCCTAATGAAGCGGTGTACTTGCTCATTTCACTTAAATTCAATAAATGACTTATACCCGATGTAATAAAAATCAATGAATAAAATATTCTGCCGATTAATGGAACGTATTTCACTGTAAATCTCCTTTTTTTAATGTTTCAACAAGTTAAAGTGTTAAATACTATAGATATTTAGATTTTCTATTATATAACTTCTATTTTGATAGAATAATTTCATATTTATGCCGAACAGCAGTGGTCATGCTATTACTAGAATGGATTATAATTGAATAATTTATACCTTCCGAAGGTGTTAAAAATGATGGATAAACCGGATAATTACCGGCGGGAATAAAAATTTCGTATCCCTTGACATAATTTGAATTTTCGGGATTTCCAGATAAATCAACAAGTTGTTTGACAGTTTCTTTAGTTGTATAAAATTCTGCTATTTTCTCACCTGAATAAACTGCCGCATTAATTACCATTATTATCTTATTCTCACTTTTCTATATCGATATATTTATATTTGTCTATATAATAGTCAAAATATTTTTAGATTAACAAAGATTTATACATTTCCAAAGTTTCTTTTTTAACAGAAAAATAACTCCATTTTCCTTCTTTCCTTACTTCAATCAATTCACTTTCAATCAATATTTTTAAATGGTGCGAAATGGTCGGTTGAGATAAGTGGAAAAGATTGGTAATATCTTTACATACTATCTCTCCTTTCTCGGCAATTGTTTTAATAATATTATATCGATTCTCATCAGCCAAAGCTTTTGAAATCTTCGTAATTATTTTTGAGTTATTTTTCATATAGTTTTTATTATATTGATACATTTCAATACGTCAATATATAAATACTATCATTATTTATCAAGAGAAAGGAAATAATTGGAATTATTCAATTGCTATTACGAAGTTAACGAAAAATAATGAAACTAGGACATAGTATTTGCTGTTATTTTTTTAGATGTATATTTATATTTTTATCGAAAATAGCGTCTCTCACCCCCTTTCTCCTTTTCTCTTAAATAAATCTGTATGCTTTTATAAAATTCTAGTCACTATTAAAATTAATATAGTGTCTTATATATTATTTAAATCAGTACAGAAAAATTAAGAATCAAATTTCTGCTGGAAACTTTCATTTTTTATGCATAGAAATAAGACCGAAATCGAAAGGTGTCCACAAACATGCTTTAATATTACTCTCAATTAAACATGTGTTAACCCAGCTATTACAAGTTTTAAAACAAGAATAACTACCCAAAGCTTCATAAAAATCATCATTATTATAATAACCTTTATTCTTCAATAAAATCTTATTATTTAATGAGTCGAGAAAGAATGCTTTCTGGATATACTGATTAATTTTATTCAGTTGTTTTTGATTGACTTTTATTTCAACCCAGTATTCTCTATCAGTAGAATATCGAGTTAAATGAATTAGAGTAGGGCTTTTAGTGAACAAAGCTTGGAAAGCATTATTAAATGTTAAATCATCCCAAGTGGGTGTATTGAGATAAAAATTTTTATCTCCCCATCCGAATGAAAAGTATTTATCGGTTTTAATATATTTTAGCCCATCTAAAAGTTCATGAGATGTCAGTTCTTTTGGCAGAATGATATTTAAATGGACTCCATTTGTAACTAAATAGACGGAGTTATTTTTCTCTGAATATTCTACATCACTATTTATGGGTATATATGATAAAATCATCGATATCAGCAAATACAAAACAGGGACTAAAATAATTATTATAATTAAATACGCTATTTTCTTTATAAGTTTCATTTTGTGTATCGTAACATTAATCTAAAAGCATCGAGCATACGCTTGGGGACAAAAACCGTTTATAAAGTGCTATCATATTTTAGCGCAATAAAAGCATCTTCTTTGTAATTTTCTGATTATTACTAACCAATTGATAAATGTAAATTCCACTAGCCATATTTCTTGCATTGAACAAAATATTGTGTACACCTTTTTTATGAAATCCATCAATTAAATTGGCAACTTTTTTCCCAAGCAAATTATAAACGCTCAAGTTAATATAACCGGATTCGGGAACAGAATAACTTATATGAGTTACCGGGTTAAACGGATTAGGAAAGTTTTGTTTCAAATCAAAAAAGATTGGAACAATTGGCGATTTATTCACGTCCACTGTGGGTAAAACGTAATAATCGACGAGCTCTAATTTCATATTGTCAACCCAAGAACTCCATCCCTCGTTCAATACTTGTCCTACACCCTCAGCAAAGTAATAATCATTCGTTTGGATAGTGGCACCTAATGTATCAGTAATTATTATATTTAATTTAATACAATTGTTGAATATACCTGCAGGTACTTCAACAGTTTCGGAAATGCTTTCCACAATGCAATTCCAATGCTGATCCCCAATTCCCGTACCGGGAAAATCAAATTCCCAAGAATATCCTACATTTATCGCTTCGTTTGGGAAAAAAGGAAGCGGTATGTCAAAAAAATTGGCCGAATCGATAATTGATGTATCACCGAAAGCTACCATCACAAATCCGGTTGAGTCGAACCGCGCCCACATGTACCAATGACTATTTTGCTGGCCGGAACTATCTTCGTATGTGATCTCTTGCCTTAACCGGTAATACTCATCGTTACCCTTCATATCAATTGCTTCTATATCTGTTCTGGAAACCATAGGCTGATACAAACCAAAACTTGTATCATTCTGTTGGACCCAAAAGTTTCCGACGTTCAAAGGATTATAATCTGACACCAACTGAGTAAAAATAAAACCCGGCATCAAAAAGGAAAAAAATAACAATAATTTGAGCTTTTTCATGTTGTCTCCGTCTAATGTTAAATTGTTTAATTTTATGTCATATTGTCTCAAGAGACATCCCTTCTAACAACACAATTCGATAGGATTCTATACTGAGGATAATAATTACGATTTTTTTATCGCAATGAACAAGAATCTGTTTAACACAGTAGCTGTAATGAAGGTTGTAAACATTATGGACTGAGAAATGATTATTTGTTATCGTCCCTATTTTACAAAGGAAAGACTGTGTTTGATCTAAATGAGCTTAATAATTCAAGGATGATAAAATACAATGAAGTAAAGCAGAGTTTAGTTGTAATTCAAAAGTTCACCCTCTTTCATCCTTTGCAAGCTTTTGCATCCACCTCCAATGGGCGATAACAAGCAAACTGAGTCCCCATAAAGATTGGCGATTCTATGCTGTTTTTCCATTCTTTTCTCCTTATTTTTTTGTATCGGGTGCTTAAGTAAATTTATTGATTTTTTTATTCCTCCATCGAGAGGATCTAATATTTAGTAATTTTTAACTTGGTTTCCCCTACTCAAAGTTTTCCGAAATTCGCCAAGCCCCGGGAAGTCAGCTTGTAAAAATTATAGTACATTTTAATAATTTCTTTTATAGATAAATGTTAAAGCAAAAACATCTTTAATACCAAAAAGAATGGATGGAATTAGCATAAGTTAGTAGTAGGATGGAAAGGTGTATATCAATATGTTCTGATATTAATACTAATATTACTTATTAACAACCTCATAATACTAAATTATGACATTAAAATTAAAATAAAACAATTATCGTTCTGAATTAAACCCCTTTTATTAGACATCCAAAATAACTCAATAGAAATATCTACTATTTTTGTCAATTTCAATTCTTCCCTTATTCAGAAAGAAAACACGTATGGTTTTATCAATAAATTAAAAATGAGAGTATAATATTTGAATGAATCGATCTCTGTTATGAAGCCAGGGAATATGTCCAGCATTTTCGATTGTAAATATTTTTGCACTCTTATAGCGTTTCTTTACATATTCTTTACTCTTCCCATAGATATCCTTTTCTCCGTAAGTGATTGTGATTGGAAATTTGGGTGATTTAATATTCTTTAATAGTGGATAATTTGAGATACTTTTTCTCGTTGCGTTTATTGGCTCCGAATTGATCCCTTCCATCCAAGATAAATCTTGCTCAGGTACATCAAAATCAGCATTGTAATTAGATAAAACAATTGGCATTGATATGCCCCATCGTTTCCAAGCATACCTTCTACAGAAAAATATCCCATACTGATAAACTGTCAAAAAGTAGTCTTTGATTTGTTGAAATCCATAACTTCATCCTCAGTTTCATCCCATTGATAACCCGTTCCTGAACTTGGACTGCTAAGAAAAAGACTTAACACTTTTTCCGGGAATTCTTGCGCATAAATCTGAGCATAAAGCCCACCCCAGGAATGACCTAGTAAATGATATTTCTTCTTTAAGAGATTTATAACTGTATCCATTGGAGTAGGAACTTCAGGACCTCCGTGAAGTAATATTACAGTTTCAGCACTGGGTTTGTGGGATAGATCCACGTATTTAATTGAGCCGTACCGCTCTTTATTTTCACATTGACTTGAGAATAAGCATTAACGAACTTCCCCAGTAATAATGCAATGATAAAAATATTTTTCATTATATAGCCTTCGAGCATTTGTTTATGTTCATACTCCAAACTTAATATTAGAATGAATGTATTCCATTAACAAATGTTAAAATATTCGTTATCAAATGATAAATGAATGAGAATACTAAAATTCTTTCCGTAGTCTGCTCAAAGAAACAGGCGTTATCCCTAGATAAGAAGCTATGTAAGAGTGTGGTACTAAGTTTTCAATTGAGGGAAATTGCTTTCTCAATTCAATTAGTCTGTCTTTTGCTGAAAGTGTAGCAAGTGTAATTTCTTTATTCGTCTTCGATTGCTATTCTGCAGCCATTACGGAACTAGCAAAACGATAAATATCTGGATTTTCCCTCATTAAATACCTAAAGTTTGAAGCATTTATTATACCAAGTGTTACAGGCGTGATGCTTTGATAATTTAGGGTTGAAATACCATCTAATGTTCTTGATGAATGC
>CAZNJB010000073.1:0-8586 GCA_964573255.1 uncultured Melioribacteraceae bacterium
GTTTTGGACAATATCCTGCTGAATCATTATTTCATTTAGGAAATTTATTTATAGAAAGATCTTCTAAAATCAGTTAAATCTTTTAAAGTTTTTTACCAATTTTTGTTCAAATACTCCTGAAACAACTCGAAATACCTTCCCACGTGGTAACCGTCAACCAAGCCGTGATGAACGTAAATGCCGACAGGCATTGTCAGCTTTCCGTTTGTCCCTGTCATTTTGCCGAAACTGATTTTCGGTACGCTGTCGTTTCGTTTGAAATCCCTCGCGCGCGTAACGGAAGTGAATTTAATCCAGGGCAAGGGCGAATATGAACGGTGTCGAATCGCTTCGCTTCGTCATTTAATCTCAGCCCCGTGGAGTTCTTTACCGCTTCAATTTCTTTTTTCGCGTTTTTGTAAAATACGTTTATGTCATCGTCGTGCATAATAAAGGAATAAGCGAAAGTGCTGTCTTCCCTTCCAATCGTCGATGAAGCGTGAACAACGTCGTAAAGAACCACTTGGCCGTCTACGATGCGAAGTTTTAAATTTTCTATTCCGTTTATCGAGCAATTCGATTTATGCAGATAATATATAAAAAACGGAATCCCCGTTTCCTTCGATTTTTTGTACGCCGCCGTACAGTCCACCTCGGCGGTTCTTCCGTAATAGGGTTCGTCGAATTTCGAAAAGAATTCGTAATGCTCCCTACGATTCCATTTAGTAATATCGATTATTTTCATTTTCAAATGTTTTAATTTATGATCTTACTCATACAAATATGAAACAATTCGGAATATAAACGAACCCACCGAAGCGCGCAAAATCCTCGGCAAGGTTGTTAATATATTTCTCACATTAAATCTATTCTGAAAACTTATCAAACTATTGCTGTTTCTATTTTATCATTATTTTACGTTTTGGAGGAGAATATCATTCATGAAATTTCAAGTTGTCTACACGAAATTTCCCGGATATTTTCATATTAAAATAGATTATTGATAGCTACAACAGATTGTCCACCTGATCCCTTTGCGACTTCAGTCGTCGTTCCGTTTTGCGGAACTCCTCCTTCGCAATGACGAATTTCTTTCAGTCAAAGATATCATGTTTTCAACTTTTCACCCTCATCCCGAACGCAATTGAATACTCATATTCATGAAGCACCTCAAATCCCAATCTCTTATAGAATTCAATTGCATTTACATTATTCTTACCCACTTCGAGATGCACAGCGGGTACATTCAGTTCTCTCAATTTATCGAGAAACGCATTTATCAATCTTCTTCCCACGCCCTTCCCCTGTGCGACCGGCAATATGTCAATGTGCAAATGAGCCGGATAGTCGGCGAGTTCTTTTTTAGGGAAATAACCTGAATGAATTAGCTCTACTGTTCTTTTTTCGATAGGAGATTTATAATCTGCAACAAGGGAATATTCTTTTCTTAATTCGGGGAACCAGTTGTTCTCACACCATTCAGAAAATTTGTTCGAATCCTTTGTCCCCAAAATATATCCAACCGGTTTATCATTTACCGCAGCAACAAAACACAATTCAGGCTCATGCATTACATAAGGTGCCGCAAAATATTCGCCTAATAATTTCGGATAATTAAATAAATCACTTGCATCTTTTCCACTCTTGCCGGTAAGTAAACAGATATTATAAATATCTTCCAAATCACTCGACAAATATTGTCGTATAATAATTTCCATTCTATCAGTCACTATTTTTTATGTCTCTTCACCAACTCATCAATCACTTCATTTAACTCAACATCCTTTTCGGCAAGCAGTACAAGCAAATGATAAAACAAATCCGCAGTTTCGTAAATGAAATCCTCTCTGTTATTATTCTTTGAAGCTATAACTGTCTCTACGGCTTCTTCTCCCACTTTCTGCGCTATTCTATCGATGCCCTTTTCAAATAACTTGGTTGTATAAGAACCCTCAGGTCTGTTGACTTTCCGATCTTTTATTAAAGAGAATAATTCCGCGAGGAAAGATAGATTATTTTTTTTGACATCTTCGAAGCAAGAATAATTCCCCAAGTGACACGTTTCTCCCGCCGGATTTGCTTTTATAAGCAGCGTATCGCTATCGCAATCGGATAATATTTCTTTCACAAATAAATAATTTCCGGAAGTCTCCCCTTTTGTCCATAATCTGTTTTTGCTTCTGCTGAAAAAGGTAACCTTGCCCGATTCCAAAGTTTTTTCAAGGGCTTCACGATTCATAAAGCCGACCATTAAAACCGCGTCTCCGTTATCATCAATAATAACCGCGGGAATAAGGCCGTTCATCTTTTCAAAATTTATTTTCTCAACATCAATCATAGTCTTATTTCAACTCCGTTACTTTTCAAATATTTTTTCAACTCAACAATTTCCAATTCTCTAAAGTGAAAAAGACTTGCAGCTAAACAAGCATCACAATCGGTTTGTTTGAAAGCTTCTAGGAAATGTTCTCTTGTTCCCGCACCGCCCGAAGCGATAACGGGAACCGTTACGACTTCTCTTACTTTTTTAAGCAATTCAATATCGTATCCGCTTTTCGTTCCGTCTTTGTCCATCGATGTTAATAATATTTCACCGGCACCAAGCTTAACAACTTTTTCGCACCATTCTATTACTTCCAAATCGGTTTCTTCTTTTCCGCCCTTGATGAATACTTTATATTTGCCGTTAACATATTTAGAATCAACAGCAACAACCACCGCTTGTGAACCGAATTTCTGCGCCGCCTCCGAAATTAAACCGGGATTTCTAACAGCCGCCGAATTTATAGATATTTTATCCGCACCGGCTTTAAGAGCTTTATCCATATCTTCAATTTCGGAAATACCCCCGCCAACGGTAAAAGGAATTCTAATTACCTTTGCAACTTCTTCTACTAGTTGAATAAGAGTCTTTCTTTTTTCCTCTGTAGCGGAAATATCCAAAAACACAAGTTCATCCGCTCCCTCATGATAATACCGTTCGGATAGTTCTACGGCATCTCCGGCATTTCGCAAATTAATAAAGTTTGTTCCCTTAACAACTTTTCCGTCTTTCACGTCGAGACAAGGTATTATTCTTTTAGCCAGCAATTTTCTTTAACTCCGTTTCTTTTATATTTCCTTCATAAATAGCCTTACCCACAACGGCGGCGTACATTCCGAGTTTTTCAAGTTTTTTCAAATCCTCCACATTCCTAATTCCGCCGGAAGCAATAATTTTCAGAGTCGGGAAATTAATCGTTAAATCTGTATAAAGCATAAACGATGGACCTTCATTCTTGCCGTCCTTACTTATGTCCGTGCACAAAAACTCTTCGACGCCAAGTTTTGCACATTTTTCTATATAATCGAAAACATTTAAGCCGGAACCTTCGGTCCAACCTTTGTATTTAATTTCGCCATTTTGAGAATCTGCAGCTAAGATGAATTTATCCGGTCCGTAGGATGCTACCAGCTTTTCGAATAACTTCCAATCGTTCAACGGAAGCGAACCGAGAATTATCTTTTCGACTCCAAGTGAGTGAATGAATTCCACATCTTCCTCAGACCTGATTCCTCCACCAAATTGAATATCAACATCGAGAGTGGAAATAATTGATTTCAGTATATCGGAAATATTAACTTTCCCTTCTTTCGAACCGATCAGATCAATAATGTGAATTCGAGAGAATCCTAATTTGAAAAAGTATTCAGCTTGTCGAATGGGCGTATCTCCGTAAATCTTTTTGGAATCGTACTTCCCTTCAGAGAGTCTCACTACTTTACTGTCTATTATGTCTATTGCAGGTATTACTAACATAGCTCTATAAAATTTTTTAATAATGTCAGTCCAAGTTCACCCGATTTTTCCGGATGGAACTGTACTCCGTAAAAGTTTTTCAAATTTGCTGCCGCGCTAAAATTAACACCGTAATTACAGTTGGCAATTGTTTGCTCAGTTATCGGCAAATAATAAGTATGTGCAAAATAAAAATATGAACCATCCGGAATACCTGAAAATAAAAGCGATTCCTTAACCACCGAAACCGAATTCCATCCCATATGGGGAACACGAACTTTCTCACTATTGAAAGCTTTCGCTTTTCCCTCAATACATCCCAATCCGGTAGTATTCCCTTCCTCAGAATATTCACAAAGTATTTGTAACCCCAAACAAATTCCTAACGCCGGCTTCTTCAACATTTTAATTACATTGGACAAATTCATCATTGCCAATCTTCTTAAGGCAAAGGAAGCTTCACCCACTCCCGGTATTATAATTTTATCGGCTTTAAGTATTTCCGCTTCCGATTTAGTTATTATGTAATCAGCATTTAATTCGCGAAGAGCATTTCCAACAGATCTTGTATTTCCAGCTCCGTAATCAATTACAGCTATCATAAAACTCCCTTTGTTGATGGCAAAGCATTGCCACTCCTTTCGTCAATCCGGAGGGCTTCGTTCAATGCTTTTGCAAAAGCTTTAAAAATTGATTCAATTTTATGATGTTCATTCTTTCCTTTAGCTCTTACGAAAATATTGGCTTTCATTCCAACCGAAAGAGCTCTGAAAAATTCTTCAACTAACTCAGTTGGGAATTCACCCACTTTTTCGCGTGTGAATTTCACCTTGTAATTTATATACGGTCTTCCGCCCAAGTCAATTGCAACTTTAGCAGCACAATCATCCATTGGGAGAAAGAAAGCATATCTTTTAATTCCTCGTTTTTCCCCTAAGGCATTTGTAATAGCCTCGCCAAGCACTAATCCGGTATCTTCCACTGTATGGTGTTCGTCAACATCAAGATCGCCGTTTACGACAAGAGATAAATCAATGTTTCCATGTCGCGATATTTGCGATAACATATGATCAAAAAATCCGATACCGGTTTTAATCTCTGTTTTGCCGCTACCGTCCAAATTTACATTGCATTTTATATCCGTCTCTTTCGTTTTCCTTTCAAGAAACGCTTTACGTTCAGGCTTGAATAAGGCGTAAACCTTTTGGAACAAGTTCTCTCCACTACAAATTAAAATCGATTCCCTTACATCCGATTGATACGATACTACATAATCACATTGATTCATTGGACTGAAATCAAAATTAATCTCTTCATTTTTCAGAAGTGCAGAAATAAACTTGTTATCGGAAACCGATTTTTCGGTCGAAATCTCAATTCCCAAATCGGATAAGAAATGTAATGCCTTAACTACCTGTTTAATTTCCGATTCTGGCTTAAATATATTCGGGTCAATAAATATTCTACTCATAATATTTCATTTAATGCTTGTAAAAATATGTTATTTTCTTCATTTGTGCCTACTGAAACTCGAAGACAATTTTCTAATTTTGGTTGAGTACTTCTATCCCTGATAATTATATTCCTCTTTATTAACTCCTCAAAAAGCATTTTGTGTTGATTGCATCTAAATAGTATATAATTAGTATCACTTTTAAAGACTTTATCAATTTTACTAATTCTTTTTAATTCATTTACTATTCTCTCTCTTTCGGAAATTATTGTTTGTACCATCACATCTTTCTTGGCGCTGTTTTCTATAGCATCAATTACAATTTGAGAAGTTATTTTATTTACGTTATAAGGAGCCTTAACTTTGAAAAGATAGTCTATTACTTCTTCATTAGCAATGGCAAAACCCAAACGTATTCCGGCTAATCCCCAGGCTTTTGAGAAAGTTCTCAATAATATTATGTTTTTATGTTCATTTATTTTATCCAGCATTTCCGCTTGATTCGCAAAATCGATGTAAGCCTGATCAACCACAACCAAACCATCGAATTGAGATGCGATATCTAATATATCTTTTTCGTCAATTAAATTACCCGTAGGATTATTTGGAGAACAGATAAAAATAATTTTAGTATCTTCATCTATACTGTTTAATGTTTTCCGAACATCAATTTGGAAATCATCATTAAGTAAAATTGATTGAACAGCTATGTTATTTATATCGCAGGCAACTCGGTACATTCCGTAAGTCGGCTCTAGCACCGCTGCTTTATCTTTACCAGGTTCACAAAAAATTCTAAGAAGTAAATCGATAATTTCGTCGGAACCGACACCGGCAAAAAGATTTTTCGGATTGACCCTGAGATATGCTCCCAATTTACTTCGCAGTGCATTTTGATTGGGATCGGGATAACGGTTTAACTCTAATTCGACGTAATTATCAACCGCACTTCCAAAAGGATTTTCATTGGCATCCATCAATATTCCCTTCAAATATTGATCTCTTGCCGAAGTATAGGGTTTAAGTTTTTTAATATTCGGTCTAACTAAATCATCAATCTTCATTTGCAAACCTCGTAATTACTGCCTTTGCATGAGCTTGCAAGCCTTCTGCATCAGCAATGTTAATAATTGTATTAGATAAATTTTTCAGTCCGTTTCTAGAAATTTTTTGAAAAGTAGTTGCCTTCATAAAATCGGTTACGGACACTCCACCAATCGATTTTGCGAATCCGGAAGTCGGTAAAGTATGATTTGTACCAGACGCATAATCTCCTGCGCTTTCGGGTGTAAACTGTCCGATAAATACCGATCCGGCATTTATGATTTTATTTTCAACTTCATCCAGATTTTCTAAATTTACTATTAGATGTTCGGGAGCATATCTGTTTGAAAATTCAAATGCTTCGTCAATACTCTCAGTAATTAAAATAAATGAGTTAGAAATGGAAACTTCAGCATATTCTTTTCTCTTCAATAATTTCAATTGCCTTTCAACTTCATCACTTACTTTATCGGCATAAGTTTCGGAATCGGTAACTAATATAGACTGCGAATCGTAACCGTGTTCAGCTTGAGAAAGAATATCCGAAGCAACAAAAGCAGGATTGGCGTTTTTATCGGCAATAACAAGCAATTCGCTTGGCCCTGCAGGCATATCGATGGAAGTTTTTGCATATTCACCGCTCACGAGCATTTTTGCTATTGTAACAAATTGATTGCCCGGACCGAATATTTTATCGACCGTTGGGAAATTATTTCCGCCGAATGACATAAGTCCGATTGCCTGAGCCCCGCCTATTTTATAGATTTCTTTAATTCCACAAAGTTTAGCAGCATACAAAATTACCGGATTCAATTTATCATTTTTTGACGGCGTGCATACAACAACCCGTTTGCATTCAGCTATTTTTGCGGGAATCGCCAGCATCAGCAGTGTTGAAGGGAGTGGAGCCGTACCTCCCGGAATATATAAACCAACATTTTCAATTGCCGTAAATTTCCGCTTACATAAAACCCCTTCCGACGTTTCCACTTCATAAGGCTTAGGTAATTGCAGCTTATGAAATTTATAAATATTATCATATGAGATTTTCAACGACTGCTTCAGATTTTCATCCAACTCAGCTTCTGCATCATCAATTTCCTTTTCACTTACTTTTAAAGTAGTTAACTCCTTGTCATCGAATCGCTTTGCAAACTCAATCGCAGCTTCTGTTCCACCAGATTTAATTTTTTCGAGAATATCCTTAACAATTTCAATTTTCTCTCTGTCCAATGATGCCGGCCGTTCGAGAAGTTTCTGCTTCTCGCTTTCTGAAATTCTTGAATAAAATATTTTTTTCATTTTATACACTCTTCAATTCATTCTTTAATTAAAGAATTATGTTTTCAATGGGGAGCACTAAAATACCGGACGCTCCCGCTGCTTTTAAGTCATCGCTTATCTCCCAAAATGTATCGGAGGGTATAACAGCATGCACCGCAACTACCGATTCTTCCGCAAGTGAAAGAACCGTAGGACTTCGCAACGAAGGAATGATATTAATTACTTCATCCAAATTATCTTTCGGTACATTCATCATTATATATTTTGATTTTTTCGCTTTCAGAGCTGATTCGATACGCTGCAGTAGAGAATTATATTTAGCGTATAACTCTTCATCTAATTTTAAAGACTTGTTTTTTATAAGAACCGCCTGTGAATCCAGCACGGAGAAAGAAGGCTTGAGTTTATTGAGTTTTAACGTATTGCCCGTTGAAACCAGATCACAAATATAATCTGCAATTCCAAGCGAAGGAGCAATTTCGACACTGCCGGAAATTTCAATCACTTTAGCATTTATTTCATTATTGTTCAGGAAATCCTGAAGAATATTTGGATAAGAAGTTGCTATTGTTTTTCCCTCCAATTCTTTTACTGTATTCAACTCCTCATTCTCTCTTAGGGCTATCTTTAATGTACATTTTCCAAAACCCAATTTCTTAATGAATTTTACATCCGCTCTCTTCTCCAAAGCGACATTTTCTCCAACTATTCCAAGGTCAGCAACACCGTCCTGCACATATTCCGGGATATCATCATCGCGAAGGAATAGTATTTCCAGAGGGAAATTTCTGGCAATGCCAATCAGTCTATTACTGTAATTTTCAATATCCAAACCACAATTACGTAGTAACTGCAGCGACTTTTCGGTTAATCTTCCTTTTTTTTGAATTGCTAATTTTAATTTTTTCCCGTTCATAATTTTTCTCCTTTAAAAGCAAAAAACCCGACTTGCGCCGGGTTCTTTTATTAAATTTTATATAGCTATACGGCTGTCTCTTATACACATTTCCGAGCCCACGAGACAGGCAGAAATCTCGTATGCCGTCTT
>CAZNJB010000074.1:0-8537 GCA_964573255.1 uncultured Melioribacteraceae bacterium
GCTTAACCATAGTTTGGTTAATATCAATAATCCTCCCGGTTTCCGCATCGTGAATGAAAACGGCTTCGGAAATTGAGTCGAAGATTTCAATAAATTTCTTCTCGTTTTCGCGTATTACTTTTTCTTTTTCTGTTATTAATTTTTCTGTTGTTTCGAAAAGTGATTCGTATTTTTGTCTGTAGGTCAAAAATTGGAATACATCATTGAATACGGCATTGGATTTATCTTTAATCTTCTTTTCGAAAAGAATTAGATAAACAGAAAAAATTACTGAATAAATAAGTCCTGCAAAAGTTTTTGATGCTATTCCAGAGATTAATATTTGTGAATAAAGTTTCGAAGTAACAAATGATCCTGTAGTGAAAAGGAAAGTATCAAGAACAAGAATCGGTAATGCTGTAAAGGTAATTCTTATAAATATATTCTTAAAATGTCTTGATATTTTTTCAAATAAAATAATTAATAAAACGGCATCAATTAAAAAAGATGCAACGCCAGAAATTGCAATTTTATAATTAGGAACTAAAAAATGAAATTTCTCTAATGATAACAATGGGAAGAATGAATCCATTATAATAATAAACACATTCGCGAATACAATACCGTAAATCATTTTTCTGGCTTCTAACAGTCCCTCTGTTATGTATATTAATAAAATCAAAAAAATGGAGATTGGGAAAAGAACTGCCGTTCCCGGTGGAGCGAAAATATAATCCGTAAGTTCCATGTATAGTGTATTAGAAAGTATAACTTGCAGGTATTGGAATATCCCAACTATGACATAAATAAATCCTAAGCCTATATTTTTTCTTACTCCAAAAAGAAATGTGGTAAACACACCGAAAGAAACGCACAAGAGGGATAAAATGAACAGATTATCAAAATTTATCATTCTTATCAAGCCTAAAGTCTTTAGTAATATTTTTGATATAAATGAAGAATACTAATGTCTTCTATTATTTAAATACAAAATTGAATAAAAATTGGAGTAGAAAATAAACAATTTTATTGAAAATATATTTTACTCAAAGAGACATTGTTTATTATCATACTCTAAAAGTTAAGTAATACTATTCGAGCAAACTTTTTAGCAAGTACATAATATCAATTTAAATATTGAAAAAACTTGGAGGGTAGTTAAATAAAAGATGGAATAAACTTATGGAATCTGAGTAAGTATGAATTTATCTCAACTTCTTAAGTTGAGATAAATTGTTTTTAATAAATTTTTACCGGATAGAAAAACTCAAATTGAATTTCTCAAAGGAAATAAAACATTGCTGCAAAAGATTACCAAATGATAAAATAACTTTATGTTCAAATTAAGTTTTAACTGTGTTTATTCATGACATTTGAACAATATTTCAAATTTATTATTTGAATTAAGTTGTTGACATTCCAATAAGGATTTAATTAATACTTGCATCTACTTAATTTGAATTTAAAAGGTTGATCGTAACGTTTAGATTGTCCCATAACTCCGATTTATTGGATTACTCATTTATGCATTTCGTTTGTTCGAATGTATAATCTGGACTAGGTAGATGTGTTCTTCTCATATATCTCTTGTAAATTTGAAACTGATTTCAATTTATTTTTCAGATTAACTACATCGCCAAATACAAGAATTGCCGGAGTAGGGGCATTAAATGCTTTAACGGCAAGATTCTCAAGCGTTGTGAAAATTTCACTTTGATCTTCTCTTGTTGCATTAGAAATAATGGCAACCGGTAGATTAGGGTTTATACCGACCTTTAAGGCCTTTTCAACAATTAGATCGACCTTTCTTAATCCCATTAAAACTATTGTGGTATGCTTAGGAATTTTAAGAAGTTCAACCCAATTTGTATTAAATTTATTCCCTCTCAAACAACCAGAGATAACCGAAAAACTATTAGAAACGTTTCTTGCAGTGACAGGAATCGAGGCGCTTCCCGCTCCTGAAATGGGAGAGGTAATACCCGGCACAATGCTAAATGGAATGTTGTTTTTTATTAAATGTTCGGTTTCTTCAACTAACCTTCCAAAAACAAAAGGATCGCCGCCTTTTAAACGAACAACTCTTTTGCCTTGTTGGGCATAAAGAACCATCATATTATTAATATCTTCCTGCTTTATAGTATTGCTACTATGAGGTTTTCCGCAATTAATTAGTTTAACACACGGATTAATGAAGGATAGTATTTCTTTGCTTACAAGATAATCGTACAGAACTACTTCTGCTCTTTTTAGTTCTTTTAACCCTTTCAAAGTAATTAAATCCGGATCGCCTGGACCAGCACCTACAAATGTCACTTTGCCGAATAAACTTAATGCTTCTTTCTTTGTCGAGTTGGCATCAATTATGTCCAATTTCCTTTTTTCATATTCTCTGTTTACTAATGATTCAATGTTATAAGGAATAATATCTTTAATTTTGTTTCTGACAATTTGAGAAATTGTAGGACTTGCGCCATCACTCGAAACAGCAATTTTCAATTTTCCGTAATTTAATAAAGCCGAAAAATAAAAATCGCATTTTTCAGGTACATCAACCGTATTTAATAGGAAAAAACGAGTCGCTCTGCATCTGTCAATTAAATTTTCAACTTCTTTACTACCGGTAGCATTTATTATAATATTAAATCTGCTTATATCTTCTGCTTCAATTGACTTAATGTTGTATTTTACATTTAATTCTTTAATCTTAGACAGTAAATTCTTGGCTATAATTTCAAAATCTATATTGTTAGCTTTTAAAACTTCCGCCTTCTGCAGAGCTACTTTTCCGCCGCCGATCAACAATACCCTGGGATCCCTCAGTAATACCGGCAGAGTGCTGAGAGTTGATTTTTTTGCAAAGAAATTCCTATGCTCAATAATTTTATATTTTTTATGGGATGTACGGAGCATAAGTTTTCTCAATTAAATGGTTAAGATTATCATTTTGTTTAATAAGTTTAACAATCCCTTCACAACCAATTCTTTTGTGGAATAATCCAATTTCAGTCTCTTCTGGGCGTCTGTTTGCTAAATAATTATCAGCTAATAACTTAATGACTTTAGGGATATCAGAATGATGGATAGATCTAAAATATTTTTTGCCATTATAAACAATGTCTTCTGCAAGCGAGTCGGTCCCTAATTCACCGAATAATAATTTCAACTGGTAAAATCCATATCCTTTCCCTTCCAAAGAAATTGCATGCCTTACATTTCTTGAACAATGTCTTTCGCAGCCGCTAATGCCGACAGTTAACCCAGGGATATTAACAAGACCGAGTTTTTCTAATTCATCAATTAGCGGTCTAAAATATCTTTCTGAATCTGCAATGGCTAATCCGCAGGTTGGCAATCCAACGCATGCTAAAGAATTTCGCTTAATGTAAGAAGGAGTTGAGTAATTATACTCCGCTAAAATGCTCTCTAATTTATATTTATCCTGTTCTTTAATGTCGGTAAAAAGTAAATCCTGAAAAGTCGTTAGTCTCAGATTTGGTTTCAATTCACTAACGATTTTTTCAATCATAGATTTAATATTTTCTTTTGAATCACTAATCCTCCCGTTCTCAATCCATAAGCCGAAAGTATAATTTCCATCATATTGTTTCGTCCAGCCATGATGCCTTAGTTGTTTTCCTGGATCTAACTTAACTGGATCAATAATAAAGATATTCCTTTCCGATAACTTTTTTTTCAACCAAGTAGCGCCGCTTTCTTGAACCTTTTTTAATTTAGTCTTATCAATTAGAATATCTTCTATGTTAAGTTTTTCTCTATCTAATCCTTTTTTCAAAATCATATTTTTGAAACGCGCCAAATGTCTGTTCTTTCGATCGCCCAATACATTCCAAATATTAATTATCTCTTCAATAGTTTTGATGAGTTCATCATCGGTATTTACTATGCCTAAAGGCACACCAAGAAGTGCGAATGTAATTTTGCCGTTCTTTTGCCCAAGCCCCCCGCCAACGTAGAGTTGGTATCCAATCTTTTTATTCTTTTTTATTATTGGAACAATACCTAAATCATTTGTTTGAATATCCGGACTATTATCCCTTATTCCCTTTCCCGTTTCTTGATCTATAAAGTAACCGGCAATTCCTATCTTAAATTTTCTTGGCAATCCTCCGGCTGAATATTTGTATCCAATGTATTGTTGTTGATCATTGATGTCTATTCCAAACGTCTCTAAGTGCTCTTTAACAGGAAGCTGGAAATATTGACCTAATTTTGTAGCTAGCGCTGAAGCGTCGAACACATTAGATTTTATTGGACTTGCAATGGGGTTTCTTGTATTGTCTCCGCATGCATTAGCGGTATATTGCCGCATTTCCGCTAATTTTTTTACTAAAGGGAATAAATCTTTTTTCTTTACTCTGTGGAATTGCATCCCTTGTCTTGTTGTAAGCCGAATAGATGGGATTCCAAATTCATCCTTTGAATACTTGTCGGCGAGTGCGCATATTTGTAAAAATTTTTCTGCCGAAATATCCCCGCCACCCCAAAATGGTATTCTAACCATAAATGAAAATTCTTTATTTTTTTTCCTTGCTTCATCACGATCAGTTTGAAGATATATACCGTGAGATTTAATATTAACCTGAACGGTTGTATCTAGATCGTCTTTATTCAAATTTTCTAATTCTTTTTTTAATTTCTCTCCTCCAAGAATTCCATTTGATAGTTTATTCAGCTCGTCTTTGCACAATTCTCTTTCGGAAAGCGCTATTCTCAACTCATTTAGTGTAACATCGTAAGAAATTACTTTTGACATTAGTATCCTCCTTCGAGTGATTTTACTTCCCAATGCGGAAAATATTTTCTTATTAATCGGTTAAATTCTAATTCAAATTCATTATATTGTTGTGTGTTATTAACCTTTTCTAAATTTTTTATAATTATTCCTCCGCCCGCTATATCATAGTTATTTACCAAAACAAGTCGACTTGTATAAATATTCTGATCAACAAGGTCGAATGGTATTTCGTTTTTAGTTACTATAACACATTTTGCCGCTTCATGTTTCCTAACGAAGTCAGTGTCTGTATTGTCAGTAAGATCTGCAGTATGAAGAACGCTTTCAATTTTCTCAATGCGGGCAATAGTGCTTTGAGTGCCAATTTTTAATTTGTATTCTTTTCCTATTCTAAGGGGTTCGTTGTTTATCCAAAAAATATTTACAAGAAATCTGTTGCTTAAAAAAGGCTTCTCTTCATCGATTTTGCAAATCAATTCTGTTTCGCTTACATAAACCTCTTCATCAACAGTTAAACCTATTGCTTGTCCCGAAACAGCCGATAAAATCCCTGTTTTGTTATATATTTCTATTGATTTTATTGTCGTCTCTTTTTTTGAAGGCAAAAAAACAATTCTATCATTTACTTTTAATTGCCCAGTATTAATACTTCCGGCATAAATTCGTTTTTTGTTTTTATGTCCTTGAAATTTATAAATACCTTGCAGGTACATTCTTAAAGGCTTTTCCTTCGGATTTTTCCCTCTGGTAAAAGAATCCATAATCTCCAGTAATGATTGACCTTTATACCATCCGGTTTTTTCGGAAACATTAATCAAGTTTATTCCATTTCTTGCCGAGACGGGAATATATGCTTTAGATTCAAGCCCTATTTCGCTTAAATATTTTCCGAAGTCCTTTTTAATTTGCTCGTATATTTTCCGGCTGTATTCGCATAAATCCATTTTATTTATTACTACAGCAATTTGCTTTATGCCTAACATTGAAAGCATATATGCATGTCTTCTACTGTTCTCCGCAATTCCTTCATCAGCGTCTATCAATAAAATGGCTGCTTCCGCCCTTGCTGCGCCACTTATCATATTTTTTAAGAATTCAATATGACCCGGCGCATCTATTATTATATATTCTCGCTTTGCAGAAGTAAAAAATATTCTGGCAGTATCAATTGTGATACCTTGAGATTGTTCATCTTTTAACGCATCAAGTAAAAATGCATATTCAAAAGGTTTTGCATTTCTTATACAAAGTTCTTTTACCGCTTCAAGTTTACCTTCAGGAAGCGATCCCGTATCGGCTAATAACCTGCCTATTAAAGTGCTTTTGCCGTGATCTACATGACCAACAATTACTATATTCATTCTTTCTTTCATAATATTTCCCCTTTTTACATGTAACCTTCTCTGCGCAGCGCTTCCAACGTCCCACCGCCTTCGCTATCTTGCGCTCTACCGGACCGTTCCGCTATATTTGCAAACTTTCCGGATCTCAGTTCTTCTATTATTTCATCGATGTTTTTCGATTTCGAATCAACGGGATTGGTACAAGGATAACATCCTAGCGATCTATATCTTTTCCCGGTACCATTATCAAAATATAAATTTGTTACGGGAATCTTTTCTCTTCTTATGTATTCCCATATGTTAAGTTCTGTCCAATCCAACAATGGATGAATTCGCACATGAGTGCCCGGTTCAAAATCGGTTTTAAATTGATTCCAAAATTCGGGCGGTTGATCTCCAACATCCCAATCCGAGTTTTTATCACGCGGTGAAAAATATCTTTCTTTCGAACGGCTGCCTTCTTCATCGGCGCGAACACCAACTATAACGCCGGTATACGCGTCACGGTTTTCATCTATAACAAATTGTTCTGTTAAATGATCGAATCTAAGTCTTTCCCATTCACCTGACAAACACTTGTTAAGAGCCTCGCTTTTGAGTTTTTTACAGCAAAGCAACCTTGAAACATTTCCATCCGGAAATGTTTTTTTATTTTTAATCGCATTTTTGTTTTGACCGACAATTAAATTAATATGATACTTCTTAACCAAATTATTCCTATATTCTATCATTTCAGGTATTTTGAACGAAGTATCGATGTGCACGAGTGGAAAGGGTATTTGTCCAAAAAAGGCTTTCTGTGCAAGCCACATTAATACTGTGCTATCCTTTCCAATTGACCAAAGCATAGCAAGTTTATCAAAATTTCTATATGCTTCTCTGAGTATATAGATGCTTTGTTCTTCAAGTCTGTCTAAGTTATCCATTAGAAACTCCTTTCGATAAATGTAATCCACATTCTTTTGTTTCGGGATTTTCCCACCACCATCTGCCGCTACGTAAATCCCCAGGTACGGTTAAGGCACGTGTACAAGGTGCACATCCAATACTTGCAAAACCTTGATTGTAAAGGGGATTATAAGGTAAATTGTTTTTCTTAATATATTGCCAAACATCCTTTTCAGACCAATTTAATAAGGGAAGTAATTTCAGATTGTTATTCAATGGATCTTTATCAATTATTCTTAGATTAGTTCTTGTTAACGATTGCTCCTTTCTGAGTCCTGCAATCCATATATCAATTCCTTTAAGCGCTCTTTTTAGCGGTTCAATTTTTCGTATCGCACAACATTGTTTTCTGTTCTCCAAACTTTTGTAGAATGAATTAATGCCGTTTTCTTTGATGAATTTTTCTAGAGGATAATAATTAGGAAAATATACGTCAATTTTAATGTTAAAATGTTCATTTGTTCTGTCGATCAATTGGTACGTTTCGGTGTGCAAACGTCCCGTATCTAAAGTGAATATCTTAATACTTGAATCGATTTTTAAAACCATATCCGTAATCACTTGATCTTCAATGCTTAAACTTGTTGCTAAAGCAATTTTACCTTTATAGTTGATTAAATATTTTTCCAAAATCTGTTCAGCCGATAAACTGTCGGCAAGCTGGTTTTCTGTCTCTAGATTCATTTTTGTTTTCTCCTATATTACGAAATTCAATATGATTGCTTATTTCTTTACCGTAACTAATTCTGTTCCATACCCTTTCATGAATAAAGTAAAGAATCATTTTTGTGAATACTTCAACAAAACCAATAGTTGTCGCAATGCTTAAATCGCCGGTAATTATTAATGAAATAATAACTGTATCGATAGAACCGGTGATTCTCCACGAAATTGTTTTGATTAGACTTCTTTTAAATTTTTCTTTCATATAAAATCTCTTAGTCAATTATTGAGCAAAAAAAAACCTCTCAGGGAAAAATCCAGAGAGGTTTAGTTTTCAACTCTTATCTTTCCCTATTTAGGGCAGGATTTAGCACCTTTCCATTCAAGGAGGTTGCTAAGGCGTCATCGGGCCTGTTCCCTCGACCTTTCTTGATAAATATTTCTAAATTTTATAAGAACGAAAAAGCCCTTCGTATATGAAGGGCTTAATAAACAAACATTCTATGTCTAAATCAATTACTAGTTATAAACCCTTCACGAAATATGCGTTGTGCCAACACATACAAGGGTTTATACAGATTAGTTCTCTTTCGATATTTTGCTTGAAAATTTTCATAATTTTATGATACGCCAAGCTATATAAATGAATTAATTGTGTCAACTATTTTATTCTTAATCAGTATGAGTTTTATATATATCTTTTATTAATGTTAATAATTATTCAATTATTATTATTATAAAGATCAATAATTAAATGATATTGTTAAATAATGGGATCTTAAAGATTCTAAGGTGTAAATTCATTCTTAGTTGAAAATAAAAAAGAGAGACTCCCAAAAGATTAG
>CAZNJB010000075.1:0-8216 GCA_964573255.1 uncultured Melioribacteraceae bacterium
CAAGTAGTATTTGATGCAAATTTTGAAAGCGGTAATATAAGTACAGTCACACAAATTGACTCAAATTATTTCGAAGTTCGTTCGCGCGAAGATATTGGCGGAAGATGGTTTTATTTTAGAATTTCAGGCGTTAAGAATAAATTTATAAAAGTTAAAATACTCAACAGCGATGTGAATCGCCCTTTTTATTCTTATGATAATAAAGAGTTTCAGCGCTTTAGTTCTTCAGAAGCACCAATAATAAATTATTTCCAAAAAACATTTGAGAAAGATACTGTTTACGTTTCCTATTATGTGCCGTATACTTTCTCTCATTTGATGAGCAAAATTGCCGAATGGAAACAACATTCATTCGTATACGTGGATACTATCGGTTACACTCAGATGAATTTACCTATGCAGGAAATTGTTATTACAGATCCATTTATACCATACGAAAATAAAATTGGGGTTTGGATTCATGCAAGAACACATCCGGGCGAAACGCCATCTTCATTTCAATTCGAGGGAATTGTAAATGAGCTATTAAAAGACGACGATGTGATTAACTATTATAAGAAACATGTTGTCTTTCATTTAATCCCCTTCACAAACCCAGACGGCGTTTTTTACGGTCGCAGCAGAACAAATTTTAACGGCGTTGATGTTGAACGCGAATGGAATAAACCTATGGCGGAAACTTGTCTGGAAGTGCAAGCCATGAAAAACAGGATGATTCAAATAAACAATCAAAAAGTTATATCGTTATTTTTGAATCTCCATTCCCAAGCAGCTTCATATTGTACATTTTGGATTCATACCGCTTATTCCACATCAGCCCATTTTTATCAGATGGAATATCAATTTGCCAATCTAAACACTTCTGATAATCCCAATTTTAATCCTTCTGATTATAGTGAATCCGATTTACGAAGCTATTTCCCAGAGGGCTATCTTTGGAACAATTTTGGCGAACAAGTTATGGCGTTAACTTATGAAACCCCTTACGATCAATATTCGAACGGTGAATGGGTTAACAATGAAAATCTATTAGCAATCGGAAAAAGAACTCTGTACGCTTCGATGGAATATCTCGGGTTATCTTACTCTAAACGATTAATTCTCGATAACCAAAATGCAATCACAACCGGAAATTGGAATAGGGATTCTTCGGGATTGGAATTTTACGGCGATAATTTTTTAACGGCTGAACCGGGAACGGGAGAAAAGAAGATTACTTATCAATCGGAGGAATTGCCTCCCGGCAAATATGACATCTACGGCTGGTGGCCCTCAGACAATAGTTTTGCTTACAACACTCCGTTTACCGTCAGTGCCGGAGGAGAGCAAATCACATTTACAAAAACTCAAAAGACTAACGGAGGACAGTGGAATTTTCTTGTTCAAGCCGAATTAAACTCAAGCGGAATTATTACTATTTCTTTGAGCGATGACGCAGCTGGCATTGTTGCAGCTGATGCGTTCAGAATTATTTATGCAGGAGTTCCAACATCGGTTAAATTCGATAAAAATATTCCGTCCGATTTTATTCTTTATCAAAACTATCCTAACCCTTTCAATCCGAGTACTAATATTTCTTTTTATCTTCCCAAGACCGAACATGTTAATCTAACTATATACGATGTATTGGGTAGGAAAGTTGTTGAATTAGTAAACGGTCAACTCCCAGCCGGCGAACATAATTATGATTTTAACGCTGCAGGGCTATCGAGTGGTATTTATATTTATCGATTGTCCACCGGTAGCTTAGTTGAAAGCAAAAAGATGATGCTGTTAAAATAAAAAATTAAGGGGCGTCTAAAAAGAAGAAAATTAATTCTTAGTTTTTAAACGAACTTTTTAGATGGTTCCTACCATTTCATTAAATTCCATTAATGCTATAAAACCAAAAATAAAAAAGCATTAAAAGACAAGACCAACTACTTAAGTTAATCCTTTCATTATTTCGAAGTAATTATTAGTGATTAGGTCAGATTGAGAAAAATTAATCAGGCAACTGCTTTTTGTAATTGTAAAGTTTCAGTGTAATTAAGATACACGTTTTATTATCGCAGAAGTATTCTTTTCGGAATGCCAGAAAAACATTAAATTAACAGAGAAGATAAATTCAAGAAATTAAGTCATATAAAGTATATAGTGTAATTATTACATAGTTTTTATTGAACAACATATCATAAAATATATAAAAAGAATTGAAGCACAATAATGAAAGGAAGAACAACAAGGATTTAGTTTATAGTCATCTATAGGAGTAAATTAATTTCACTTTTGAAGGAAGCAGATAATTTAGTTTTGCAAAAATTTTTAATTAAATATGGATAAAGAAATTTTGATAATTGCTCATAGAGGAGAATCCTACGATGCACCGGAAAATACTATTGCATCAATTAATTTAGCTCTTGAAAGAGGCGCGAGAGCGATTGAGATAGATGTTCAACTTAGCAAAGACGGCAAAATAGTTGTGTTCCACGATGCAACAACACTTAGGCTTGGAGGCAGATTTAAGCGAGTATCTTCACAAACTGTTCAACAATTAAAAGAACTTGACGTCGGAAATCACAAAGGGATTAAATGGGCTGGAGAAAGAATTCCTCTTTTTGAAGATGTTCTAAATATTCTCCCGGAAAACGTTACTCTATTTGTTGAAGTTAAAGGGAAATTATCGGTTTTGGAACAAATGAAGAAACTCGAAAATATCATTAAACAAAAATCGATAAGTTTTATTTCGTTCGATGCAAAAATTCTTTCCGAGTTAAAACAGGAATTCCCCACAATTCCCGTTTATTTTATTTATGAAAATAAAAAATCTAAATTAAGAAACTCAATAATTGCTAAACTTATTGATATATGTAAAATCAATAATTTTGACGGACTCGATTTGGATTATAAATTGTTAACCAAAGAAGAAGATGTTATTAAAATAAAGAACGAAGGACTGAAAATTTTCACTTGGACAGTCGACAAAGTAACAATTGCAAACAAACTTGCCGGTTGGGGAGTTGATGGTATAACTTCTAACAGGGCAGCTTGGCTTAAAGAACAATTAAAAACAGAATCATAATGGCAAAGAAAAAAATTATTATTGGTATTCACGGTCTTGGCAATAAACCTCCAAAATTACTACTCGAAGAGTGGTGGCGACTAGCACTTCAAGAAGGATTGAGTAGGATTAATTGTAAACATGAAATATTAAATTTTGAACTTGTTTACTGGGCAGACGTCCTTCATCCTGAACCGTTGGATATTCATGAATCTGATGATGACGATGAAGATTACCTCGATGAAAGGTATGTACCTGCCAGCGAAAATATTTCTGAGGAAGAGGTGTCTTTTAAAAACTCTGTTATTCAAAGCTTTCAGGAGCAGTTGAATAATATTATTTTTAATGAAAAGCTTCATGTCAGTTTTCCTTCCGTCACCGATTTTGTGATCAAGCATTTCTTTCAGGATTTATCGGTTTATTTTACTAAAAACAGTATGGATGAAAATAATTCTAATCGTTCTGCTAAAGAAATAATTAGAAACAGATTGATAGATATGCTGCAACGATATAAAGATTATGATATTTTCTTAATAGCACATTCTATGGGCACTATTATAGCTTATGATGTATTGATGGAATTGGAGAATGAAATTAAAATATCTACTTTCATAACCATTGGCTCTCCAATAGGTGTTCCTTTTATTTACAATAAATTAAAAGAGGATAGCAATCAAGCCGATTCGGAAAAGATGCGCGTCCCGAATTGTATTACAGAGAATTGGTTTAACTTTGCCGATATGAATGATAAGCTGGCAGTCAATTATAAGTTCGAGGAAATGTTTTTGCCAAATGATAAAGGGGTTGCGGTAAAATCAGCTATAGTTCATAACGATTATGAAAGCGGCGGAGAAAAAAATCCTCACAAATCATTCGGTTATTTAAGAGCACGACAAGTATCTGCCTTAGTCGAGCGTTTCATTATTCCGCGCAGAGTTAAATTTAATAAGTGGATAGCGGAAAAGTTAAAAACATTTATCGATAAAGTTAAGAAACGGAAATTAAAATGAACAGGGATTCGGTTCTTAAAAAAATAAAAGAAACAGAATTATGGGATATAATTATAATTGGAGGCGGAGCTACAGGGGCTGGTATTGCCCTCGATTCTGCTTCCCGCGGACTAAAAACTTTATTGGTTGAAAGATATGATTTTGGTAAAGGCACATCGAGCCGAAGTACGAAGCTAATTCATGGCGGTGTTCGTTATTTGCAGCAAGGTAATTTGTCGTTGGTAATAGAAGCTTTGAAAGAAAGGGGAATCCTATATCGGAATGCTCCTCATCTTGTTAAAAATCTAAGATTTGTTGTTCCAACCTACAACTGGTGGGAAAGTCCTTTCTACGGATTAGGCTTGAAGTTATACGACACTATGGCCGGGAAATACGGATTTGGCGATTCCAAATTATTGAGTGCTGAGGAAACCTTGAGCTTTATTCCCACGTTAGAAGTCGAAGGATTACGCGGTGGTGTAATTTATTACGATGGTCAATTCGATGATTCGAGATTGCTGATAAACATTCTGCAAACCGCCGAAGAATACGGCGCATCGGTTATAAATTATTTTGAAGCTGTTGATTTGATAAAATCAAACGGTGTTGTGGAAGGAATTAGTGCCGTTGATAGGGAGAGCAGTGAATCATATTCTGTTTACGGCAAAATTGTAATTAATGCCACAGGTGTTTTTGTAGATGAAATAAGAAAGTTAGATAATGAGAACATCAACAAAATTATTGAACCGAGCAGAGGGACTCATATAGTTTTGGATAAATCTTTTCTTCCCGGTAATACTGCAATGATGATTCCACATACCGATGACGGAAGAATATTGTTTGCTATTCCTTGGCACGATAAGATAATTGTCGGCACAACCGATATAGAAGTAAACGAACCGCAAATTGAACCTAGAGCTACCGATGAAGAAATTGATTTTATTTTGGAACATGCTGCAAGATATTTATCCAAAGATCCGAAAAGAAAAGATGTGCTGAGCGTATTCTCCGGACTTCGTCCGTTAGTGAAAGCAGGTAATGCAGAGGATTCCTCCGAACTTTCAAGAGAGCATTCAATCACAATTTCCAAAAGCGGATTGATTTCCATTGCGGGTGGAAAGTGGACAACCTACAGAAAAATGGCAGAAGATGTTGTTGATCAAGCATTGGTTGTTGGGTGCTTCGAAAGTTATGAATGCAGAACTGCTGATATAAAAATTCACGGTTTCACTACTGAGGAAATCAGTTACGATTATTTTGGAATGTACGGAAGTGATGCGGAGAATGTAAAAATAATCTGCAATGAAAATAATCTGTATGATCTCATTCATCCTGAACTCCCTTTCCATAAGGGCGAAATTATTTGGGCTGTAAGAAAGGAGATGGCCAGGACGGTTGAGGATTTTCTTTCACGCAGAACCAGAGCCCTACTCCTCAATGCCAAAGCGGCTTGCGAATCTGCTGAAATCGTTGCAAATATTATGGCTAAAGAATTAAATCGCAGTAGTAGTTGGATAAAAGATCAAATTAATTCATTCCTTCGATTGGCATCCAATTACAAAGTAAAATAGAATAACTCTTTAACTTCATTAACCAATTAATATTTTCTCGACATTATTCTTTTTTGTTAAATAATGTTTTGAATAATGAATTTCTCACTTATTTAATCCCAAAGAATGAGATAAAATTTAGCAACGATCAATTCATAACTTTATTTAATAAAAATAAAGCCAAGCCCAATCACAGCATAATATTACATATTTAGAAAAAGCTTTACCCTATTATGTTTTATCAGCAACCCTCCCTTTTCTTTTTTCGTTTTGCTCTTTTAACAGTTACTTTTTTGGGAGCTTTAATTTTCGGTAAACTGACTTTTGTAACATTTATGCTAGTACTGCTTCGAGGTTGTCCACCGAAAAATTTGCTTACAGCTGCAATTTTATCGAACTCTGCTTTCTGTTCGGGAGTTGCATCAGCCGGTAATCCGGGAAATAATATTTCATTTTTCCAAGCATTCATCCCGCCTTTTAGAATGTATACCGACTTATAATCTTTAGCTTTCAAAATGAACCATACTTTCGCAGCAGCAATATTATCGTTACTGTAAAGGATAATCTTTTCATTACGCATTAAATCACTTTCGAGTATTTTGATCGGTGATATATTTTCTGAAGATGGAATATTATATTCATTATATTCATCTTCCGGACGCAAATCTATCAAACGGTAATCGACTTTACCTTTAATTATCCAATCAGCTAATTCCTCAGGAGAAATTACAGCACTGGACTCAAGCGATGCTGAGGCTATATTTTTCAAATTAACTTTCGTAACCGCTTTATTATAAGGATCACCCAGAAAAATAGCAATAACACCGAGAACAACGGCTAAAATACCCACACGTTTACGAACCGGTAAACTAGCAAACCATTCTAACATTATGCCTCCTCCCTTTTTTTACCCATTACTTTTTCCGCCCATTCAGCTGCGGTAAATCCTGCAATAGCCATTAGAATCATTACGAACATAATAAAGCCGTAATTTACTTCAAGCCACTGCGGAATGCTTATTACTCCCATATTTCCGGAATTAAGAAAATCTTTCAGCATCGGGTATAATTCGCCAAAGACAAAAATTCCCAGAAAACCACCTAGCGCATAAATCATTGCATCAATTCTTCCGGTTATTATCGCTACGCCCGATGTTCCGGGACAATATCCGCCGATCACGAATCCAATACCGAGGATTAATCCACCTAAAATATCAGCCTGAAGATAAGTGTTTCCATAGTATATCAATGAATAATCTACTATTCCCAAATATGACAAGTAGTAAATCGAAATCATTGCTGTTACAATTGCGGTGAACATCACCTTGAATACGCGCATATCGGTAAAATAAAACTGTGCAGCCAAAAGTCTGCCGCTTCCGAATCCGCCTCTTTCGAGGAAGAATCCAAAACCAATACCGATAATAAAAGCTACAATTAAACTTACTTCATCGTTAAATAATCCGAATTTATAAAATGGTGCCATCATGTCCATTGCCTCCTTACGAAATATGCGGTTGCGTATGCGCCGGCAAATACCATCAGCATAAACGCCCAGCCACCCACGCTAAGCATCGCACCGCCGGTTAAACCTTGACCGCTAGTACAGCCTCTTGCCATTTTAGCTCCTATTCCCATTAACGCACCCCCAGTGAATGCGAGTATTAAACGATTCTTATTCGATATTCTCGGACCTTTTTCAATCACAAGTTTATTCCTTCCTGCAATGACGCCGGAAATAAACCCGCCCACAAGAACGCCTAATATCTCAAATACTAACCAATCTTTAAGAGGACTCTGCGATCCGTCGCCGAGATAATTTTTATAGAACTCGTTATTCTGAGCATGTTCAGGAGCTACTTCATCAACTACAACTGCAACAACCGACGACATAGCACCCGAAGCTCCGAGTCCTCTTCCCATTATAACGAATGTAAGCGTCAATACTATTCCAAGTCCAATACCCACCAAATATGGGTTCCAATAATGCTTGGGTAGTAATTCATCTGCTCTTACATTATCTTCGAGATGATGTGAAAACCATTCTTTAACTTTCATAATTTATACTCCGTTTAATACTAGAACCATTGGCTATATTGTCCTGCCGAAACTATTACAAATCTCAATATCAGTCCTCCAACCAAAACCATTAAAGGAGGAATTGGAGTGGATTTAATTTTGTTATTTATCATCAGCAATTGAAGTAACAGGGGAACTACAATTCCTATCCCAATCACAAATACCCAAAAGACAGCGGCAAAAGGACCATCCAATATTAGATGCGCAGCTTTTGAGTGTACCTGAGATGCTGTTGTTAATCCTATAATCAACATAGCAATAACAAAAAGCTCTATAATTAGAAAAACATTATCCGCTTTTATTAAAAATTTGTGTTCATATTCATTTTTTGTAATTAAGTGTATAAAAGCCGCAGCACCGGATAATCCCGACATTAAAAACAGGAGCCAAAGTACTGATGAACTCCAAAGTGGACGCGCGCCTAATGAACTGAGTAATATTCCCGTATACATTCCAACCATTGCGCCCAATGTCATATTTACTCCGGCGATAAGTTTAACTGCAAGATTGTATGTTTAAAAGTAAAAAAGGACATCCTCGCTGCAAAATTATAATAATC
>CAZNJB010000076.1:0-7694 GCA_964573255.1 uncultured Melioribacteraceae bacterium
GAATATAGTAACAACATCTTGATCAAACAATTCATAATCTGATGTTTTTTCCAATAATTTTGATAAATCGACGTCGATAACTTTTCTGTCCAATTTATAATTTTTTCTTTCTTCGAATGGAACTATTCTTAATATACTTGCCCTTCCGGTATAAGCAGTAGATTTAAGATCTCCGGCGTAAGTGATTAAAGTCTTCAAATTCTCATTTTGTTTTAATTCATAAATTGCCGGACGATGAATTTCTCCTTTAATTGTCACTGTTTTTCCTCTCGGTGGGACAAAAACAATATCGTTATTTTGGAGTCTTACATCACCAATAAGATTACCTTTTAATAAATAATCGTAGAGATCGACTTTTGAAATCACTTTATTATTTCTAATTATTCGAATTTCTCTCAGGCTACCGGAAGTTAACGGACCTCCCACGCTATAAAGTGCATTAAAAACTGTAGCATAACTACTAATGCTATAACCGCCGGGTTGAGCAATTTCACCAAGCACAAAAATTCTGATTGGTCTTAGTTTTGCTAAAGTAATATCAAGAAATACTGTGGGAGGATTCGCATTCAAACCTTCGTAAAACTTAGAAAGATACTTACTTAATTTTTTTTCTAAATCTTTATAAGCAATTCCTGAAACAAAAACTTGACCAGCAGTAGGAATAAATATATTGCCCTGAATATCTACCGTTAATTGATACTGGAATTCAACCGCTCCCCATAAATAAAGTTGCAATACATCTCCGGGTCCAATTATATAACCGGGGTCAATGGGGCCGACTTCCGTCGGTTTAAACGATTCGGGTATATTCTTAAATAAATCATATCCAAAGTATTTTATTTTTTTCTCTTTTACTGTGGCAGTGGGTTTTACGTCTTTTTTAACACTAATTGATTCTGTCGATTTGGGCAATTGGGGAATAAAGGGTTTTAACTTTACTGTATCCTGAGGACTCTTTTGCTGGACATCCCCCCCTTGAATATATGATGCAATAAATTGATCATAACTAATCCCATATTGTTTTGCCATTTCCCTGGCATCGTCTTCTGTCATATTTCTCTCTTTCAAAGCTGCTTTTATTTCCTCTGCATTTGTAATGCCTTGAGATTTCAATTGACTCTTTATTTCTTCAGTTGATTGAGGAAATATCATTGAAGAATAGAATAAAATTAAAAGGACGGATAAAAATATTTTTTTTAACATAGCTTTTATCTTTTGTTTTTAAATGTTTTATTGTTTTTGATTAATAACACAAACCTACTTTAGATATGAAGGATAAATTGATAATTGAGAGTTTTAAAGTACTGTTTTACCATCTTCAAACCGTACATAAATATTTTGAATGATTGATTGGTTGATTGGTTGATTGAGTCTATCTTTTTTCAATCTACGTTGTAATTTTCAATCATTTCTTTTATAATATAATCGTTTCTCCAATCATCTGAGTTTTTTAAAATTTTTATTTGTGCCTTATTAAAGTTTATCAGTTTATTTTCTAACGCATAATGTAAAGAATCATAAGCATTGAACCATTCTTCATCAATTAGACCAGAATAAAATAGATTGTAAATTTGTGAATAATTTTCCGATAAAGATCCTAATGCAATATTATTAAACCGAATATTTTCTTTGATTGATCGTCGAGAATAACCCTCGGCTATATTAGACGAAACAGATAAAGCTGAATCCTCGATTTGGGCTTTCGATTTGTGAGAAATAGAATTAATAGAATCAATCTTGTGTTTAACTAATTTGAATAATTGAACTGCTTCCTGCCAAATATCGAGTTTTCGAAATCCCCTATTGATATTTTTATTCCTATCAATATATTTCACCTTAAACCCAATCAATCAATCTTTCGCGCAGCTCGCAGAGTCTTATGGACGTTCTGCGAACAATCAACCAATCAAAAGAACTATCCCTTCATCTATTTAAAGCTTCGCCACGTGAGTCACATGGCTCATTAAAAAGAAAAAATATTTGGAATCATCGTATCGAAATCAGCTAAACAGCCCGCCCTAAAACCTAACGCATCGTATCAAACATATTTAAATTTAAACGGCTAATTTATGCTAACACAGTCTATTTGTAAAGATCCATTTTACGCAAAAAATAGAATTTTAAAAAGCTATGACTTAAATCACAATTTGCTTTTTTTCATAAAATCCGCAATAGTATCAACCACATATTCAATTTGTTCTTTAGTTAATTCCGGATAAATCGGTAAAGCCAGAGAATGATCAGCGGCAAAATCTGCATGGGGATAGTCATTTATTTTCATTTGACCTTTCACTCCGCTTGAGTCGTCACTTGTCATTAAATCAGCAAAACATTCTTGCTTATGGAACGGAACGGGATAATAAATTTCCGTGCTTATTTCTTTCTCTGCAAGAAATTTCTTCAATTCGTCACGTTTATCTACTCTAATTACATACTGATTGTAAATGTGATAATTGGTAAGCTGAATTGAAGAATGATTGGATGATTGGGTGATTGGATGAATGTTTTTATAAACCGCTTTCGGGAGCAGAATCCTATTGTTATCATCAATTTCCGTTACACCTTCTTCTTTTGCTAAACCTGCATCAATAAACAATCGCGAATAAAGTTCTGCATTTTTTCTTCGTCCTTCACTCCAGCCGTTTAAAGCCGGTAATTTTACTTTAATAACAGCAGCTTGTAGTGCATCCAATCTAAAATTACCGCCTATGACTTTATGATAATATTTCGGATCGCCGCCATGAACACGCATAATTTTTAATCTGTACGCAAGATCATCATCATTAGTTACAACAAGTCCTCCGTCACCAAAGCATCCGAGATTCTTACTCGGAAAGAATGAATAGCAGCCAATATCCCCTATTGTTCCAACACATCTACCGTCTTTATATTGCGCTGAAATTGCCTGTGCGCCGTCTTCAATGACTATCAAATTGTGCTTTTTAGCAATCTCCATAATAGGATCCATATCGGCGCTTTGCCCGTATAAATGGACAGGAATAATCGCTTTTGTTTTTTCTGTAATCTTAGCTTCTATTTCATTCGGAGCAATATTAAAAGTAACAGGATCAATGTCTGCGAATACAGGGACCGCATTTAAGCGTGATACAACTCCCGCAGTAGCGAAGAATGAATAAGTAGGAACGATTACTTCATCTCCGGCTTTAATTCCTGCAGCCATTAAGGCAAGCAGAAGAGCATCGGTACCAGAACTAACGCCAAATGCATGTTTTACATTCAAGAATTCACAAAACATCTCTTCCATTTCTTGAACACCAGGACCTAAAATAAATCTCTGGGATTCAATAACATCTAAAACTGCCTTATCAATTTGTTCTTTTAACTGTAAATATTGAGGTTTTAAATCCAGCAAAGGGACTTTCATAAAAACTCCTAAATTCAGAAAAAAAATAGATTACTTATATCTCGTCTAATTTCAACAGTACTTCACCACGATCTTTTATCGGAGATATCCCCTCTTTTTTATCAGCCGACTTAAATAAAGAAAACAAATCAGGAACTTGACCGATTTCATCTATTTCCTTTTGAGATTCTTTTTTTCGTTGATTAATAAAAGCTGAAAAGGAGGACCCTCCATCTCCTGCGCTTTCATCAACTGTTTTTCGCGAAGAAGCCAAATATTTAAATTCACCTGTAGTGGATTTAATTCCAAGCGCTTTTTTCAATCCTTCAATATTCTTTTTACGGACATCCGAAGCAACTGCTTTATCGTCTGTCCACACCTTTGATAGATCGTGACGGTTGTAAGAAGGATCTTCCGATATTTTATTAATGAGAGTTCTGTTTTTATCTTCTTTTAAGAACCCTCCGGAAGGCTCGGAAGCGGATAATGCTTCATCGTCTTCATCAATAAAAGAATCATCGAAAGCAAATATTGCATCGGCAAAGATTTTATCATTTTGATGTTGGGCTTCCTGGGCGGTTAAATCGAAACTAAAGACTTCAGCGTAATTAGCTTCCAGTTCGGCTTTCCCTTGGTAAGAAAGCCCGAATTGCTGCACTTTGAAACGAAACTTTTCCGGATCCAAATTGAACCGTAAATGCCGTAAATCTTTTATCGCGAATATAGGATCGAAGTAGATTAGCTCCATATTCCCTTCGACTCTGATAAAATAACCATATTTTGTTGAATAACTATCAAGATCCGGTACATTTGTTAATAATCTATATACAATTAAGTTTTTCGGTATCGGGGCTTTTACAAATTCGCATACTTCAAAGTAACTAATACTTTTAGCTCTCTTTATGCGTTCTTTTTTAAATATGATTTTAAAATTATTATTATAATCAAACAAATTTTTCGAATAAATTAAAACATCGTTTTTCCGTACGTCCAGTGTTTCTAAAAACATCGAATCAAATTCTCTTTTAAATGAAATGTAAAATTACACGACAATAGTTTAATTATCAAGTAATAATCTTTAATTAATTATTCAGCCCAACGAATTAAACCGAGCTCGAACTTATTGATTAATAAATCATGTTTCGGCAAAATTCTTAATGTATAACCGAAATTACCTGTCTCCACACACTCAATTTCGCCTTTATATTTATATGTATTGGAACCGTTTACTTTTCGTGTGTATTTCATTGGGGTAAATTGATTAGCATGAATTTCGCCTTGCTTATTCATATCGCCGTAATAGATCTGAACTTCTACGTCATTCGGAGTTAATTCTCCTAATTCTACTACTGCAGAGATCGGATATGATGACCCGACTCGGAAATTTCCACTCTGGGAATCGGATCCGAATTCAACAAATCTAACCTTATCCCAATTTCTGTAAACATTATCTTTCCATTCAGTAAATTCTTTACCAAGTTTCCAATTATTTTTCATCAACATTTTTCTTCTTTCGAGAGCCTGCAGATAAAATTTCTCAGTATACTGCTGAACCATTCTATCTGTATTGAAAATCGGACCAAGTTGCGACATGGAATTTTTCATCATCTTTATCCATTCGCGCGGCAGCTTATCTTCTCCCCTGTTATAGAATAACGGAACAATTTCTTTTTCCAAAGTTTCGTAAATCAGTCTGGCTTCAATTTCATCCTGGTAATCTTCATTATCGAAGATTTCCCTATCGCCAATTCTCCAGCCAACCTCACGATTGTATGCCTCGTCCCACCATCCGTCGAGTACGGAGAAGTTCAAACCGCCGTTTGCAATTATTTTCATTCCCGAAGTTCCGCTAGCTTCGTACGGTCTCCGTGGATTATTTAACCAAATATCGCAACCTTGCACCATATAACGGGCTACGTTCATATCATAATTTTCCAAGAAAACTATACGTTTTCTTAAATGCTCTTCTTTAGAAAGTTGAATTACCTCTTGTATCAATTCTTTACCCGCAACATCTTTTGGGTGGGCTTTACCGGCAATAATTAATTGAACGGGATAATCTTTATCGCACAAAATACTTGCGAGACGTTCGATATCTCTAAAAATTAATGTTGCTCTTTTGTAAGTAGCAAACCTTCTTGCAAATCCAATTGTTAAAGCGCCGGGATCAAGAGTTTCTTTAGCATTTTTTAATTCCGAGCGCGAACCACCTCTCTGAAGAATCTGTTTATACAATCTCTTCCTGGCGAAAGCAACCAATCTTTCGCGACGTCTTTCGTGGGTTCTCCAAAGTTCTTCATCCGGTATTTCTTGGATACGAGCCCACTTATCCTTATTCCTGATATTTTCAAAGAAATTTTCACCGCCGTAACGAACTAATAATTCACGCATTTCATTAGATAAATGAGTCTGCATGTGAACACCGTTCGTAACATAATCTATTGGAATTTCATCGAAAGGAATTCCTTTAAAACCTTCAACCCAAAGATTTTTAGAAACATCTCCGTGTAATTTACTAACACCGTTAACGAATCCGGCCATATTCATGGCAAGATGCGCCATATTGAAATTCTCAGGCTCTTTGTCTTTTTCTATGGTTCCCAATTGATAAAACTCTTCAGACGAAATGTGAAGTTCATTTCTATAAAAATCACCAAAATATTTTTCCACTAAAGATTTTGAAAAAATATCTATTCCAGCCGGAACCGGAGTGTGGGTTGTAAAAATATTCGAATAAAAATTTATATTCCTCGCTTCATGATGCGAAAGTCCGTAATTGTTTTGTAATATTCTCAATCTTTCCAATCCAAGAAAAGCTGAGTGACCTTCATTCATATGACAAACTAAAGGAACAATTCCAAGTTCGTGCAGAATGCGAATTCCGCCAATTCCTAAAACAAATTCTTGTTGAATACGAGTTTCGTTATCCCCACCATACAGGGTTCGAGTAATTAATCTGTCCTCGGGTGAATTTTCGTCAAAATCAGTATCGAGCAGATAAAGAGGTAAACGTCCGACCTGAATTTTCCAAACCTGAACGTGAACTTGACGACCGGGGAAATCCAAACTTATTTTTACCGGTTTACCTTTTTTATCTTTCACCAAGGTCATCGGCTGATTATAAAAATCAGTAGGATCGTATCTCTCCTGCTGCCAACCGTCATTGGTTAAATACTGCTGGAAATATCCCTCAGCGTAGCAGAGTCCAACACCAACTAGAGGAATTCCAAGATCGGATGCGGATTTTAAATGATCACCTGAAAGTACACCTAGTCCGCCTGAATAAATTTGCAAACATTCGGTTAAACCGAATTCTGCAGAAAAATAAGCGATATAGGGTTTATTATCGAATTTATAATTTTCTTGATACCATGACACTTCTTCGAGGTACACTTGGAGCTGCAAATAAACCCGGTTCATATGAGATACAAACCCATAATCTTCGGAAAGTTCTTTTAATCTTTCTTGACTTACTCTTCCGAGTAATTTGACCGGATTATGATTAGTGTCTTCCCAAATGTCAGAATCTATTCTCCTGAATAATTTGATTGCATCCTGGTTCCAAGTCCAAAATAAATTGAATGCAATTTCACGAAGGGGTTCTAACTCTTCGGGTAAACTGGGTATAACACTAAAGTTTCCTAAAAACTTAAACATTGTTGCGCTCCTTACCTTTGCTTAAATATTAAATCTTTAAAATCCTGGAAAGTTATTTAAACTTAAAAAATAAAAAAAACAATATTGACAAATAATTTTTTTGATTTTAACTGTAATTTTAAAACCCCTCTATAATTTAAAATAACTATTTTTGTAAAATAAATTTTGAGGAAATATGAATTATTTATTGATTATAATAATTTCATACCTATTAGGATCAATACCTACGGCATATCTTGTTGTAAAAAAAATATACAATATAGACATTACCCAAAACGGATCAAGTAATGTGGGAGCAATGAACTCGATGAGAGTTACATCCTCTCCCTATATTGGTGCGGTAGTTTTTTTAATTGACTTTGCAAAAGGCTTGCTCTCAGTATTTATTGCTTCTCAATTTTTACCCACTGATTTTATTGCAAGCGCACTCGCACTGATAATTACTGTATTTTCTCACAGCTTTAATCCTTGGTTAAAATTTAAAGGTGGTAGAGGATTAGCTGCTGCTGCAGGTGGATTACTTATGTTTTCTCCTATGATTTTAGGATTGTGGCTATTTCTCTGGGTTATTGCCTATTTATTTAAAAAGAATATTTATTTCGGAAATATATCATCAACTATTTTATCTGTCGCTTTAATTTGGAGTTCAGGCGATATTATTAATAAATATACC
>CAZNJB010000077.1:0-7667 GCA_964573255.1 uncultured Melioribacteraceae bacterium
GGTATGGTCTGGACTATGCCCAAAAATATAGGAATTTACGTTCTATTTATGCTTTAAGCGAAGAGGAGAAATAAGTAATAATGTTAAAGGATAATAAAAATTATATGTCAGATAATTCAAATTTTAAATCGCCATTAAAAAATAACAAACCGGACGGCAAAGGACCGGGAAAATCTGATGGTGATTTTGACTGGTCGAAAGTAATTAAAACAGTTTTCAGTTGGGGAGCAGTTCTAATTGCTGCGGTCATTATAATGCAATTTTGGCGCAACGACACAACAGGTGCTCTGGAAATTTCGTATGATACGTATATGCAATTGATTGAATCGGGTAAAATTGTTGAAGCACGCGTCATAAAGTCCGATTTGAACGATTATATTTTCGAAGGAAAACTCGAAAAGAAAGAATTTATCAACAATGTAATGGTTGATAAAATATCTGTTACATTGGTAGAACCTATAATTCAAGACCAGGTAAAAATCTGGAATGAAAAAGGAATAAAATATACCTTTATTAAAGAATCTAGCGAATGGCTTACTGTATTATTAAGCTTTTTGCCTTGGGTTCTTATAATAGGGATATATATACTTTTTATGCGCAGAATGCAGGGGGGTGCCGGAGGTTCCAGAGGAATTTTCAATTTCGGAAAAAGTCGTGCTAAAATGTTTTCCGAAAATCAGATGAAAATTACCTTTAAGGATGTTGCCGGTGCAGATGAAGCGAAACAAGAATTGGAAGAAGTAATTGAATATTTAAGAGAACCTGCCAAATTCCAAAAACTCGGCGGTAAAATTCCCCGTGGTGTACTTTTGTTAGGCCCTCCGGGAACCGGTAAAACATTATTGGCAAGAGCCGTTGCCGGAGAAGCTAAAGTTCCGTTCTTTTCTATAAGCGGTGCGGATTTCGTGGAAATGTTCGTCGGTGTTGGCGCGAGTCGAGTAAGAGATCTCTTTGAACAAGGTAAGAAAAATGCTCCTTGTATTATTTTTATCGATGAAATTGACGCAGTAGGTCGCCAGCGTGGAGCCGGATTGGGCGGTGGTCACGACGAAAGAGAACAAACTCTTAACGCTTTATTGGTTGAAATGGACGGATTCGAACAGAATAGTAGTGTAATTATAATAGCAGCTACAAACCGTCCCGATGTTTTGGATCCTGCTTTACTCCGTCCGGGAAGGTTCGACAGACAAGTTGTTGTCGATCGTCCGGATGTTAAAGGTAGAGAAGGAATATTGAAAGTTCACACCAAAAACATTCCGATTGACGAAACCGTTAATCTTAAAACTTTGGCTAAAGGAACACCGGGCTTAGCAGGTGCCGAATTAGCCAATTTGGTAAATGAAGCAGCGCTACTTGCTGCAAGAAAGAATAAAGCTACAGTCGGGATGGAAGACTTTGAGGAAGCCAAAGATAAAGTTATGATGGGAATAGAAAGGAAGAGTATGATAATTTCTGAAGAAGAGAAAAAGACAACAGCTTTTCACGAAATTGGTCACGTGCTTGTTGCTAAAATGCTTCCCGAATCCGATCCTGTTCATAAAGTAACTATAATTCCTCGCGGTAGAGCATTGGGTATTACCCACTATCTGCCAATGGACGAAAAACATACTTATTCTTACGAATATATAGACTCGAAAATCTGTACTCTTTTAGGTGGTCGCGCAGCAGAAAAGATAATTTTCAATAAATTAACTACAGGCGCAGGCAACGATATTGAAAGAGCAACAGAATTAGCCCGCAAAATGGTTTGCGAATGGGGGATGAGTGAAAAACTCGGACCTTTGGCTTACGGCAAAAACGAAGAAGAAATTTTCCTCGGAAGAGAGATTACAAAGCATCAAAATTATAGCGAAGTTACAGCTCAAAAGATAGACGAGGAGATAAAGAGAATTGTCGTTCAAGCGATGGAAAAAGCAGAAAAGATCCTAAACGACAACATTGACCTTCTTTACAGACTTTCACATGAATTGCTCGAACGCGAAATTCTTGATGCTGATGAAATCGAAAAAATAATTAATGGCGAAGAACTTCCTCCCCTCAGAAAGAAAGACGAAGCTAACGGCTCGAATAATGAAGAGGAAGATATTCCCGAACATGTTAAAACTCTATTAGAAAAGAGAAAGAAGAAAGAAGAACAAGATCCAGAGAATACAGATGACTCAAATTGACAATGGATTTATTGACTACAAAAAAGAGTTAATTCGAAAAAGCATTCATCTTTGTTCTTTATCGATGCCGATTGTTTATTATTTTATTACAAGGGAATTAGCATTACAAATACTAATTCCCTTAACTATATTCTCAGTGGCACTCGATTTTGGAAGACATATAATTCCCTCCATCGGCAAAATATTTAATTCAACATTCGGTTTTTTACTGCGAGAGCATGAAATTGATTCTGAAAAAAAGAATCTTTCCGGTGCATCGTATGTATTTATATCAGCTTTATTATGTGTTTATATTTTCCCTAAGGTGATTTTTATTACAGCATTTTCCACTCTAATACTAAGCGATATTGCTGCTGCTTTAATCGGACGCAGATACGGACGACATAAATTTTTATTCAAAAGCTTGGAAGGGACATTAGCTTTTTTTGTAGTTGCCTGTATAATTGTGTTCATTACCCCAAAAGTTAACGGATATACAGTCGAATATTTAATCGGGCTTGTTGCTGCCTTTGTAGGAGCAATTGCGGAAAATGTATCCTACGGCTGGGCAGATGATAATTTAGCAATACCACTTTCTATGGGTGCTGTTATGTGGCTATTGTATTCATGGCTTCTTCCAGGGATGGATTTAGTTTTAAAAAATGTTCCGGTATGAATTCCGACTGAAACAATGCGCATTTCCCTTTGTATAAAAACTCAACAAAATGAACGGTGATTATGAAAAAAATATTTACATTATTTTCTATTGCTTTAGTACTTTCAGCCTGTAATATTAAAAAACCTGCAGTGGGATTGGAAGATCAAATTTTTGTGGTGGCCGATTCCTCCGAATTCGAGCAACTGGAACCTACCCTGCAGTCAGTTTTCGGCAAGGTAATTTACACACCTCAGCCAGAACATCTATTTTCGTTGAAAAGGAAATCGATTAATGACTTGGAAAGATTGAAAGATAAAAAGAACTTAATAATCGCAGCACCTTTAAATTCAGGTTCTTATACTTCACAATACTTGGGAAGCATATTGGATTCCGCAGTTACTGAAATGGTCTTGAACGACAGCGTTCATGTAATAAATCGTTACGACCTTTGGGCACGGAATCAACTTGTGATGATACTTACCGGAAAAGATATAGAAACTATGAATAGAAGCATTCAAGAGGATGCTACAAATCTTCTTCATTATTTTCAAAAGCTTTCTCAAAAGAGATTAAGTGCGAAGTTGTATAAAAGTATATACGAGAACAAAAAACTCGAAGCGCAATTGTTAAAGGATTATGGATGGATTATTTATTGTCAGGTGGATTTTCATTTAGCAATGAATAAACCGGAAGAAAATTTTGTTTGGTTGCGCCGGGCACCGGGTAGCGATGTGGAAAGATGGATTTTTGTTCACTGGATTGAAAATGCTTCTCCCGTCCTTTTGGAAGAAGATTCCGTTATTGCGTTGAGAAATAAAATTACCGAAAAATTCTATCGTGCTTCGGATAATGTAAGTTATGTTTTAATTGCTGACGATTACAAGAAAACTACCGAAATTAATTTTAACGGCAGATATGCGCTGATGACACAGGGACTGTGGAAAATGTCGGATAGAAGTATGGGAGGACCGTTTATTAATTATACCTTTTTCGATGAAAAAACCAGAAGACTTTATATGGTGGACGGTTCCATATATGCACCGAAATATGAGAAAAAGAGTTTGATACAACAGGTTGATGTAATACTTCAATCGTTTATGACAAAAGAGGAATTGACGCCCGAAAGGATTGAAGATTTGATGGATGAATTGGAATAAATTGAAAACCCGCCATTACAGCGGGTTTTTCAATCTGTTCTGTCCATTAATAGATGGCGGCTTCTATTAACGGAACACTTTGAAAGGGATTTTTTCAAAGACATAAAGAGTAATTGATTAATTAATCCGTATGTATATGAATACAGCAAATAAAAAAACCCGGAGCTGGGATGAGACTCCGGGTACAACCAGTCGGGGATTATTTGTTAGGAGGGTAATTTTTCTTTTATCTCTTCTAAAAATTTTATTAAGGCCATCAGTAGAAATCCGATTGAAGAGAAATAGACATCTTCCATTGACATCTCAAAAGTTGGTTGTGTACCGATTAAAAATCCAAGGTATTTTGTAAAAATTAATACAGTAAAAAAAATTGAAAATCCAAATAAACCTGCTTTGAGAACTCCCCATATTTTATAAGGAAATTCTACTCTCATTTTTTCCGTCTTTTTAACAACTGTTCTTTCCATAAAAACCTCTTCAGTTAATTTCAAAAAGGAGTGCTTATGGTAGGGGGATCAAAAACCACAAACACTCCCTTAATTGAGTGCCCAGGCAAATAGCCCTCCATGCCTGTAATACGGTTAATTATTATACAATTTGAGTGCCAAGAATCATTTATGGGGGAAAACGAAGGAAAAAGCTTGTTTTTAGCGAATTTTATAATAGTTGAACTAATATTTTGCAACATCGTTTAAAATAATGTTGCAATTATTGCATCATATATAAACTCACTTTATAAACTCACTTTATAAAGTGAGTTTATAGTTTTGATATTTTAGTCAAAAATAATTAAAAATTTACTTCCTTTACCTTTTTTAGAATCTACTTTTATTTTAAAACCGTTCAAATCACAATACCTTTTAACTACCGCAAGTCCCAAGCCTAATCCCTCAAATTGACGAGAATATCCTGTGTCCGCCTGCCAAAATGGATTGAATATCTTGTTTAGATCCGTATCATTAATCCCTATTCCGGAATCTTCAATACATAAGACTTTTTTTCCATGAGCATTTACATAAAGTTTCAATTTCACTACGCCTTCATCTGTAAACTTAAGTGCATTATCTAAGAGATTGGATAAAATTTGAATAATTGAATATCTGTCGCAAAAGACTTTTTTATCTTTTGTTAAAATTTCAATTCTCAGCTCAACTTTCTTTTCTTCAGCAATAGAATGAAATTCTTTCACGATTTCTTCCAAAATTTCCTGAATGTCGTTTTCCTTTTTATCCAATTCAAAATTACCGGTTTCCAGCATTGAGAAATTAAGCAGGAGATCAATAGTCCTAATCAATCTTTTACCTGCATTTTGAATTCCTTCCCTGCTCAATAATACCAATTCATCAGGATTATCAATCAATTCCTCAATCAATAAATTAGAATAGTTAATAAGAACATTAACTGGTGTACGAATTTCATGGGAAATAATTGCAAGGAATTCCGATTTTAGTTTATTCGCTCTTTCAGCTTCCTCTTTGGCCTTTCGTAGCTGATCAGCTAATTGTTTTTGTACGGTGATATCCTGATTTAACCCAACGTAGTTAATAATAACTCCGTCTTTATCCGTAATTGGGGTAATAATGGATGATTCCCAATAAACTTCTCCGTTTTTCTTTTTATTACGAAACTCGCCATACCAAATATCCCCGCCGGTAATAACACTCCATAATTCAGCATAAAATTCTTTTGAATGATAACCCGATTTTAAAATATTTGGATTTTTGCCTTTTACCTCGTCAAACTCATATCCCGTTAATTCAGTAAAATATTTATTTACATATTCTATTTTACCGTCTGTATCTGTGATGATTATCGAAACCGGACTTTCTTCAACTACACGAGAAAGCTTTTTAACAGTTTGTAGCATTTTATTTCGTTGGGTAATATCTCTTTCGGCGAGGTAAATTAATTTTTCTTCCCCTACAACAATATTTGTCGCTGTTACTTCAACTTCAATTAATTTTCCTAATTTAGTTTTATGTGTTAATTCAACATAAGAAATTTTTCCTGCTGTAAGATTCTGAATATAATTGCAGATTGATTTACTATCTTCCGAATACAGCTTTAGTAAAGATTTGTTCAAAATTTCATCTTTTTTAAGATCTAATTCAATTAACGCAGTTTTATTAACATCTTTAATTATTAAATCCTCCTTTTCCTTCTTAAGGAGGAAGATAAAATCTTTTGATTGATCGAACAATATTTTAAACTTTTCTTCACTTAATTTTAATGCTTTTAATAGCAATTGATTTTTCTCAACTTCCCTCATTAAGTTTTCGCTAAGATGTATCAATTCGGAATAATTTGTTTTTAAATCTTCAAAAATATTTTCAGCTTCACCGTCTAATTCGACATAATCTCCTTTGTCGCTTACTATACTACCAAGTTTCTTTTTGTATTTATTGATAAGCAAAAATTTATCGTTCTGCTTTATTACTTTTTTAATTTGCTTGATAAGTTCATCTTCTGCTACGGGAAAGTTTATAAATGAATCAGCACCGACAGAAATAGCTTTTAGTTTTGTGCTTTTATCTTTCAATTGGCTTGTTACAATCACTACTGGAATGTTCCTCGTACGAGTATCGGATTTCAATAGATTCAGCACTTTGAATCCATCCATTCCGGGCATAATAAGATCAAGCAAAATAATATCGGGAAATTCCTTACGGGCTAATTCTAATCCATCCTCTCCATTCAAAGCGGAAATTACATCAGTTACATTTTTTAAGTTCTTTTTAAGGTAGCGAGTTAACAAAGTCACTGAATCCGGATTATCGTCGATGATTAAGAATTTCATTGGAAGCTCCAGTATTAATTAAAATAGAATCTTAATTTCTATTTTCTCATCTATGCTGGATGAGATATTTCCACCGAATATTTTTTCGCAATACTTAATTATAACATTTATATTATTAGATGTTCCTGCGGAAAAATCGATGGTAATTATTTCGGGGGAGGTAATATAAATGATGAGAAGCTTTTTGTTTAATTGCTTTAGAATAGTAAATGAAATTGTGGGGTTAGTGATTTTTTCTAACTCAATTACAAATTTATAAAAGAGAGAAGTGACAAAACTAAGGGAAAGAGTTTCCTCAACACTTAAATTGCATTTAGTAAAGTTAAAATTTACTTTAATATTATTTTCCGCATTCATGGAAGTTATATGCTTTTCAATAAACTCAATCCCCACTTTTTCAGAGTGCGAAATTGTCTCGACAATATTAGATTTGATTATTGTTAAATCGTCTTTCCATTTTTTAAAAATACTCTTATTTAACGGAGTTTCTTCACTTTCTCTCAGTTCAATAAGCACATCATATAAGCAGAATAATCTTTCATATAGTCTTCTTTGGTTTTCTATTCTACTATCCAATAAATTTACGGCTTCTAATAATTGTCTGTCCTGCTTTTTGTACCCAGTCATATCCCTTACAATTAATAGGAGAACTCTATTAACATCGTATTCAAGTAATTGAGCTCTTACTTCCACAGGATATGTTGAACCGTATTTAGATTTATGAGTCGTTTCAAAAACAATAGTTCTTTCGTCACCGGTATATAACGGGCGCAAAATATCCAGTAATTGTTCCTTGCTTTCATATGGATGTAATTGGGGGATGGACATTTTTTTTAGTTCTTCAACTTTATAACCGGTATTTGATTCTGCGCTTTTATTGGCTTCAATAATAGACATGTCATTAATAT
>CAZNJB010000078.1:0-7504 GCA_964573255.1 uncultured Melioribacteraceae bacterium
TTTTTCAAGCAGAAGACGGCATACGAGATTTCTGCCTGTCTCGTGGGCTCGGAAGATGTGTATAAGAAGCAGGTATTAATGATATTACGTTTAATATTGAAAAAGATGAAAAAATATTGACGGAATATTCGCATAAATATACAATTGAAGGATTTGAGGAATTGTGTGAAGGGTGCTTCAGGTTAAGTAATTATTGGACGGACGAAAATAAATATTTTGCCGTTTTATTTATGAAAGCTGTTTAGATTTGCTTTTCTTTCTGCAAGAATGACAGGTACAGTTTTCGTAGATCTCTTCATAACCGTAATCGATTGTTATTTCTTCCCCTTTTTTAATCTTTTTTGCGGCTATCAATTTTAGGGAGGTTTCATCCCCATCTTCTACTTCGCAATTGGGTTTACAATCGTGATTAATATATTTTATTTTATCTGTCATTGCCGTATCGATGTATGTATCGCCGTTCCAAAAGATATAAACGTTATCTTCTTCATATTCGCGACGCAAGCATTCATCTCCGTCTATTACCTCTCCTTTAATCCACATTACTAATTCACCTTTGGGTATATCTTTTGCGGCGAATATTCCTTTCCCGTGGATAGGAGAGTCTTTTACAACAACATATTTCTCCCAATTTTTTTCTTTATTCATATTACTTATTATTCTGAAGTTTAATGCAGGCGTTTAATATCTTTTCTTCGTCGCTACCGGGAAGAATCGGGAAATTATATTTGTAATCGTCAATGTTCGACTTATTATTATAATTAAATGATTTTAGAACGTTTCCGTTTTTATCGTAATAAATTATCGAAAGCATAGCATACTTTGCTAATTTTTTATTGAACAAATAATAAGTTTTAGATTTGTAAATCTTTCCGGGAACACTTTCGATTATAAAGGGTGGATCATTTTCCACCATTGCCCAAACGTATAATTCATCTCCCTTATAACTATCGAGGTTTGTTGTATCGATATACAGTTTATCGACTGCACCTTCATAAATTAGAAGCCATCTTTTATCCTGTGCTTGTAAACAAGTAATAGCTATCAGTAAAAAAATGATGTACGAAAATATCTTTTTCATTTTGAACCTGTAATTATGATTGGGCAGCAAAAATTTTCATTTGTAAAGTATAATAATACGAAATGCGTTGATGATTTTCCATTTGATAATGAAGAGAATAAGAAAGTTTAACAACGGGAGTAAATTACTTTATCGAAAAACATTGATAAAACGAGTATGAGAGCATTGCGGAAAGGGAGGGATTCGAACCCTCGGTACGCGAAATGCGCACAACGGTTTTCGAGACCGCCCCGTTCAACCACTCCGGCACCTTTCCGAAAAGCAAATAGAGAACAAACATAAAACCCACGACGGTGCGTGGGTTTTTGCGGAAAGGGTGGGATTCGAACCCACGGACCGGCGGTAGCCGGTCACACGCTCTCCAGGCGTGCCAGTTCAACCACTCCTGCACCTTTCCAAAATTTCAAGTGCCAAATATAATTATTTCATTATTTCCAATCAAAGAAGATTTCAAAATAAAATTATTTTTATTGAAAACAGTCCGGATTGTCAATTTTGCAAATATATTTGTTTTTTAAATTAAGATTATTATTTGAATAATTACTTTATTTACATTATGTTTTACACTCATTTTGAAATAAATCGATGGATATCATGAGTAAGTTTCAATTTGTAATTAAACGTAGTGGAGCAAGAGTACCCTTTAAAAGAGAAAGAATTGTGAACGCTATTTATCGTGCCGCTGTATCAGTCGGCGGAAGAGATAAAGGGCGTGCTGAATTCTTGGCCGATAAAGTTATCGAATTGATGGAAAATTTGTACGAAGAAGGATATACTCCTCAAATTGAAGAAATTCAAGATGCCGTAGAAAAGGTGCTTGTTGAAAATGGACATGCTAAAGTTGCTAAAGAATATATTCTATACAGAGACGAACAGAAGAGGAAAAGAGAAGAAGCTTCAAAGTATGCGTCGAAGCCCTCTGAAAATATACCTTGGAGTAAAATTTGGCATGTTTTAGATTGGGCGGCAAATCATGAATTAAATACAGTTCAGAAACTGAATGATAGAATTGCAAAAGGGGAATTTCCCCATATTGTGCACGAATCGGAAAATGCTTACGAACAGCAGATTTGCACAGCTGCGGATCTCATTAAGGAAAGAATCGATGAAATTAGAATGGTTTTTGTCACCGGTCCATCTTCCTCCGGTAAAACTACTTCCACAATCAAGCTCGAGAAAAAGCTGAAAGAAGATGGTTATTCATTCGTATCACTGAATGTAGATCATTACTTCTTCGATTTGGAATTGCATCCTAAGGATGAATTCGGTGATTACGATTTTGAAACACCTCAGGCATTAGATTTAGAGTTGATTAATGATCATCTCCAAAAATTAGCTGCTGGAAAAGAAGTAAAAATTCCTTACTATGATTTTAAAACAGGCAAAAGAACTTTAGATGTCACACCACTCCATTTGGAAAGTAATCAAATTTTATTGATCGATAGTTTACACGGACTTTATCCTCAAATGTCGCACAGTATTCCGGATTCTCAGAAGTTTAAGCTCTATCTTGAACCTCTCCTTCAAATGAAAGGTGTTGACGGAAGATATATTCGATGGACAGATATTCGTCTTATCAGAAGGATGCTAAGAGATTCGGTTCAACGAGCTTATAACCCCAAGCAGACACTTGAACATTGGCATTATGTGCGTGCAAGTGAATTAAGGCATATAATTCCATACAATAATAACGCCGATTATATTATCAATAGTGCAATGCCTTATGAATTGCCTCTTTATGCCCATCGAATGTTGAATTTATTCAAGGAATGGGAGAAAGAATTTGAGAACAATGCTCTGCGAGAAGATGCTTATGTAAGGGCTTCCAGATTAAGTAAGGTCCTCGAATCGATTACTCCAATTAGTGATGATTCGCCTGTTCCTAAGGATTCCGTACTAAGGGAATTTATTGGCGGAAGTATATTCGATTATTAATTACATGGTAAAATATGGATTTATCCTTTTTAGATAGATTTCTTGAGCAGCTAAAATATTTACCTCAAGAACCGTTACTATTTAATTCCTCTTTCTTTTTATACTTCTTCTTTATTGTTGTAGTCTTCAACAGAATATTTATCAATAATAGAAGGGCAAAAGTAATTTTCCTGATGATGATGTCTCTCTTTTTTTATTACAAATCATCAGGAATATACTTCTATTTAGTTATTGTAAGTTCGCTGATTGATTACTTTGCGGGTTTACAAATCTCTAATACAAATGATAAGAGGAAGAAAAAGATATTTCTCCTTATAAGTTTGGTTGCTAATCTTGGGCTATTAGGGTACTTCAAATACACATATTTTATATTGGATACTTTTAATTTGCTGGGAAAACCTCCCTTCGATGCTGTAGATATATTCCTGCCGGTTGGAATATCCTTCTTTACTTTCCAATCGATGAGTTACACAATCGATATATATAGAGGAGTTCTTAAGCCTGAAAAAGATTTTTTGAATTTTCTTTTCTTTGTTTCCTTCTTCCCGCAGCTTGTTGCCGGACCAATTGTACGTGCTTCCGAATTTCTTCCGCAAATAAATAAAGAACCATTTATCACCAAGGCGGATATTGGTCGTGCTATGTTTTTAATTATTGCGGGGTTATTGAAGAAAGCTGTTATTGCTGACTACATTAGCATAAATTTTGTCGATAGAGTTTTCGATTTCCCTGCTAGATTTACCGGTGTGGAGAATTTACTTGCTGTTTATGCGTACGGATTACAAATTTATTGTGATTTCAGCGGCTATTCTGATATGGCGATAGGTCTTGCATTATTATTAGGTTTTCGTTTGCCGGATAATTTTAATTCTCCATATCGTGCAGCAACTATAACAGAACTTTGGAGAAGATGGCATTTAACCTTATCGAGGTGGTTAAAAGATTATCTCTATATTTCACTCGGTGGCAACAGGAAGGGGAGACTGAAAACATATAGAAATTTGTTTTTGACTATGTTACTCGGTGGTTTATGGCATGGTGCAAACTGGCGGTTTGTTATTTGGGGTATGTTCCATGGTATTCTTTTAGCTGTTGAAAGATATTTTAACATTCCTCAAAAAATTGAAAAATATAAGTTCCTGCGTATTCCGGGAATAATAACTACATTCCACTTATGGTTGTTATCAATGATATTTTTTAGAGCACAAAGTTACTCTGATGCTTTTGGTATGATAAAACAAATTTTTTATTTCTTCGAGCCGAAAGTATTTCTACAGTGGGTAGCAGGATATCCTTTAATCTTAACTCTTATGATTATCGGTTACGTTTCACATTATATGCCAGCCAAAGTTGAAAATAAATTTCGTGAATGGCTTACAATTTCCCCGCTTTGGGTTCAAGCATTATTATTGGCAGTTGTTATTTGGATTGTAGCGCAATTCAAATCTTCGGATATACAGCCATTTATTTATTTTCAATTTTGATTGGGGAAGAGAAGGAATTGATTTAAAGATATTGGATTTAAGCTCGAGGAACTGTAAAATAAAACGTGGTGCCTTTGCCCAGGTCACTATCTACCCAAATTTCGCCTTTGTTTTTTTCTACCATTTCTTTGCAAATAATCAATCCCAAGCCGGTTCCCGATTCTCCCTCTGTTCCCATGGAAGAATGATGAGTATCTAGTTTGAAGAGTTTATTTAATGTCTCTTCATCCATTCCAACACCAGTATCGGTAATCGAGACTTTTACTTTATCATCATCAACGGGTTCAGCGGAAATTGTAATACTCCCACCGCTTTCAGTAAACTTTAGTGCATTATTAGTAATATTACGAACAACTGTCTGAATCATTGCATTATCAGCTTTGATTTTTATATCCTCACTAATATTGTTGGTTATTTTAATATTTTTTTCATTAGCTTTATCAATGAGTACTTCAATAGTTTCTTCAACCAGTTGCTTTAGATTTAATTCAACAAATTCATATTTTACCTGTCCTTTCTGCATATATGCCCATTCGAGAAGGTTCTCCAAAAGATTGAAAATTTTCATTGCACTTTCGTAACTCATTGAAATAAAATTATGTAATTCTTCTTTTGAGAGACGGTCAAAGTCTTCCCGAATTAGTTCCAAGAATCCGAGTAAAGTACTGAAAGGGCTCTTTAGATCGTGAGCAATGATAGACATAAACCTGTCCTTTGTGGCATTTAATTCTTTTAATTCTTCGGAATATTGTCGTAGAGTTTCTTCAGATTCTTTCATTTTAGTTATATCGCGAGAAATTCCAACTAAACCAGTTATGTTTCCAGTATCATCATATATCGGAACTTTTGTAGCTGAAAACCACTGGATTGGTTTTCCCGGAATAATGAGTTTTTCTTCCTTATTGATAATGGGCTTACCCGTTTTGAAAATTTTCATTTCGTCATTAAATGCTTCTAAAGCTGTTTCCTCACTGAAGAAATCAAAATCGGTTTTCCCAATCGCTTCTTTTTCGTTTAATACACCTAATAGTTTGACTTGAGCCTTATTTATACGAATAAATCTGCAATCTTTATCTTTAAAATATATCGTATCAGGAATGTTTTCCATCAACATCTGAAGTAAATATCTTTCAAACTCAATTGCCTTTTCAGCCTTCTTTTGTTCAGTTATATCTCTGAAACTCCAAACACGCCCTATTATTTCCCCGTTCAGAATTTGTGGTTGAGTATATCTTTCAAAAATACGTCCGTCCTTAAATTCTAATAAATCCCAACTACTTTCTTCCGGTTGATCATAAAGCATATTTATTTTTTGAAGAAAATAAATTGGGTCTTTTAATTTATTATGCACATGCTCCAAGAGGACAGAATCCTCCTTTTCTTTTATCAATTCTTCAGGAATCTCCCAGATATCGAGAAACTTTTGATTAAATAGTTTTATTATTCCATCATTACCTACTACCAAGATTCCGTCTGCAGTAGATTCTACTGTTGTTTTTAATAAGGAAAGTGATTTTTCAATTTCTTGTTCACTTTGTTTGCGCTCAATTGCCAATGCAATTTGTGTCGAAACATAGCTTAATATGTCTTTCGAAGATTCATCGTATCTAATTTCTTTGTCGTAACTTTGAACAGCAATTACACCGATAACTTTATCTTGGATTTTTAGTGGAACGCCAAGCCAATCAACGGAATATTCTCCTATTAATTCTATTTCACCTTTATTAGCTAAATCCAAGAACACTTCTTTAGTTGCAAGTAGAGGCTCACCTTTGCGCAAAACGTATTCAGTAAGTCCTCTTCTTAAATTGCGTGGTTTAGGGGGGGGATCAAATTGATCTATGAAATAGGGGAATGATAAAACCTTTGTGTTATCATCATAGAGTGCAATATAAAAATTTTTAGCTGGCAGTAATTTAGATACTGCTTCATGGATAAGAGGATATAGTTCATTTAGTTTTATCGGTTTCAAAAGCGTATTTGCAACTTCAAAGAAAAAACTTTGCATATCTTCAAGTTTTTTCTTTTCAGATATATTATATCCGGAAAGCTGAATCCGATAAACTCTATCATTTTTAAGAATAGTTCTTTTATATATTGCGAACCAGAGAAGTTTTCCGTCGGCAGATTTCAATGGAATTTCAAAATATGAAATTCCGTTTGTTGTTCTTGGGTCAGATAATTGTGATTTGATTTTTGATCGGTAATATTTCGGAATAATGGAATAAAAATCTCTACCGAATAATTCTTTTTCTCCATAATTCAGGAGCATTGAAAAAGTCTTATTGAAAAAGATAAACTTCCAGACGGGGTCCAATCGAATAATAATTTCTGTAGCGTTTTCTACAATGTTCTTATATCTTTCCTCACTTGTTTTGAGTTCATACTGAACTCGTTTTAATTCGTTAATATCTCTAATAACAGCTTGAACAAAATTTTCCCCAAGACTTGGTATACGTGTTAAAGTAACAATTGCATAAAAAGTAGTACCGTTTTTTCGCTTAAATAGCCATTCAAATGAAAAAGAAGATTCGAGCCTCAATCTCTTTTGAACTTCCAAAGCCTTTTTTTTGCTTTCTGTACCGTCCTCTTGGTATTTCGGAGAAAATTCAAGTGGGGTTTTGTTTTTAAGTTCTTCAGCGGTTAAGCCAAAAAATTCTAATGCTCTGGGATTTAAATCAACAACCTTAAGATTGTCCATTAATACAACACCATCATCGGTGTTTTTTTCAAAGATTTCCCATTGCTGAACTTTCTTGTAATATTCGTTATTCTTATTTTCTAATTCAGCAATTCTTTTTTTAAGAGAAGAGACATCCTCAAGCCTCTTTTTATTTTTCTCTTCAGTATTCAGATTGTTGTTTCCCATTTGTACTATACGAAATAGCAGTCAATAATTTTGAGCAATATACTAAAAAATAATGAAAGATTTTTGGTTATAAAAATTATTTATCTATTAAATTATCGTATGCTTTGCGAAATATTTTAGTTAATGCTATGTTTC
>CAZNJB010000079.1:0-7372 GCA_964573255.1 uncultured Melioribacteraceae bacterium
GGTATAAACATATAGATTACCGCTAAAATTGTGCCCGATAGCGAATCATACTTCCCTCCCAAAAGATAATAACAGCCTACGAACAAATAACTAATAATTAAGGTTATTGTTATAAATATTCTTGTCTTGGTAATATTTTTAATATAATTTTTCTTCAACGCTATCACTTTTTAAAATTAAAAACTGCAACGTATTCAGAATTAAATCGAGCTATCAACTTTGTGTACCAGCATTGTTTATGCTATCAAATCGTATCTTATTAAAGATTTTATTTTTTTATTAATCCCTATTTCTGTTTTAGTTTTTGATGCTATTTTTCCTTGATCAACACGTATTCACCACCTCCTTGTTTCAAAATCATTTTATTTTCATCCGGCACAAATTCAAATTCTATTCCAGCTTGTTCAAATTTAAATTTATGAAGTTCGAATGCTTCTAATGGAACCGGAGGCTGACCGCTCGCCTGAGCAATTAAAACATTATGCTCCTTAGATACAGTTATTTTCAAAGGATTAGTGGAACTACCGTAAACTCCTAAATATTTATTCAAATCTGCGCTCGTTAGATTTAAGTACGATTCGAAATTCGGGAGAACATATTCCCGACCGAAATAAATGCTCAGTATTCCGTCAACAATATTTTTCATACTTAGCGCCAAACCGTTGGAAGAAAAAGCTATCGAAATATTTTCGTTCGGGAAATACATTAACTTTGATAAAAATTCATCTATTCCGCCTGTATGACCGAAAACCTCCTTATCTCCGAAGCAAAATCTGAATAATCCGATTCCATACTTATCAACAATATCCGTCATTTTTCCCAATGAGTTTTTTGATACTAAATTCCCTTGAAATAGTTGGTTAATAAAAATATTCAAATCAGTTGGCGTTGAAACTATACCCCCGGCTCCTTCAGTTATACTCATATCCGTTTCAGTTGCCAATTTCCAAGTAGAGAGTTTTGTATACGATAATGCTTCATTTTCTTCCGTATTTATTTCACCACCATAATATGTATTCTTTAATTTGCACGGTTCTATTATGCGCTGTTTAAGAATTTTTGCATAATCCTTTCCTTCAATGTTTTCGGCAATATAAGCAAGCAGCACATAATTAGTATTAGAATATTCAGCCTTTACATTCGGATTGAATATTGTTCCGTTCTTAATAATAATTTTCAGTATCTCCTTTTTAGTATGCGGTTTTTCCATCCAACTAGAAAAATCTTTATCATCCGTAAAATTGTATAAGCCGCTCCTGTGTCTTAAAAGGTGTTCAATTGTTATTTCTTCGGAATTCGAAATTTCGGGATAGAACTCAGCGAGTTTTGTTTCCAAATTCAGTTTGCCTTCCTCAATCAACTGCATAATTATTGTCGCAGTAAATGTTTTGGTAATTGAACCAATTCGATACTTTGTATTCCTTGTCGCTTTAACTTTATTTTCGATGTCCGCATAACCGAAAACTTTTTGATATACTTCTTTTCCGTTCTCAAATATCGAAACGCTTCCCATAGCCTTTTGTTTTACATCAATTATTTGAAGCAAACTGTCTATCTTTTCTCTATCAAAATTCTGAGAAATTATGTTAATGAATGTCAAGTTCATTAAAAGTAGTACTAATCCAATTTTCATATTCAAACCTTCAATTCGGGCGTTTATACAATTAACTTTCAAATTATAAATGCACAATTTCACTTGAATAGTTATATATTCCGATATTAATAAATAATATAGATTTGGCCTCTACTTGTCTGCACCTTTTTTGCTTCCTGTAAACTGAAGAAATATGTTTTCTTATTAGAACCGTTACTAATTATTAAAACAAAGTATCCCTTCTCTGCATAAGCATCGCTAATTTTTTCAAAACTATTCGGATCATTTTTTGAAAAATCTAAGGTGAAATCATTACCGTGTACGACAACTCTTTCAAATGGTCGATTCGAATTAATACTATCTTCGATAGGATATTCGGGACTTACGCTGTTATCATTGCAGGCAGCAACAAATATTACTAGTAAAAGATAATAAAACAAATATTTGGATATTCTCATTTTCTACTCCATAATTTTTATTAAAATATTTTACTAAAAAAATGATAATTTATTCGTATAGGAATGGTTTATTATACTCAATTTCGAATATCTCCGGTTTATACCAACAAAAATCTCCGTCTGCCAATTTCCAAATAACTTTAGATTTATTCGGTATTAAGACATCGTTAAATTTTTTGTAACTCAGTATTTGTATTTCCCAATCTTTCAAGAGGAATGTTCCATCCTTTTCCATATAACGTTTTGCCGCTATTTTTTCCACTTCATATTTTTCATTGAAATAAAATACTACTGTAGCTGAAATATCCGCATACTTTATAGTTGCTTTGGCCGCATTATGACGAAGAGATTCCCAAGTTATATAATCATTAACAAACATAGAAGGGAACCAAACTCCTTCAGCTAAGAATCTTATCATTTCACCCTGATTCACTTCTGGACAGTTCATCTCAGCTACTTTAAATAGTCCAAACAATTTGACAACCATACTACCGTCACCATTAATAAACTTATCAATTGCAGTAATTATGCTCACATTACCTTTCCAATAAAATTCCATAGAATCAATGTTGAAATACTGTTCCGCCGTCATTGTTCTGAAATTTTCATCCGGTTTTAAGCGAAAGTCCCCCCCCTGTTTTAACCTAACGGCTTTAATTTTCTCCTTTCCAATGATATTTGTATGTCGCAAATAATTCTGAACAACTTCAGGTAAATGCTCAATATCTTTTTCAGTTATTTTCTCAACGTTTTTTACTTCAATATTCTCATACATCTTCATTACAGTTTCTTTCATAGATGCACACCCTATAGTGATTAAGGTTAATGAACTAAGAATTACTAATATTAAGTATTTTTTTTCCACTTTAATTTTCCCTAGCTTTTGTTTTATAGTTCCAATTCATTCCAAACATTAAAATTGACAAGACCAAAATCTTTTAATGCAGAAGAAAGTCGTTCCCCAATAACTTGATAATTTTCTCCAGCTCTCATTGTATCGTATCGTAAATAAATACTATAATCCGTTTCTACACTAACGTGCTTATATATTTCGATACTTTTCCCTTTTCCATTACTAGTTATTTGAGCTAACCAATCCGCCAAAAATTCTTTCAATAAATATATATTCTTTCTTGCCGTTCGTACTTGAATTACTACCAATTGCTGCATAACTTTTTTTCCAGACATTATTGAAACAATATCTTTTGTTTTGCTAAAACCATACCAATGCGTTTAACGAATAAAAACAAAGATTTTAATACAACGAAAAACAATTTTACCGGATATGGTAATTGTAATTGACATATTTGGTAATAATAAATTTATTTACCATATTTGGTAAGTATTAAATATTACAAAGAGGATTAATGTGAACCCAAATGAATTCTTCCGCGAAGTAACACTAAGAATCTGTGGTAACCTGGATATTGAAGAAGCACTATTATCAGTTTTACAATTTTTAAGAGAAGAAATGCCGGTTGACTGGATATCACTTCAACTTTACGAAGAGGCACTTAAAGCGGTTCGAACAATTGCAATAGCCACTCCTAATGAAGTAAAAACGGTTGATTTACTAACTCCATTATCAAAAGAAGCACAAGAGCAAATCGAACGTAAAATACGTCTAAAATTACCGAACGTTTTTATTTCCCAAATTAGTCCGGAGACAGAAAAATTATATAACGATATGCTTCATTTTCATGGAATAAAAGCTACCTCATTAATGGTCTTGGCTCTTGAATCAAGTGGGAAATACATTGGATCATTAACCTTAATAACATCCGGCAATGAACCATTTTCCCAACACCATGCCGACTTAATATCCTTGCTCAAAGAACCATTTGTTATAGCTATGTCGAATACACTTAGATACCGCGAAGTAGTAAAACTTAAAGATTTGTTGACCGATGATAATAAATATTTGCATCGCGAACTTAGAAATATAGTTGGCGATGACATTATTGGTGCAAATTTCGGTCTGAAAGATGTAATGGAAAAAGTTAATCAAGTGGCAGACTTAGACAGTCCGGTATTATTGCTTGGCGAAACAGGAGTTGGGAAGGACGTTATTGCCAACGCAATTCACTATTCATCATCCCGCAAGGATGGTCCTTTTGTTAAAGTAAATTGTGGAGCCATTCCGGAATCCTTGATCGACAGTGAATTATTCGGATATGAAAAGGGAGCTTTCACAGGTGCTATCTCTCAAAAACGAGGTCGATTTGAACGAGCCAATAAGGGAACAATTTTTCTTGATGAAATTGGGGAATTACCTTTACAAGCACAAGTTCGTCTATTAAGAGTATTACAACATAAAGAAATTGAGCGCATCGGAGGGAACAAAACGATTAAATTGGATATTCGATTTATTGCAGCAACAAATCGAAATCTGGAAGAAATGGTAAAAGAAAATAAATTCCGCGAAGATTTGTGGTTTCGCATAAATGTATTCCCAATCCGCATTCCACCACTTCGCGAAAGAAAATCTGATATACCTGCTTTGCTACAATACTTTATCAATAAAAAATCAAAGGAATTAAAATTACCCGGAATTCCGGAACTTGCTCCAAGTGCGATAGAACCATTATTAGATTATGATTGGCAAGGTAACGTACGTGAATTTGAAAATGTAGTGGAGCGTGCTTTAATATTAAATCCAAACGGACCAATTTCGTTTGAAAATTTAAATCTCGCTAAAATACTTGGAAACCTGAGTACTCCAAAAATTATTGACGAAATGGAAACGTTAGATGCTGTTACTTCTCGTCACATTAAAGAAATACTTGCAAAAACTAATGGAAAAATTAATGGCAAAGGAGGGGCAGCGGAAATACTTGGAATTAATCCGAATACACTGAGAAACCGAATGAAAAAATTAGGCATCCCCTACGGTCGTAGAGGCTAATTAAAACGAGAAAATCTGTATCTCAAAATTTATCAATTGTTAAGATTTAATTAGTTGCTTAATCTACAAATTGATAAATTTATAAACGAATATTATTCACTTACTTTACTATCGGTTGTCTAATAATTGTTTTCCAATTTTGCGGTGCGGCTTTCCGGATATCACTTAGATAAATTTCGTGATGTTTGCCCGTTAATATGCGGATTAGTAAACGCAGTATAAATGTTAAAAGAACCAACTATACAAAAAATCGCCCCCACAATAACCTACCCACGTTAAACCACTCATAGCAAAAAAAATTATTATCAATGAAACAATATTTAAAAATATGTAGGGAACTAAAAATTCACCTAAATCCATTTTTAAATTCCTTATAATATTAAATACTTAAGACCTATATCAATACTATTATATTACTGTTCATACTTAAAAGGGAGTAAGTTTTCTATTTTGATTTTTTTCAGTTCTCCCTCGGCAAGTATAATTACGTTAGCGTTTGGAGAATAATCGGCTATCATTTCACGACACATTCCGCAAGGGGAAACTACGCGTCCTGTTTCATCGACTGCAACAATAGTGTCTATTTCCGTATCGCCTGCGGTAGCCGCTGCGCCGATTGCCACGGCTTCTCCGCAAATAGTTATTCTTCCGACATAAACTTCTACGTGCACGCCGGTAAAAATATTTCCTGATTTCGTTCTGAGAACCGAGGCTATATGATGACGTCCTTCTTTAAAACGCTTCTTTATCAGCTCCCTTGCAATTTTTACTAATTTTTCGTCTTGTTTATTCATTTGTTTTCTCCGCTGTTACTATTCCGTCGCGTTGTTTTAACTGTAATGCTTTTACATTTCCTTTTTCGTCTTCCGTAAACTCAATACTGGCTTGTGAATATTCCGCTAAAACGAATTCGTCTCCAAGTTCGGGAACTAAAGTGTATGGCGGTTGACCGGGAACTATCAATTTCAATACGTTTCCAACCAAAGCAATTGAAATAGTCCTTCCGGCAAGGTTATAATCACCTACGAACCGTTTTAGATATTGGGAATCGTAAAATCTGGAATCGGGCTTTTTTGTAAAAACGATATTACTTACAGCCGGTTCAAACGGGACTTCCACGGCAGATACATTTCCCTTCAAATCAGTACGAAACTGCAATTTCATATTTTCGAACGCATCGTCTTTCCCCTTCAATGCATTGAAGGTTTCGTAATGCCAATGCTCCAAAGGAGTTGTTATATCGTTAAAAGTAAACTCAAGTCTCTCGTTATTCAATCGCACCGACAGAGTTCCGTATCCGGGGTCTTCATAATCTCCCGTATATTCAATAAGAGGATGAGCCGGTTTAGTTCCTTTTTTACGCATTGCATATTTAGTTTCACCGCTTTCCTTATCGGCTTCTTTTCCTTTTTCCCATTTTTCCAATCCCTCTTTGTTCCAATCAATTGGATTTAGATGAAAAATACGATCGACTGCGTGATTAACTATTATTTGTGGTAATTCCGTCGACTCTTTATTAGTGAGTACAACTATACCAATTCCCTCATTTGGAAAAAGCACTACAAATGCAGTGAAACCGTCAATGTTGCCTCCGTGATGTATTCTCTTATGACCTCTGTAGTTATCTACAAACCATCCCAATGCATAATCAGCGCTTGAAATTTCTGGTCGCTTTTCTATAGCTCCAGTTGTAATATACGGCGTGTGTATATCAGAAAGCGTAGACGAATTAATAATCTGTTTACCTTTATATTTGCCGTTATTTAAATGAACAATTAACCAACGACTCATATCTTCGGCATTTGAATTTATTGATCCTGCCGGACCGATCAAATCGATTTGACGAAAATCAATTTGCTTTAAAGTGTCGTCGTCCTCTGTATACGGCAAAGCAAAATCATTCGTTTTCTGTGATTCGAGAACTGAAAAATTGCTATACGACATTTCCAAAGGATCAAAAACAAGATTTTGAACCGCTTTCTCCCAGGTGTCGCCGGTTATGCGTTCAACAAAATAACCAGCTGTTAGAAACATCAGATTGTTATATTGAAATTTAGCTCTGAACGTTTTGTTCGGCTCCAGATAACGCAGTCTGTTTACAATTTCTGCACGAGTCAATTTTGTGTTATTGTACCAAAGTTTATCGTGTCGCGGCAATCCCGAGCGATGCGTAACCAAATCCCGCGGCGTAATTATTTGCGTTGCAATCGGATCGTAAAGTTTGAATTCCGGGAGATAATTTATTACCGGTTTATCCCACTCAAAATTTCCTTCGTCAACTAATTTTCCTATTACAAAAGTTGTGAAAGCTTTCGTGCTTGAACCTATTGCAAATAACGTTTTGGTTGTAACTGGTAGTTTTTTATTCACATCTCGATATCCGAATCCCTTTTTAAAAATAACTTCGTCACCGCT
>CAZNJB010000080.1:0-7255 GCA_964573255.1 uncultured Melioribacteraceae bacterium
ATGTCTATTAAGATGAGTATATTTTGTCATCTACTTGACTTTTAACATAACAGGGTGTAATTGAGGCTTGGGAATGTTGGACTACCTACGGTAATTAAAAATAATGGAATAATGCCCGAAGGGCTCTTCGAGGAATAATGTTTTGGAATTTGCCATTCAGTTATTCGTTAAATCAATCAGCCAATCGGCGTTATTCAGACTCTTCGCTTCGCTCAGAGTGACAACTTTTTTCCTTATACCATATAACTTATACCCCATCCGTGTAAATCCGTTCAATCCGCGGAACCCGTGTTCTATTCCCTTTCGTATTTTACGCAAACAAAAAAGCCGAACCGCACAAGGCAGTCCGGCTTAGATTTAATTCTAATTATTATTCTTTTGGTTACTTACAATTACGACATTTGTCGTTATTTCATCAAAAGCATCTTACCCGAAGCTCTGTATTTACCCACAGTTATTTGGTAAATATACATTCCGCTGGGTAAGTTGGCGGCGATAAATTCAACTGTGTATCTTCCCTGTTCTTTCCTTTCGTTTACGAGCGTAGCAACCTCTTTGCCGAGTGTGTCGTACACCTTTAACGTAACAAAAGATGATTTTGGAATTGAATAAGATATTTCCGTGGTTGGGTTGAAGGGATTCGGGTAATTTTGATACAGGTGGAAAGAATAATTTGGGTCATTCAAACTATTGCTATTATTTTTATATGGCGTAAAATTTCCGGATGTTTCAACTGTATTCGTAGGTAAAGAAAAACTTGATGTATTGGAATTATAAGCTTTAACATAATAATAGAAATACCATGAACCTTGATTAAGTTGAGCTTCATAATCAATAAAAGAAAATACCGTATCTGATGTGATACCTATTAATTCGTAATTTCTAAATCTTGGAATTGTAGGTTGACTATGAACTGCTCTATAAACATAATAATTTGTTGTATTAAAAGTTGGATGAGGACCCCAAACAAGATTTGGATGATTATTATTCCCTTCGGTTATTATTACTATAGAATTTTGCCAAAAATTTGGAAATTCATCCGTTGATGGAGTGCCTTGACCTTTTAATTCCCAAATTCTCAGTATTTTTCCCTTACTTATTGGATTATCAGGGAAACCTAAACTACTTGGATCATTACTTATATAAATTGCATCATTAGAACCATTATATTCAAGCCAAATATCCGCATTATGACCTATAGAATTCGTATAACTTCCATAATTATCATCCCTATAATCCAGGTAAAAGTAATAAGAGGGATCGACGTCGCTAAAAACCTTATACAATCCACAACCAAACTGACCGTACTCTGGGAAATCATTGCTCAAAATAAAATCCCAACCAGACCATTTTGTATAAATATTGTTATTTGTACTGGGAGTATAATCTAAACTATCTAATCATTTGATATCCAATACGCTTTAGGAGGTCCACTTGTACCTCCCCAAACAGTTCCTTGAGCAATCATATAAAGTGTAATCTTTTTACTTGGCGGTTTAACCTCAGTAGTGCCAAAATATATTTCTACGGCAGAATTTTGTATGCTTTGAGAGTATAAGTTGAATGATATTAAAAAACTAAGATAAATTAATAACCTTTTCATATCTACCCATTTATTTTATCACTATAATACTATTTGACCTAAATGTAGGATAATATAACGTTCCGTCCTTGGCAATAGCCGGCGATGTTCCGGTCTCTCGCTCGCCTTCAATTTTTATTTCCCATAATTTTTTCCCTTCGGAACTAACCGCCATGACTTTTATACCGCCAAATCCGGCAAGACCTAAATACACATTTCCTAATACGTCGTTTATTAGAGGACTGTGTATATCAACATCTTCTAAGCCTAATTTCCAACGAAGTTTTCCTTCATAATTTAGAGAATACAGCGTATCTATTCCGAAATAGATATTACCATTTTTATCTATTGTAGGTTCGGTATTCGGGATTAGACCTCCACCGGAAGAAAACGGAAATGACCAGCGCAAATCTCCATTCGGAGCTAATGAATAAAGAATTGTAGGATTATAATTATTAGGCACAAAATAAATATTCCCTTTTGAATCTACTATTGGTGAAGAATCTAAAGTTTCATTGCCAAAGGTCCATTTTATTGATTTAGAATCAATATCGAATGCTAATACCGACACTCCTTTCCAACCTTGGAGATATAAGGTTTTTCCATCAGGCGAAAATGTAGGGGCGGATGGAGAACCCCAATAGAATCTTTCATCATAATATTTCCATCTAAGAGTTCCTAAACTATCAACGGAAAAAAGCGTTCCGGTTGCATCTAAAAAATATATTGTTCCATCAAGTCCTATATTTATACCAAGACTCGCAATATTAGCATCCGCTGTAAATTTCCATAAAGTTTTTCCATCCGGATTAAATGCAATCAATTCTCCATAATCCGTACAAATATAAATTCTCCCATTTTCTCCTACCAGAGGAGTTGTATTTATTGTATGTCCGATTAATGAATCCCACTTTGCTACGCCGTTATAATCGACTGCATGAATATACCCGGGAGATGATGTGGAAAAATATATAGTCGAATCGCTACCAATCGCAATACTCGACTGCATTTCAGGTGCGGTTATTTTCCCGGCGAGGACACCGCTTTGAGGCCCAATATACTTGCTCCTTCCGGTCGATTGCGGATCGTGATGGTTCATCGGCCACGGGCTATCTGCCAGACTCGGCCATGGAACATCCTCTTGGTAACCGGGCGGTTTATTATTTACCGGCTGAGGCTCGGTGCTTTGTTTGCACCCCACAGCAGCGATGGCTAATAGAATAATTAAAGAAATAAATTTGCGCATACTATACCTCCTGTTATTTGTGAGTAAATAAATATATATGAATAAGTTTCATTATTCCGTCCTCTGCCTTCATTCTGTATCGCATAAATTTAATTATAGTTAATAATTATTCGTAATAATAAAAATAATTCAAAAAAAAAGTGCAAAAATTCTTCCACAATACTCAAACCCCATCCGACTTTCGTAGTGACAAATAATTGCGGAAGAATAATGGGATGGAGTTGTTGTTGGAGATTGAATATGTTTGCCGTAAGTAGGATTATAAATCCCGACATGCACCTTATGCCCGATGCCTTATACCCCGCTTAATAATTACACAGAGGAACACGGAGAATGAACGGAGGGGAAGTGTTTACGTCTGATAGTTGAATAATTGATAGATTGCTTCGTCTTCACGTTTACTCGACACTCCTTATAAAAAGAAAAAACGATATTTGAAAACATATAATTTACGTCCGCTTCAGCCGACGTTTAAAGAAACAAATAAAACAAACGGGGCTTTTCCGCAGGAATCCTTTGGATAGCCCAAAAACAGTAATGGAAATAATTGAACTACTTTGTAGTTCTCTTGATGTTGGAGTATTATTTTACTACGGACTACGTCCGAAGTTATTAACAATTGAAGCGCTTCGCGCTTCCGCAAAGACGGTTTGTTTTTAATTTTGCGGGTCAATGAGAATCCCTACTTGTCGGGATGAAGCAATCTGCCGAATAATTGATGGATTGCTTCGCTTCGCTCAGAGTGACGGCTTTTTCCCTTATTTATAACTTATACCCATCCGTGTAAATCCGTTCAATCTGCGCCACCCACCTCCGGCGGGTAAATCTGTGTTCCAATACAAGAAGAAATGAATGGATTTATGTATATTCCACACAGCTTTACTCGTCGTTGGCGGGTTTTATAATAAATGCATATTTTATTCTTATTATGCTTGACATTGAGGAGTAAATCTATCTATTTTTGCAGGCAAATGATTACGAAAGAAAGAAAATATTATTTTAATTCAACTTGGTTCTGGTGGGCTTGGCTCACATAAAAGCAGTACACCCGGTTTGACTTAAAATAATGTTTTCGCATTAACCCTTCTCGAGCAACCGGGAAGGGTTTTTTATTATATGGAGTAATAATTGAATTCGAAAAATTCACTGAAAATAATTAAAGATATTTTTACGGTTCTCAAAAGCGCGTAAATAAAAGCCGAGGCTTATGATGAAGATTTTAGTTATTGATAATTATGATTCGTTCACTTTCAATCTCGTTCAGTTAATCGGGAGGTTCGTACGCGATATTGAAGTGAAGCGCAACGACAAAATTTCAATCGATGAAATTGAAGAGCTAAATCCAGATAAAATTGTAATCTCACCCGGTCCCGGCAAACCGGAGGATTCCAATATTTCTTTAGATGTAATAAAATATTTGGGAGAAAGAACGCCGGTTCTCGGAGTATGTTTGGGACATCAAGGAATAGCTCACATATTCGGCGCTAAAATAACTTACGCACCGGAATTAATGCACGGGAAATCCTCCCGGATAATTCACGACGGAAAAACAATTTACAGAGGAATCGAACAAAACTTTGCTGCCGCGAGATACCATTCGTTGGTAATTGATCCTAATACAATGCCCGACGAATTGGAGATTTCATCGAGAACGAAGGAGAACGTAATTATGGGAGTAAGGCATAGAGAATATCCAATCGAAGGGATTCAATTCCATCCCGAATCGGTTCTTACAAAATGCGGCGATCTTTTAATTAAAAACTGGTTGGAGTTATAATGAAAGATTTATTGAAAAAACTTATCGAAGGCGTTAATTTGGAATTTGCCGAAGCTCATCTTATGATGAACAACATAATGGAAGGCAAACTGAACAATTCCGAAATTGCCGCTGTGTTAACTGCTCTTAAAATAAAGGGAGAAACTTCGGAAGAGATAGGAGCTTTTGCAAAAGCGATGCGAGAGAAGAGCGTGAAAATTTCAGTAGACGGATTAGCTCCAATCGACGTATGTGGAACCGGCGGAGACTCATCCGGCACATTCAATATTTCAACCACGGCTGCGTTTGTCGTGGCGGGATTGGGAATTCCCGTTGCAAAACACGGCAACCGTTCCGTTTCCAGCAAATCGGGCAGCGCTGACGTATTAAAAGAACTCGGCGTGAATATCGAATTAACGAAAGAGCAATCCGCACAAGCGTTAGCGGAAGTAGGTATCGCGTTTTTGTTCGCTCCCCTTTACCACCCCGCGATGAAATACGCCGCGCCGGTAAGAAAAGAATTGGGTATAAAAACGGTGTTTAACATTTTGGGACCGTTAACAAACCCCGCCGGAACTAAGAAACAAGTGATAGGCGTCTTCAACAATAGAACCGCACGTTTGATGGCGGAAGCGGCTGAGTACTTGGATATGGACAAAGTCTGCTTCGTATGCACAGACGACCGATACGACGAAATCACCTTAACGGGCACGGCAAAAGTGTTTGAATACGAAAAAGGAAAAGGTATCCGTGAATTTGAAATAACCGCCGAAACGTTAGGATTAACCTCAATTTCGCTCTCTGAAATTAAAGGAGATTCCGCTTCTACTAACGCTCAAATATTGCTCAACATCTTTGAAGGAAACGATTCCGACGCACTGAACGTAACGGCTGCAAACGCTGCTTTGGGACTTTACGCCGCGGACTATTCCACGGATATTAAAGAGTGTTTCCGAGCGGCGTTAGATTCGATTAATAGCGGTAAGGCCTTAGAAAGACTTAACCGGTTGAAAGAATTCGGAGAGATTGTAAAATGAATTTCTTAGACAAGATTTTGGAAGTAAAGAAAAGAGAAGTTGCCGAATTAAAAGGAAAATATTCCTTTTCTTCTTTTTCCGATTTCCCCTTTTGGGGCACCGAAACTCTCCCCTTCCGGGAAAAATTGCTTTCCGATTCTAACATTAAAGTAATCGCGGAAATTAAAAAAGCGAGCCCTTCAAAAGGATTGCTTTTGGAAGACTTCGATCATCTTAAAATTGCAGAAGAATATATGTCAGCCGGAGCCGATGCGATTTCGGTTCTAACCGACAAATTATTTTTTAAAGGCAGCATTTCCTTCTTAAAAGACATTGCTAGAATAAAAGAGATTCCTTTGCTGAGAAAGGATTTTATTATAGACGAGTATCAAGTGTTCGAAGCAAAAGCGAACGGTGCGGATATTATTCTACTCATTTCGGAAGCTTTATCACAAATGCAATTGAATGATTTGACGGACGCCGCGCTCGAACTCGGATTGAATGTTTTAACGGAACTGCACGGCGAGAAAGAATTGAATAAAATCGATTTGACGAAGCCGGTAATTATCGGGATAAACAACAGAGATTTGTTTTCCTTTGAGGTGGATTTGCAAACGACTATTGAATTGCGAAAGCTGCTGCCTAAGAATTTACCCGTAATTTCGGAAAGCGGAATTAAAACGGAAGAGGACATAAACTTGCTGAAAGGCAGTAATATCAGCGCTATCCTTGTGGGCGAATCTTTGATGATTGCCAACGACAGAAAAAAGAAATTGAGCGAATTGAAATTGTGGTGCGCAAATGAGAGTTAAAATATGCGGAATAACAAATATTGAAGACGCGTTGCTTTGCAGCGAACTCGGCGCCGACGCACTGGGATTCATCTTCTACGAAAAGAGCAAAAGATATATTGAACCAACGGAAGTAAAGAAGATAATTGCTCAACTACCGCCTTTTGTCGCGACTGTGGGAGTTTTTGTAAATGAAACTGCAGAGAGTATAAATAAAATTGCCGATTTAACCGGTATAACTTTCGCGCAGCTTCACGGGGTTGAAGACGAGGAATTCATTTCCCGAATAAAATTACCGGCGATAAAAGCATATAGAATTTCGAATGAATTTGATTTCAATTTGATTGCCAATACAACCGCGGAATATATTTTACTCGATTCGTTCGACGATAAAGAATACGGCGGAACGGGTAAATCTTTCGATTGGTCAATGATACCGGAAGAAATCGCGAATAAAATAATTTTAGCGGGCGGAGTTTCCGTAGATAATATTGAAATGATTTATAATAAGATACATCCAACCGCGGTGGATTTATCTTCTTCGGTTGAAGAAGCGCCGGGGAAGAAAAGCAAAACGAAAGTGAAAGAGTTTTTTGAGAAAGTTGATTTATTGAAGAAAAAATAATTACTGTTCTTTGAATATTGAGTTCTAAAATTGGGTGAAGTTATTAGAAAAATATACTTATTCCGCAAAAGGTTTTTATATTCTTATCCGTTGTAGGTAAAAGTTAAATTTTATAATTTATTAACCCACCCCCTTTGCAACATTACGGTGAGCTATAGTAAACGGTCTTCCCCCTCCCTTCTCGAAGGGAGGGGGAATGAGATTGTATGTTTAAAAGTAAAAAAGGACATCCTCGCTGC
>CAZNJB010000081.1:0-7208 GCA_964573255.1 uncultured Melioribacteraceae bacterium
TTCTAATTTAATTAAATAATTCATCTTCGCATCTAAACTTGGATAATCCCTATCCTGACTTTGCAATCGGCTCTCTTTACGTTAATTACATCAAATCCCAAGAATTTTCACTGAATAATAATAAAAATATACGCAAAACAGAAAATCAGTCGGTTATATTAGAAGCGAGAAGTTGAGAAGCAAGATGCGAACGAATCCTTATTGCTTAATTCTCTGCTTTGGTCATTTGGATTATGGTTAAATTGTCCAAAGGATTCTTTGTAAGAGTCTGTGACTGCAAGTTGAATCGCCAGCAAGTTTCACGCAAAGTACGCAAAGGGAGCTGGGGACAATTGAGGATTTAATTGAGGCAAAAGCGGCTTTACGAGAAATTAAAAACTAAAAACAAGAAAAGAACAAGAAGCTAGAAGTAAGACGCAAGAACCCTCGTAGTGGCGACATTATCTATCCGATTCTTCGCTTCGCTCAGAGTGACAGGCTTTTTACATGTGTACCTCATCCGGGAAAATCGGCAAAATCTGGGCGATTAATTGATAATTGAAAATTGAGAATGGATAATTTGGTGGAAATAAGGCTTGGGAATAATGGAAGAATGGAATAATGTTTTGTAACTTGTTATTCATTCATCCATTCATTCATGCAATCAATCAATCCTTCTTTCTGTTTCACGCAAAGAACGCAAAGATTACTCGCAAAGGGCGCGAAGATTTTTCTTGTTTCTCGTTTTCTTGCTTCTTACTTCTAGTTTTAATTGTCCGAAGGACGCCCTGCTGAGATTCAATCAAATTTCTTATTTTCAAGCTCGGCTTGTTGCCCCGCCAGGATTCGAACCCGGACTAACAGATCCAGAGTCTGCTGTGCTACCGTTACACCACGGGGCAGTTTTGAGACTGCAAAAATAATGAGCGCCGGTTTCAAATGCAATTAAGCTTTTTGCCTTTCTTTCAAAATTCTTTAATATTATATTTACAATATGGTTCATATGCTACTGACAATATTCATTACATTATCTTTAATTCAAGAGAACTCTCCTCTTTTATATGAATTTGGAGAATTCAAATCAGCTGCATCTTTCTCCTATTCAGATGCAGGGTATTTTTACGTAATCGACGAAGAATCAAACGAAATATTTAAATTCGATACTCTTGGAAATGAGATTATTTCTATCGGCGGGTTTGGTTCAGGGAAAGAATCATTCAATTCACCAGTAAATGTGTTTGCAACAACACTGAATATTTATATTAGCGATAAGTATAATGATCGCATTGTGTTTATGGATAAAGACTTAAATTATTTGAGTGAATTGAAATCCCCTGAAAATGAAGAAGAGGAATTTGGTTATCCAAGTGCGGCAGGAGTTTCATATCAAGGCGATCTTTTTATTCTTGATTCGGATAACGGGAGAGTATTGAAATATGATTTGAATGGAAATTACTTAATGCAAATTGGCAATTTTGATTCGGGCGAATTTTATCTAAACTCTCCGAAAGATCTTACTATTACTTCAAATGGAGAAATTGTTATCCTGGATACTGAGAAAATATTTTTCTTCGATCAATTCGGAAACGGCTTACGCTCCTTTAAGCCACCGATAAATATTGAAGGAATAAATTTTTCAAATAATAAATTATTACTGCTAAGTAAAAATACGGTTTATTACATTCCTTTTTCAAAAGGTTCTTTAAAGCTGCATAAGTGGGAAATTCAAGATAAGAATTTATCTCTTGTTGATGCGGTAATTCTAAATAATAAAATTTATGTGTTAACAAAAAATAGAATACTTGTTTATAATTTTGAATGATATGCCTTTTCGTTATAGATTAATGTTTTTTATCATCATTACCTTTTGGATGATTTTAATTTTCTCACAACCTATTGCCAAATATTTTGAACCGATTATAATCACCTTTCCTTTTTCTCAAATAATATTTTCAAATGTTTGTCATCAACAGCCGGAAAAGCTAATAAATATAGGCAAATATTCAACATTTGTCTGTGCAAGATGCACCGGAATCTATTCGGGTGTTTTTTTTACTTCCTTTTTAATTTTGGTAATTTCAAAATTTAAACAATTGGATACAAAATATTTGGTAATATCATTCCTGCCAATGCTGGTTGATGTATTCTCAGTTAATATTGGAATATACTCATACAGCAAAACAATTGCTCTTATTACTGGCTTAATTTTGGGTTCGTCGGTATTTTATTATTTTTATAAAGTAATTTCATCACAATTTGGCAAAAAGAATTGAAAAAGTATATTTCAGCTTTTGTTGCCGGTTTCGGAGCCGGAGTATTGCAAGTTATACCAGTCGCTAAAAGTTTTAGTTGCTGCTTAATTATTCCCGCAGCAGCCTTTATAGCACTATTCTTAGATCAGAAAGCAAATAAAGATACTTCTCAAATTGATTTTTCGAAAGCGGCTATATTCGGTTTGCTTACCGGACTTTGGGCTGCTGTATTTGGAACTACATTCGATTTATTGATAACCTTTATCACAAGAAGTAATGATATTGTAAGCGGTTACGGACAATTGCAGACTGTTCTAAATAATCTTCCCTTTGATGATACTTTGAAAAAAGATATTTCACTCTTGACTAATCAAATTGTGGAAGATATTCAATCAACAGGATTTTCAATATTATATTCATTTTCTGTAATAGTAAATAATTTATTTATCAATACAGTATTCGGATTTATCGGCGGATTGATTGGCATGCAAATTTTAAATTCACGTAACACCAACGATACAGATATAAGTTAGTATGGTAAATGTATTTATCTTAGCTCTGCATTTGATCTTCATTATATATATATTCTTAAAAAAGAAAGCAGAAGAATCGGTTTCAAACGGACTTATAAACATTGCATTGATTTTAATTCTCTTTTCGGTCGGTTGGTCAATAATATCTTTATTATTAAATATCTTTATTGAACCGGAGGGATTCGGTAAAGACTTCGATAGAAGTACAATTTCCCTTTCAATTTTAACAATCGGTGAGTTCTTTTTCTATAGGTCCTTTTTTAAAGATCTTTTCAGAACGAAGAAAACAGAAAACCGTTAAAACGGTTTATATATTATTTGTTATTGTCTTGATACCCCACGATTATCCAAAGGATTTCTACGAAAAAATCGTTGATTAACACCAAAAAGCTCTTTTTAGACAACCGCATCTGTGAATCTTACATTGTAAAAAAAACAATGCCTCAATAATTATAAACAACGTTAACGCTATCAATAAGTAAAATCAAAAAGTACGATTTGATACTTAATTAATTATTATTAAATTAAATTACCTTCGAATAAATTGAAAGGGAATTATTATGCGAGAATTACAATCAAAATTAGTGCAAGAAGCGCTAAAGTTAACTCCCAAGGCAAGAATGTATTTAATTGAAACTTTAGTGCAAAGCCTCGATAAGCCGGATAAGGAAATAGATAATTTATGGATTGCCGAAGCTGAAAAACGTTTAAAAGATTTGGAATCGGGAGAAATCACTGGCATTCCAGAAGGAAAAGTTATTGGTAAATAACTATGGTAATTTTGTTTCACCCGTTTGCGTCTAAGGAGTTATAGACGCCTACGAATATTATGAGGTCCAGTCGAAAGGATTAGGTGAAAAATTTAGACAAGAAATAAAGAGAGCATTAAATACGATTAAAAAATTTCCTGAAATAGGTGCTATTGAAAGCGATAACATCCGACGATTCACTTTGTATAAATTTCCTTATAAAATTCTTTACTCCGTCACCGTGAATAACATATTCATTTTGGCTATTGCTCACAAACATAGAAAACCTAATTACTGGACAGATCGCCAATAACCGTGAATTACCTCAAACGATAAGGAAAAACAATAATTGCATTCTGTGCTGTTTGTTTTTGAGTGGAAGGCAACGGTTCAAACCTCCACTGACGTAGGGAATTTATTGCAGCCATTTCCAATCTGGCATCGGCTTTAATTAGCGGGAATATATTTGTTACGCTACCGTCTGGTAGTATTGTAAATCTCAATTTTACGTCTATTTCCTTCGAAACACCTTCGGGATAAGCAGGAAGTGAGTAACTGTAAATTTTCCTTCTTCCCTTTCCCCCGAAATCTATTGCAAACCCGTAATTACCTTCTTCTTCACCAAGGATTTCTTTCCCTTCTTTTTTCTCTTTCTTCTCCTTCTTTTCCGGTTTCTCTTTTTTCTTTTCCACTACTGGAGTAACATCGTTTTCATCGATATTTTTTGCTTTCGGGACTTCTATATTTTTCTTCTTATTTTCCTTCGGTTTTTCATTTTTCAGATTCTTTTTTGAGATAACACTGGGCTTGGAATTCTTACCAAAAGTTCCGAACCCAAGTTGAACAAATTCGCTTTCGTCCGGTTCAATTTGAAACGAAATTAAGTAGAATAAAAATGCAAGTATCAAATGAAGCGCGAAAGAAATAAGGTATGAAATATTTCTGATTCTGTTAAAACCCATCAGTAAGTTTCTTTTTCGGTTTCAATGGTAAATTTATCAATCCCAATCCCCTTGGCGGCATCAATTACTTTAATTACTAAATCAATATTCACCGCTTTATCGGCACGAATAATTAAGTTCTGTTCGGGTGCGTTTTTAACGACATCCGAAATTTTACCCGGTAAAGCATCAATAGAAGTTTCTTTGGCACCTAAATAAACCTTTTGGTCTGCCGTTAGAGTAACAACCAATCGAGACGGCGCTGCTTCCTCATTGTTTTTGGCGCCCGGGAGTTTTACTTTCACTCCGGTTTGAATTACAAACTGTGAAGTAAGTAAAAAGAATATAAGCAGCAGCAAAACTATATCGGTAAGGGAAGAAAAGTTAAATATACTCAAAGGTTTATTAGACATTTTAAACTTCATCTTCATCCTCATCCGTTCTCAAGTTACTCTTAGCGTTACTTTCTGCAAGAATATCAATAACATCGTTAGAGATTACTTCCATATCCTGAACCAATTTACTTACCGCAGCAATCAAATAATTATAAGCGGTAAATGCTATAATTCCAACAGCCAAACCAAATGCAGTGGTAATAAGCGCTTCCCATATTCCCCCGGCTAAATCGCTTGGATTTGCGGCTCCCTGCAAATCCTGTATTTTCATAAAAGCCGAAATCATTCCGGTTACGGTTCCTAAAAAACCAAGCAAAGGAGCAACACCGGAAATGGTTGCTAAAATGGATAATCCCTTCTCAAGTTTATTTATTTCCTGAGCTCCGGCACTCTCAATTACTTCCTTAACCCTTTCGTGTCCAAGATGGACTTTTTTCAATCCTTTGCGAATAATGTTTGCAGCTGGTGTTCTTTCTTGAAGGCAATATTCATAAGCACCGGATAAATCTTTGTGCTTTAATAGTCCGCGTATTTTAACCAAGAATAACGGTACATTCTGCTTTGCCTTTCGAATAACAATCAGTCTTTCGATAATAATAGCAATTGCAATAATAGAAGATATTGCTATTGGCAGCATCAACCAGCCGCCTTTGAATAAAATAGAAATTAACTGCATTTAAGTTTCCCTTTTGTTATAAATTTTTTCTCTTGAAATTTAATGCTTCTTGTTTTGTGGCAAATCCGCCAATACGAACCCTGTGGAATGTGGCTCCATATTTTTTAACGTAAGCTTTAACAATGAAAGCATCAAATCCTTTCCTGCGCAATTTTTGAACTTCCTTCTCGGCTACAATATTATTTCGCCAAGAAGAGACTTGAATCATATACTCATTCCCATCATAATATATATTCCCACCTACACTTCTCTCATTTTTAATTTCTTTATACATATCTCCTTGATGAGTTAGCGTTTGGCGTTGAGGAATTTTATTTTCTACTATCGGTGTAGTATGCTTCTTTCGAACCGCAGAAGTTTTTTCAGATTCTTTCTCACCGGTATTTTTATTTTTTTCTTCAGATTTCTTTTCATCCGATGTGGCTTTTTCTTCGTCAAAAGATGCTACTACATTTTTATTATCAACTTTTTCATTAACAGCATTAGAACCATTCACTATATGCTCTTTAACGGGTTCTCCGTTAGTTGGCCAGAAAAGCCAATATAGAATTACCAATGCCCCGACACCCAGAAGATAGTATTTATACTTTTGAAGAAATCCTGCTGTTTCACCATTCTCACCGTCAGTATCAAACTTTTTCGAAGCAGTCTTTCTAAGTGAACTTTCTGATTGGGAATCAGTAGTTGTACTCCCACTTTTTTGATCAACCAATTTTTCAATTTCTTCATCAGGAATCGGTTCTTCGGTTTCATCTATTATTGTCTGTTCCAAAGCTTTGAATGGATCCTCTTCTTCTTCTTCCTCTTCCTTCGGCTCTTCTACAGTATCGGGAACTTCTTCTTTAACAACCTCTTCCTCTTCCGCTTCCTCTTCAATTAAATTAACATCTTTTGAATCTCCGGACAATTCTTTCATTTTTTGTTCGAGTTTTTTCTCATCTATTTCTAAAGCGGGCTCTTCAGAATCACTATCGTCACTTTCGGATGCATCATCGCTAACTATTAATTCTTCTTCTAAATCTTCACTCCAATCCCATTCACCTATTTCATCCTCTTTTTCCGGTTCAGGCAACTTTTCTTCCTCCTCTTCGATGTCACCTAATATTCCACTTTTTTTAATGTCATCACCGGAAAGGGTTGTTTCCAAATCTTCATCCATTTCTTCCATTACTGAAGAGTACTCTTTCCAAATTTCAAAATCATCCAGTATCTCGGAATTCTTTATAAGCTCAGTTAATTTATTTTCAATAGGATTAACTGTTTCATCAATTGTTTCTTTTTTGAGATCTTCACCAATTGGAATAAGCGGTTTATCGACACTCGGGCTAAAAACCTCTTCGTCAAAATCTATTGTTTCAAGTTTTGAGTCGGGAACTTCAAATGTTAAAAACAGGGCGGCATCCTTTGTCTCTCCGGGTTTATTGAACGGCACAAATAAAATATTATCAGGCTCGAGTAAATTGGATTTTTCTCCTCTTAAGGGGGTTTCCTTTTTTAACTGGAAAACTCCCAATTCAGGAATTTTTAATGCTTGATTATTTTTTAACGAGGAAGCTAATTTCTTGAGAAACATATGAAAAGTAAAATCATATTTATTCTCAGGCACTTGAAGAGTTTCACCTATTTTAACAACTAATTCTTTTTTATCCATTTTTTACTCTTTTTTATTTACCATCTGTATTC
>CAZNJB010000082.1:0-6749 GCA_964573255.1 uncultured Melioribacteraceae bacterium
AGAATAGAACGGCTGCGGTTTTTCGACTTCAATTGTTTTGTAAATTCTTTTTTCTGTTTGCTTTGTTATCGTCTTAATTATCGGTTTAATACTATAATCCCATTTGAAGTTGGCGAATTCCAGATTCTTTTCTTCCGTCTTTACTGTCGCCATTACTCTTACGTCGGTGCTATCGTTTACAATTATTAGCGAATCTCGATAACTGTAAACTTTATTTTCTTCGTCCGTGCTATCTATCTTAGCTATTACTTCATGCGCCGGTAAATTAACAACTATCTTTGGTCCCTCAATGTAAGTCGGCGGTGCAGTAATTCCTTTATCGATAACCACAACGCTGTCTTGATTGATAGTAATATCAGGAACGGCGTATTCCGAATGGAGCGTCCACCCCGCTAATCCACTCACTAACATAAGGAGAACACCAAAAATATATTTTATGCCGTTACGCATAATGCACTCCTATATAACGATTATATTTAGCTACAAAATCTTCTTTCGTTGCTGCTCCAAGATATGTATTATAATGACGCTTATAATATGCTGCCATTAACTCAACATCTGTACTTGGCGGTAAAGGGTAAGGGACAACTAAATATCTTAATCGGCAAAAAACTATCGAAGCGAAGTCGTTATATTCCAAATCCTCAAACTCAATAGCCTTAATAAAAGGCAGCCTGTCTTTGTAAACGTCTTTCAGCCAATTGAACGTTGGCCTTTCAATTTGGCATATTCCTAACGCTCCGCCGCCGCCTAATTGCCTGCGGTGTTTCCCAAAGTCACTCTCAATCGCAATCGTTCCAAGTATTAATTGCTTCGCATCTTTATTAACTACTCTTTGTATAGAGTATAAAGCACCATCAATAAGCGCATTCAAATATTCATACATACTTTCGCGCATTACTGCTTATCCTTATACTCTTTACCGTAACCGTACATTATCGGAATAAGAATTGTAGCGAATCCGCCGCCATGTCCGAGCGGTTCAACGTCTTTGAATAACAATATCAAAGTCATTGCAACTATTACGAGTATAGCGATTGTTAATTTTCTTTTGCCTTGCATCGCTTTATCTCCTTTCTAATAATTTCTTAATGTCTCGTTTCATTTCTTTTAGGTCGTCTTTAATTTCCTGCAATTGCCTATTAGTATCGGACTTGAACGCTTCGTACTCAGGACGCGTTGTAAATTCCTTTACACTTTGTGCGTACGACATATGAATATTATTATCCTTAACGTGCGCCTCAACATTTCCTTTAAGAGTTGAAAAAGCAAACACAATTGAAGCGAACACGCTAAACAAAGTGATAATGATAGTTACAATTGCTTGCCATTTCTTTAATACAACATCTTCCTTCAATTTATACTCCATTAATTTTCATAAGATATTTCAAAAAAGAACCCTTGAAAACCAAAGGCAATAATGTTATATGCTAACGCCCAATACCAATTAACTCCGAAGAACATAAGTACGATAATCGTTGCCGGTATGAGCGCAAAATAAACTCTCAACGCTTTTGTTAAATGCCAACCATCCCCGAAGGCGGATAGCACTGTTTTCTGTAGTTTGTTTTCCCATTGCACCCGGAGTACCCAAAAGGGTGATCGGGACCAAGGCTTACGCTTCACTTCCTTGTAAGTTTCGTCAATAAGCCATTGTTGTGTGAATTCTTTCCCCATACGCAAGAATATTTCAAAATTCTTATAATACGCTCTTTGAAACTCCGCAATCGTATCCATTTCGGAATTGAAGATTGCAGAGAGTATTACAGATAATATTACAACGATAATTATTTCCACTTTTACCTCAATATTACAAATTTAACAAAGCCAACAAGCCACAGAAAAGCTATATATGCCAGCAATAAATATCCAATTCTTAATTTCACTGCGATTGCCTATAATTGTTAAGTCCTAACGCAGCGATTAACTCTGCTTCAGTTGTTACGCTGTAACCGCACGCTGTCGCTTGAGTAATATCAACTGTGCCATATAGTGCATATTTAACACGTTGAATGCTACGCGCTCTATATTGCGAGAAAGGCACATTCCCTTTGTACGCTTGCAATAGTGCATTAACCATTGCCGATTCGTCATAACTTACAATTGCAACCGACTGATAGCGATAAAATATCACACTATCCTTTTGTAACGCGTATACCGCTGTATTAAAATATAGTTTACCTTGATGTTTCTCGAACATCAAAGGTTTTATGTCGCTTTCCTGCGCTAATAGCATACCCGTGAAAAAGAATACGAACAATATGATTATTTTTTTCATTTTAATACCTCCTATGTTAAAGTATAATATTTGTTTATTTTTCTTATTGTTGCGAAGAACGGCAACTCTTTGCCATATTTTTCTAACTGATCTATTAAAACATCGCTTCCCGTAAAAATCACATATTTTTCGGCATCATCAATTATTTGCAATGTTAAATATTTGCCATTCTTATTCTTACTAAATTTACTTACACTTATTTTATAAGCGAGTATTTCAATTTCCTTATTTAAAATATCTTCTATTCGCGTTTTCTTGCCATCTAATATGGTATCATCACATATATCGCTAAATTTTTTCATACCAAACCTTGCAAAGGATTATTAATACCTATTTTTTTAGAAGTTATTTTTACTACAAAAAACAACTCATCATCAATATATTTATTAAATAAGTTTTTACAATTTGCATATTTTAACCACCCCCAATAGCTCATTATGCTATTAATAATTTTCTCTGGGGGCATTGTTTTGTGTTTTTTCTTTATTTCCGCTATTCTTCTTTTAAATTTTTTTATTATTCTTTTGCGAACGAGGACATACCCATGGAAAAATCTATATCCCAAAAAGTCAATGCCTCGTTTATCAATCGGGAATATTTGCCAATTGTCCTTAATCTCTAATTTTAATCTTTCAGATAAATATTGCCTAATAAACAAAAGCGTTATCCACAACTCTTTCTTACTTTTAGAAAGGATAACTATGTCATCACAATATCTGAAATAATATTTTATGCGCAGTTTCTCTTTTATTTCATGATCAAGGTAAGACAAATAAAGATTACCAAAATATTGGCTTAAATAATTCCCAATCGGCATCCCTTCTGTCGAATCAATTATTTCATCTAATAACCACAATACATCAGCATCTTTAATTTTGCGCCTGATTATTTGCTTCATTATTTCGTTTTTTATACTTGGGTAAAATTTCTTCACATCTAACTTCAAGCAATATTTAGTATTTTCATCTCTAAGCGCTTTTTTAATTCTTTTAACACCATCATGTATGCCTCTGCCTTTTATGGCGGAATATGTATCTCTAATTAAAGTTTTATACCAAATTGGCTCTATTACATTCATTATACAATGATGAATTATTCTATCTGGGAAGAATGGTAGTTTCATAATTTCGCGCACTTTCCCGCTATCAGTTTTCTTTGTAACTTTTTTATATTTAGAATTCTTAAATGTTTTATTTACTAACATACCTCGGATTAGCTCTAAATATAAATCGGGATTTTTATCAATTCTGCGCACTTCTTTATAATGAGATTTCCCTTTCTTCGCATTAATATATGCCAATTTTATATTTCCCATATCGCAAATTTTGTTATATATATTACCGACTCTTTTCATTTGCTTATTTCACCTCCAGTTTTTCCGAAACCGTACTAAACTGAACGAGGCTCTGCTTTGTGTTTTGCCAAGAGGCAAGGATTTTGCATTTTGTTTTTCTCTTCAATAATAAGCATAGGTGTGTGCCAATATTCGAACTGGTATTCGAAGAACTGTTATTCGAATTAACGTAAAACGCACCCGCTTTGACACTGTTATTCGATTTACTGCCAAAGAGCAAGACGCGCCAGCCCAATATGCAAAACCCTATAATCATTCTAATTCCCCGCAAAGCAAAGGCGCGCGCCAATCGTCGAACCGGCAGTCGAAGAACCGTCAGCCGAATAAACGTAAAACGCACCCGCCTTGACACCGTTCTGCGACTTACCGCCAAAGAGCAAGACGCGCCAGCCCACTGAAGAATTGTCGTTATAATAAGTCCAATAATAATCGCTAAAATAGGTTGAGCTTGACCCCCCAACTGTTAACGGCATTATCGTTTTGTCGCTTCGTAATAGATACTTAATGTATCCATCGCTTTCCGCTAAATTGCCTACATAGCTGTAATCCGTTGCCGTATCATCTGCATATACACGATAATCTTCCGCTAAATATAATTTGGATGATACTCCATCGTTATTAATGTTTACGCCGTCAACAAATTGCCAAACATTACCATAAAAATCTTCAATTCCTCTATAAGAAACATAATCAGCAGAATTTCCGCCCACAGTTGCTTGACCGCCGCTTGCGTTTCCAAGCAGATTGCTTTTGCCTGTTGCAGCAATTGTTGTGGCAAAATCCCACGCAGCAAATTTCGTATTGCCTTCCCCAAGCATTGTTTGCGCGTCAAAATCTGCATATTCCGTAATGTACAACAGTTGCACCGCAAATAATATTTCACCATCCAGCAAGTGCCATCCTGTTCCCCGCGCTTCAGCTGCCGTTCTAAAAGTGGCTCTTGTTTCCCCCGTAATTGGTTTGAAACCGCTAACACTCGAAAGAATATCCCCCGCGGCATATTGCGCGCCGCTTCCATCTCCATCTATATACGCAGTTGCAGATGCGTCATACAACACCCCCGGATATGCGCCAATATATATGTAGTCTTTTTCGGCTCCGGAACTATCCACAAAAGCCGGGACAACGGAAAAACCGGAAATCGCACTTTCGCTAATTGCCCACTCATAACCGTTCGGCAATACTGTATAGCGATAATAGAACTTAGGAATCTCCACCATCACTTGACCATCTGTGCCATCAAGTTTCGCGCTATCGCCTGCTTCTTTTAATAAAGAATTATTCCTGTCTAAATAATATTGCACTACACCCGCATCATCGATAACGCATCTTCGCATCTTCGATTGTATCGGCAAAAGCGATTCATCCGGCTTAGTTCCAATCGCCACGCCTTGAGTAGTTCCTATGCGCGTAATCGCATCTGTAGAGTAGTCGTATTGTATGCCATAGTAGTTGTAATCTGAACTTTCAGTTGGACTTTTCAATAAGTACACCTGTGCATTTGCAAGATTCGCAATGAAAATCATTGCTATAATTATTAGCTTTTTCATTTTATCTCTCCTTTTTAATTCCTATATTCAATTTTTACATTTCCCTTGACATAAAGAATATTGGCGTTTCGTATTCCTTCTCCACGCCAATAAGTGTTTGGATACAGCGTTATATAATTCGTTCCGCCGTCAAAACTTATGTATGCATTGGAAGAAGAATAATTATATATCGTGATTCCTTTAATTGCCGTACTTGCAAGCTGTGTGAAACTGCTGTAATTCACTTCGCTTATACTCATTGAAGTGATGTTTAACGCGTCCGTATTCGTTTTTATATTCGAAAGCGTTGTGTTTGCCGTACCCTGATTTGCAGCAGTTGCAAAATCCTTCGCATTCAATGTTGTCAATTCACTATTGATATTCGAGAGCGTTGTGTTTGCCGTGCTTTGATTAGCAGCTGTCGCAAAATCCTTAGCATTGAGTGTATTTAATTCAGTTTCAATATTAGTTAGCTTTGTTGTTTGAGCGCTTTGATTAGCCGCCGTCGCAAAATCTTTCGCGTTCAATGTTGTTAATTCACTATTTATATTCGAGAGCGAAGAGTTTGCCGTACCTTGATTTGCAGCCGTTGCGAAGTCTTTCGCATTAAGCGCAATCAATTGCGTTTCCAATCTTCCCAATATCGCTTTGATGCTGTCAATCCGTACGTCAGTGGAAATTGAGTCTTGATTTACCAAGTAAACAAGTTGAGCAAAAACAGAATCAGCGCCCTTTCCGAGATACGTTGCTGTATTCTTCGCCGCTCTGTACTTGCCATCGGTACGGAGAGATGTTCCCGCCCATTGAGCATTTGCAACTCCGGTAAATACCAAAAGCAGCAACACAATTTTTAATTTATAATTTATAATTTTTAATTGTTTCATTTTCTCACCCTATAAACTTCTAATATAAATTCGCAATCGATAACACCGCCGTCATTAAGATTTGTTATGCCAATAACCAACTCTTTTGCGTTGAAACCAAGGTTATGATTGAACACCGGCAAAGCATTCAAAACAGTATTGGAAGCGTTAATATTCAGCGGCGTAAATTTTAATATGGTTGTATAAGTTGACGTATCAAACAGATCCACATCGCTTGTAATTTTGTACATACCTTCGCTTAGTCTTGTAGCGCTAACCGTTGCATTGTAACCTTGATCGGTTATCTCCGTTAAGCTTCCCGCGCTGCTTACTTTCGCAATGTATGCTCTATCAAATATCTGATTGTAATATTGCTCGGATGGAACAACTGTGTTATCATAAGGGCTTCTTACATCAAAATCGAGATTGAAATATCCATCGAAAAGCGTTACCGGTTCGCTTCCGTCATCCGCAACAATGTCATAAACCAATTGCTTCTGTGTTAAGTTTTGTGTGTGCAAAGGCTGAATGAATACTGTAATTGTAGTGTAAGTGCCATCATACGTTGCTTTTATTTGTGTATCACTTCCGCCACCGAGTGTGTTAGCCAAATCGATGTAACGCACCGAAGTAAGTACTCTATCCGCTTTCACCGTAAAGTAAAGTTTATGCGAAGTGTAATCCCCAAAAAGTTTGAATGTAAACTCTTTGTAATCTCCGCGGTG
>CAZNJB010000083.1:0-6603 GCA_964573255.1 uncultured Melioribacteraceae bacterium
AAATTGGGGTTATACCCCGGCAATAACCTTAAGTCATAATAATGATCACATTCAAAGTTAAATAAAAATAGTCTTTCCGCCAAAATTTCCAATATCTCTTTTGAGTCGGGCAAGAACGTCCCGTTCATTTTCTCCCATATCCCACTATTGTTATAATACAAACATACTTCGTTATGCGGATCATTTTCTTTTATGTTAGTTTGGACTTTAATCTTTTGATATTCGGACCCGCTGCTTGCTTCTATAATATAATTTGATGAATTTGGCTGAATCTGCCCATCGGTTTTTTGAATTACATTAAATTTGTTCCATTGAGTCATTTCCTGCGCAGGATAATCACTAATTGATTGATACAGCTTTCCCCCGCCATATAAATAAACTGTCAGTTTCCCACTAACGGCACCAGACGGGGTGGGTGTTGCTGTCTCTAATATATCTGAAAAGTTTGCAACGTCATATTCTTTCATATAAGCCCCGCTACCGTATGCATGTCCTAATATATCTCTTCTATAAATCGATTGAAAATAACTTAGCGATGGTGCGGTAGTACCCCAACCAGTAATATTCCCATTCAAATCAAACTCTAAATAATATGTCCCAATTAATGAAGCCCCAGAATCATATACTTCATATTTAACTGCAAAGAATAGTGCCCTTATTGCGTCTCCCGGACTTAATATCATACGAATAGTTGTTACGTTAAAGTCCAATTTTATCGGAGTATTAGGATCAACACTTATTGATTGGGCTGCTATCGCATATATACTATAAGTATAATCAATACTTTTAGCTTTAAGCGCATTTAAACTCCATTCTGCGTATGCTGGATCAATTACCCATCCCGTTGTATCTTCAAAATTCTCATTTAGCCACCCCAAAGGATTCACAATACGTTTTTCTAAATAATCCATTTTAACTGCTATCTTATTATATGTGCGTAAATTTCCCTTGATAGATTTTTTTGCCAAATAAGAATCTGAAAGACTGTAAGTTAAACTAACCGTGGTAGATGACAACGCACCGGCGGACGTTATCTCTTCCCGCCTTATTGTTCCACTTACCATTCCATAATTTTGCCTTACCTTCCAGCACGCTCCTTCTTGGAAAATCGTAAAGTCAAATGATTTGGCTATCAATTCTAAAAGTTCATAATAATTTTTTATGGCCCCGGTTCGCACAAGCTGCGCTATTGGAATGCCAATATATGTTGAAGGTTTATCGGGGGCTTTGTAGGCATACCAATAAAATAGGACATTAAGCGAAAATCCTAATTTCGCCAATATTTTATAAAACAAATCCCCTATGCTTTCAATACTACTAAAGATGGAAAAATCCTCATATTCTTTTAACTTGGATATTCCATCATAAATTGACATTTTTAATTGCTTTTTGTCCTCTAAAAAACTAAATTTATTTAAATCTAAAGATACCTTCCCATAAAAATAATCCACAGAATTCTTCGTTACTTTTCCATAAATGTTATTACTATCATAATTTACAAGTATATTAAATATTGCATCTGCCGTATCAATAATGCTAAATTCCAACCTTCGAGGTGCAAAATAATTTGTCGCTTTCTTTTTGGTTGTGCTCCCTATCCGTTCCTTAACGTCTTTTATTATCTTGAATGCTGACTCCGTTATTGGATCAGAAGTATATACATATAGTTCAAATTTGTAATCCCCATCATTTCCACTGAGGTTTGCCATGCCAAATTTCTTCCATAATGGTTCCGCCATTTCTAACCCCCGGTTTTCTCTATATAATCATTAAATTGTTCGTTAGCTTCTTTTAGCGTGTACATGTCTAAATTCACAATTCTTTCGACTCTCTCTAACCTTTCCGTTTGCTCCCGGATCGCCGCTTCAATTCTAAACAGCGCTTCAGCACTGGAGTTTATAATTGTTTTCGATTCGAAATTATTGATAACGTCTGACCCGCGAGGCAAATTTACAAGCTCCGGACCGCGCTCGCCAACTACCGCTAGCCCTCCTTCAAAATTCCTAACCCCAGTGGCAAATTGGGGAATATCTTGAGCAGCAATTTGCGCAACATTCGCCAAACCCGCCGCTGTTACTGCAGCAGCTGCAAAATAATTAAACGGCGGCGGCGCAGAAGCTAAAGCTGTAGTTGCCGCTTCATATGTTTTGATAGTGGCGGCAGCTATGCTGCCTACTTTCATTACTGTAAACCACCCCTTAGCGGCTTCTCTTTTCTTTTCTTCTGCTTCGGCATTTATTGCGGCTATTTTCCTTTGCAATTCTTTTTCAATTATCATGCGCTCGCCGGCTGTTTTCGCGTTAGTTTTTAGCACCGCATATTCACTTTTTATTCTTTCAATTCTAGATGTCCTTTCATTTTCGATTCTTTCGTTTTCTTTACTTGCCTGTAAGTCATAAAATGTACCCGCTGCTGCACTTATATTTTCGAAACCGGTTATTGCGGCACTAATAGATCGCTCCCTTGCTTCTATCTCCTCTTCAATATAACCTATCATTCGCGCAACATATGACTCGTGTTCCTCTATATCTTTCTGCCTCAACTGCTCTTTGTTTTCATAATATTCTTTCAATTTATCATATGTTCTCGCATACGCTTCAATCTGTTTATCTAAATTTTTCTCAATCTTTTCCGTCTCTTTCTCTATTGGGTTATCCTCTTTCGGCGGTGCAAACATACTCTCTATAAGTTTCCTTAATATTTCAGAATCTTCTTTGAATTCATCTATCTTGCCCTTCAACATATTAATCATATCATCCGCAGATTTCCTAACAATTTCTTTTCTTTTTTCAATCATTACCGCATATTCATCGTCATATTTACTCGATGTTTCAATCATCTCCTTCATTCCGGCTGCTTCATTATCTATTTTTATTTTTTCCAACTCAATTATTTGGGCCATCAATGAAACTATTTCCTTTTGTTTCTTCTCAAGCACTGCTTTTTTAATCATAGCTTGGGTATAATTGTCCAATGATTCCCGTGCGCCGTCCAATGCAGTCTTTACATCTTCGTATGCATCGGAATATAAATCGACATTCTTCAAATAATTGGGATATTTTTCATTCAATTTTTTAATTGTCTCTTCAAATATTTTTTGCTGTTCGTTGGTCCGTTGAGCGTTTTCCTTAAGCGTCAAATATCTGTTTGCAAGCAAATCGAATTCAGCCATTTGTTCTGCCGCCGCTTCGGTCATTTTAGTCATTGCGTCCTTTGCAGGGAACATTCCATCTACTGCAAAAGCTGTAATGTTTGCAATCATAGTGGTGACCGGAGTAATTATTTTCGCCGCGATTTGCCCAACCCTCTCCATCGAATCGCCAAGTTGATTGTATGCCTGCTGCAGCTTTCCTGTCTCCGTTTGCGCAAGCGCTTCCGCCTGTCCGCCAAACTTTTCGTTAATATTTTCCAATAGCGAATTCAATCTTTCTGTAGAATCTACCGCGCCCTTCACTTCAATACCATATCGGCTTAATGCGTTTGTAGAACTACCAATGGTCTTACTTACTAAGTCAGCCGCGGCAGTCAAACTCATCCCTTTTGCATCGGCCAAATCCAAAGTTGCTTTTGTCAATAGTTTAATTTGTTCTTCATCTTTTACAAAAGCGGCAATTAACGCTTGAGCCTGTATAATTTCTTCATCGCCGTGCGTTGTTACTTTTTGCATAGCAGAAGCATAATTCAATAGCTCTTCGCTCGTATGCCCTAATGCTGTTGCCAGTTTCTTTTCGGCTTGTTCCTGTACCTTGTATGCATCAATTGCCTGCTGCGCAACGTTGACAACTTGCGTTCCAATTCTGTAAACTGAGTACATACCGGTAGCTATGTTACCAATATTACTCATTGTTTGCAGCGCAGTTCTGCTGCTTTTTGCTAAAGATTTTGCAACACTATCGATATTAGTTAAAGTTGCAGTTGCCTTTTTGCCGTCAACTAATAATTCTATTTCTACACGTTTCTTTGCCATTAGCTTGCTTCCCAAGTAGATGAAAAATAAATATTCGAAGTAGGATCTCCCTCATACGTAGCACGAACAATAATATAATTCTTTCCTCTTGTATTCGGCTGCACCACTTTCCGGACTGTTATTGTGGTACTTTCTTTGAAATAAAAATGCTCTTCAATACCACGCAATTTTATAGTTGCCACTAAAGTTTTCTTCACCATTAAATCGCGGATTGATTCGTATAATGAAACATCAGCGGAATATATTTCCACTACTGCACGATCTTTTGTGCGCACAATTTTGCCCTCCGCATCTCTGGCATATACAGGCAATTTTACTGCTTTGCTTTGCGGTAAAATTTTCTCAATCAAAATCATCTGCGATGCTCGATAACCTGTGCTGCCTAGTATTATGTACGCTTTTTTTATTCCGCTTATCATTGTGTGTAATAATTAATGATGAATTTCCATAAATCTTTTATAAGAACCTCGTTCTTCATATAATAATATTCTTGTACGTTAGAAGAACATTTCAACAAATAATAATCAATTTCGTGATGCATCTTCGCAAAGCTGGAACGGAAAGCGCGCAATTCGTTCTGGTAAACTGCATACGCGCCTTCCGCTTCCGAAGCCGGAGGTTTAGGGATTTGGGAAAGAAATTCCAATTTTTTATATAAGATCCCTATTACCCGGCGGCTCTGGTAAAAAAATCCCGAATAGCCTTATTCACTTCGTCTATTCGAACATCATTAATTTCAAATTCAGGTACATCGAAGAATAATTCTTTCACATATATTTCATACATTTCTTTTATTCCGATTTTTTCTTCTTCGGCAGGTTCTTGAACATTGAACTCTTTCATAATTGCGTCTTTGCTTTCTTGGTCGAAAATAGTACAACGCAATTGAGAAAGTTTAATTTTCTCATATAAGCCGAAAGTAATCGGTTTCAAAGAATATTCTTCATCCACATTTTCAAAGATGCGATACTTCTTTCCCGTCATCCTTCACTCCTTTTAATAATTTATATCAGAATATTTATTGGGATCAGTCCCCAAAAACGGAACCGCAACATCGGTTAGCGTTCCCGCCGTTGCACTTAACGATAAATTAAAGAACTCGAATTCAATCGTGTAAGTATTTGCCGGAGTTGTAGCAGTCAATGTATTCGCAACATTGGAGTCCGCATCACTCACCAATGTAGTCCCAGCATAATTCTTAACCGTTAGTGTGTTACTGTTAAATGTGTTTGCGTTACTATATATATTGTTGAACGCAACCAGGTTGACGCCACTTATTGGGAACACAATAGAAGCTTTGCCGGTAACAACTGCCGAACCGAGACTGCTTATCCTTTGATACGAGGAAGAAGCAATCGAATAATTCGGAGGTGTACCTGAAGCAACAGAAAAAGTTAAGCCATCAACCCTGCCATTGCTATCATCATCTTTCGGCCAAGCTCCGCCAACCGCAGCGAGCAAAAGGTTCTTGAATGAATATATTTTATGCATTCCGCCTTTCTTTGTGAAGGTAATGGACAAGCTGTTTACTTGCCCGGGAGCACTGCCATAATTTTTCTTGACAACCATAGGGACACTTTCGTACCAAAGAATATGTTCCTCCACTCCTTCAATTACCATTTGCACAGGCGTTTCGTTATTCATCCAAGTTTCGAGCTGGGTAAACGCGGAAAGGTCGAACGCGGTGATGGTAATTGCACTGTCATCACCGGCGTAAACGGTCCCGCCTTTTGCGTCCTCAACTTCAATCGGTTCACGGATTTTGAATTCCCCCTCTGGTGCGATCTTATTAAGCTGTACAACTGTACCGGTCGCGGGGTCAAAAATTGCCGCTTTTTTAATTCCAGAAGTCATTTTTCACACCTCCGGTTAAACTTCGAAAGTTTGTATTTTCATTTCAAAATAATTCTTCCCGCCGGTCTGTGAAGCATACACTTTCTTCACTTTCACAGTTGCATTAGTAGCCAATGTTTCCACATTGCCTTGAACGTCTGTAAGCCGAACGTCAATTTCGCTATCTGCTTTCATCTTAGTTTCGAGTGCAGCGAATTTGGAAAGATCCGGAATATTAAAAGTATGCTCGTGTTTTTTGCCTGCGTAAAGTGTAGTGCCTTTTGCTGTTTCTTGTTCCTGAACGTCAAAATTTACGCCGGGACTATCCGCCAACGGTTTGCCGAGATCAACCGCAGAAGCAAAGTTATTGCCTGCTGTATCATATTCCACTTTCGCGATTCCTGAAAAATCAAAAGCTGCCATAATTATTTCTCCTTCTTTTATTTTTTAATTTTTTTGAATTCTTCTTTGTGCGCTTTTACAAAATCGACATGCAATATTCCGCCATCCGGATCACCTACCGGATCTCCCTTTGCCGTCAATTTGAAAACGTTTCCGAAACCTATTTTGTATATCTTCCCGGAGCGCTTAACCGTCATAAATTCAGGGGGTTCTCCTTGCCCGAAAGTTTTTTCAAATTTCGGTTTTATGAGTTTTACGTAATCTCCGCTTTTCATTTTTAACTCCCACTTATTAAACTTAATGCCAATAAAACTACCGCTGCCACGGTGCTGTAAAACCAATAATCAGAATAGAACGGCTGCGGTTTTTCGACTTCAATTGTTTTGTAAATTCTTTTTTCT
>CAZNJB010000084.1:0-6565 GCA_964573255.1 uncultured Melioribacteraceae bacterium
ATAATATATATTTCTTCAACAGATTCTTCAAAAATTTTGGCGTAACGTGCAATTCTTTTATTAGAACTTTTTAAATCGCCAATATTCATAAAAAACCCGGTAAGTTCGCTAATCTCTCGATCATCCTTTTTTACACTAACAAATTGCTTAATCCACACTAATCTGCCGTCCTTATGAACCATTCTGCACTCGAAATCAAAATTCTTTCCCTTTGTAGCTTCTTCCATCCAGTAGCGAGCAACTGCTTCTCTATCTTCAGGGGAAACCCGGCTTTTCCAAGTGTCAAAATTTTTCCAGGAATCTGCGGGATATCCTAATATCTTTTCAGATTGTTTGCCGATATAAATAAATTCTTTTGTCTTAAAATTTAAACGCCAAGGTACCAGACTTGCACTTTCAATTAAGAATCTTAAATTTTTTTCTTTCTCTTTTAGTTGTTCAAGCGCTAATTTTTCTTTTGTTACATCCTCTATAAATATTAATAAGTGTGGTTTTCCTTCGATTGTATCAAGCAAATTAACCTTAATTTTTACATCAATTTTGTTCCCATTTACAGTAATAAATTCACTTTCCTCATAAAATTCTTCATTCCCCTCCAGAAAATTTAAAACCGCAGAAAAAAAGGTTTTTCTTGATCTTTCAGTATAAAAACTGAAAAACAAATTTTGAAATTCTTCGGTGGAAGAAGCTTCGAATAATTTAAAGAATCGCCTGTTAGCCCTTATTAACTTAAACAAACGCAAAATTCTGAGTTGATGATGCAACGGCTTCTTTAATAATTTTTTGTAAGTTTTTGCATTTGATATACCTATAGAATGGAAGTAACGTTCTAGTCTGGATATATCAAATTCGGCTAATGGAATGGGAGTTTTTTCAAAAAACTTGGAATCCGAAAAAAAGCCGGATAGTGAATTATTTTTATTTGGCTGAGTCAATTTTGGCCTCTTAAAGTAGTTGCAAAATAAACGAATCGGATAAATTTGTCAACATTAATTATAGAAATGTTAAAATGGCTTTTGTACCCTTATCTTTTTCCGATTCAATTTTCAAATCAACATTGATTTTTTCTAAATATTTCTTTGCAACAAACAAACCAAGACCCAATCCCTTTTTCCCTCTTCCGTATCCTGTAGCTCCCTGAAAATAGGGGTTGAAAATTTCACTCATTTGGTCGGGTAGAATACCGCTGCCACTGTCTTCCACTATTATAACGATTTTATCTTCTTCGTTTTTGGTAAACGATATCTTTACAAAACCTCTATCAGTAAATTTTATTGCGTTTTCTATAATCTCGGTTAATGCTATGGAAAGTATTTCTTTATCAGTATATACTTCGATATCATGTACTAATTTTTCAAAAGAAAACTCAATATTTTTCATCTCGGCAGAAAAATTGAAATAGCTTTTGCGTTCTTCTATTAAATCATGACACAACATAAATCGTTCATATTTTACAGTATAAGAATTGCTATAATATTCAGAAGCATAAACCGCTTTATTAACCGTAATGGCTATCTTCATTGCTGCGGGATAGATGATCTTCAAATAATCACAAATAGTTTTCTTATCAAAGTTATCATATTCATCCAGAATGAGTTGAATAAAACTTAACACAGATTGCATTGGACTTCTGAGTTGATCGGGAATCTTAATCAATAATTCATTGACAAGTCTATTGGCTTCCTCGAGTTTATATTTAATTTTTCTTAATTCCTTTTCATTTGCCCTAATGATTTTCAACTCCTCTTCCAACTTAAATTTTGTCTCTTTTAATTCTTTAGTTTTATCTTCTACATGTTTCTCCAGAAATTTTCGATTTTCTTCGGAAATAAGTCTGTTTACTTCCTCATCATTGATGTCTCTTATTAATCCAATTTGGTGAATTTGATTCGATGAATCTCGATTAAATACATATACATCTTCGACCCAAATATATTCACCATTTTTTCTTAATCTGTATTTAATTTTTCCAAATTTATACTTTTCTTTTTCTTCTAATATTTTATCTTTTCTTTTTTTTCTGTCATCGGGATGAATAAGCTCCCACCATCTATCTTCAGTATTATCTTCAAAATCTTGAATATCCTTTCCTGTTATTTCCTTTATAGCGCCCAAAAATTTAATCGAAAAAGTATTTAGATTATAGTCATAAATGATCTGCTTAGTTTCCCTTGTTACATATTCGTAAACGGCTTCTTTATTTTTTATTGTATCAATTTTTTCTTTTCTGCTGATATAAAAAATCATTAAAATAACTATTACGCCTGTTAAAATTGCAATTCCATTTGCCACGGACTTGGTGCTTAATTTTTTAACTACCTCATACACATCATCTCTTCTTATAGATAGAATGAGTTTCCAATGAGATGATGGTAAATTAATGCGATGTTCAAATGCAAAATATTCGGAGCCATCGGAATCACCGGAAATACTACGAATATTTCCATACATAGATTTTTTTGAGTTTAATCCATTTATAAAAGCAATTAATGAATTATCTTTTGTGATGTTAACTATATTTTTACCTATCCGGTCTTCGTTTCTTTCGTATAAAATTGTTCCTTCGTCATTAATCAACATTACAGAAATTTTATTCCAATTCTTTATATGCCTCAAATATCTTTCTGTAATTTTTTTGAATGGAATGATTAATGATATACAACCTGTATATTCTCTTTTCGTATTTAATACTGGATAAGCGTATACGATAGCAGTTAAACCTTGAACCGATTCGAAAACATCACTTACAACCGGTTTGTGAGTTTTTAGTATTTGAGCATTATGTTTTTGATAACTGACATCTTTACCGATAATTTCTTGCTTAAAAGGAGATGTATAAAGAATCTTGCCATCGGCTGAGATGCGTGTAATGCCGCTGATTGTTTCAACTTGAGTAAAGAAGAATTTTCGCATCAACTCTTTACCATCTTCATTAAGATCAATTATATTAGGTAAAGAAGATAAGAAAGAAAGGTCCTCTTCGTATTTCTTAAAGAGCTGTGAGATTCCCTCGGTTGTTTGTAAGGCTAATAACTTTAGTTGGGTTTTTGCAGATTCTTCACTTGAATATTTTGCATCATTATAAATATAAAACGAATATATTACCGAGGAAAAGACTAATATGACCGCAACTATTACAAAAAAATGATTCGGTTGCTTTAAAAATTCCTCAATTTTTTTTAAGCGTTCTTTCACCAATGCACCCCAGACCGATAACTCTTTTTATAATTAGAAACTTAATAAATTTTATTGAATTAACCATCTATTTTATAATTTCATTTTCTCTATTCTTCCTTTTTGCATTTTTATTGATACAGGTTTTTAGTAATTTAAATTTAAGTATTTAACAATCAGAGAAAATCATTATGAGAAAATTAACGTTATTGTTAGCGTTATTTCTTTTATATATCGGTGGATGTTCATCGCCGAATTCTCCGGTTCAAGAGGGAGTAAAGACAATTTCATTTTCCCAATTAGCTGTCGGACAACAATCAACCTATATCAAGTTTATCGGTTATGGTTATTTTAGTCCTGACAGCAACCGTTACGAATATATGAACGATACTATCACCGTAAAGATAACCGGAAAAACTTCAAACGCATTTGTTATTAAAGAATACTATTCTCCTTTTAGCGAAACATTAATAAAAATCAGACATAAAGAAATTTTCCTCGACTCTACTGCTCAATATTTAGCAACGGTAAGAAATGACTCGATAATTTTTTATAAAGAAACGGATAATTACTTTTATTCAATACTATTTGACTTCATAGTGGGGGAATTAAAATTCGACCTGAAAGATTTCAAAGCAGAAAAGGCTGATAAGAACGGATGGAAAACAACATTATCTTACTGTGAATGTTATAAGGAAGCTTATACCCAGAATTTTGAATTATTTGGAAAAATATACGACAGATTAAATATCATAATGAATGATACACAGATGCAAGTTGATGGACCGGGGAAAACATATATATATTCTGCCAGAGACGGAATGGTGAGAACCTATATTGTTAATTGGTGGAATCAAACAGGAATTGGGTGGGACTTGCTTTCAACCGATTAGGATAAATTATTTCTTTTAGTTTTACTCTATAAAATATTTCAAATTAAATCAATGTAAAAATCAAGACTGAATATAACTCATTATAATTATCCATTAAAACAAGTTAAACAGAAAATTTTGATTCACTTAAACTTTATCCATTTCCCATTTTCCATTTATTTAAGAAGCGTATAAATTTTTCCTTAGAATATCCTTTCCCTTCTTCCAATTCACTTGTATCTTGAGAATACAGAAATGTTCCATCTGATTCGAGAATAAAGAAATGAGGAAATCCCTTAATCTTCGGAAACTGCTTTAAGAATTCTTCATTCTTATTTTCTTTTGAATAATTAATTTTTACAACAACAAAATATCTTTCTAGTAAATTTTTAACATCCGATGTTTTCTCAATAAAATCATCCAATCTATGGCACCATTTACACCATTCACCGCCAACATCAAGTATTATTCTTTTGTTTACGGTTGAGGCATAATCTATTGCATCTTGTAAATCGTTGAAAGGATTACGTTCCGGATCAAATTTGTTCAAAGGAATATACTGAGGACTATTATTCCCGATATCCAGTACCCATTTCCAATAACCATCTTTCTGCTTTTTCCAAACAGTTACATATTTACCGTATTTTCTATGTTCAACATTACTCTTATCTTTATAAGAATAAACATAATTTCCCCAAGTATAACCAATATCGCCAGAAGAGGAGACATCGGCAGCAATAGGCTTCCATTCTATCTTGCCTTCATTGAATTTTAGTAGGTGCTCTCTGATTTTTAGCTTATTAGTAATTGGCAATTCATTCATAGGCAGCATTGTAACGCTATCCGCAGCGAATTCCATAAATGCTTCGACCACTCCGTGATTTAAAGAATAATCGGAGTATGCAATATCTCTTTCTATCAGTTCTTGCAATTCTTTGTTTCTATCCACATTATTGCAAGAAGTGAATAAAATTACTATTAATATATTGATAATTGACATTCTCATTTTCATTTACCATTTTGTTTATTAAATACAAAAATATAAATAATATGGAAATAAACTCACATTGAAAAAGAGTGATCTAAAATATATGCTTCAATTAATTGACGATGAACAAATTGAAATTCGTAATGAAGTATTACAGCAGTTGGAGAAATACGGAAGCTCTTTGGAGATTGATATTAAAGAATTCTCTTCTTTGCTCGATGAACAAAAGAGACAAATAATCGACCCGCTAATAAAGAAAAACCGAATAAATAAAATTAAAGAGGAGTGGTATAAGCTCCAATATATAACAGATGAATATGCAAAACTGGAATATGCCCATCGATTAATAGCACAATTTCAATATGGTAATGAAGCATTTACAGAATCGCTAAAATGTTTAGATGAAACGGCAGTAGAATTTAGTGCTCATTTCCCTTACGGAAATGAAATCGACCTTGCCAATTTTCTTTTTCAAAAAAAAGCTATTTCCGGAAATAAAAACGACTATTACAATCCATATAATTCTAATGTTCTCTTCGCATTAAAAGAAAGGAAAGGTATTCCTATTACGTTATGTACGCTATTTATATTAATTGGAAATAGATTAAATATGCATATAGAGGGATGTAATTTCCCGGGACATTTTCTCGCTAAAATAGTAATCGATGGTGATGTGATATTAATCGATTGTTATAATAAAGGCAAACTTATTTATGAAGAGGAGATTGGAGAAGTAAGAGGTTTTCAACCCAATATGTTAAATGATATCATTCATCGAACAACAGATATCAACGCTATAATTAGAAGAACTGTAAATAATTTAATTAATGCCTACCGTCATAAAAAAGATAATGAATGTGAGCTTTTATTCGAAACATTATTGAAATATGAGATTTAACCAAACTTCTCTTTTATTGTTGTCCAAAGGCCTGAGCCTAACATCTTATCTGCATTTGCAATAATATCTTGGATTAATTTCAGAACATCTTCTTCGCCAGCCCAATGTTTCTTAATCAATTCCGGATCGACTGTGTTTATCAAATCATTTAATATATAAGCTGCTACCGATACATCATCCAAGTATCCTGCCGGACCAATAATCTCTTCAGGAAGGAAATCAATCGGAGACATAAAATAAGCGATTACACCGGCAAGTTTAATTCTCTTTTTTATTGGTACATCCGAATCAACGGCAAGTTTGCAAAGCAAATGAAATAAATCCGGTGTGGCGAGGATGTATTTCATCCATTTCTGATCTTTTTCATCTGTTTCCGAGCCCCATTTTTTTATTTTCAGACGCAATCTTTGATAATAATCAAATTGCCTGTTATCCATACCAAACCTCACAATTGTTAAATCAATGTAAAAAATATTTATGATATTTTCACATATAATTCAAAATCGAAAGGTGTTTTCAATTAAATAACTTATTTTACTGATGGGAGAAAAGTTTAGAAAAGAAAATGTGTCGATTGTTTTTCCCAATGAAGCATTGCCTCTTGAAAGGGTTCCAAAGCTCTGGGTATTGCTC
>CAZNJB010000085.1:0-6397 GCA_964573255.1 uncultured Melioribacteraceae bacterium
GCAGGATATTGTCCAAAACAATAGAAACTTTAGAACTATATACATCTAAATTTTATATTTAACAAACTTCAAAAAAAATCGTGTTAAGTCAAAATAAAAGGTAACCCAAGGGTATAAACGTTAAATCAAAATTAGAGGTAACTATAATACTAAAAAATATAAATAAAATGGTAATGATTTTATTAAAATAATCTCTTTTCAAATTAAAGTAAAATATTAGTGTAACGAAGGGATGCCTTTGGCATAGCCCGACTGAAGTTACCCTAATATTTTTATCAAAAATTCTCATTAGCATACCCCAAAATAAATTTTATTTTCTTCTCTATGGATTTTTGCTGCTTAAATGGATCCAGACTTTCTGCCATTCGTTCTAACTCTCTGACTTTTTTATTTGTTATCGTGCCGCTTTCTATAAGTCGCCGCAACGGAGTCTTTGGCAATGAATGTTTCTTTATTACTTTTGAACCTACTCGCTGTTTTGATAATAGTTTCATCGATGGGATATAAAAGTTAAACAAACAACTCCATTCGTTTTCATTATGTCATTCATAAATTCCACTATTTCTTTTCTCTCAAATCTCATATATCCGAAGTACTGCCTGATATTTGTCCAGTTCTTCTCTTCTATATGAGCATTGTCATTCTTCTGATATGCCCTCGATCTTGTATAGCTTACCAGTTGCTTTCTTTTGACAAAATATTTGTATAAATGCCAATTGATAAACTCTGTTCCGTTATCCGTATCAAAACCTCTTATCTTGAATGGAAGAGCCTTCTCGATGCTTCTAATTGCCTCAAATGACGCCTTTTGCCCTTTATTCCACATTGCCCTTGCATCTGTCCATCCGGTTGCTATATCTACCGTATTTAGAGTATAGACAAAGCTTCCAGCTACGCTTTGACCACAATGTGCTACTGTATCTGCTTCTATAAATCCTGGCTTGCTCTGATCCCATTGGTTCGTTTTTATGGGTATCTGTTTCCTTATTAACGAATCGGGTTTTGTTGTGGCTAAGCCTAATTTACCATGCCTCGTTCTATAGTTTCTTAGTAGACGATCTATTGTAGAGGGAGAAATACTCTTTAATAATTCCTTTGTCTCTTCGCTTAGTTTTTTCGGGTAATAGGGCAACCATAGGGGAATCATTGATTTCAACCTAACCGAACAAGCCAGATTACTTACTTACCATAATTTCTTCAAAAACTCTTCGAGTTCAAATGAATCGTATTTTTTCTTTCTGCCGCTTCGCTTCGCTTTTGTTTTTTTCTTTTTCTCTTTTTGGTTTAGTTTTCGTATTGCATATTTTCTGTTATATCCGCAAGTCTTGCAGAGTTCATCTAATATTTTTTTCTTCTCCTCCTTGTTCGAATTTAGATATCTTTCTTTTATACTTGCTAAATACTCCTTTTTTGATTTGTTGCTCATCAGATTCTCCTAGTTTTTTAGGGTTACTTTTTATTCTGACGCAACGTTTTTTATTATTACTCGCTTCGGTTACATTTTTTTTGACGCAATTCGAAATATTAAAAAAGTTCATAAGGCACTTGACAAAAAAAAAATATATATATATATATTGACGTTTCAAGTAAGATGGCATTAAAATATTGGTTCAAATTAAGGGATATTTTGCATTTGAAGTTGTTTAATAATTACCCTTTAGTTCGTCAATATGATAAAAAGGATTGCGCAGCCGCGGCATTGCTGAGCGTGTTAAAGTTTTACGGCGGCAATTCTTCTCTCCCTCATTTAAGAGAACTTTGTAATACAAATCTTCAAGGCTCAACTATGTTAGACCTTGTAAATGCTTCAAAAGCTCTTGGTTTCAAAGCAATTGGAGCTTCCGGTGAGTACGAAGATTTAATGAAAGAAAGAGTGCCGTGTATTGCGCACGTTGTGATTGATGAAACTTTCAATCACTTCCTCGTCGTTTACAAAATTAAGTCTGATAAAATATATGTTGCCGATCCGGGTAAAGGAAAGTATTGGCTTTCAAAAAGTGAATTCTTAAAAATTTGGAAAAGCAAAGCTGTTGTTTTACTTAAACCGGAAAACAAATTATTTAAGAAGGAAACTCCTAAATGGTACAATTGGATTAACTCATACATTAAAAGAGAGGAATCTTGGGTGTATCAATCTCTGTTCCTTGGAACGGTTTATACAATACTTGGGCTTGTTACGGCATTGTATGTTCAACTTTTGCTTGATAAATTTATTCCAGAAAAAGATACACAAAAAATCATTTATAGCGGTAGCTTCTTAATTGTAGTACTTTTTATTAAATCATTTTCCGGATTTTTCCGTCAGCGGTTTTTAATCATACTTAACAGAAACGTAAATACAAAAATAAATACCGATTTTCTTGCGCACCTTTTCAAATTTCCTAAAAAGTTTTTTGATACAAGAAAAATAGGAGAAATTACCGCACGTATAAATGATGCGATAAGGATACAACGAGCCGTTCTACAAATTGTTGGTGTTACCTTAATTGACGTTTTCGTTATTGTCGGTTCCTTCGGTCTGATGTTTTATTTTACCGAAATGTTGGCTTGGTTATCTCTTGCCCTAATTCCAATATACGCTTTGGTTTTGTTCTTAAGTGTAAAAAAGTTGAAAGACGAACAGAATGAAGTAATGAAAGGATATGCTCTTGTGGAATCAACTTATTTTGACAGCTTAAAAGGAGTGGACGAAATAATCGGTTTTGGAACCGGGCATTCATATACAGCAAAAAATAGATTCTTTTTTAGTAATTATCAAGAAAAGGTAAAATCTCTAGGATTTACACAAGCGAGTCTATCTTTGTTTGCAGAAGTATTAAGCGGGTTAATAGTTGTAGGTATATTGGTAATAGGCGCTATTTGGGTAACGGAAGGAAAACTTTTATTGGGAGAAATGATAGCTTCTTATTCATTAATTGCAAACATACTACCAGCAGTAAATCGCTTTGTGGATACAAATATTGTTTTACAGGAAACCTCAATTGCATCAACAAGATTATTGGATATGCTATTAATTGATAGTGAAAAAAACAATGGTAAGATGCAATTTGAAATGAGAAACGTTTTATCAATTAAAAACGGCGCATTTTCTTGGGACGGAAAAAAATATTTATTCAAAAATGTTAATTTGGTTATAAGAAAGGGGGAAATGACTTCTCTTTGGGGTAATAGCGGAGCAGGCAAAAGCACGCTTGTTCAAATACTTCAGAGAAAATATCAGCTAAATACCGGCAAAATTTTTGTTGACGAAACAGAGATAAATAGAATTGATTTGGCAGAATACAGAAAAAATATCGGTGTAGTGCCGCAAGCAATAAATATTTTTAACGGAACTATTGCAGAAAATATACTGATAGGCAGAAAAATTGACGATATTACAAAATTAGTGAAAAGAATAGATGAACTCGGTTTAACTGAATTCTACCAAAGATTTGAATACGGGCTTGCAACAATAATAGGCGAAGACGGGCGTGAACTTTCCGGCGGTGAAACGCAGCTTATTTCAATAACTAGGGCTTTGTTTAATAATCCGAAAGTTTTAATTATTGACGAAGGTCTAAGCGGAATTGATATTGAATTGGAAAAAATCATTTTTGAAGTAATTAGAAATTATTCAAAAGAAAATGCTGTGCTTTTAATTACGCACAACTTAAACTCAATTATGAAAACGGATTATGTTTACGTTCTTGCTAACGGAACGATTTCACAGCAGGGAACGCCTAACGAATTAATTTCGGCTGAAGGCTATTTTAAAAATATGTGGAATATGAAAGAAGAAATTTACGGTAACAAAAAGATAATGATAGATGAGTAATACAATTGCAATTACAAAAGATGAGAAGGATAAAATTGCCGTTAAAACTTGGCAAATGTTTTTAATAATTACGGTGATTTCAATTCTCATTTCATTCGCATTTCAAAAACTGGTAATAACTCGAGAGGTTTTTTATAATCTTTACGGCAGCCAGATGGAAGAATACAGAATTGACGATTACATAAGTATGATGCAAAAGTTTCAAATTTGGGGTTATATTGCAACTCCATTGATTGTTTGGTTAAGAATTGCATTTGTCGCTTTCCTTATTCAACTGCCGTTTATGTTAAAGTATATTGAAATTCCATTTAAAGATATTTTCAGGATAGTAACAATTGCGTATTTCGTTTTACTCGCATCGGATTTTATAAGGTTTTTTTATTTGTATTTTCAACCAGCTGGACAAATAACATTAAACTCATTAACGTTCATACCATTGGCGTTAACCAATCTGTTGAATAAAAATAATTATTCGGCAGTTGCTTATTCTTTTTTAAGCAAAATAAATTTGTTTGAACTCGGCTGGTGTGTAGTTGTTTATCTTGGCTTGGTTAAAACAAAGAAAATGGAAAATGTTGATTATGTGCTAATTGTATTCGGTGTTTGGGTTGGTATTGCGGCATTTGTTTACGGACTAACTTTATTTGTAGGAACTCTCTCTTGATACGAAATATACTAAAATATTTTCTTGGCGGAGTTTTTCTCTTTTCCGCATTTGCAAAGTTAATTGATTACAATGCAACAGTTAATTTATTACTGAACTTGTTTAGTATGGGATATGCAATTACAAAATTAATGCTTGCTCTCTTAATTTTGCTTGAATTAACCGTTGCGTATTTGATAATTGCAGACTATCTGCAAATAAAAATTGTTTATTTTTTAATTCTCGGAATAATAATAGCATTTTTATTTATAAACATCTTTTTTGCAATAAACGGCGCAAATAACTGCGGATGCTTCGGCGCGGAAATAATCAGCAGTCCGGCGTTATCAATAGTAAAAAATGTTTTATTGATTTTGGCTGTGGTTTATTTAAAATATTCCTTTGCGACTTTGCGTTTTAGTGAAGAAAAAGAGGTGTGCAAATGAAGAAGAAAGTTTTTGCAATAACATTCATAGTTTTATTTGTAACCGCAGTTGTTTGGTTGGTAATAGAAGGAAGCAAACCCGAAGCGCTGCCTCTCGGAAGTAAACTGCCTGAAATTGAATATACCGGTTTAAACGGCGTACAAAAATTATATGCGGATAATGTACATAAAACCGTAGTAATATTTTTTAGCGAACAATGCTCGCATTGCAAATACGAATTGAACGTACTGAATGAAAACGCCGAAAAAATAAAAGGAACGAATTTTTATCTGATTACTTTGGATAAAGATATTATAACAAACGGATTTACGGATAAATATCCGGCATTAAAAGAAGCGGTAAATATAACGTTTGGAACAGTAAAAAAAGAAGATTATGAAAATAATTACGGCGCTATGGTAACGCCGGCGCTTTTCTTTTTTAATAAAGAAGGAGTATTAACGACAAAGCTAAAAGGCGAGACAAAAATTGATAGAATACTTGAAGAAATAGAGTAACAAAAGTTTCCGTGATCCTAGGTATTTCTGTTGACGAACAGAAAACGGAAAAATGCGGCTTAAATAAACTACTCTTAGCCGCGAGAGCATTAATTAATTTATTTAACTATTTTTTCGGAGGTGAAAATGAAAAAACTAAATGCAAAGCAAATGGGCAAAATAAATGGAGGTATGACAGCATCTTGTGCCCTTTGGCTAACGGAAATGGGAATCGTCACAACAGTTGCCTTTATGGGAAGCGGTCCTTTTGGTTTTCTTGCTTTAGGTATTTTTGCAGGAGCTTTAAACTCTGATAATAATCCATGCTAATTAAAGGAGGTTAATATGACAATAGTAAGTGATCTGCAATTAGGAAAAATACATGGAGGCGATTTAGCAGATTGGATTGATGCGGGATGTATAACCCTAGGTGTAATCGATGTAGCAACAGGAGGTGCTGCTTTATTAAATCCAGTTGGCGCAGCAGCTAACGCTTTTTGCGTAGGTTGGGGAATCGCATCATTTTTTGGATAATTAATCTAAATAGGATTGCTTACAATAAGCAATCCTATGTTTTTATTTTTATAAATATAGGAATTAAGTCCAGAATGAAAGAAGGAAGAAGTTTATTAAGCGTTAAGCGAGTCTCGAAGTATTTTAAAAATCATAAAATATTAGATAACATTAGTTTTGATATCAACCAAGGGGAAATCATAGGATTATTAGGGCATAACGGCGCGGGAAAAACTACGTTATTGAGAATATTAGCTTCAATTTTAATTCCCACAAAAGGTGAAATTCTATTCAATGGAGAAGATATTCAAAAAAATTCAGTTCGATATAGGCAAATTATAGGCTATTTACCCGAAGACGCATCGTTGTATAAAAAACTTACAGGCAAAGAGAATTTAGATTTTTATGGTAGTTTTTTTTCAAATGTTGGTGAAAACAATATAAAGGAATATCTAGAATATTTTAACGTTAATCATAACAAAAAAACATCAAAGTATTCAAAAGG
>CAZNJB010000086.1:0-6138 GCA_964573255.1 uncultured Melioribacteraceae bacterium
GGCGGCAGGATTCGAACCTGCGACCTCCTGCTCCCAAAGCAGGCGCGCTAACCGGGCTACGCTACGCCCCGGTTATTTCTTTTTTCATCATACAAAGTACTTTCAAATAAGGCTTACTAAAATATTTTTTTGTTCTCGAAATGTCAACATTTTTTTGAATTATTTTTTCAAATTTACCATTTTTTTTTATCTTGAGATTTATATTTTTTAGAGTATGAGACTTTCACTTTTCATTGTTTTCCGTTCGCTATTTAATAAGAGAGAAAATAATTTTCTTTCTTTCATATCTATTGCCTCAATATCGGGTATTGCGCTAGGTATTGCAATTCTTAATATTGCTTTAACAATATTAAACGGATTCGAAAATTCTATTGAGAAACACTTAATTGAAATGAATGCTCACATTACCGTTTCAGGCTTCGGGAACCGTAATTTAGAATTTTCCTATTCCGATTTGAGCAAAATACAGAATAAATTTCAGAATATCGTTTCTATTTCACCTTTTATCAGTAAAAACGGCATTTTAAAGAATGGGAAATATAGCGAAGGCATTTCTATTGAAGCTATTGATCCCAACAGAGACAATTCAAACTTAAGAAATTATATTATTTCCGGTGATTACGATTTAAATGAAGATAACAAATACAAAGTTTTAATCGGTGAAAAATTAGCCGATAAATTATACATTAAAGTGGGAGACTTGATCACATTATTTACTCTGAAGAATGACCGCCTGCCAAGTTTAGATAATCCACCAATAATAGAAAAATTCCTTGTTACCGGTATTTACAGAAGCGGCATGGCAGAATTTGATGACCTGAAGGTTTATACTAATTTAAATCAATTTCAGGAATTGACAGATTTAGGAGAAATAATCTCTGGCTTTTACATAAAAATTGACAGTTTGAAAAATATTCAACCAACAGCAAGAGCCCTAAACAACTACTTAGGTTATCCGTATTACGTACGCTCATTTTACAAAACTCATCAACATATTTTTACTTGGCTCGAATTGCAAAAGAAACCGGTACCGATTGTCCTCGGTTTAATTATGTTGGTAGCGGCATTTAATATCATCGGTACATTGTTAATGAATATTATACAACAATTGAGAAAGATAGGAATATTGAAAGTGCTCGGGATGGAATCGAGAAAAATCAGGAATATTTATATTATTCAAGGCTTAATTATTGCGTTAACAGGGATCTTTTTGGGCAATTTACTTACTTTACTAATCACTTACATACAAATTAATTACAATATAATTACCCTCCCTTCCGATATTTATTTTATTTCTGAAGTCCCGGTTTATTATGATGCAGGAATTTATTTCATTGTATCATTAGTAACGCTCCTGCTTTCTCTGCTAATCTCCTATATTCCGAGTAGAATAGCATCCGGAATAACTCCTTTAACCATACTGAGGTTCGACTGATGTTCGAGTTCTTTATTGCCAAGAGATATTTAACCGGGAAGCACAAATTCAGCTTCATACGGATTTTGAGTTTCTTTTCGATTCTCGGAATTACAATTGGCGTTGCCGCTCTTGTTATTGTTCTCTCGGTATTCAACGGTTTCCGTTCTCTCGTCATAAATTCGTTATTAAATTTTGATCCTCACATTCAAATCACATTACCCAAAGGAGCGGAGAAATTACCGGAGATAAATAAGATCTTAAAAGAGAAAGATGAGGTAGATTATTTCACTCCTTATGTAGATGGCAAAATTGTAATTACGAATGGTAAAAATTTTGAAATAATATCTCTGAAAGGTTTACAAAATTATGAAGGCAAAAAGAAACAGATTCACCGCCATTTTGTTTCCAAATTGAGTAATAGCGAAGAAAAACTATCCAACGGAATTCTTTTAGGACTTCCGCTTGCATTAAAATTAGGATTGAGAGTCGGAGATACAGTAAATGTTCTTTCCGCGAAAGATCTCGAGAAAAGCGCAATAACATTCAATCTACCCAGAATCAGGAAATTCATTTTAGAAGGTATTTTCGAGATCAATAATAAAGAACTCGCTTTTTCATCCGGGTTCACAAAATTAGAAGCTGCTCAAAAAGTATTGGGTGTTAGAAATAAAATTAACGGTTTGGAAGTATTCCTGCACTCTGTTAAAGAAGCCGATAATTTTAAAATTGCATTGAAAAAAGAATTGGGAGATAATGTAAAAATCTTCAGTTGGTACGATCTTCATAGGGACTTGTATGATGTAATGCAATTAGAACGCTGGGCAGCCTATCTGTTACTGAGTTTAATTATTTTAGTTGCCGTATTTAATATTTTAACTTCACTCACCATGTCGGTTCTGGAAAAGAAGAAGGACATAGCCATTTTACGAGCTATGGGTACACATAAAAAGTCAATTTTAAGAATATTTATGTTTGAAGGAATTCTGGCAGGAACGGTCGGCACTCTCTCCGGTTTATTTATCGGACTGATTGTTTGCTTCGGACAAATGCAATTTAAATTTTATGCACTCGATCCAAGTAAATACATTATCGATGCCCTTCCGGTAGAGCCTAAACTTTTTGATATACTATTGATTGCTATAATGTCAATGCTCTTCTCTTATTTTGCGTCGTTATATCCGGCAAAGAGATCTTTAAAATTAAATTTGATTGAATCGATCAAGTGGGAATAAAAATGTCATCAATTATTAAAGCAAATAATTTAAGTAAAAGTTTTTCAACGGGAAAAGATACCAGTTTAAAATTATTCGAAAATCTTGATATTGAAATTGAGCGCGGAAAGATTACCGTAATTGTAGGAGCCAGCGGAGCGGGTAAAAGTACGCTTCTTCATATTTTGAGCGGACTGGATAAACCAGACAGCGGAAGCGTATTCTTCAACGATAGAGATATTTCAAAATTAAACGAAATGGAAATTTCCAAGTTAAGAAATAAGCAAATGGGATTTGTATTTCAATTTCATCATTTGCTAACCGAATTTACCGCATTGGAAAATGTAACCATCCCTGCAATGATATCCGGCAAAAGCTTTGCCGATTCCCGCTCGAAAGCAAAAGAATTATTAACTCGCTTTGGATTGGGTGACAGATTGGATCACAAACCTGCACAACTTTCCGGTGGCGAACAGCAGCGTGTTGCAATTGCCCGCGCACTAATAAACGAACCGGATATAATTTTTGCTGACGAACCAACAGGGAATCTCGATTCTACTAACAGCGATTCGATTAATCAATTGTTTCTTGAATTAAAAAATGAATTCAATTCTACAATATTATTAGTCACTCATAATCCAGAGTTAATGAAACTCGGAGATATTACATTGAATATGAAAGACGGGAAAATATTTTAATTTTTCTAAATCGAAAATTTACTAACGGGTAGTTGTACTGTGGGATAAATTTCATATTTGTAATAAGAATGAAAATCTATTATCTCCCAATGGGAAATATAAAAAGTAATGGGCATAACCCCGACTTAGAGCACCTCTGGTTCGGAAGAAAAGAGTAAAAATAAGAATTCGTCCGAACCATTAGGCGCTATTAGTCGAAATGTGGATAGAGCAAGCTATCTCAATAATTTTAAGTTGAAATAAAGGATTTAATCTTTCAAAAATTCCGTCATTAATCTTACTCCGAATCCGGTTGCCCACTTTTTAGTATATGAATTCAAGTTATGCTTCAAAGCGGGTCCGGCAATATCCAAATGGACGTACGGAATATTTTCATCAACGAAATTTTCTAGAAATTTAGCGGCAGTAATTGCGCCTCCCCATCGAGGTCCCAAATTACTGATATCGGCAATATCACTTTTAATTAATTTCTTGTAGACATCCATAAACGGGAGGTTCCACACTAATTCGTATGTTTTATTTCCGGCTGAACTTAATGCATCTTTTAATTGTTCATCTTTCGTAAACATACCCGCGGCAAATTCTCCTAAAGCAACAACACAAGCACCCGTTAAAGTTGCAAAATCAATTATTGCTTCAGGTTTATGCTTGCTAGCATACTCCAATGCATCGGCAAGAATTATTCTTCCTTCCGCATCGGTATTTTTTACTTCAATTGTTTTTCCACTCGCGGTCGAAACAATATCTCCCGGTTTATAAGATTTTCCGTTAACCATATTTTCCACAAGCGGAATAATTCCGATAAGATGTTTATCGAAATTTAATTTTGCAACGGCAAGAAATGTACCGATTACAGCTGCAGCTCCGGCCATATCCCCTTTCATATCGACCATACCATCAGTTGGTTTAATTGAATATCCACCGGAATCGTATGTAACGCCTTTGCCTACCAATGCAATTTTTTTCTTCGGACGAGTCGGTTTATATTCTAATTTTAACAGAAGCGGGGGATTATCCGAACCTCTACCAACGCTCAGGATTGCATTCATTTTATTTTTCCTAAGCATTGCTTCGTTCATTACACTTACTTTTACTTTGGTACCGGCAAATTGCTTTTTAACCCGTTTTGCCAATTCCTGAGGAGTCAATGTAATTGCGGGTTCGTTAACTAAATCCCTTGCAAAAAAAACTGCTTCAATTAATTTTTCCGTTAAAAGAATTATTTTCTTCAGAAGCTTTGCATTTTTATTTACAACGCTAACTTTTAATTTTAACGGTGCTTTCTTCTCACTCTTGTATTCGTTAAAATCATAATTGCCTAGCAAAATGCCTTCAAGCGCTGATTGCAAATAATAACTTTCTTCGAATAAATTCTCAAATAATTTGGCATCGGGCAATTCAACGAAGATGTTATCTATCCCCGGTTGTAATTCTTGAATATCATTGGAAAGAGTATCTCTGAAATAGTCAACTGTAAGATTATCTGACTTATACTTATGTATTACTATTTTTCCGATATTAGAATTTTGGAAATCGAAAGAGTCAATTTCATCATTGAGGAATAATTTCTTCGACAGTGAATTTAATTCAAAATTATAATTCTTTTCGAATTTTTGAAGGTCATCTTTCTTATCACTTTTTTCGACAAACAGAATAAAAGATAAATCATCACCAAATTTGGGTAATGAATCGACTGCGTTAATGTTTAATTTATATTTCATTTTACACCTTTCAATAATATTTTAAATATTTTTCAGCTGTTGCTATTACTTCCGGGATCAATTTATCAAGGGAACTATTTTTAAGTCTGGCTCCGGAAGCATTCAAATGTCCTCCACCTCCAAATTCTGCTGCAAATTTATTCACCGGAATTTTACCTTTCGAACGAAAACTAATTTTTATTCCTTCTTCCAACTCATTGAAAAGCAAACCGATTTTAGTACCTTCAATTGATAAAGTATAACCAACAAAACCCTCTATATCGGCTTCTACCGCTCCGTTTTTAGTTAGATCTTCTTTTGTGATAACCATATAAGTTACTTCACCGGTAGAATTTTGTTTAAGTGAACTCAATGCACTGCCGAGTAACCGCAGTCTTCCTATTGTTCCCTTCTCAAAGAGTTCCTCATAAACTTTATCAGGTTGAACACCCAAAGTAAGTAATTCGGCAACAATTTTATGTATTTCCGGAGTTGTTCTGTCATAATGGAATGAACCGGTATCCGCCATAATAGCAGCATATAATACTTCCGCAATCTGTTTTGTTAATTTAACTTTACCCGACTCTTTGATTATATCATAAACCAATTCTCCGGTTGCAGTTGCTTTAGTATAAATAAACTGCAAATCAGCAAAGTCTTCCGGATCAGTGTGGTGATCGATTACAATCTTTACCGCTTTAGACCTCTTACATACCATTTCCATATCGGCGATACGGTCGGCAACATTAAGATCCAGAAAGATTATCACATCCGAATTTAAAATGATTTCATCGTGAAGTTCCGATGAATATTCCTGAATTAAATTATTTGGATCTAAAAACCTGAGGGAGTAAGGAGTTTCGGAATAATTTATTAAATAAACATCCTTGTTTAATGCTTCCAACAAATAATACATACCCATTTGAGAGCCTATTGCATCAGCATCTGGATTCAAATGAGTTGTAAGAACAAATTTTTCATTCTTATCTATTATTTCAAAAAGATTACTAAAACGCATTATTTTCCCCTCAACATTTTAAGAGGGCAAATTTCACAAAAATTTATAGAAAATCCTAATAAAGTTAGAACCATATTGCTATTTGATATCATAC
>CAZNJB010000087.1:0-5978 GCA_964573255.1 uncultured Melioribacteraceae bacterium
GTACTATTGCGTGTTCAAGTATAGCCGGATGGATGGATGAATAGATGTAGTGGATGAGTAGTACGAGTAGAAACGAGAAACAAGAAGTGAAAAGCAAGAAAAGATTATTCATACAATTGTAAAAATATTGTTTCGTTGTATATGCAGCAGATCGCCCGCCAAAGACGGATAAACTCAGTTTCATTCCGTTCTGCTCACGATGAGACACATACGTCATTGCGAGGATTCCGACTTGTCGGGAGACGAAGCAATCTGAAAGCACAAATGCACAGTTTTGAGTTTTGCGAACAATGTAACAGATCGCCGTGCTCCACTTCGTTTCGCTCGCGATGACGTACATTTTCTTGGTTGGCAGTGTGGATTACCAAGACTCTGTGAGTGAGTGTCTGTAACTTCGAGTTTAATTTTTAAAATATTTCCTATCTGCGCAAATCATGATTAATCTGCGTTATCTGCCTGCCGCGACAAGTTTACTTGACGGGTGTTCTATCCTCTCCGCTTCATTCGCCTACAATATTCCGCCGTTCGCCGAAAAACTCTTTCCGCTTTTCTTTTAGTACAATATGTTTAGGGTGTAAATTTTGGAACGGAGTGAAAATGAATAAAGGGAATAAATTACAAGGTAGATATTTAGTAGGAGTTGCGTTGGTCTTTTTCGGCGTGTTGTTCCTGTTGGATAATTACGATATTCTGAGTTTCGAATTGCCGAATTTCTTTTTCGAATGGGAATGGATATTGATTTTAATTGGTTTGTTCATTTTGGTTACATCAAAAAGTAAAACCGTCGGTTCGGTGTTAGTCGGTGTCGGTTTGTTCAACTTATTCCCAGATATGTGGCCATTAATACTTGTACTATTCGGAATTTATTTGATTACTCGAGGCAATGAGTTTAACCGCTTCAGAAAAAAATCTGTCAAGGAATCGGATGAAAATTATATTGATGAAGTTTCCATATTCGGAGGTGGAAGCAAGATAATTTCGAGTCCCAATTTTAAAGGGGGAAGAATCACCGCAGTATTCGGTGGAAGTGAATTAACATTTATCAATTCTAAATTAGCCGAAGGTGAAAACGTTCTCGATATTTTCGCTTTGTTCGGAGGTTCTTCCTTGATTGTACCGAAAGACTGGAATGTTATACTTAAAGTCACTCCGATATTCGGCGGTTTTGCCGATAAGCGGTTCAAAGACCCCAATGAAGTTTTCGACCCAGAAAAAGTTCTAATCATAAAAGGATTGGTTATTTTCGGTGGCGGAGAATTAAAGAACTATTAAACGGATGATATTATGAACAAACTCAGCAGCAATCAAATATTCGGAATCCTACTCGTTGTTATCGGTACACTTTTCACACTCGATAATTTATTTATAATCGATTTGGATCTGTCCGACCTTATTTTTTCTTTACCAACGTTATTCTTTTTGGTAGGTATCAGCGCTTTTAAGCATAAAGAAAAAACTCTAAAGCCCTATCTGCTGCTTTCTTTGGCTGGGATAGGATGGGTTCTTATAATAATGGGATATTCGCCTTTCCGTTTGATAATAGAAAACTGGCCGGTAATTCTTATACTTTTGGGATTGTCAATTATTTTCGGTCATTCCAAAAGAAACGTACATACTACCGAGGACGAAAGTCCGGAGACAGCCGAAGCACCGGGAGAACACTACTTGGATGAATTCGTATTTTGGCGCGGATTAAAAAGAAAAATTACTGCGGGAATTTTCAAAGGCGGCAATATATCCGTTTTTATGGGAGGAGCGGGAATTTACTTCAATGCATGCGAATTATCCGGCATCAAAACGGTTCTTGATGTTACTGTAATTATGGGAGGACTGGAACTACACGTACCAAACGATTGGAACGTAATTTATAACGGTGTTACACTCTTCGGAGGCACCGAAGACCAACGGTTGAAAAACCCTAACTTTAATGTAAACTTAAATAAAACTTTGGAAATCAAAGGTCTGGTTCTTTTCGGCGGTTTGGAGATTAAGTAATGCGAAATCCCGTAATGGCAAACGGAAAAATAATCGCTTCCTATTTTCTCATTTGGGCTGTTATCGCCTTAATTCAAGCAATGGCGCTTTACTACCTGTTAAATATAGAACCGCTTTACGCGGTATCGGACGCTTTGGTTTTTAATCTTTTGTTTTCGCTTAACGGTCTAAGCTTATGGTTCCCCGCTCAGTTTCTCTCGTTGGAAGGGAATAAATTGCTTAAAATTGTTTTTAACCATCTCGCCGCCGCGCTGGTAACTTCCGTTATTTGGATTACCGTTTCCTCCTTTATTCTTAGCAAAATCTTCGCCTCAGCCGAGCAATACATAGCGTTTCTGCAAATATCGTTTATTTGGCGTTTGATACTCGGCGTGGTTTATTACGCTATTATTACGGCTATTTATTATCTCGTTATCTATTATAAAAATTTTCAGGAAAAGAAAATACGCCAGATTGAATTGGAACGCCTTGTAAACGAAGCGGAATTGAAATCATTGAAATATCAAATCAATCCTCATTTCATTTTTAACAGTCTTAATTCAATCAGTTCTTTGACTTTAACAAACCCTGGACTTGCACAGGATATGACAATAAAACTGGCGAGTTTTCTTCGTAAAATTCTTTCGAAAAACGACGCTGCTTTTAATCCACTCGAAGATGAAATTGATTTGGTAAAGCTTTATTTGGATATTGAAAAAATTCGCTTCGAGGATAAGTTTAATCTTATTATTGAAAACAGAAATGACTGCGGAAACTTAAAAGTACCCAATATGCTGCTACAGCCGCTTGCCGAAAACGCAATTAAATACGGTGTGTACGAAGCTACCGAAAAAATTGACATAAAAATCAAATGCATAAAACATAACGACGTGCTGGAAATAAGATTCATCAACGAATTCGACCCGGATTCAATTCCCCGCAAAGGAGAAGGAATAGGCTTAAAAAACATTGCGGAAAGATTAAGACTTATTTACGGACGTTACGACCTTTTGCAAATTGAAAAATTGGATAATAAATTTATTGTTAAGATTTTCATCCCTCTTCCGGAGAAACAATGAAAAAGCTAAAGGCTGTTATTATAGACGACGAAAAATTAGGTCGCGATATCGTTAAAACATATCTTAAAGAATTTGACGATATCGAAATTGCTGCCGAATGCAAAAATGGGTTCGAAGGAGTAAAATCCATTAATGATATTAACCCCGATATTATTTTCCTCGATATTCAGATGCCCAAGATCAACGGCTTCGAAATGCTAGAACTTCTCGACCACCCTCCGGCTGTAATATTTACAACAGCTTACGATCAATACGCTATAAAAGCATTCGAAAAAAACGCCGTGGATTATCTGCTAAAACCTTTTTCGGCTGAACGATTCGCGCAAGCGGTGAATAAAGCCAAAAATCAATTGAAGAATAAAAGCCTAACGCCATCGGAAAATTTAACCGAAAATTATCATACGGAAGAATTTCTTAACCGCATTGTTGTAAAGCATAATAACAATATAATCGTTCTATCCACAGAAGAGATAATAGCCATCGAAGCGCAGGACGATTACGTGATGCTCCATACCGCAAAAGGGAAATATCTGAAGAAAAAAACTATGAGCTATTACGAAAAAAATTTAGATCCCAAAAATTTCATTCGTATTCACCGGTCTGCAATAATAAATATTTCACATTTGGATAAAATAGAATTGACAGGTAAAGAGCAATATATAGCAAAAATGAAAAACGGTATCGTGTTTTCTATTAGTCGCGGCGGATATGCAAAGTTGAAAGAATTACTCTCGTGATCTAATGGAACACAGATGACACTGATATAAAAGATAGTCACACATTGATAATGTTAACAACAAAAATCACAGATAATTTCACGAAAACTACAAAGTATTATAGTTAGGCTGTTTATCCTAACATTTATACTTTAAATCATCCGTGTAAATCCGCTCAATCTGTGTCATCCGTGTTCTATCATAAATCTCGTAAACATATTCAACACCTTGTAGTTAGCCTCGACTCTTATAACTTATATCTTTGAACCAAAAGCCTAACAACTATCAAATCGACAGTTCTTCACACTTACATCTATGTAGTATCAACTTACACAAATCAATTTCTAAATAAACTGGATATATCCGCACTGTTTATTTTTAATTATATATCAAATATCTCCGAAATAATTGCACATTTATCAACCTATTTATATATTTTGATGTTGATTAATATTTGAGGATGAAAAGATGATTGACAGGGATTTACAGTCGATTCAGGAAGTACGAGATTTAACCAAAATTGCGAAAGAAGCCCAATTAGAATTTAAACATTTTTCACAAGAACAAGTTGATAAAGTCGTTAAAGCAATGGCGGATGCCGGATATGCGGAATCGGAACGACTGGCAAAAATGGCTCATGAAGAAACCGGTTTCGGTAAATGGACAGATAAAAAGATTAAAAACGAATTCGGCTCCAGATGGGTTTGGGAATCGATTAAAGATCTGAAAACCGTAGGAGTAATCGATGTACTTGAAAACGGTAAAATTGTAAAAATTGCCGAGCCAATGGGAGTTGTGGCTGCTCTAATTCCTTCAACCAATCCTACTTCAACTGCAATGTTTAAAGCGATCATCTCGTTAAAGGGAAGAAATGCAATTATAGCATCTCCACATCCAAAGGCAATCAACTGTACATCGGAAGCTATGAAAGTAATGAATGATGCTGCAATTTCAGCAGGAGCTCCGAAGGGTTTGATACAATGTATGTCTATTCCTTCCATAGAAGGAACGAACGCATTGATGAAAGACAGAAATACATCCGTAATTCTGGCTACAGGCAGTACCCCTATGGTTCGTGCCGCTTACAGCACGGGAAATCCAGCTTACGGTGTTGGTGCGGGTAATGTTCCCGCATTTATTGAAAGAACAGCTAACGTTCAAAAAGCCGTTGCCGATATTATTTACGGAACTACTTTCGATAATGGTACTTTGTGTTCTTCTGAACAATCGATGGTTGTTGACAGACCGATAGTTGAACAGGTAATTGAAGAAGCTAAAAGGCAAGGAGCTTATTTTCTGAACGACGAAGAAAAAACAAAATTGGAAGTGACAATAACCAAGGGGAATAAACTCAATGCCGAGATAGTCGGTAAACCTGCAACTTGGATTGCTAATTATGCCGGTATTTCGGTTCCCGAAAACACAAGAGTTTTAATTGCATTTTGCGAATCTGTCGGCAAACAAGAACCGTTATCAATAGAAAAACTTTCTCCTATTTTAGCTTTCTACACAGTTGACGGCTGGCTTGATGGATGCCATAGATGCATTGAATTACTCAAATTTGGCGGTATAGGTCATACATTGGCAATTCACTCCAACGATAAAGAAATTATAATGAAATTTGCACTGGAAAAGCCTGCATTTAGAATTGTAGTTAACACACCCAGTTCCGTGGGAGCAGTTGGATATACAACTAAATTAACTCCTTCGATGACGTTAGGGCCGGGTACTTGGGGAGGCTCAATTATTTCAGAAAATGTTTCGGCAAAACATTTAATCAATATTAAAACACTCGCTTTCGAAACTAATCCCGTTAACAAGGGTGAAGCAATTTCTTCATTTACGGATATACCGAAATCGAGGTATTCTTCCGACTCTGAAGCGAGCAGTTTCTTAAATCAAATTGAGGAAAGACTACTTGCAAGAGCCGGCAATCCTAAAGTCGACCCTGCAAAACCGAACCCACCGGCAAGTAAATCGAAGGAGGAAAAGGTCTTCGGTTCCGGAATTACAGAAGAAGAAATTCAAAAAATTATAAAAGAATTTAATTTATAATTACAGTAAAAATATTCAATCAAAAACCCCTTGGCTATCAAGGGGTTTTTATTTTTTAAAATAAATGATCGAATGCCAATAAAAGAACATCAGTAATTTATTAACTGATTTACTGATTTTTATTTTCATTTTTTCAAGGCATACGATGATATAC
>CAZNJB010000088.1:0-5929 GCA_964573255.1 uncultured Melioribacteraceae bacterium
GTATGATTCTTTATTTTTTTTTGCTCATTTCCAGATAAAATTCTTTAAAGTTATATGGTCAAATAGGATTTCAGTGTAACAAATATTCATAAAAATTTTATAAAGCTATGTATTTTATATTACAATTTTAAAAAGTTTTTTTAACATTAGGCTTATAAATATGAATAAAATAATTATTGTTTTTTTTATGATAATCATATTGGTTCAACAAGATTTTGCCCAAGTAAAAGAAGATACAAACTTTGTTAAAGTTGACAACACAAATTTTATAAATGCTAATGCTTTAGATCATTTATATTCTCCAAAATTATTTAATGCTAATACTTTAGGTAAAAAATATTTATCAAAACACAATATAATTCTACTGAATCATACGCTGTTGAGCTATAAATTAAACATAGATTTATTTTATATGCCTATCAACCAATCGAATATTGATGAATTAAAATCGTTTAAAAAATCCATGAGTGTTTTGTTAATCAAAGAGTATAAAAAAAGAAATAAATATGATCTTGGGAAAGTTGGACAATTTTTGGGTCTTACAAGAGATGTTACTGCAATTATAATCGCAATTCTATCTTTATAAATAAAGAGATTTAGCTTTGTTTACTAAATGGAGGAAAAACTAATGAAAACTAGTGTGTATAATATTTATATTAATTTACCAAAGCTAAATCAATATATATTGGTACATGGCTATACGGGTGCGATAGATTTAATTAATGATAAGCTTTATAAAAATATTAAGTACGAAAATTTTCAATCACTATCACAAAAAGAAATTATATACCTTTTAAAACGAGGATACTTAACGGAAAAAACTAAGATTGAAGAAAAAAATAGAGTTGCCGATATAGCTAAGATGTTGCTAAAAAAAGAAAATATGAAAAAAAATTATTCTTTCTTGATTTAGTATGATTGCAATTTTAGATGTCCTTATTGTTACGAATCTAAAATTTCTTCCAATGGCGATTTGTGGTCGAAAGAAACATTTGATACAGAAAAGGTTTACGCTGCTTTTTCTATTATTGATAATAGTTGTCAGGATAATTCAGATAAATCTGTTTTATTAATTGGTGGTGAACCTCTTTTGAAAAAAAACTTTCTAGTGGTTTCTGATATTGTAAATAAATCGATAGAAAGAAATTTTAAAGTATCTGCAATAACTAACGGTTATGAAATAGAAGAGTATAAAAATATAATTGGTAAAAATGGAATTTCTTATCTTCAGATTACAGTTGATGGTGATGAGCATAGTCATAATAAAAGAAGACCTCATTTTAGTGAAAAAGAATCATTTAAGAAAATTATTGACAATATATCAATAGCTCTTAATAAAAAAGTTAATATTTCATTAAGAATTAATGTAGATTCACAAAATATAAATACGTTGAACTCTTTAATTGAAATATTTGAGAAAAGAAAATGGAATCATAATAGTCATTTTAGATGTTACTTAACTCCTATTCGATCTTGTGATAATGCAATTTATCAATCTTCAAACAATAAAAATTTATGTTCATTGGATGGAGATTTACTAAAAACACATAGTGTTAATGAAATATTAAAAAACAAAAAGAAGCAAAATTCCAAATACTCTATTTTCCAGGGAGTTAATAGCTCACTAAAGGATTCAATAGAAAAAGCCCTTCTCACAAAAACTAGCATAGTATTAAAAGGCAATTTTTGTGGTGCTACTGGCTCTAATATTGTATTTGATCCAAAAGGGGATATTTACTCTTGCTTAGAATTCGTGGGGTATGAAGATAAAAAAATAGGTAAATATTATCCACTTTTAGATAATCCGTTATTATTAAAAAACAAATTTTCTAATAGGCAAATATATAATATGGATGGTTGTAGTGAATGCAAATATGCACTTATTTGTGGTGGCGGTTGTATGGCGATGGCGGAAGATGCTTATGGTAACTTAATGAAATCATATTGTGATAACTTCCCCAAAATATTTAAGCAGTATATGCGAGAGGCGTTTTTAGAAAAGGACAAATAAAAACTTTTATAAAAACAAATTATAAAGGAGGTGATCGTTATGCTAACATTATTGTAAAACTGGGATACTAATTTTGTTTAAATTAGTATCCCAGTATGAAACATTGCAATATTGGATACAAAAACAATTCACTATTATCCTGGTTTAGTGAATTAATAATGTATTAAAAACAAGCCAATTATTTTATAACTAAAATAAGGGAATACCAATGAAAGATGAAGAAAAGGAAAAAATGGAACAATTAAACGATGTAATCTTTGATCCAGACCTTAGTGTTGAGGAATTAGAGGAGAGGTTGGAATTAAGTGATACTTGGGTTTGTCTTAATGTAAACTGTGGGTTAAATTGCCCAAGTTGGGCCTAATTGCATTGTTGAAATTGGTTGCTCTTTTTTTTGAGCAACCAATTATTTTTATAATATGTAGTTTATGTATTATCGTAATAAATGTTTTACAGTTAATATTTACAATAAATTAAGGGATTGTAATGTGTAAATCGCTTTTTATTTTTATTCTTCTTTACTCATATAGTTTTTGTTTGGCACAAAACAAAAATATTCATTCAATGGATGATGACATTTCTAAAATAATAAATTTAACTTATAACCTTAAATTTGATGAAGCATTAGTTTTAATTCATAATAATATAGATTTTTCTCATTCAAAACTCCAATGGAAGTATTTAAAAGGTATGGTGTTATTCCGTCGTAGTCTTTTTATCAGTCAAAATGTTAGTATGGGTAATATAAAAGAAAAACAACATTTTAATCAATTACTTGAATCGTCCTATTCTGAATTCTTACAAGTTGCAAGAATTGGTGATAGTATTCTTACTAAAAATCCGAATGATACATTAGCATTATTTTTTACAGGTGCAGCATATGGCTATATTGGCTTGTACCATGCAAATAAAGGTGATTTATTTAAGGCAGCGTCTGAGGGTAAAAAGGGAATAAACTATCATGATAAATTAATAAAACTAGAACCAACAATAAATGATACATATTTAAGTAAAGGAATATTTAATTTTTATACAAGTAATGTTCCATGGTATTTAAAACCAATTCTATGGATATTGGGCAAAATTGGAAGTGAGGATAAAGCCCTTAAATATCTAATTTATGTTAGTGAACATGGTATTCTGGCAAAGTTTGAAGCAATGGAGTTTTTAACTAAACTTTATATTAGACAAGATAATAATGAATTAGCAAAAGAAACTATTAACAAACTTATTGCATATTTACCTAAAGCAAAATATTTTTATTTATTGAACTTTGCAAATGAATTTATTCTATATGAAAAGTTTGATAAAAGTACTGAATTATTACAATATGCAATAACCTTGTCTAAAAAAGAAAAAATTACTATTTCATTAAAAGAAACTATAGGTTATATATATATTCGTTTGGCAATGAATTATAAGATTAAGCATAAGTATCGTAAAACAATTTCTATATTACAAGACCTGATACATTTAGATATAGCACCTGAATATAATTCAATTAGTCACCTTGTAATTGGTAATTCTTATGAAGCCTTGAACGAAAAGAATAGTGCAAAGGATTACTTTAATTGGGTAGTAAATAATAGTAAGAATATCAATCATCAAAAGAAGGCAAAAGAAAGATTATCAAAATTATTAAAAAAATAAATCAATGGAATTATGATATGGAAATTGAGTTATCTATTAAAGAAAAGTGTTTTAATGAATATATATCTGAAATCGACTCATTATTTGATGAAAATATGATCAGTAATTGCTTTAAAAACAATTTCAACAAAATTAAAGATAGTATATATTTAGTCTATCCATTTTATTTCGCAACATATTTTGAAGGTATTGAAGAGCGTAAATTATTTGATCTTGCTTTATGTGGTAACCTGTATTTCTCATACTTGTTAATGCTTGATGCGTTCATTGATAATGAGGCTGACGGTGCGTCCTTAATCGCTTTGCATGCCATACATGAAAAGGCTATAATTAAACTTACCGAACTTTTTAATACTGATTCATTATTCTGGAATTATTTTAAATTGTATAGCAATTCCTATTTTTTAGGTATTGAAAAAGAAATCAACTTATTGAAAAATAAGAAAATGTATTCTTATTCCTTATTTAAAGAGATAACAAAAGCCCAATGTTCATTCGCTAAATGTTCTACATCAGGTTTACTCGTAATGTCTAAAATTATTTCGGATGATGATCCATTTATCAAAACGCAAGATGAATTCCACATAGGACTTCAGATTTTAGATGATATAAAAGATTGGAAAGCTGACTATAAAAACAATAAAAGCTCATGGCTATTGTCTGTTATTTTATCGGATAAATCATTTTATGATAAACTTGATAAAACTAATGATAAAGTAAATACTATAGGCAAATATATTTATTTAACAGACTTAGGCACAAACCAGATAAAAAAAGCGATATTGCATTTTAAAAAAGCAAAAAAATTATGTGCATCTTATAATATTCCAGCTTGGGTAAATCTTATTGAAAAGCATATTCTAAAATGCGAGGTTCTTATTCAAGATTTCATATTTAATAAAAATTTTGTAATTCATCAAAAAATCTCAAAAGAAAAACATATAATTAACAAATATAGTTCTAAGGATGATTATGATAAAGCGCCGTATTTAACTTCGCTTAAAAAAGGTATTGCTTATTTATTAGTTGAGCGCAAAAATAATTACAATGAAGCAAATCACGCAATGCGATTACCTTCGTCAGAGAAAAGGGATTCCGGATACGGGAAAATTGTAGTTGGTAATCTTTTTCAAAGGACATTGTTGGTTGAAACATTTCTTGATATAAATTTAATAATACCCAATTTAATAGAGAAGAATATTATTTATGAAGACATTGATATTATAATAAATCTACGCATGAAGCCATCACTAATGGGATGGAATTATTTTCCTGGTTACAAATTTCTACCACCAGATACTGATGATTTAGCTCAGGTTATCCATATTTTATCAAAATCATCTTATCCAAATACCCACAAATATATTGACGATATTATTGAAATTTTAATTAAATACAATAAAAACTCAGATGATACTTTTAAAACTTGGATAATTGATCCTCATGATGATAGTGAACACCAAAAAAAATTAAAACTCGCTATAAAAAATTATTGGGGTGATTATAAAGGGAGAGATATTGAAGTAACTGCAAATTTTCTTTATTCACTTTCTCTCTATAATCCCAATAAATTTAAAAAAATAATCTTTAATGGTCTGAGTGCTATTTTATCAGCCCAATCAACGAAAGGGTGTTGGGACAGCATTTGGTATTGGGATTCTTTTTATGGTACTTATATTTCAGTTCGATTATTAGTTAAAATGAAAGTAAAAAAAAGATATTTAGAGAATGCAAAAAAATTTATTTTGACAACACAAAATACTGACGGTGGTTGGGGATTTAATAATAGCAATCCACTTAATACATCACTAGCACTGTTAACTTTAGCAAGTCTTAAAACTAACAATATTGCTTTTCCGAAGGAAGTACTAAATAAAGGACTTTTATATTTAATAAATGAGCAAGACCAGTTTGGTTCTTGGGAAAAAAGCCCATTTATTAGAATGAGAATGGGAGCAAAAGACAATTCATATGGCAGTGTTACAGTTACTACATCATTTGTTGTAAGAGCATTAGCTCAATTTCTAAAGTTTTCTTGAGAAGAAAATGATTCCTATAATAAGAAATGATATTGAAATTCAAATATTTGACACCTCATCAGTAACTCAAAAATATCTTGTTAAAACTAACAATGGTAAACAATATGAGATATCATCTTACATTTACCATTTAATAAAATTAATCGATGGTAAAAGCACAATTGAGGAAATTGCTTTCAAATTTTCATTAATAATTAAACGTGAGGTTACTACTAAAGCACTTAATAAT
>CAZNJB010000089.1:0-5762 GCA_964573255.1 uncultured Melioribacteraceae bacterium
GTGCATAACTTATGCCCGGACACGCGAAAGCTTTTGAAATTGTTTCAATTGTAATTATATTTGCAAGCTAAAATTAACAGGGCGGGGTAGCTCAGTTGGTTAGAGCAGTGGAATCATAATCCACGTGTCGGGGGTTCGAATCCCTCCCCCGCTACAATTTTTATGAGGAATATATTATGTATTCATTTTTAATTACAATTGGAATTATCGTTTCAATATTATTAATAATTGTTGTTCTTCTTCAAGCAGGAAAAGGAGAAGGATTGGCAGGAATTACCGGCGGAACAGGCGGTACATTCGGCACTGTTTTCGGAGCTAGAAGAACAGCTGATTTTTTGAGCAAAGCTACTTGGTGGCTGGGATCTACGCTGATTATTCTTGCAGTGGTTATTAACTTGTTCTTTTTACCCGGAGTAACTACTCAAACCGAAAGAGAAAGTATTATTCAGTCTACTCAGCAGCAAGTTCCAACTACTCCCGCTTTACCACAAGTTCCTGCTCAAAACGAAGTTCCTGCTGGAGAAAATAACCAGAATCAATAAAGTTTTTATTTTTTGTGAACCCGCATGCTGTCATGTGTGCGGGTTTTTTATTTTAAAATAGCGAGGCACTATGGCAAAACTTCAAAAAGCTGTAAAGGCATATAGGAATGAAGAATTTTTAACATCCCCAGAAGCCAGAACCATACGTATATTATCCGAAATTTATGAACCGGAATCACGCTTTAAGAAAAACAAAATTTACGATACTATCGTATTTTTTGGTTCGGCAAGATTCGTTTCTACACAAGATGCAAAAAAATTAGTAAGAGAAGCTCAAAAGAAGAAAGGTAAGAGGGGATATAAAGCCGAGCTTGAAAAAGCCGAAAAATTGTTGAGTATGGCTAAATATTACGACGATGCCGTAGAGCTCTCCAAGCGAGTGACCGAATGGAATATGAATTTACCTGTTAACGAGCACAGTTTTACTGTGTGCAGTGGCGGCGGTCCGGGAATTATGGAAGCTGTTTCAAGAGGTGCTAAATTAGCAGGTGGTAAATCCATCGGTTTGAATATCAGTATTCCTTTCGAGCAATATGTGAATAAATATGTAGACCCCGAATTGGCTTTCGAATTTCACTATTTCTTTACTCGCAAATTCTGGTTCGCTTACCTTGCAAAAGCATTGATAGTATTTCCCGGAGGTTTCGGAACTCTTGATGAAATGATGGAAATACTTACGCTGGTACAAACCGGTAAAATTAAAAAAGAAATGAAAATCATTGTTTACGATTCTAAATTCTGGAATAATGTTATTAATTTCCAAGGATTAGTAGATAACGGAGTAGTGAGCAAAGAGGACTTAAAACTGTTTACGTTTGTAGATACTGTTGACGAAGCTTATAATATTGTTACACAGCATTTAGAAAAGCATTACTTGATAAATAGTAAGAAATAAAATCCTATCTCGATTAATAATTGTTTGTGATGAAACAAAAAAACCGGCGTAAAGCCGGTTTTTTGCTTAAGTAAAATTTACTTATTACGTTGGCGCATGGTTTCCTTCTGAGCTCTGCGTCTTGCTTTGATACGTTCCATTCTTTTTTCGATAGAAGGTTTAATAAAGAATGTACGTTTTTTGAATTCTTTAAGAATTCCGGAACGTTCGTATTTTTTCTTAAAGCGTCTTAGAGCTCTATCAATATTTTCGTTCTCTTGAACTTGGATACCAATCACTTAAATCACCTACCTTAAAGATTGTTTATAGTTATCAAAATTAACATTTGCAAAGTTACATTCTTTTATCTATTAATGCAATTATTTTGTATTTAATATAGTTGTTGTTAGTTCCATTAAAAAGGGTGATTTGCTATTTCAAATAATCGAATTTCGTATATTTATAATCGATTCGCTAAAAAAATAATTTGAAAAAGAGAGCAAAATCTATTGCTTCGTTAATTCGGGATCCGAAACGAAGGAAAAATTATGTGCTTTCAGAAGAATTTTGCTGAATTGCTTCCAGGCAAATAAAACAACTTGCAGGTGTACTTGTTACCTATGGGAGATAGAGTTAGATTTTTATGAGAAAATTAAATTTGATTATTCTATTTATAATCAATATTATCAAATAAATAATAAATTTGTAAATATCTAACGGCAACCATTAATTTTTTCACCTATTCCCCCAAATGAATTAGCACGATATTTGCATTATAATATCATTTGAAAAATATTAAAGAGATTCTATGAGAGGAACGGTTATTTTATTATTATTTCTAATTACAACTCTTCAAGCGCAAAATTGGCAGCTTGTTTGGTCCGATGAATTCGATGGTCCGTCAATCGATTATAATAATTGGACCCGCGAAATCGGTGGAGGAGGCTGGGGAAATAACGAGTTACAATATTATACCATCAGTGATGCAAACGCTTATATAGAAAACGGTGTGTTGGTAATTAAAGCAATAAAGGAGAATTATTCGGGGTATCAGTACACATCGGCACGATTAAAGACACAGGGGAAAAGGTTTTTCAAATACGGAAAGATTGAAGCCAGAATTAAAATGCCTTTTGGCAAGGGGATTTGGCCTGCATTTTGGATGCTCGGTGAAAATATTACCAGTGTAGGTTGGCCTAAATGCGGTGAAATCGACATTGCCGAATTAGTAGGCGGCGGAAACGGCGACAGGACTATTTACGGTACTGCACATTGGGATGATAACGGACATACTTCAAACGGAGGAAATTATTATATCACCGGGCAAATATTTGCCGATGCATTTCATATTTTTTCAATTACCTGGGATACGAAAAAAATTGTCTGGTATGTTGACGGTATTCAGTATCATTCGCTTGATATTACTCCTTCGACATTATCGGAAATGCATAAAGATTTTTTCATTCTATTGAATGTTGCTGTAGGTGGTAATTGGCCGGGATATCCGAACTCTTCCACTGTATTCCCACAAACAATGGAAATTGATTATGTGAGGGTCTATGAGAACGTTGCCTCGGTTCCTCAGGTTTCTTTGATTGATCCGGTAGATAATTCTTCTTTTAATCCGGGAACCGATATTACACTAAAAGCGGATGTTCAACTGGAAAACAGTACTGTTAAAGGTGTTGAGTTTTACCAGGGCTCAGCTGTAATCGGTTATACGGAAGTCGCGCCATACGAGATTAAATGGAGGAATGTTCAGGCAGGTTGTTATACTGTGAAAGCAAAAGCTTATTCGAATGAAGGGACTTCAGGAATTTCGAATGAAATCAATATCATGGTTGGTAATGGTTGTCCGCAAAGCTCTTATGTAGGTTACAATCATTATATACCGGGAAAAATTGAAGCTGAAGATTATGACTTGGGCGGTAGCGGAATATCATATCAAGATTCAGATGATATTAATAGCGGAGGATCATACAGAAATGATGGAGTTGATATTGAGGAATGTTCCGATATAGGGGGTGGATACAATGTAGGTTGGATAAACTCAGGTGAATGGCTTGAATATTCAGTTTACGTAAGCAAATCCGCTTCATACGATGTTGTATTTCGCGCTTCCAGTACAATTACCGGTGGTAAAATCTCAATGCAAATAGATGGGGTTCCGGTTCTGAATAATGTAAATATTACTTCTACGGGAGATTGGCAGAGCTGGAGCGATTTCTCTGCTAGCGGAATACAATTAGTTGAAGGGGAGCATATTCTCCGTTTATATTTCGACAATGGATTATTTAATCTAAATAATTTTACAATTTTTGAAACGGGAACCGGGCCTTCCATTAATTTAATTACTCCCGCGGGTGGAGAAACTTACGGAATAGAAACCATACAGGAAATCAGATGGATTTCCGATAGAGTAAATACAGTAAAAATAGGTTTGTCCACTAACGGTGGGGGTGATTGGTCGTTTGTATCATCCGGTACGGATGCAAAATATGGAAGCTACAGATGGAGTGTGCCGAATCAATTGTCCGATAACTGTTATATAATGATTATCGCTGCTGAGGATTTTAATATAAAAGACATGAATTCATCAGCTTTTACAATCACGGATGCTGTTGGTGTAAAAGATGAATCTTTACTTAATAATAAGTTCGAATTATTTCAAAACTATCCCAATCCATTTAATCCCTCAACCACTATTAAATATTCGCTCCCTTCAGTAAAAGAAGCTGACGAATTTGGAAAGTCAATAAACTCTTCTTCACAATGGGTTAAATTAGAAGTTTATGATATGCTTGGACGGAAGGTTTCAACATTAGTAAACAAACCGCAGACAGCCGGAATATATTCTGTTGTCTTTAATGCAAGTAATTTGGGGAGCGGCATTTATATCTACAAACTACAATACGGAAATTTAATTGCCGGTAAAAAATTCATTTTACTTAAATAACTAATTGTTTAGTGGCAAATTTATTTTTTTGTGAATTGACTTAAATGTATTCATTGCAGTTTGTCTTACATTATATTTAGTAAATTATTTATATATTCCACACATTAAAATAATTTACATAGAGGTTATAATGTCGAACCGGTTCCCCGTGTTAAAGAATATATTGCCTGTAATTGAAACCTTGAAAAGTTATGCTGATGTCCTTTCCTTCATCAAGGGCACATTAACTCCCCATCAAAAGAATTGGGAAGAATACAGCTTGAGAGTTTATGCTAAAGGTCTAACTACAACTCCGATTCCTTACGAGACGGAAGATAAAATTGAAGCATTGGATCTAAACTTAAATTTTAACGAACACAAACTGAAAATTTTTGCTGGTAAAGTTAGGGACGAGATTGTTTTAGCCGGACAATCGCAAACGGAATTTGTTGATGAACTAAAAGAAAAGTTAAACAGGTACGGGGTAAAAATTGAAATTCCGTCAGACAAGTTTAACATAGCCGAAAAAAAGGAATATAACAAAGAAGTCGTTGAATTATACTGGGATGCATTAAGAAGCGTTTATTTTGCATTACTCAGCTTTAAGGGAAGTATTATAGAAGAGACGAGCAACATTAACTTTTGGGCTCATCATTTTGATCTTGCAATGCTTTGGTTTTCCGGTAATTTAATTGAAGGGCAAGATCCAGAGAATTGGGATTATTCTCGTGAACAAATGAATTTCGGTTTTTCTGCCGGGGACTCGGAAATTACCGAACCGTACTTTTATATTACTGCTTATCCGTTTCCTGATGAAACGGTAAATTATAATTTGTCCGGTAGTGCATATTGGCACACGGAAGGATGGAAAGGTGCAATATTAAAATATAACGATTTAATATTAACCGATGCTCCCTTTAAGCAATTGATAAACTATTTCGATGAAGTATTATCTTTGATTTCGGGATTAATGAAAAAACAGAATGTTAACAAATTATAAATTAGCCTCAAAAATTATTTGGGTCACTTTGTTGCTGGGAATTTTGCAGAGTGCTTATTTTTATCCCCAACTTCCTGATATGGTTGCAACGCATTTTAACGCTGCGGGAGATGCTGATGGTTTTTCCACTAAATTATTTTCCGGGCTGATGGAAGTTGCTCTTATGTCATTGATGACTTTACTTTTCTGGGGACTGACGAAAATAATGCATAAGATACCCGATGATTTAATTAATCTTCCTAACAAAAAATATTGGTTGGCTCCTGAACGAAGAGAATTGACATTAAAAACAGTTAACGGACTAATTCTCTGGCTGGGAGTTACAACAAATATATTTTTAATTCTAATATATCAATCGGTTATTCAAGTTAACTTGTCTGGAGATTATAAGTTAGCATTTCCGTTTTATAT
>CAZNJB010000090.1:0-5755 GCA_964573255.1 uncultured Melioribacteraceae bacterium
CTGCAATATCAATAGGTAAAACCAATTGTGAAAGATTATTTACCCATTGCCTGTTTTCTTCTGTATCTAAAGTAAATGGAGCAATTCCGTTTACCGTTATTCCCTTCTCAAAAGTTTCATTCGAAAGAGCCTCAATAAAATAATTAAGTGCCGCTTTGCTCGTATTATATGCAATCTTTTGTTTTTCGAATAAAAATGAAGAAAATGCAGAAGTGAATACCATTGAACCTGTCGCACGTCTAGCAATTATATTCAAAAATATTCTGGCTAAATTAAATGCAGATTTTAGATTGAGATTAAACATTTTCTCCCAATCTTCCGCACTGGTTTCTTCAATGAGCTTTCCACCAATAAAACCTCCTATCGAGCTGAAAAGGAAATTTTCGGAGCCATTTTCAATTTTAATTTTCTCAAATAACTCCCGAACAAGATTATCGTCAGTCACATCATCTAATTGGAATTTAGTGATATTTTCCCCTTCAACGAAAGAAAGTCTCCTATCTATCAGATAAATATGATCAAAATCCTTCTTAATCAGTATTTCCGTTACTCCTTTACCTAAAGAGCCACTTGATCCGACAATAAATAAATTTCTCATTACCGGTTCCTTTCTTATAAATTTTATTTTATAATAAATTTAGCGGTGACCGGAAAATGATCGCTGTAACCGCCAAGATATTTGCGACCACCGTAAGTTGGCAATATTGCACCTTTATATTTTCCTTTTTTCTGAACAACGTAATCCGGCGAAAAAATTACAAAGCTGCCACATTTATAATCCACGCCTTTTCCATCGAGCAATCCTTTTGAAATAATTATCTGATCGAGCATGTTGAAATTGCCTCTATACATCAATGTTCCTTTTCCTTGCAGATCGAGTTGATATGCTAAATTAAAAAGTCTGCCATTTCCAATATTATCACAATCAAGTTTTGCAGCTCCGAGAATCGTTGATATAGATTGATTTACCGGTTCATCGTTAAAATCTCCCAGAATTATTATTTGAGCATCGGGATTCCTATTTAATAATTCGTTAACTTTTGTCATAAGAATTTGAGCGGCTTTAATTCTGTTAGGACGTGATTTTTCCAAACCACCACGTCGAGAAGGCCAATGATTGCCAAAAACGTGCAATGTATCCGTTCCGTTTGTAAGGAACTCCGCGTATAAAATATATCTGGTAGGATACCCTGAATTAAGATGAACTGTAAGCGGCTGTAAAGCAATTAAGTTTAATTTTAGTGAATCGTACATTATTCCGACGTCAATCCCACGCTTATCGGGCGCTTCGGCGTATGCAAAAGAATATGTACTCCTATTCAATCGCTTTGCAAGTCTTTCCAGCAAGGACTGATGTTCAACTTCTTCGAAAGTAATTATGTCGGGTCCTGTACAGTCGTTCATTTCATTAATGACTTTCGCTAGGTTATCCAACTTTATTTTCAGTTTCTCTTCCGTCCATCTAATTTCACTGCTTGGTGTAAATTCTTCATCACGTTTATCAGGATCATCAATAGTATCGAATAAATTTTGGACATTCCAATTAGCAACATAAATTGTAGTTTTATTTTGAGCGTTAGTAAAAATAATTGGTAAAAATATCGTCATTAATAATATAAGTTTTTTCTTCACTTTAAAATCCTTTATTTTTGTTCAACCTAAATAATGAATTGAGCAATTGTTAATTGATAATAATTTGTCATTGCGAAACACATCATCAATATGGTATCAATCTGTAGATCACTCTATAATGTAAAGATCTTTTCGTAGTAAAAGCAGCGCAATGACGTTTCTACTTCAAAATAAAAAATTAAAAAACTAATTATTAAACTTAATCTATTTTCAGTAAAGAGTTAAATTATGGATAGCAAAAAAAAGTTTGTAATAATAGATGCAATGGCGCTGGCTTATAAAGCGTATTTCGCTTTTATTAATCGTCCCCTATCAAATTCAAAAGGAGAACCGACCTCGGCGGTTTACGGGTTCTTAACACAAATTTTTAAAATTATAGAAGACACGAAGCCAGATTACTTAGCAGTAGCATTCGACTCTAAAGAAAAAACGTTCAGGCACGAGCGTTATGAAAAATATAAATCATCCAGACAGGAAATGCCGGAAGATATGGTACCACAAATTGCCAGGATAAAAGAAGTGGTCGAGGCATTCCGCTTTCCGCTTTATATATTACCCGGTTACGAAGCAGATGATTTGATTGGCACAGCCGTAAAAAAAGCCGAAGCAGAAGGGATGGTTTCTTATGCCGTTACACCGGATAAAGATTATGTGCAGTTGATAACTGATAATATCAAACTAGTTAAACCCGGTAGATCAACCGAAGATATAGTTGTAATAGATAAAGCAAAAGCTATTGAAACATATGGCTTTGAACCGAGATATATGGTGGATTATCTTGCTTTAGTAGGCGATAATTCGGACGACATTCCCGGCGTTGCGGGTGTCGGACCAAAAACCGCTACACCATTAATTCAAAAATATGGAACAATTGAAAATATTTATGATCACATTGAAGAAATTGAAAAGCCGGCATTGAAAAGGAAATTACTGGAAAACAAAGAGAATGCTTTCCTTTCAAAAGAACTTGCAACTATCATTTTAGATGTTCCTTTTGAAGTCGATTTCGAATCGGCAAAGTTTCACAATCCAGATTTCAATAAATTAAATAAACTCTTCGCCGAACTTGAGTTTAAAAACTTCACATCAAAATTATTTAAGGTTTTCAGTAAGGAATCTACCGTTGTTCCTGAAATTGAAGAGATTGAAGAAACTAAATTCGATAACACGAATTATAAATTGATAACAACCGAAGAAGAAGCAAGAGAATTAGCCGCTAAATTGGAATCGACCGAACTCTTTGCTTTTGACACCGAAACTGATGGTTTAAATGTATTGAACCTCAATTTGGCGGGAGCATCTTTCGCGCTGAAAGAAGGTGAAGCTTATTTTGTTGCTATTAATCCTTTTAAACAACGAGATAATCTTTTTGCTCGCGATTTATCCGACCGTTTATCCGTAGATAAATTCCGTGAAATATTCTCACCCGTATTCGCAAACGATAAAATCAAGAAAGTTTGTCAGAACGGCAAATATGACATTGGAGTATTACGAAGCAGCAGTATTGAAGTAAATAATTTTTATTTCGATACAATGCTTGCAAGTTACGTATTAGACCCAGATCAAAAACATGGTATGGACGAACTCGCAAAAACATATCTAAATTATTCCCCCATTCCTCTATCAGAATTGATTGGCGATAAGAAAAATCCAGACAAAATATTTGACGTTGAACTCGATAAGTTAAAAGATTACGCCGCCGAAGACGCGGATATTACTTACCGGCTTTATACCGTTCTCTCTAAGAAACTTGAGGAAGCAAATTTAAATAAAGTAGCCTATGATATAGAATTTCCTTTAGCACCGGTTCTTGAAGATATGGAAAGAACGGGTATAAAATTGGACGTTGCAAGTTTAAGGGCTTTCAGTAAAGATCTCGAACTACTGCTGGATAATTATACAAAAGAAATATACCGTCTTGCAGGTACTGAATTCAACGTGAATTCAACAAAACAGTTGCAAGAAGTTTTATTCGACAAACTCGGCTTAAAGCCGAATAAGAAAACCAAAACGGGATACTCCACAGATGCGCGTTCGCTTGAAAATTTGCGCGGCGAGCACGAAATAATCGATATAATTTTGAACTATAGGCAAGTGGCAAAACTAAAATCGACTTACGCCGATTCTCTGCCGAAACTGATTGAGCCTTCAACTGGAAGGATTCACACAACGTACAATCAAACTGTGGCTTCAACAGGAAGATTATCCTCACTCGATCCTAATTTGCAAAATATTCCGATCCGCACTACACTCGGGAAAGAGATACGTAAAGCCTTCGTTCCTACAAATGACGATTATGTTATATTGAGCGCAGATTATTCTCAAATTGAATTACGAATCATGACAAGCATTTGCGGCGATGAATATTTGATGAAAGCGTTTCAAGAAGGCGAGGACATCCACAGAAGCACTGCGGCGCTTGTGTTCCAAGTAAATCCGGAAGACGTAACGCCAGATATGCGTCGCAAAGCGAAGGAAGTGAACTTCGGAATTCTTTACGGCATCGGTGCGTTCGGATTGAAGAACCGTCTCGGAATTACACAGCATCATGCGCAGGAAGTGATAGATACTTATTTTGCAACATTTAAGCGTGTAAAGGAATATATGGATAGTTCAATCGAACACGCACGTGAAAAAGGTTATGCCGAAACGCTGCTCGGTAGAAGACGTTTCCTCAAAAACATAAACAGCAAAAACCGCGTTGTGCGTCAGTTCGAAGAGCGAGTTGCTATCAACATGCCCATTCAAGGCACCGCGGCGGATATGATTAAACTCGCGATGATAAAAATCCACAATGAACTAAAGCGCAGAAACACCAAAACGAAAATGGTGTTGCAAGTCCACGATGAACTTGTATTCGACGCTCACAAAGAGGAACTTGATGAACTAAAGCCAATTATAATTGAATTGATGGAAAACGCTTTACCCTTGAATGTACCGGTAAAAGTTGAAGTTGGTGAAGGAAAGAATTGGTTGGAGGCGCATTGATACAATTTAGAATTGAGAATGGAAAATGGAGGATGAGGGGATGGATGGATGAAAGGGGGTGTTCTGGTTAACATTGAGTTTTTTTAACTATTTATATCCATTAAAATCTTCCTTTTCATTAGGACACTTATCGTATTTATCAATAATGCCATCCTCATCTGCGTCCTGAACAGAAGTAAAATAAATTGATATACCGAGTTTTGTGGACAATCCGTAATCCCACTTCCACAATTCAATATCATCAAGATAATCGGTAAATGGTTGTACGTATTCAAAAGAGAAATCCAATGAAAAATTATCTGAAAGATATATGTTATAGTCTAAACTAGGCGCCACAGTAAATATGGACTTGTTGTATACCCCATTTCTATTATTAGGTAAAGGATCGTAACTTCCATCTAAAGGATCGAAAAATAAAATACCGCTATTAAAACGAAAGCGAAGTGAACTTTTTTGAGTTAGATAGAAATTGAAAAATAAGCCACTTGATAGTAAATGGGACTTGGTTCTAAAATAGCCATATCCCTTTCCTGAATTATCCCGCCCTTGGAACAGATAGTAATTATAATTACCAATTATTCCAAAATCTACGGATTGGCTTGAGGTTAAATATAGTAATATCCCTCCACCACCGTTATAACCTACTAAAGTTGTATTATAATCACTTTTTAAAAAATTTGCTCCTCCTTGCCCATAAATACTCAATAGTTTATTCGACTGGGAAAATAAATTTAATAATGGAAACATTGCAATTAACAAACAGAAAAAATTTTTCATTCTATCCACCTACTATCTGTTTAAATTTCACTCCTATTTTTTATTAATTTCCTTTAACCAAAGAATGAATGTGACACCCAAGGTTATTAATAAGCTCAATATGATAGTTAGTAACACTAACATAGATTCTACCTCTAGCTACTAAATATCAAATATTGCGCCAATTCTTATCTGGTTCTAATTAGTAATAGTTTTATATTTTTTTTAATATCTCTAAACAAGGATTATAAGTTTTGTTTATAAAATATCAACTCTTTTTACATATTTTCTAAAGGATTGATCTGCACCCCAAGATTTACTTACAATTTCTTTATAAGTGCAATTATATTTCACTTGTCAGGTTTAAAGTGTTTTATTT
>CAZNJB010000091.1:0-5567 GCA_964573255.1 uncultured Melioribacteraceae bacterium
ATTCATAGCTGTTTTGCTTCTTATTTCTAAAAATAAAATTCAGAGAAAGAATAATGAACTACTTAGAGAATTGAATTTTTCGAAGGATAAGTTTTTTTCAATAATCGCACACGATTTAAGAAGCCCTTTCCAAGGATTACTAGGTTACACAAATATATTAAAAAATGAGTTTGACGAACTTACAAAGGAAGAAATGGAGGAAGTAATTTCTTTGCTTCATAATGCAACACAAAACGCATACAAACTACTTGAAAATCTTTTGCAATGGGCAAGAACACAAACCGGAAGAATAGAATACAATCCCGTTAAATTTAACTTACGAGAAGAAGTAGCTAAAACAGTTGAGTTGTATAAAATACAAGCAAAAAGTAAAAATATTTCATTATTTAATGAAATTGATAAAAATATATATGTATTTGCAGATAATAACATGATAAATACAGTACTTAGAAATCTTATAACAAATGGAATAAAATTCACAAATCCTGGAGGCAGAATTAAAATCACTTCTGCTTCCAGGAGGACAGAAGTTGAAATTACTGTAGCAGACAATGGTATTGGAATGAGTTCTGAAGAAATAAGAAACCTTTTTAAAAATAATATTACCACCTCTAAAAAAGGAACAAATGGTGAAAAGGGGTTTGGTGTTGGATTAATTCTTTGTAAAGACTTTATTGAAAAAAACAATGGTAAAATATGGGTGAAAAGCGAAATTGGAAAAGGAAGTAAATTTATCTTTACATTAAAAATAATTGATAAATGACAAATTTTTCACTTAACACATTATTTCCGAATGCAAAAATAAAATTTAATGAGAAAAACAAAACTAAATATTTATTATTACAAGAAAGGATATTCAATAAGTATTTTCTCAAAAGAAAAGCTATTTCAGTTGGTTTGAGTTTGTAAAATGTAATTGCACTATCGATTATCATTGGTTAATAATGAAATTACTTTTTTTCTTCTCCTACGACTAACCGAAAAAAATTTATCTATCCCCTTTAGTTTAATCTGTAATGAAGTGGAACTGTTTTGTTGAAAATTTTCTATCTTATCAATATTTATTATAATACCACGATTAATTCTTATAAATTGGCTTTCTTCTAAATTTTTCTCCCAGAATCTTAACGATTTACTTAAGATTTTTCTGGTGTTATCGTCAAAATAAATAACTGAATACTGATTTTTTGCTTCAATAAACTTAATATTATCTATTATAATCCCCTTCAATTGAACCGTAGAGATATGATCAATAGATGGATTTCTTTTTGTTAAACTTTTATTACTTTTTTTCAATCTCAATTTAACCGATTCAAGTAAATCTTCAATTTTGAATGGTTTTGGAATATAATCATCAGCACCCAAAAGCATACCCGCCCTAATATCATCTAGAGAGGATCTTGCAGTTAGCAAAATTATAGGAATAGTATTTAAAGTCTCTTTTGATTGAATATCTTCAACAAAATCCAATCCAGACTTACCCGGAAGCATAATATCCAAAATGATTAAATCGACTTCCATAAGGCTAATAACGTTCCCTACTTCCTCCACAGAAGAAAATGTAAATACCAGATAGCCTTCGAATGTGAGGACATCAGCAATTAATTTTCTAATATTTTCATCGTCCTCTATTATTAATATTTTAATTCTTTTATCCATTTATTTGAGGAATTTCTATTCTGAAAATTGTACCAACATTTTCGTTATCTTTAACAAATATGTTCCCATTTAATAGACTTATATATTCTTTAACAATTGCCAGACCTAAACCAGTACCTTTAATAGCATGACTATTCTTAGCTCTGTAAAATGGTTCAAAAATATGTTTCTTATCTTCGTCCGGAATACCTTGCCCTTGATCTCTTACCTCAATACGCAATTTGTTTTTAAGTTCTTTTACAACAATTTCAATCTGCGTCCCTTCGTCCGAGTATTTGGAAGCATTATTTAATAAATTATTCAAGATATGCTCCAAAACATTTTTGTCTAAATAAAAAACATTATTTTGTAATTGATATTTCTTAACTATAACCTGTCCTTTTTTAAGAATGTTATTATGATTTAATACTAATTTATCAATTATATTTTTAATATCTATCTCACAAATAGCTAATTTAATTTTACCACTTTCAAACCTTGATAAAGTAAGTAGTTCTTCAACCATCTCGTTTAATCGATTAACACTATGTTTTATTCTGCTAAAATAACTTTGTCGTTTTTCTTCGTCAATTTTATCTTTATACCGCTCACATAAATCTACTGTTGAATAAATAGCAGTAAGCGGCGTCTTAAATTCGTGTGCTACTGTATTGATGAATTGTGTTTTCAAATTATTTAATTCCTTCTCTTTCTCCAGCGCTTTTCTAATCTTATCCTCTAAGTTCTTCATTTCTGTAACATCTCTACCAGATGTTATAACAGCAGTAATATTACCATCTTCATCTCTTTCTGGAACCAGCGACCAATCAACCCAAGTTGCATTCGGGAATTGAGATTCAATACGTTTTTCCTTACCGGATTCAAAAACCCGATTTATTTCATGTTCCCATAAACTTAAAAGTTCTTTAGGGAAATCCAGTTCGCTAAGTTTATGCTCTAAATATTTGTCTGCTGTCATTCCAGTGGATTTTAATACTGCAGGATTTACATATAAAATTCTGAACTCTCTATCAACCCTTATAATAAGATCCGAAGAACTCTCTGATAAAGCTCTAAAAGTTTCCTCCGATTTTCTTAAAGCTTCAGTTCTTTCTTCAACTTTCATCTCCAAATTTTTCCTGTATTCTTCCAATTCCTCGTTTAATTTTTTTTGTTTTGTTATATCAGTTTTTAATGCGCAATACTTGATAATCTTACCGGAATTGTCTTTAATCGGAATTAGTATTACTTCTTCCCAATAGAGCTCACCATTCTTTTTTCTATTTAACATTTCACCCTGCCAATGTCCTCCGGATGAAATAGTGCCCCATAATTCTTCGTAAAATTTATTTCCGTATTTACCTGATTTTAATATATTTGGTTTCTTTCCAATCACCTCATCACGCGAATATCCGGTAATAGAAGTAAAAGTTGAATTTACATATTCAATATATCCGTTTATATCAGTAATTATTATACTGATAGGGCTTTGTTCTAGTGCGGTCAATAACTTAGTATTGGTCTCCAACATTTTCTTCTTTTCTGTAATATCTCTAAAAATTACTTGCACCGCTTTTTGCTTTTTATATTCAATATGAACACCGATTACTTCTACATCAATCACTTTTCCATCTATTCTAATAATCTTCTCTTCAATTAGTGATGAAATATTTGCATTAGTAGCCCCTTCTTCCCGTCTTTTCTTAACCAATTCGTGATAATCGGGATGAATAAAATCATAAACCGATTTTCCAATAACTTCCTGAGCACTCTCTGCCTTAATAATTTTCAATGCCGCTGGGTTTGCTAATTGGATAATACCATCAACGTCTATTACTATTCCCTCGGGTAATTGCTCAAAAAGTCTTCTATATCTTTCTTCACTTTCTTTCAGAGCTTTCTCTGCTTCTTTCTGTGCAGTAATGTCTTGTACTATTCCTATTGAACGTACAGGATTTCCTTCGTTATCAAATTCATTTATTCCTTTTTCAAAAACATACTTTATTGTATTATTATCAAATAACAATCTATAAGTTATCTCATAGTCTTGTTTATTTTGAAGTGATTTATTAAAAACATCTTTAACTTTATCTCTATCTTCGGGATGAATAACTTTATAAAATGATTCATTAGTGACATTCTTTGAATTCGGATCTATATTGAAAATATTATACAATTCTTCAGAACGGCTATTTTCACCTGTGAGATAGTCGTTTTCCCAATGTCCCAAATGCGCAATTCTCTGGGCTTCAATTAAGTTTTTCTCGCTTTTCAGTAATGCCTCTTCAGTCTTTTTCAACTCCGTCGTCTCAATAACATTGGCAATAATACTACCATTATCACCGTATAAATTAAGAATAGCAGTAAACCAAGTCACTTCATTATTTTTTTCAAGAGAATATTCATATTTTTGAACCTTTCCTGTTTCTCTTAACTTTTTTGCGTGTTTCGTATATATCTCGCTAATATGAAGAGGCATTAAACTTTGAAGTCTTTTCCCAATAAATTCCTCAGGGTGAAGATATAAATCTTCAGATTTACCATAAAAAACATCTATAAAAACATCATCAGCATCCAAAATAAATATAATATCACTCATTGATGAAACTACGGGTCTATATCTCTTCTCACTCTTTTGTAAAGCCTTCTCCATCTCTTTTCTTTCAGTAATATCCCAAATGTATTCCAGGGTGCCAACAAATTCACCGTCATTTTTTTGTAAAGTAACATCTGTCTCCAGATAAAAAATAGAACCATCCTTTTTAATCCCTCTAAATTCATATCGTGAAGGGGCATACTCATTTTGGCGCCAGGCTAATTGATATGATTTTATTCTTTCTATATCTAATGGATGAATAAGTAAATCAATAGGTTTTTCCTTAATTTCTTCAAAGGTGTATCCAAATAGCTGAGAAAATTTCTCATTGAAATAGACATAGTTCCCGTTTTTATCACTTATTGCAACAGCTATTCCTGCTTTTTCAATTAAATCTCTGTAACGTTCTTCTGTTTCAAGTAGGTTAACTTGAACTAATTCGCGTTCTTTTACATACTTATTTAATGTTCTTGAGCTAATAAAAAGCAATAATAAACCACCTATCCATATAATCAAATGTCTTGCTATTACGTCAGAAAAGTATTCGGAAGAAATATTTGCATATCTTGACATAGGAATTGTTATACTTACACTTCCTTTAATATCTCCTACTTTATAGCCTTCATTTGAATGACATTTTAAGCAATCGTCATTAATAAATAAAGGTTCAATCAGTCTATAATATGATTCTCCTCCTTTATTTTGAATAAATTCAAATTCTTTTTCTCCCTTAAGGAATAAGTCAATAGCAATTCTTTCCAATGAATCAGCTTTGTTTTCTGCTTCAAAAGGATCTATACCAGCAATTCGGAATTCACAAAACCCATTTTTTTGTCGGGGAATTCTAATTTGTTTCGACATTTCCGGTGGACTAACAAGAATTAATTTACGTCCTGATGGAGTTACTATTTCCTCTTCTATTTCGTCTTTCCGATTAGACTTAGTATTCGAAGAATCTATAACTTCAACATAAACTCCACCGTGACTTGCATTCCAGTTGAGGTAGCTAATATCAGTTAACAATAAAGATTTAGCAGCTTCTTTAACAATCATCTTTACTTCCCGGGTCTGCAAATGATTATTCCAAATTACTGAAGCAGCTAACCCAATAGTCCAGATGGATGCTATAAAAAGAGTTAATGTTCTTACATTAAATACTCGTTTAATATTTAACATGATAGAGGCCTAATATCTTTTTATTTTTTTCTAAATTTATCCTGTTTTAATATTCGCATTTAATTTTAATAATTTTATATCATTCATCAAAATATGCTTATGGGCAAAAAGTCAAACTTAGTTGAAATTATTTCAGAGAGACTCCACATAAATTAAG
>CAZNJB010000092.1:0-5135 GCA_964573255.1 uncultured Melioribacteraceae bacterium
TTATAATAATAATGTATCAATAAATTGATTTAGTGAGAGGTAATGTAATGGAAACTAAAAACTTCAATCCATTTGAAATGGCACAAAGCCAATTCGATAAAGTAGCTGACTTATTAGGATTGGATGAAGCAACCAGAGAATTATTAAGAAACCCATTAAGAGAATATCAATTTTCTATTCCTGTAAGGATGGATGACGGTCATGTGAAAGTATTCCGCGGTTTTAGAGTTCAACACAATGATGCTCGCGGACCTGCTAAAGGGGGTATCAGATTTCACCCCCAAGAAACAATTGATACTGTAAGAGCTTTGGCAATGTGGATGACCTGGAAATGTGCTGTCGTCGATATTCCTCTCGGCGGTGGTAAAGGCGGTGTTATTTGCGATCCTCATAACCTTAGTATGAGGGAACAGGAAGGCATCAGCCGCGGTTGGGTGCGTCAGATGGCAAAAAATGTTGGTCCTCTAAATGATGTACCGGCTCCCGATGTAATGACAAATGCGCAGCACATGCTTTGGATGCTCGACGAATATGAAGTAATACAAGGTGCAAAATATCCCGGTTTTATTACAGGTAAACCCGTAGGAATGGGTGGTTCGTTAGGTAGAACAGAAGCTACCGGATTTGGTGTTATTTTTACTCTCCGCGAAGGATTAAAGAGATTAAATATTGATATTTCCAAAACCAAAGCTGCGGTACAAGGATTTGGAAATGTGGCACAGTATGCAGTAAGAAAATATACCGAATTAGGTGGTACTGTTGTTTGTGTATCTTCCTGGGATCAGGATGATCAATGTGCTTATACTTTTAAAAGAGAAACAGGAATTGATATTGACGAATTATTGGCTATAACGGACAGATTCGGCGGTATCGATAAGGAGAAAGCTAAAGGACTGGGTTACGAAGTGCTCCCCGGTGATGAATGGATTGAGCAAGACGTTGATATTTTAATACCCTGTGCCCTGGAAAATCAGATAAGAGAAGATAATGTCAAAAATATTAAGGATTCTGTTAAAATAATTGTGGAAGGTGCTAATGGACCTACTACACCCGATGCAGATAAAGTAATTGAAGAAAAAGGTATTTTTGTTATACCGGATTTCTTAGCTAATGCCGGTGGTGTAACATGCAGTTATTTTGAACAGGTTCAGAGTAATATGAACTATTTTTGGCAAAAAGATGAAGTATTAAAACGATTGGATGAAAAGATGACGGCAGCTTTTAATGCTGTTTATAATTTAGCTAAAGAAAGAAATTTATATATGCGCGATGCAGCGTATGTGATTTCTATTCGTCGAGTGGCAGAAGCTTGCCACGATAGAGGCTGGGTGTAAATAATTAATCATTCTTTTAGCCCGCAGGATTTCCTTGCGGGCTTTTTCTTTATTATTTTTAATTATGCTTTACACTAGTTTGAGGTTTAGATGAGTTCTGAAAATAAATTAAATAAAGTAATTGAGAAACTTAAACAGAACGGAAAAAAACTCGAATGTATATATTCTATTGAAAGATTACTGAAAATCAGTTACAAAGATTACACTGATATCTTTATAGATGTACTTAAAGAACTTCCGCACGGTTTTCAATATCATCAATTTGTTAATTCCAAAATTGTGTTTGACGGAATGGAGTATAGAATCCACAATTTCCCGGAAACTCCTTGGTTTATTTCTTCTCCTATACGTATCCAGGATGAGGAACTTGGTAATATTACCGTCTTTTATTCAAAAGAATTTCCTGAAAAAGATCTTGGTCCATTCAGCAATTCTGAATTAAAGATGCTGGATACAATTGCCGACAGACTTGCTCATTTTATTCTTCAAGCAAAGTTGCGCGAAATTCAAGGAAATAAATATTCCGAAGAAGCTGATAATGTAATCAATGATAAAGGCTGGAAAGTAGTTCTTGATATAATTAGAAAAACAGAACCTAATTTATATATTCGCTTGTTGAGAAAAATTTTGCATCAATTAATTTGGGAAGGAGTTCCCGGCGCTGAAAAACTGCTTCAATTATCGAGTATTGACCTAAAACCGAGCGGAACAAAAACAACCGTTGACGAAAACAGACCGCTCAGAAGAAAGGTGATCAGTAATTATGATGAATATATTGAAGCGATTTTAGGGCTTGCAGAAGAGAATATCCCATCCGAGCAGTTGTTATTAAAAATCAGGGATTGGATTAGAGAAGATAGGACAAGCGGTCTGGTTAAAGCCCTGGAGAATCAAGATACATCTTTAACTGAAATAAGTGATGCTATTAGGAAATATTATCATCTTGCTCCGGAAAAATTCCAGATGAGTCCTTCAGCAATTAGGGGATTGAGAGTTTCACTGCTTCGCAGGTTTTTTACCGACCAAATCCAATTTATTAATATTGCCAAAGAATTCGTAAAGATAACGGACTTTTACCGATTAATTAATAAAATGGTTTTCCCACCTACTTCTCACGGTAAACTGGGTGGAAAGAGTGCCGGATTATTTTTAGCAAAGAATATTTTACAGAGGGAATTGAAGGGAGCTGGCATAACTTTTAAAGTTAAAACTCCAAAAACTTGGCATATTACATCTGACGGGATAATGCACTTTATGTATCATAACGATTTGGAGGAAGTGTATGAGCAAAAATATAAAGATATTGAAGAAGTCCGTTTAGAGTATCCTCAAATAGTACAGATGTTCAAGAGTTCTGAATTCCCTCCCGATATGCTCAAAGGGTTGTCTTATGCTTTGGATGATTTTGGTAATAAACCTCTGATTGTACGAAGTTCTTCGTTAATGGAAGACCAAGTGGGCGCTGCTTTTAGCGGAAAGTATAAAAGTCTTTTCCTAGCTAATCAAGGGAAGAAAAAAGAACGTTTAGCTGCTTTGGCTGATGCAATTGCCGAAGTTTATGCTTCTACATTCGGTCCGGATCCAATTCAATATCGTTCCGAAAGAGGTTTAATAGATTTTCATGAAGAAATGGGAATAATGATTCAAGAAGTTGTTGGTACGAAAATCGGGAAATATTATCTCCCAGCTTTTGCCGGAGTTGCATTTAGCAATAACGAATTTCGCTGGTCTCCGAGAATACAGAGAAGTGACGGCTTAGTAAGAATTGTTCCCGGGTTGGGTACGCGTGCAGTTGACAGATTGAGTGATGATTATCCCATTTTGGTTTCTCCTGGTCAACCTAATCTTAGGATAAATGTTTCCTTCCAGGAAACCATCAGGTACAGTCCGAAGAAAATTGATGTAATCAATTTGGAAACTAACGAGTTCGAAACAATTGAAGTGAAAGAATTGCTTGCAATTGTTGGTGATAATTACCCACTTTTTAATAAAGTATTCTCTCAAATTCACTCAAATATGATTAGACCCATAATGGGATTTGGAGATAAAATTGCTCCGGAAGATTTAGTGCCAAATTTTGAGGGGCTGTTATCCAAAACAGATTTCCTCCAGAATATAAATAAAATTTTGAAGACACTCGAAGAAAAACTGAAAACGCCTGTAGATATTGAATTTGCACACGATGATAGAAATTTCTATCTACTCCAGTGCCGTCCCCAACATTATGAAGGTGAAAATGCTCCTGCCAAAATTCCGCAAAATTATCCGCCTGATAAAATATTATTCACGGCTAATAGATTTGTTTCTAACGGAAGCGTACCCGATATATCGCATATAGTTTATGTGGATCCTGATAAATATTCTGAGGTACAATCCAAAGATATGCTTAAAGCCATTGGTGAGGTTGTCGGTAAATTAAATAAATATTTGCCGAGGAGAAAATTTATCCTTATCGGTCCAGGAAGATGGGGAAGTAGAGGGGATATTAAATTAGGTGTGAGTGTAACATACGCAGATATCAATAATACAGCGGTACTAATTGAAGTTGCTAAAAAGAAAGGGAATTACATTCCTGATCTTTCGTTTGGTACGCATTTTTTCCAAGATCTTGCAGAAGCATCTATCAGATACTTACCCCTGTATCCGGATGAAGACGGGAATATTTTCAATCAAGAGTTTTTTAACAATTCAGAAAATATCTTAAAGAATATTTTGCCGGAATATAACTTACTTGAAGATTATGTAAAGGTGATTGATGTTCCCAAATCTACGGGGGGATTGATTTGTAAAGTTCTTATGAATGCCGAGATTGATGAAGCAATGGCGATATTAGCGCCTTCATCAATGAGAAATGGATTCACAAAATTCAAGTCCGGCTCCTCTAAAAACATAGACGAAAATGCTTGGCGGATGAGAGTGGCAGAGAAAGTTGCTGAATCTATCGACAAGGACCGTTATGATATAAAAGCTATCTACCTTACCGGGGATACACTTAAAGGTACATCAAACAGGGAAAGTAAAATTGAACTGATATTTGTAGTCGGTAAAATGAGCAAAATTACGAATGAAATAAAAGTCTGGTTGAATGGTTTCGGTGCAAATGTAGCCGATAATTATTATGAAAGAACCGGAAATAGAATAGAAAATTTAATCGAGTCGAAAATAATAATGGAAACTGATTTCTCTGCAAAAGCCATCGACGGCGATAAAAAAGATTACAAAACTCTTTGGAAAAGGATGTACAATTAGTAATCCAAAGCTCAATTTTCTATTGTATGGAATTTGAAAGCGCTATTACAACATTCCCTTTTTTCGATCCATCCAAAGGGGGGGAATACTTGTGAAGGAAAGGGAACCGGGAAAATTTTTTAATGAATGAAGAAACAATTATAGGTACCGGTTTTCTCTAGTACGCGTTCCTTGGAAATAGGCAAGCACAAAAAGTCAATGCACAACGATCGTTTTTGAGACCAGTTAAAAAGCTTAGTCTGAGTAGAATGTTTCTATTTATATCGATTGTATAACATTAGGTGATTAAAATTATAGATAATTCTTGATTCAACAATTTCATATTTATTGAGAATAATGTATAATTGATTTAATTTATGCGCTTTGCCTGTCAAATTGACAAAAATAAATTATTGACATTACAAATGTTTTCACTATCTTTAGTCACAAAATTAAAATGAATATGCAAAGAATAAACAAACATCACGGCCATCATCATAAAAAAACTCTTAGATGAGCGCCGTATAGCTATATAAAATTTAATAAAAGAACCCGGCGCAAGTCGGGTTTTTT
>CAZNJB010000093.1:0-5129 GCA_964573255.1 uncultured Melioribacteraceae bacterium
AGTCATCAATATCAATTGATTGAGGAAATGACCGGCGATAAATTACAAGAGGTCGGTAAAATTGATAATTTCCTAAGTACATCTCAAATTGCTGTTCCGGTTGGTCACATATTCCTTGAATCTAATGATTTAATTGAGGTTACTGTAACAAATACAAATGCTACAACAGACGCTGTTATCTCTGTTAGCGGTGTTGAAAAGATTGTTTCTAAGGATTTTATAATAAGGCATATTGAAAGCACCGCAAACAGTATGGATTTAGAAAGTGCAAAAGCTGTGTTTGTAGCCGGTACTTTTGCGAGTGCCGATAATTACCGAGTTAAAACTGCCGATTACGATGTAAATATTGACGGTAACGAAGTGCTTGCAATTGATGCTCTCTTAGGTGTTTCGCAAGATGAAAGTACATTAAAAACTTTGTTTGCGACTTCAGATGTAATGGGCGAACCGGTATATATAGAAAAAGGTCAAAGCGCTCAAACTTTCATAGCTCAAATTGTTGAAATGGACGAACAAAAAGTTCGTATTTCTGAAATGAAATTGCAAAGACGTTTACAAAATAGACTTAATTTACTCAAAGAAAAAGGTAAATTAAGCACTGTTAAATCGTTCTTCGGTACAAAATTACCTGAGGTAAATTAATATGATTGGGACTTTAGCAAGTGCAATAACAGGTTTAATGGGAACTAACGGGGGATTTTTAAACTCCGTTGGTTCTCTATTCGGGAATCATTCTGAGGATAGATTCGGGCAAGCGAAACAAATGGCTGAAAGGGCTGGCGTTAATCTCCCGGATTGGCTTATAAATCAAGCTATAAAAGGCGATGGCTGGCAAGCTCGTATTACTACGTATATAAACAGAATGAAATATATTAAAGCATTTGAAGCGGAAAATCAAACAATTATTCCAAGTGATGTAGTTGACAGAATTTTAACACATCCGCTCGGAAATGCCGGTTGGCAAAATTTGCTTTTACCATATCAAACAAAAGAAAATAATTTTAGTAGTTTTTCAAGTGGTTCAAGTCCATTGCCTTTAGTGGCAATTGGTTTAATAATTTATAAAATGTTTAACTAATAAGAAGGAATTAAAAAAATGGGTTTTCGTAAAAGAGTATCTAAAAGCGGTAAAGAGTACGGAGTAGTTTACGCAACTGAAAAGAAAAAAAATGGTTATACGAATTATTCCGGCGTTGCTCTTGTTCAAGTTGGAAATAAAGAGGTTAAAATATTGTTGTCTACGGATGGCGAAGTAAAACAAACTGAAAATAATACAGGAATATTTATTAATGTTCTTGCGTTGGACGATAGACCACGCTCAAGAGCAATTAAAGCCGGATAATGAAAAGAATATCGGAAATATTAAAACGCTGGATTAAACAAAAAGAAAGGTATTGTTATGTTTGAAAGTATATTAAAATGGCTCGTCGGGGACATCGACGACTATCTTGAGAAAAATAGATTAGTTACGATAATTATTTTAGTTGTTTTATTTGTTTTGAAACGGTTAAATATTGGTGATTCACAAATTGAAAAAAGAATCCCAAAAGTTGGAAAGTAAGAAAAAACGGAGTAAAGTAAATTATGGGTTTGTTATTAAACGCTTTGGCGGGCGTTGGAACTTACGCCTTCAGCTCGTTATTTTTCGGAAATGATTCAAATGATAGTAATGATGTTGTTATCGTGGATAATAACCCGGTAAATCAAGCGATTAGCTTTTTGACGTTGGCCGGAATTGGATTTGTAATTTATAAATTCTTGGGAAAATAGGAAAATGTTAAATGAAAATTACCTTGCTGTTTCTTCGGATTTCATTAAAAAAAATGAGCTTGTTAAATTACTTAAAAAATTTAAAAAACAATTTCGTTTCAATATTGCTAAAGTGGTTAGACAAGCTCAAACGGAAAGTAATCTCAAAATAAATGCTGTTGGTTCTGCTGGGGAAATTGGGCTTTTTCAAATGAAACCAAATACTTATCAGTATGTTTTGAAATATGCGAAAGAACATAATGAGCCGTTAAGATTTACCGGCGGTCTTTATGATGTTAATTCACAAATCGAATCTTATCTGTATTATTTCAATGTTATTATACCGGCTCAAATGAAAGCCTATAAAATACCGGATACATACGAAAACCGGCTCCGGGTTTACAATGCCGGAATAGGAAACTTTTGGAAATCATTTAATTTTAAAATAACTAATAAGTATGTTCAGAAAATTTTAGGGGTTGTTTAATATGATATTTGATAGTAAGTCTTTTAATGCACCGCAAAGCGGTGTTTTATCAGTACCGATATATTTGTCTTTATCAGCTGTTAGAATAAATGAAATAAAGTTATATGAAGAGAATTTAATTAGAAAAATTATAGTTGATACAATATACTACCCGTCTGGGACATATTTAAGTCAAGATTCCTATGAAAGGGGAAGAGCTCATTTAGATTACTATATAATGAAAGATGTAAGAGTTAATGAATTAAAAAGGGTGGATTTAATTAGTAATTTTACTATGGGTTATAAAAGTGTTAATAAAAATTTTATAGTGATTAAAGATACTGACGTAATAGAAGATAATAGAATATTATATTTGCCGAATAGGATTGCGGGGTATTTTGAACTTGAAAAGTATGTAATAAATGATGATACCGTAAATAAAATAAAAACTTATGATATGAGTGGGCTTTTTGAACAAGGTGATTTAGTGCATATTAGTAATGAATCCGATTTAACAGGGTTATTTCATATAATAGTGGGTGGTAGTATATGGTCATCAACTGCAACAAGATTAGTTGTTTATATAACTAATCCTAATGATTTTCAATTTCAAATTGATTACGCTACACTAAATAATGTTCATTTTTATATAGCTCAAAAATATGTTAAAGTAGGATAACATTTGAAAAAATAAACCCTATACATTATATTTGTATAGGGTATTTTTATATGTAAATATGTACAAAATTATTAAATAATGTAGGGGTTATAAATATGGAAAAAAGACGTATAACAAAAGCGAACTTCAAAAAACTATTAAAGGAAAAGGGTTTTGAAATATTATTTAATGGTTCTCGCATAGTTAAAAAGGATAATTATTTAGAATATTATGAAAAGGGCGTTTTGTTAGTTCGCTGTTTGATTAAATATACTGAATGTAGAGAAATGATTTTTTCAAGGATTTGGAGGGTTTCGTTTGGTTGGGTTCGTAGTGTGAAAATAACGGGAAAATAAAATGTTTATAGATAGTTTTTCATTATGGATTCCATTAGAAATTGATGAAATAGAAAACTATAAGAACGAAGTTCTAACTATAAATTCAACAACTCAAGAAATAATATCAGTAAAAGAACATTCATATATAGTTAATCAAGATGGCATAAAAATTCGGTACAATGTTTATCACCGAGTTTTTGGAAAAGAAAGAGGATATTATTTAGGCTTGTTTATAAATTCTAAGATATTAAAAGAGAATTATTTTAATGGAATTAATATTGCAAACATTCATAAAGTCCACAAAATAGTTGAAAAATTACTACAAATTGAAATCGATTTTTTTAGATTCCTAAATGGTACTTTAACGGATACGGATATAACAGAGGATTGGATTGTTGAGGAAAAATATATTCAAGATATTTATGACTATGCAAAGCAATTTGATGAATACGGATTATTAAAAACTTATAAAGGGAAAAAACGCCGGGAATGGTATTTTAACGAAAGAGGAAAATCTAACCCGGATAAACCGTACGGTAAATTTTATCATAAATTGACTGAATTTAGATATAATTCTGCAGAGTTTTATGAAAATTATATTAAGGAAGTCCCGGAAAATATGTATCGTTGGGAAATTGGGCTAAGAAATAAAGAAATGTTTGATAATTTAGGAATTGGAAACCGTTTAATTGATTTATTACAATTTATTGATAATGATGAAAATGTTTTATTTCTTTGGGATTATTTTATAAATTCATATATTACAAAGAAAAAATCTAAAATGGTAAAATTAAACAGTAAGGATAAAATGATAATTAAAGAGTTATTAGAAATGTCTCTGAATCATTACCGGAAAGATTATATTTTACTCCGGGTGCTTTCTCAATTCGAAAGAAAAGAACGTTCAAGAAAGAGAAAAGAGCTTTTGGCTCTTATTGATAGTATAGAGGAAAAAAACGAAAAAATGATTCAAAATATTGAATATGAAAATATTTTAATGCAGTTAGATACCATAGAAAAATTAAAGAAAATACGGTTTGATTATTACCGAGACAATTAAATGAAAATAAAATATTTTAGAAAATTGAGCCTGCGCTAATGCGTGGGCTTTTTTTTTGTCCTTTATTGGGCGGGCTGTTCGGTATGGCGACCGACAGTCAGGATAGTTGGTGTATATTAAAAGACTTCATTTTTCCCGATCCCGGATAGCGGAGCTCTGCGCAGCTTTCCGGGTCCGGGAAAAAATAGATATATTCTTTTAATCTCCCGGGGGGTTGCGATGGATATTGAGAGGGCTGGTATTGAATGAAAAATGAATTTAGACTGCGCCGGGTGGTGTGTGAAGGAACTCAAAGAAAATATTAAGGTCAACAATTGACGTTGACCAAATGTCGTGAAATTTCAAGACGCTGAACACTTGTTCACTATGTTTTTTATACGCTTGTTTTAAACTATTAAAGTTGAATAATTATAGAGTTTTAAAGTACATAAATAAGACTCTTGCGTCTTTTTACAGGTTCTGATAATTTGCAAGTGTATTTATTAACAAATTATAAGGAAAAAATAAAATGACAAAAACAGAAAAAAGTTATTTGTTAAAATTCGGTGGGCTTGGTTTGGCTCTCGGTGTTTATCTGGCTTTGGCTGGTTATATACCGCAAGTAATTACTAATTTTATTGTAGGTTCAAAAAAATCTGCGGGGGTGTAAAATGTTAAATTTTATTTCTGCTGGAACTCAAACAGTACCAAAAGCAAATGGAACAAAAGTTTTTAATCTCCGCCAGGGGGTTTTAAGTCACATTGCAATCGCTGTAAGTGGTGTTTCTGCAAGTGACCTTAAAATAAAAGCTAAATATTACGGTAGTCATCAATATCAATTGATTGAGGAAATGACCGGCGATAAATTACAAGAGGTCG
>CAZNJB010000094.1:0-5124 GCA_964573255.1 uncultured Melioribacteraceae bacterium
TTTTATTCACATCTCGATATCCGAATCCCTTTTTAAAAATAACTTCGTCACCGCTTACGATTGCCATTGCAAGTCCGGGAATATTCCAATCGCTAATAGCCTTCGCAACAAAATCATCAAAGCCCTGAAGCGCTTTTTTCGCTATTGCAGAGCGAGACTCAGAACGGATAATTTTAAATGGGAAATTTTGACCCGATTGAGAAAATATTCCGCTTATCTGTAATCCATCATCCGATATTCTTCCCGTAAACATCGCATTTCCGGGAACGTTCGGCATTTTAAACTTCAGTTGGTCTCCCGTCAAAGTGATTTCCGTTAGAGGAAGATCTTTTGCTCCTTGCAAAGGAATGGAAATATCTCCGGATAACAAATTATCATCGTTGATTGAAAAATCCACATAAATTCCCAGTTCTAGCTCGGGAACTTCTATCTTTCCTTCCCAATGACCTTCCACCAACTGACAATATACATCAGTAGAAAAATTAAAAACATAGAAAAAAAATAAAAACACCAATGCTATTTTTTTCATTCGAACCAAGGATAACTTACTCATTCTTTTCTCCTAATAGTATGTAATCTATAAATACATTATTAGGCAAAATGCAATTTCTGTGCCACTTTATTATTCCATAGCTTTAATTCAGAACAAATTACTTTTAAATAGACCTCGTTTGAAGAAAAGGGAAGAAATTAGAAATACCCCCACCCTCCTTTCAACATTTTCCTTTAACAAAATCACCGGCAAAATTCATACTAAAATTTCACTTTATTATTTCCTCCAGCCAATTGTAATATTTTTTCATTGTATTCGCACTCGCTTTTTCGTGACCTTTATTTTTCTCGTAAATTGCAGTTACATAGGCTCCGTTTTGTCCAAGCAAATCAACAAGTTTCTTTGTTAAGCCAATTGGACAATTTCTATCCTCCTCTCCATGAAAAATAAAAATTCTCATTCCTTTGAAAGTTTCTAAATACTTTTCATCTAGAAAATTCGGTTCCTTTCCTCCGATTCCCCATTTATTTGCCAAATTAGGATGTCCGGAAAAAACAGACAGTGCAGCAAAACGTTTCGGCGTTTCGTAAAATGTGCGGTAAACGCCGTATCCACCCATAGAAAATCCGGAAAGAATAATTTTGCTTGTATCAATCGAATAATTTCTAATTACATCATTTAGTGCTTCGCGGATATCATCCTGAGCGTGATCTTTGCTATAAACATTGGATGTTCCTCTACCATAAGGCGCAAGTTCAATAAATTTTTCTGCAATTCCTTTCCTTGCTTCTAGAACGCCTTGGTCATCTTGTCCGCTTCCGTGTAGAAAAACCAACAGAGGATATTTTTTATCTGGACTATAATTTTTCGGGATTTTTATTGAATAGGGTTGAAGGGTAGAATCGATCCTGGATAAATATGCCCGTCTGAAAATTCCGCTTTTAACTTTCAACAAATCCTCTCCATATTCCGCAAAAGAGAGGAAGCGGTTAAATTCCCGCATCTTCATTCTTAAAGGTCCCGCTGTTTCATAATCTTTTACTTTATAAATTTCTTTTCTAATTTCGTGTAACTTGAAAAGCAGAGTCACATAACTCCCATATGAAATGTTTTTCCTTACATCTTGGATTTTTTGAAGACTTTCTTCTACATCAAATTGAGGTAAAACCGTAAATGGTAGTTCGGAAATCATTCTACCTTTGGTGTTAAAGACTTGTAATCTGTATCCACCGGAGCTCAAAGCGGAAACATTGACAGGAATCCTATTTTTTGTTAGCCCTTTAATAGCATTGATTAAATTTTTAGAACGTCTAACAATCGTATTTTCACCCGTTAAAAGTTTATAATAAATTTTGTAAATAGTATCGGTGGAAGCAACTGTTGCAACATCAAGACTTACTCTTTCTCCTTCTTGTAAGTTATTCTTATTCAGAGCAGAGAAGAATTCAACTCCTTTACTGAGATTTGGTTCTTCAAAACCGATTACTTGATATTTACGTGGGGATTGCTCAGATTGAATTTTATCATCATATTTAACAAAATAATATGTATTTTCACAATCATCTGCAGCTTTTACAAAACAAATATTAAACCCTATCGATTCGAAAAACCACGGATGGAAAGGTGGAATTTCACTCCAGGGAATTAATATTTCGTAACCGCTTATGCCGTTAAAAGTTTTCGTTTCAAATTTTGTTTCTTTAAGTATTTTAAATGAAATTTCCTTATTCCTATACCATATAAATTTTTTCTGCCACGAATTATTCCCTTTTTTCTGTGGTGTAAAACCCAAGACATAAAATTCTTCCGTAGCTTCACCCATTTCATTTGGAGAGGCAAGGACTAGTTGCACCCCATCCCCATTCTGATACCCCCTGTCACGGTAAATTATCGAACTGGTTTCAACCTCAATGAAAATATAAAAGAATTCTGTTCCGTAAGCCAACTTATAAGAAATGATATCTGTGGAGGCTTCACGCCCTCTATTTTCTTTATGATAAAAGTATCTTTTCTTCACTTTTTTAATCTGTGACTCTTCAAAGCCATCAATGACAGGTGAATATTCCAAGAATACTATTTTTGTCCGACTTTTATCAGATGTGTCTTTTTTCGTTACTTGTGAAAAAGTAAAATTGGTAAAGAATATCAAAAAAATAATTAATATTTTCATTTCATTTTCTAATTATTAATTTTTCAACTATTATGACGAGATTTTCTAATAGATGTTGCAGAATTTGTATGAATAATAATCCCCCAAAAATAAAATACCCCAAATAGAGTATATCGATTATTAGATTTGATAATGTAGAGATAAACGTGCAGAAAAATTATGTGAGGGAGTTTTAAAAATGGTACCCCGGAATAGCCGAGGTTTTATTATTCAATAAAATTGCATGTGTACACTGACATATTGGGATAACACCGTAGCTCCGATTTGTCGGGTGAAAATTAGCTTAACAAGGAATTTAACCAATTACATCAATTATGTTTAAGATTCTCAAACTACCAATAATCAAATCTCTGAATACATTTAATCCTCAGTATTTTGATTTCCTACTTTCCTTTAAAATATCAACAATCTCACGATCACTTAATTTTAAATTAATCCCATTGACATCTAAAGGAGATTTTTTTTCTGGAACGGACTTCAATTCAAAAATAGAACCGTCCTTTCTTTTAATTATTACTTTTCCTTCTTTTTTTGCTTTATCAAGTAGCTTTGCCAAATTTTGTCTTGCCTCGCTATATGTATATGTATTCATCGCTATACCTCAATTACATTTATATTATTTTCCTTTGCAGTAATAATTACTCCCTTATCTAAACTCATTATTTTTGCATTGAATCTTTTTGCACATTCAATAAAAAATGCGTCATATGCATATATGTTATTCATTACTGCTATCTCAAGCGCTTTCACAAGATCAACCTCAACTAAACGAAGAGGAATTTGAGCATAATATTCAATTGCCAATTTAGCATCATCTAAACTAATCCTATTTCTTTTAAACATTACTGAAAATGCATTTGCAATTTCATAGTGTAGCGAAATGGGAGCAATTAACTCCTCTCCTTTTGTAAGTTTAATTATCTTCTTCTTGTGTGCTTCGTTTGTGATAACAGAAATAATTATTGATGTATCAACTACTAAAGTCATTAGTTCGCCATTATATTGTACTATTGTACAATAGTATAAATAAATTATAGATAAAAATCAATTATTTATTGATTTTTACTATTGTCTCTCATTTCTGTTTAGTTTTTTCAAGCTTTTAAAGTTTTATTTAATCTCTAACTCACCTTTAAATAATTTTATTTTTTACTCCCTATTATTTTCTTCTCCAAAAGCAATTAGAATTCATAAAAGTAATATCAAAATTTTATTTTCCCTTATGGATACAACGCATTATTTCTAATTTTTTATTTTTAATTAAAATCTGATGCTCCCAATATGTTTGCTCCGTTCTTTCCAGATCGGAGAAAAATGCATCTAGACCAATTACCGCTTTATTCGTCATCTTCCCAGCCGTAAGCTCTACCTAATGAGAATTGAATTAATCATGTAATTCTTTACTGAATACTATTGTGTTACGATTCATAGAATCCTGCACGTTGTTTTGATTTATATATTCAAATCAATTGAAGTCATAATCCGAACTCGCGTAACGTACTTTATAAGGTTAGTTTATAAGGTGGGATAAATTGAGTAAAAATTAGCTAAAAATAAAGTAGTTATTTACTACTTATATTATGTTCAATTCCATCAATTCTGTTCCAAATTAATAAGTTTACTTGTAGACCGCAGCTTTGACACATCGGGGGAACCCCGGACCCACTAAAATTCTTTCTCATTTTTCAATTTTATTACGTACTCAATTGCCTTCTTATAATTCTTCAGTTTCTTCAAGTAATGCTCTAATTTCATTGCTTCACTTCTGGAACGTAACTCAATGTATTCCAAGATCATCCAATTTTCTGAAGTACCTGTAAAGCCGTGGTGGGGTGAATTATGTTCTGCTATCCTTCTTTGTAAATCAGATGTCTGCCCGATATAATGTCTCCCCCTATCCGATTCCAATATGTACACATAATACTTTTCCATTTAAATAAAAAAAACCTCGGGGATACCGAGGTTTTCTCTTTTTTAATTTGTTGTGGGCCCGCAGCCCCGACTTGTCGGGGGAACCCCGGACCCATTACCATTCTTTCTCATTCTTCAATTTTATTACGTACTCAATTGCCTTCTTATAATTCTTCAGTTTCTTCAAGTAATGCTCTAATTTCATTGCTTCACTTCTGGAACGTAACTCAATGTATTCCAAGATCATCCAATTTTCTGAAGTACCTGTAAAGCCGTGGTGGGGTGAATTATGTTCTGCTATCCTTCTTTGTAAATCAGATGTCTGCCCGATATAATGTCTCCCCCTATCCGATTCCAATATGTACACATAATACTTTTCCATTTAAATAAAAAAAACCTCGGGGATACCGAGGTTTTCTCTTTTTTAATTTGTTGTGGGCCCGCAGCCCCGACTTGTCGGGGGAACCCCGGACCCATTACCATTCTTTCTCATTCTTCAATTTTATTACGTACTCAATTGCCTTCTTATAATTCTTCAGTTTCTTCAAGT
>CAZNJB010000095.1:0-4524 GCA_964573255.1 uncultured Melioribacteraceae bacterium
TATCAATATGTCAAAGAACTTTTTATGCTACCGCCTTGGCGGTTTCGTTCAACTTGGAGATAATGAGAAAACTTCATGCCGAGAATCCCACAGGATTTATTGATTTAATTTATATCGACCCTCCATTTAATTCTAAAAGAGATTATAATGTGCTTTTCGAAGATATTGAACTAAAAGGGACAAAAGCACAAAAAGAAGCCTTCGCTGATACTTGGAGTAATGTTTCTTATATAGATACATTAAATGAATTACAGAATTTAAATAAGAGCCTCTATGAATTTCTAAAAACACTTGATAAAATTGGTATTTCCAAAAGTGGCATTTCATATTTAACAACTATGGCGATTCGAATACACTATATGCATAAATTATTGAAAGAAACAGGTAGTTTCTTCTTGCATTGTGATCCAACTATGAGCCACTATTTAAAGATCTTACTAGATATAGTTTTTAAAGAGAAAAATTATAGGAACGAAATTATTTGGGAAAGAACAAAAAGTTTGAAAACATCCCAACATAAGGATAAGAAATTTGGTGTTAATACTGATATAATACTTTTTTATACTAAAAGTGAGAATTATTTTTTTGATAGTGAAGCTATTAAAGTACCCTTTTCGCATAGTGAGATAATTGAAAGATATCCTTTTATTGATGAAAAAGGTCGATATACTCTTAGCCCTCTATTTAGGAGTCTATCTATGGGTGAAAGACCAAATTTATGTTATGAATATCGAGGGATTTTACCTCGTTCAAAAGCTGGATGGAAAGTATCAAAAGAAAAGTTAGAGAAAATTGATGAAGCCGGGGATTTGGAAATATCTGCAAATGGTGTCCCATATAGAAAATTTCGACCAGAATATACTAAAGGTAGATTATTATCAAACTTATGGAGTGATATAGAACAGACAGGCGGTAAAGAAAGATTAGGATACCCAACTCAAAAACCAATTGCTTTGTTAAAAAGAATCCTCAGAGCTACAACAAAAGAAAATGATTTAATAGCTGATTTTTTTTGTGGATGTGGTACTGCTATAGCAGCTGCGAATGAATTGAATCGTAGGTGGATTGGGGTTGATATTTCCCATTTAGCGATAAAGCTCATTATTGATCGATTAACAAAACCGTATTCGAAAGAAAAAGCAAGGGAAATAAAAAATAAGATCATTGTTGACGGACTACCAAAAGATATTGATAGCGCTAAAGAATTAGCGACCAATACTAAAGGGGGTAGATTACATTTCCAAGATTGGATAATTGAAGTTTTATTAGGTGGTGTTTCGAATGAGAAAAAAGTGGCTGATGGTGGTTATGACGGTTATTTAACTTTTAGAAAAACTCCAAAAGAAAATGGGTTAATACTCATAGAAGTCAAAAGCGGGAAAGTAAATGTTAAAAATATAAGAGAATTTATTCAGGTAGTAAAAAAAGAAGAAGCAGATATTGGTGTATTTGTGTGTTTTGAAGAATATGTTACGAAGCCAATGCAAAGAGCTGCGAAAGAAGAGGGATATTTCGAGAATGAATACCACACAAACAGATATGACAAAATACAGATAATTACAGTTGAAGACCTTTTAGATGGGAAGGAGATAAATCTTTCAGATGCAATATTTGAAAAAAACACTTTTAAAAAGGCAGAAAAGAAAACGGTAGACGATACACACACACAAGGCAATTTATTTTCATGAGTAAGCATAATTCAAATAAAAAAACTTTTCAATATCAGCGTTACAGCCGTCTCGAAATCGGTAAAATACTAGATCAAATAAACCGTATTCGTGAAGAGATAAATAAGGTTCATATGACTCCAGTTTCTAAGATGTCAACAATACGGAAAAACTTTGTGTTGGAAGATTTAGACCATCAGGAGTCTTTTTATTTACTCAAATTGATTGAGCTAAAAAAACTAACAGAATTTAGTAATAATTAATAGGAGGTCCTATGGAAATAAATCCTTTTGGACATAAAGTTTTTAAAAAAATACGGGAATGGCAAAAAGAAAATAATATTCCGGAACGTAGATTTAGCGAAGAAGATGAGATTAGTTTCAATAAATTCGTTTCTAACCTAGATGATGAAGACATATCTTTTCTCATTGATTGCGGATACCTAAATGCAACGTCATTGAAAATCACAAACGAAGGGAAAGCGATTTTTGCCAGAATTCATAATTATGTGAGTTGATATGGAAGATGATACAATATTCGCTTATGTGATAGCAATCTTAGCTATTATCGCATCACCTTTTATAACTTATATAACTTCTAATAGGGTGTTAAAGTTTAAGAAGGCGGCTACTTTAGATTTAGAGTGGGTCCAAGAGTTCAAAGATAAACTTAGCAAAATGATTTTTTTATCTGATTTGATTGCGTTTGAGTCAATGGTCAAAGCGAAAGCTAAAAAAGAAAACAACATAGAAAGAGAAAAATATTATTCAAAAAAATTAGAATCCAGAATAGAAGAATATCTCAAGTTGACAACAGATATAAATATATTGCTGGCAGAAAAAGGGAATAAGCATAAAAATTTAGTCGTTTTATTGCAAGAATTTTATTCCTTCGTTTGGGAATTTGATTATTTAGATGAAGATAAAGCTTCAAAATTCAGAGCTTACAGTGATAAGTTGACAAAATTGTGTGGTGAAATTATCAATTCAGAAAAACAAGAAATTAAGAAATCAAAATAATGGCATCACTCTACGCGCAGAAAAATAGTCCTTATTATTGGCTGCGGTATTACGATCCCACAGAAGCGGATCCGGCAAAGCGCCGGAAGTCGATCAACACGAAAATAAAACTCACTGCAGCAGACAAACGAAAGATTGAAGAAGCTAAAAAAGCATCGGTAAATGGTAAACGGCAAAAGATAAAACTTACTGGTAACCCAAAGGTAAATAAATTAAAAAGAGAATTTGAAGCCGGACTAAGCGAACTCATAATTCAGAAAAAGTCCGGCGTTAAGCTTATAAAGAAATTAAAACTTTCAGAAGGCTACGCAGAATATAAAGCAGTAAGATCTGTACCAGGCAGTAAAAAGTATCTTAAACCCAAAACATTTCAGAACTATGACCTTGCCGTAAAACATTTCATTGATGTGTGCAAGGATAAATATATATACAAATATCACGAATCAGATTACGTTAAATTACTCTATTATTTCGAAGAGAGAAAGCTTTCAAAAAACTCTAAGTCAATTTATACACGTGCCTTGCATACTTTATGGAATTATTTTGTCGACAAACATTACACGCGGCAAAATATTATTGAAGTAGTTGAATCTGAAGAGAAAGACCCCGAACCGATTCCTCTTGAGGATATGTATTCTATAATAAACTATCTTAAACAGGACACCGCTCATCCACATCATTACCAGATAATTTATTTCATGCTCTTAACCGGCTGTCGCCCTTCGAGCGCAATCGTTCAGTTAAAGGAAAACATTGATTTCAGAAGAAAGATTATTACAATCCAGAACGTTAAAACCGGCGCGAGAAAAGGAAAGCCATATTATCGTTTTCCCCTTTATAAGGAATTAGAAAATTTATTGAAAGAAATGGGAGTAAAGCAAGGAGACAAAGGAAGGCTTTTCGATATGTTTGCGGTAGTTCCGGACAATTATACTTGGCCCCTCTCTTTTTGGGACCGGAGAATTAAACTCCTTCTCTCCGCGAAAAGTATTGAAAAACGATATACTTTGAAGCAAATTCGACCGACTACAGCGAGCTTCCTCATAAATGTATTGCAAATGGATATTTTTTCTGTGAAAAAACTACTTGATCATGCAAACATTAAGATTACCGATAAGAACTATGTGGATTTTAATGTGAATAATGCGCGAAAAGAACTGGATGAAATTACTTTGGAGAGTTTCTTGGAAGAAGAAATATAATCTTTTTATGAACTAGCAGGAGTACAAAATGGCTAACGAAGACCTTCAAGAAGAAATCAAGGGTTATCCTGAGTATTATCAAAAAATCATTCTCTTATTGGATGAAATAGCTAATTATCAACATAAGAATGAAGAAAAGCTTGACTTACTACAAACGGAAATCAAGAAAATGAGCCGATTATTAGAAGATATTGAAATGAATACAGAAAGGATTTCTTAAAAGGTGTTATAAAAAGTGTTATAGTATATTTTTTTAATTTTTCTTCTTATAAAAAAAGCCTCGTAACTCATTGAATTACAAGGCTTTAGGGTTGTGGGGCCTAGAGGACTCGAACCTCTGACCCCCTGCTTGTAAGGCAGGTGCTCTAAACCAACTGAGCTAAGGCCCCAGATATTTCCCTTTCGGGCAGTCAAATTTTCAAAAATTTGAAGTTCAATTATAGAGCTTTTTCAAAATTTTTGCAAGTGAAATTTTATCTGATTTTTATTTTTTTATTTATAATTCCCAATTGTTTAACAATCGCTTATTAAAAACAAATAATATATTCTAACTAGAAGCTTTAGAGGATCTGATCTGAGATGAGCGGGTGGCGGGATTCGAACCCGTGACCCTCAGCTTGGGAAGCTGATGCTCTA
>CAZNJB010000096.1:0-4497 GCA_964573255.1 uncultured Melioribacteraceae bacterium
AATCTATACAATTCTTTATTAAAATAGAACTTTCAATTGGATAACAATTTTCTAAAAAATAATGTATAAAAGGGAATTAGCTAAAATTTTATTAGAATAATTATGAATGTTAAAGCATTTTTTTGTTATTATATTTTTACGGATGAATTAAAAATTATTAGAATTAATAAAAAATGTTTAATAGCAACAATAAATCCTTATTCATTCTTAATTGCTGAAAAAGACACAACATTTAAAAAAGCGCTTCAACAGTCTGATATTCTACTCCCGGATGGCGAAGGAATAATCTGGGCTGTTAATTTTTTATATGGTAAAAAAATTATAAAAATTGCAGGTTATGATATTTTTATTTATTTAATGAATGAGTTACAAAAATCATCGGGTAAGTGCTTCTTTTTTGGTTCTACAAATGATACATTACTAAAAATTAAAACTAAAGCTAATGTTGAATTCCCAAAAGTAACTGTTGATTTTTTGTCTCCACCGTTTAAAAATGATTTCTCCGAGGAAGAAGATACCAAATTTGTGTCAATTATTAATTCTGCGCATCCTGATGTATTATTTGTTGGGATGACAGCGCCAAAACAAGAAAAATGGGTATATAAAAATAAAGAGAAGCTCAATGTCCCAGTTATTGCCTCGATAGGTGCGGTTTTTGATTTTTATGCTGGCAATGAAAAAAGAGCAAATCCATTATTAATTAAAATGGGGTTAGAATGGCTTAGTAGAAGTATTCAGAACCCTAATAGACTTGGGCGAAGAAATTTATATGCTATACCTAGATTTATTTACTATATTTTAAAGCAAAAAGTAAAAAGAGTATGAATATTGTATTAATAACACAAGATGAACCTTTTTACTTGGCAAAAAATATTTCTTACTTGCTACAAAGGTTACCAAATAAACACAAAATAGTTGCGTGCATTGTATTTGATGTTTCTCCATTTGGGAAACGTGAAAGTTTTTTTCAAAAAGCAAAAAGAACTTACAAAATATTTGGAACTAAATTCTTTTTGTTTTATTCGATGAATTTTTTGGTAAGTAAATTGAAAAATTCAAATAAAGTGGTAAACGTTTTAAAGAAACAAAATATCCCCATTATTAAATTACAAAAATCTATTAATCATAAAAATTCATTAGAAATTATTTCGTCATATAATCCGGATATACTTTTGTCTATTGCGGGGAACCAGATTTTTAAAAAAAAATTAATTGACTTACCTTCGAAAGGTACTCTAAATTTGCATACTGCCTTGTTGCCTAAATATAGGGGATTAATGCCTACCTTTTGGGTTATGAAAAATGATGAAGATTATACCGGAGTCTCGGTGTTTTTTGTTGATAAAGGAATTGACAGCGGACCTATTCTAGTTCAAAAAAAAATCAAAATAGATAAAAATTGGTCGCAACGTGAACTAATTAAGCATACTAAGAAATTAGGAATGGATGCAATAATTGAGGCAATAAATAAGATAGATTTAGGTGATTATGAACTTTTCCCAAATAATGATGATGAAAGCACATATTTTTCTTTCCCAACCCGTGAAGATGTCAAAGAATTTTATGCTAAGGGGAAGAAGTTCTTTTAATGAATATTCTCACGTTTGATATTGAAGACTGGTTTCACATTCTCGACTTTGATGAAACAGAAGATATAGATTCGTGGAATAAATATGCATCTCGCCTTAATCAAGGGTTGGATTTTATTTTCGCATCTCTTTTTAATAGTGGTTATAATGCCACTTTTTTTATACTTGGCTGGGTAGCTGAGAAACATCCTCAAATCGTTAAGCGCATTGTTTCAGAAGGGTACGAGATTGGGAACCATTCATATTCCCATCTGTTAATTTATAAGCATGATAAAGAAACAATAAAAAAAGATTTAGAATATTCAACGAAACTTCTTGAAGATATAAGTGGAAAAGAAATAAAATACTTTAGAGCGCCTGGATTTTCTATAAAGAACGATACAATGTGGGCATTTAATACATTGCTTGAGTTAGGCATTGAAGTTGACAGCTCAATTTTTCCAACTTCAAGAGGGCATGGTGGTTATCTCGGTTTTCCTTATTCTACTCCTTGCAAACTAAACTTTGAGGGAAGCATTATTAAAGAACTCCCAATAAACACATATAAATTTTTGGGGAAGGAAATTGTATTTAGTGGTGGTGGTTATTTTCGTCTATTACCATACTACCTGCAAAAATATCTTTACAACAAATCATCTTATTTAATGACTTATTTTCACCCTAGAGATTTTGATTCAAACCAACCGGTATTAGAAAACCTTTCTCGTATAAGAAAATTTAAGTCTTATGTTGGTTTAAAAAATTCAAAAAAGAAATTTGAAAAGCTGTTAAATGATTTTAAGTTTGTAGATATAAAAACTGCAGTTGAAATGATTGACTGGAATAAAATGCCGACAGTTAAATTTTAATAAAATGAATAAATTAAAGAAATATCTTTTTTGCTTTCTTCTTTCTGCTTTTTGCTATTCATTTTCTAATGCTCAATCTATTTACGAACCTATTTATAACAAAGAAATTTATAATTTTCTTGATAAGCAAGCAGAAAAAGGAATTATAAAATTATTTGATGATATTCGTCCAATAACAAGAAATAAAATTGCAAGGAAACTTATCGCAATAGCTTATAATACTGACAGATTAACTAAAATTGAACAATCACAACTTGATTTTTATTCAAATGAATATGCATTTGAAATAAAATTTATAAATAATGAGCAAGATACAATTTCTGAATTTTTTAATTTTGGTGTGAATAATAGATTTAATGTATTTAAGTATTGTGATAAAAATTTTGCTTTTGATATAGATCCAGTATTTCAAATAAAATATGATATTACAAAAAAAAATTATTTGCAGTACGGAGGTGTAAAATTTAAAGGAAGAATAAGTGATTTTCTGGGATTCTATTTTTCTTACCGTGATTTTATGGAAGACGGTGAAAATATAGATAATTTTAAATTATTTACACCGTTAACGGGTGTAAAAAACCATAGAATGAAATTAAATAAGCATTCTGAGTATAGTGAAACGCGTGGAGGGGTTAATTTAGGATGGAAATGGGGAAATTTTACATTTGCCAAGGATTTCTTGCATATTGGATCAAGTTATCAAGCGTCAGTAATTCTTTCAAACAAAGCACCTTCTTTTCCCCATATTAGATTGGAAATTGAGCCTGTTAGTTGGTTTAAGTATAATTTTATACATGCATGGTTGGATTCAAAACTAATTGATTCTACGACTATCAGATATACCGGTGTTGAATCAGAAGTCTTAGACAGATCAGTAAGTTATTCACGAAGATTCAAATATTATGTTTCTCATACATTTTCATTCATGCCTTTTAATAACTGGTGGTTAACTTTCGGTGAATCTATCATTTATGGAGACAGATTAGAACCAATATATTTTATACCACTTTTTTTTAGGTTAGCGGATCATTATAATAGCATTGGCGGAGCTGATACAGGTGATAATGCTCAAATATTTTTTAATACTTCATATATTTGGACAAAAATTAAAAGTAAAATTTATTTTTCTTTTTACATAGACGAAATGTCAATTGAACAATTGCTGAGTGGTAATGGAGATAATGCTCAGGTTTTTGCTTGGACGTTTGGTGGAAGGTTTACAAATCCGATCTGGCAAGATAGCTATTTTACATTTGAATACAATGCAATAAAACCCTATGCATATATGAATGCAGATCCCTTGCAGCAATACACTAGTTCAGATTATCAATTAGGGCATTGGATAGGCTCGAACGCTGTACAATATTATTTTTTATTTGAACAATATTTTTCAAGAGCAATAAAATTAGAAGCATCCTATCAGTACATATTGAAAGGGGCTAAAGAAGATATAAATGATTATTATAATCGTGTTACATCAACATATCCTCTCTTATCTGGAGTTATAAACACATTTTCTGAAATGAGATGGCAATTATCATATAATCCTATTCATGATCTATTTTTTGATGTAGACTATTCTTATATTTTTAAGGCTAATAATAGATTTATTGACGAATATAAAATTACTCCAGGCTCATCATTTAGTATATCATTAAGATATGGGTATTAGATGACTCTACTTGTTATTTTGTTTTTAAGTATAAGTTTCAGTATGATATCAACTCCAATCTTCATTAAATATCTTACTGTTCAGGGGATTGTTGATAAACCGGGTGGGAGAAGAGTACATAAAGGTGTAATTCCAAGAATGGGTGGTTTGGTTATTTTGTTGTCTATTTTAATTATAGTTTTTTCTTTCCATCCGAAACTTGCAGATACTCGAGGATTCATTTACGGTCTTTTACTCATATCAATTTGTGGGATAATTGATGACATAGTTGGTCTAAAGTGGAATTATAAGTTCTTAATACAATTTCTTGTGGCTCTTGTTATAATTTATTCTCTTAATATCTTATCATTAAATATTTCAATATTTTATATTTCATTCCCTCCTGTAG
>CAZNJB010000097.1:0-4302 GCA_964573255.1 uncultured Melioribacteraceae bacterium
ATTAAGTCTTTCATAAACTTTACTCCCAAATAAATAAATTTTAAGATTTAGCTAAATATAAATAATATTTTTATATTAATGCAAGCTTTCTTTATGTTTATATTAAATTTTATATCATATAAATAATTTTTTCTTCAATATCAAATAGATTTACAAAAGAAATAATTATGGGAATAAGAAATTATTGTTATTTACTTCTTTTTAGGACTGAATTTAAAATAAATAGAATTGAATGTGCCTTGTTCTTTTGTCTTGATACAAAAGAACGAAAAAATCAAGGCTGAAAAAATTTTGCTAAATTTTACCTACGCTCAGCTGCAAAAAATAAATTCAATACAATAGCGAATTCTCAAATTTTTTGCGGTCGCTTCACTACGTTAAAATTCTTGACGCAAAATTTTTTAGGCCGGAGGAAAGAAGAAAAACGAAACATTTGTAATTAAGACTTAGAAATGATAAAAATTGAGAAAAAGGTTTTAACTGAATCTTATAGTTAAAATGATGGGAAAGATAAAAGAGAATAAGCAAAATATTAGAAAAGAATCTGGGGAAAACATTGAAAAAACTATCGAAAAATTGGCGGGGTACGGTTTAAATAATTTAGAGATTTCGGATTTAACAGGGATTAAGGAAAGTACATTAAGAAGGAATTTTGGCGAATTTTTAACAAAAGGGCGAGCAAACGTCAAAATGAAGTTGAGGAAGAAACAACTGGCAGTTGCGCTACAGGGAAATGTGTCAATGTTAATTTGGTTAGGAAAACAAATATTAGGTCAAAAAGAAAAATTAGAAGCGGAGAAAGAAATTACAATTTTAATTAAACGTAAGATTATTAAAGAGAAATAAAATGATATATAACTTAGAATTAAAATATCATACCATACAAAACAAGATATTATTTGATGATAAAGAAAAAGTAAAAGTAATTACAAAGGGACGGAGATTTGGCTTTACAAAAGGACTTTCAAATTATGTAATTGAAAATCTATTGATTGGGGTCAGCCCAATTTTATGGGTTGATACAACTTATCCAAATATAATAAGATATTACGACAGATACTTTTATCCGGAATTAAGAAACTTACCGAAAGGATTAGTAAAGTTTGACAGGTCAAAAGCAATATTATTGATAAATGGGAATATATGTGATTTCAGGTCGGCAGAAAGAGAGCAAAATCTAGAAGGATATGGATATAAAATAATAATATTGAATGAGGCTGGAATAATATTAAAAAAACGAGCAATATGGGAAAAATCGATAAGACCTATGACATTTGATTTTGCCGGGAAAATGATAATAGGCGGAACACCAAAGGGAAAAACTTACAAAGGAGAAAAGCATTTATTTTTTGAATTATTTGAAAAAGCAAAAGAGAGAAAAGATTGGAAGGCTTATCAATTCACTTCATACGATAACCCATTTATTGACCGAAAGGAAGTGAAGGAATATGAAAATGAATTTAAGTCGAAACCACACTTAATTAAGCAGGAAGTTTACGGCGAATTTATATCGGAAAACGAGTATAACATTATAAAACCGGAATGGATAAAAATCTTCATCGGAAAAGAATATCAGAAAGAAAAATTTGTTGGAATATATCAATCGTGGGATACGGCTTTTAAGACAAAAGAGGAAAATGATTATTCGGTTTGTTCTACTTGGATATTGACAAACGCCAATTACTATTTAATTGATTTATTTAGAGATAGACTAGAATTTCCGGATCTTAAAAAGAAGGTGATTCAGTTATATGAAAAATATAAAGCAAATCAGATATTAATAGAAGACAAAGCTTCGGGGCAAAGTCTTATTCAAGAGTTGAGAAGAGAAACGAGGTTGCCATTAAAGGAAGTTAGACCGGATAAAGATAAAATAGCAAGATTAAACGCAATCACTCCCCTATTTGAAGCAGGAAAAGTGAAGATAAGAAAGGGAATAAAATTGCGTGATGAGGTAATAAACGAATTGATTGAGTTCCCTTCCGTTGAATTTGACGATATAACGGATTCGATTAGTCAAGCATTGAATGTGCTAAAATCTATCAATAGCGTTTCCGAAATGGAAATAAAGCACGTTGGAAGAAAGAAAAGGATTAGGAGAAGAAGTTGAGAATTGAAAATGGAGAATGGATAATGGAGAATTGAATTTGGCAATTGTTGTCTTTAGCTTCTTTTCGACTTCAGCTCAAAGAAGCGTCATTTATTATGTGATTTGAATAAGGAGATTAAATATGAGAAGGAATTTGTTGAGACCATTTGCCACTTATGAAAAGTTAATGCTGTTAAAGGAAATGTTATTTTCTTTAAGGGATCCGGATAAAATATTGGAAGAAATAAATTACGATTATGAAGAGCTTCGTTCAATTCTGTATGATCCACACGTAAATGCAGCGATAACGCAAAGGAAGATGCAGGTTAAACAGATGGGATGGGAATTATCGAATATAAAAGATGAAGAGTATAAAGATGAATTATTGAATTTAATTGCCGGATTAAATATGCAGTCAATAATCCATCAAGTTTTAGAAGCTGTTTTATACGGTTATCAAGTATTAGAGGTTAATTGGAAATATGTAAATGGCAAATATATCCCAACAGGATTAAGCGCTAAACCGCAAGAATGGTTTATTTTTAACAACAAAGGAGAAGTAAGTTTAAGAAAATTTGTCAACGGTACATATATTTATGAGGAAGGAGAAAAATTACCTAAGTATAAATTTATTACAATAGTTAATAATCCCACCTATTATAAACCACAGGGCGAAAAAGCGCTAACAAGGGCGTACAATATGGTGCAGCTTAAAAAGGTAGCTCTAGAATTTTGGCAGATAATGACTGAAAGGTTCGGTATCCCCTATTTAATTGGACGATATGCACCCGGAACTCCGCAAAACGATATTGATAAACTGCTTGACGAAGTAAATCAAATGGCTGAGGATTTGATTACTGTGCTCCCTACAGACGCCACAATAGAAATAATGGAAAATCCGAAGTATGAAATAGGACAGTTATATGAAAAGTTATGTGATTTTGCGAATAAGGAAATATCAAAAGCAATATTAACCGTTACCCTAACCTTGGAAACTGAAAAATCGGGGAGTTATAAAATAGCAGAAGTACATAAGGAAATGCTGAATTATGTGGGAACATCGGATAAAAAATTAGTTGAGTTTGCATTAAACGAAATACTACGATATTACAAAGAAGTGAATTATGGTAATGAGATAAAAGAACGCGCTACAGTTAAGCTTAAGAAAAAAGAGAATGTGATTGAGGAATCTGTTGAGCGCGATGAAAAGCTTGTAAGAATGGGAGTGAAATTTAAGAAGGAATATTTTATGAAGAGGTATAATCTTAGGGAGAATGAATTTGAGCTTGGGAATGGAGAATTGAGAATTGAAAATGATAAATGATAAATTATAAATTGAAAATGATTGATAGTTATTTAGTTATTCCTGCAGGCAGATGCTTCTTTTCGTTTGCGATCAAGGAAGCGTCATTTATTAAAGGAGATAATAATGAATGGTATGGGAAATAATATATTGCTGTGGGTGATTGGGGGTTTGCTGGGGATGGTTAATTTTTTGTTTTGGGCGAGGATAAGGCGGATTGAGAATGATGTTGAAAAAAATATCAGTAAAGCAGAGCAGATTGAACGAAATTATTTGGGACGGTTTGAAAGGATGTATGAGAAGTTGGATAAAACGGAAATGAAGATTTTACAGAAATTGCATGAGATTGAGTTGGAGGTAAAGAGTAAGAAGTGAAATGGAAAAAAGTTAAAGTTATAGGATTGGAGGATCGGATGATGACGAAGGGATTTCATAATTGGATGAATGGAAGGATGGATGAAGAGATACGATTTTTAAAATGTTTTTGGAATTAGTTGATGTTTGGGTGTTGATTAATAGATGAAGATGATGATGATTTTATTTTATTTCATTTTATTAATTTTTATTTTATTGCATTGCAGAAGCAATACAGTATAAATGCAAATGTAATGCTAGTGCAATGCAGAAGTAATGCACGTGTAATGCAGATGCATTGCTAATGTAGCATAAATAATGAATATGAAGAATGAGAGTCTGTAAAATAATTTGTGTAAATGTATATTTGGCTAACTAAGCTCATCAAGTCTGTTCTTAAAATAAATTGAGAAATTAGAATGTATACAATTTCTTGGTAGAGTCTCCTTCTTCGGCGGGAAGATTGCCCACAACATAGCAGTTCAAAAACTCAACCACTATATCTAAAGTGCGACGTTATTATTTATGCTGAATAGTTATAGATCAGGTTATTGGG
>CAZNJB010000098.1:0-4133 GCA_964573255.1 uncultured Melioribacteraceae bacterium
TTATTGATATTAACTAAACTATGGTTAAGCTATATAAGTACGATAATAAAGAAGAAGTACTTTCTTCAAATATTCAAATCATGAAAACGGACGATAAGTATTACACCAAAGAACGAGCTCTTGAATATATAAGAAAGGCTGTTACCGAGGGTCCTCAGTTTTTTGAATGGAAAGCAACAAAAAAAACTGGTGAGAAGTTTTGGACTGAAGTATCATTGAAATCTGCAACTATAGGAAACAAGAAAGTTGTAATTGCAGTAGTGAGAGATGTTTCCGATAAAATTGCCGCCGCACTAAAAATTAAAAACTCCGAAGCTAATTTAAGGGCATTTATAAATAACAGAGAAGAAGCGTTTTGGGCGTTCGACAAAAACCTTAATATCATTTTAATGAATGATTATTTCAAAAAGATGGTAAAAGCTTATTTCAATGATGAAATAAAAACAGGCATGAACGTTTTGGAGTTAGCCCCGCCCGATTTAAAAAAATATTTAGAAAAACGTTATCGAGAAGCACTAAAGGGTAAAAAAAATAAATTTGAATATTCAAACAACTTAAACGGAAGGACTTACTATTACGAAATATTTCTCTATCCAATTTACTTAGACGATGAAATAATCGGTGCATCTGCTCTTGGAATTGACGTAACTGAAACAAAAGAAATTTCCCAAAGAATTAAGGAGCTGTATGATCGCAACGAATTAATTCTAAATACAATGTTGGATGGGTTCATACTAACCGATACAAAGGGAAAGATTATACAGGTTAATCCTTCATTTTGTAAAATGGTTGGATATACACAAGAAGAACTTCTAAATATGACAATATTCGATTTGGAAGTAAGACAAACTCGTGAAGAAATTGAAAAAAGGATTAACTGGTTGCTTGGAAAGCGTCATGTTAATTTTGAATCGGCTCACCGTCACAAAAACGGAAACATAGTTGAATTAGACGTAAGTATCACTATCATAGATGGTAAAGAACCTATGATAGCTGGATTTGTTCACGATATAACCGAACAAAAGAAAATGATAAAGACTCTTGAAGACAGTGAAGAGAAATTCAGAAAAGCGTTTCGAACTTCACCGGATGCCATAAGCATTTCAACCTTAGACGAAGGCATATATACTGATATTAATGAAGGATTTACATCTATCACCGGTTTTACTCGTGAAGAAATAATTGGAAAGACAGTTTTCGAATTTTCTATTTGGAAAAATCCTAAAGATCGGGATAAATTAGTACGCAAACTCTTGCAAGATGAAAGCATAAATAATTATGAATATCAATTCAGAAAAAAAGACGGTACAATTGTCTGGGGGTTAGTATCTGCTCAATTAATCCACTTAGAAGGCAAACAACATATTTTGGCATTAATACGCGATATAACCGCCAGAAAATTAATTGAAGAGAATTTAAGAATCAGCGAAGAAAAATTCAGAACCATTTTTAGTGAATCCCCGGTTGGAATTTTTCACTATGACGAAAATGGAGTAATTACCGATTGTAACGATAAATTTGTTGAAATGATAGGTTCTCGTAGGGAAACGTTGATAGGTCTGAATATGAACGAATCCTTAATGGACCAAAAGTTAAAAAAATGCATAAATGATGCTCTTACAATCGGTACTGCTCATTACGAAGATTATTACAAATCCGTAACTGCAGATAAAACAACTTATGTAAAAATTATTCTAAAAGGTCTTCGTAATTCGAAAGGTAAAATCACATCCGTTATAGGCATCGCTGACGATTTAACTGAACGAAAAAAAGCAGAAGAAGCATTACGCGATAGCGAATCGTTCAATAAAATCTTATTCCAGGCTTCTCACACTCCATTAGTTGTAATAGATTCTGAAACATTCAAAATTTTGGACTGTAACGATGCAGCTGTAAAAATCTATGGCTATAAAACCAAAGAAGAAATTTTAAGCAAAACACCATTGGAAATTTCGGCTCCGGTACAATATAACGGTGAACCTTCCTACAAAGTTGCCAAAGATAAAATCAATACCGCCCTTAAAAAAGGTTCAGTAATATTTGAATGGAAACTTAAACGTCCCAACGGTGAATTTTGGGATGCAGTAGTAAATTTAATGAAATTCAAATACAAAGGTAAAACCCTGTTACAATTCAGCCTCATCGATATAACCGAACAAAAAAAAATGCACGATGCATTAATTGAAAGCGAGGAAAAATTTAGAAGTTCATTTCAACTTGCTGCAATTGGCCGAGGCATTGCAACCTTAGACGGCAAATTCATTCAAATCAATGAAGCATTTGCAAATTCATTGAAATATAATGTAGAAGAATTACAGCAAAAAACATGGATGGATATAACGCATCCCGATGATATACAAAAAAACTTGGAATTAACCCGCGAACTACTCAGAAAACAAAGGAAGAGTTTCAGATTTGAACATAGATTAATTAATAAATTAGGTCAAACCGTTTGGGTTGATTTGAATGTAGTGTTAATGAGAGACAAGGAAGGCAATCCACTATATTTCCTCGGAGATATAATTGACATTACAGATAAAAAACTAAATGAACTTGCTTTGAAAGAGAGCGAACAAAAATTCCGAGAAGTTCTCTCTTCGGTGGATAGTGTAATTTGGTCAACTAATATGGATGGTGATTGTATTTTTATTAATCAGGCAGCAGAACATATATATGGTCTCTCGTTAGAAGAATTATCTAAAAATAAAGACTTTTGGTGGAAAATGGTTCATCCGAATGACAAAAAGATAGTGGAAAAGTCTTCGGCTGACTTATTTAAAAATGGATACTCATCCTCAGAATATAGAATAAAGAGAAATGACGGTTCGGTAATATGGATTCTCGATAAAAAGAAAGTAATAAAAGACGAAAATGGTGTTCCTATTCGCATAACGGGTGTGGCAACAAACATTAGTGATTTGAAAGAGTCAGAGAGAAAAATTCATTTTCAAGCCAGACTACTGGATTCCTCTAAAAATGCAATTATCGCCAGCAGTGAGAGCTTTGATAATACTAATGGAAAAAACGCAATCATCTATTGGAATCAAGCCGCAGAGAAACTATACGGCTGGAAAGCTGAAGAAGTAATCGGTAAAAATATCAAAGACATTATACCGTTAAAAATTGTTGGGCAAGAATACGAGGAAGTTGATAAATCAGTTAATAAAATAGGCTCTTGGGAGGGAGAAACAATTCAATATGATAGATACGGAAACAAAAAGATAATCTACTTGTCCGTTAGTGCAGTATATGATAATGCCGGTAAAATAATTGCTACCATTGGAATCAACCAAGACATCACCGAAAAGAAAAGAATAGAAACTGCCTTATTACAAAGCAGACAAATGCTAATGGAAGCAGAAACTCTTGGAGGAATTGGAAGTTGGCAATGGGATGCACTAAGAAATAAAATGATTTGGTCTGATGAGATGTACAGCATTTGGGAAATTAAAAAGCAGGAAGGCCCCAAAGATTTGGAAGAATTTCTGAATTTAATTTATGAAGATGACCGAGCGAAAGTAACTAAATTAATCAATAGTACATTCAATGGAGGAAACAACTTTGAGACTCAATACCGGATAATTAGCAAAAGCGGTAAATTAAAATATATTCAATCACGTGTAAAAACAGAGCGAAACGAAAACAATGAATTAGTATACTTATTAGGAGTTGTGCAAGATGTTACTACTTGGATAGAAACAAACAAAGAATTGGAAAAATCGAGGACCATGCTCAGAAACCTCGCAGAACATATACAAATTTTGAGAGAGGAAGAGAAGAAAAATATTGCTCGTGAATTGCACGATGAATTAGGACAGATGTTAACCGCACTTAAAATCGATCTTAAAAATTTGCTTTCCGTATTTAAAGATAGAGCCGAAGCGCGAGCAAGATTGGATTTACAAATAGATACAGTTGATAAAATAATTACTACAACACGTTCATTGATGCATCAATTAAGGCCATCCATATTAGATGATTTTGGTCTAACGGCTGCTATTGAATGGCTCGTAGCGGAATTAAAGAAAAGAACAAAAATTGATGTAACTCTTAATATGGATCCTTTAGAGTTGAAATTAAATGAGCAACTTAAAGTAGCTCTATTTAGAGTGGCTCAAGAGATACTTAATAAT
>CAZNJB010000099.1:0-3926 GCA_964573255.1 uncultured Melioribacteraceae bacterium
AAATAATATTAAACTTAAGGTATAAATATGTATATATTTTTTTTCGTAAAATAACTTTACTTTTAACGTTTGATTTTTTAACTTCACTTTACCATTTCACAAAATAGGAGACGCACCGTGGCAGAAAAAAAATTCAACGAACCGAAAACCGCATTTGGTCGTTATATGGTTTACAAATTCATCCCTCAATATTCTAATAATGTAATGGGATTAGTATATGTCGGCGCTGCAATATTAATTATTATTGTAGGTATGCGCGGACTTGGCGAATTGGTTGGTCAGTTGGGATTTTTCCCTAAATTTATGTTAAACGAGGCGGGAACCAAAATTTCACCTCAAGTTGTAGTACTCTCACTGTTTCTGGAGTTCTTCCTATTGTTAATTCTTGCAGTTGTAACTTTCTTTACTCCGGAAGAAGCACATCACGGCGAATCAGAGACTCAAACTACTGTAAAAGTTGAATTTCCTGATTTCAAAGCCGAGATCGAAAAAATAAAAGAGCTTAGTAATGAAGAAAGAATAATGGTAAGATCATTCCTCGATGAATTCGAACAGATCACACAAAAAGTTAATCGAATTCAAGAAAGTAACATTCAAGCTCTCAAAAAAATGAGAGAAGCTCTTTCTAATAACTAACAAATATGAGGTGATATTACCGTGAAAAAGAACATGGTCTATTTCGTTCTGTACATTGTTCTAATTACAGAGTTGCTCATAGTTATTACAGAGCGAGATGAATTACAAGAAGTTGAGCATCAAATTCGTGATAAAATGATTGCTACCCTTGCTGAAATGTATAAAACTCCGATAATTCTTTCTGTACCAGATAAATTCTCGGATTATAACCTTGCATCCAAAGAACCCAAACGAGTTGTTTTTACTCCTATCGGATTAAATTCCGAACAGGAGAAAAAGAATGTAAAATTCTTTATTACTATGGCTGAAGGTTCTAAAACACCGAAAGGATGGCCCGAAGGCGGGGTTACGCCGGATAATCAAAACGAATATTTTAGTGTTAAAACCGAAGATGGAAATGCTGTATTTGTGGCTAATTTCCAAAATCCGGGTAAATTCGTCTTTTCGGTAAAATGTGAGGTTGATCGGGTACTTCCGGATTATTTGCCTGAAAAATTGCTGGAAGAACTCAAGAAAGAAATTGGCGAGGCGAACCTACACCAGGAAAGTGAACCGGTCGAATTTGTTGTAAACGCAAAACGTATCGGTGGCTTAAAGAAGAAAGAAGTTAAATTTTCTCTATAAACTAATATTAAATAATATTTCGGGGGTCGTATGAAACGGATCTCGATACTCGTACTGTTTTTTGCAGTGAGTACATTTTTTGCTCAAGACAAAGTAGCTGATACAATTCATGTTGTTACGCTACAAAAATTTAAAATTCCGAGTGATAGGAATATTGTATTTTCCAACATACTAGATTTTAAAGTTTCGGCAAATATTCTTGACGAAGCAGGAAACTTAATTCGCCCCTCTAAGGATGTTTGGCAATCACCGAGTATGAAGGATTTCAAAAAAGAAGTTGCCGGAGGTAGGGGAACTACTGTTCAATTTTCATTCAACGATATGTTGGATAAGCCCGGCACCTATTATCTTGAAGCAAAAATTAAGATCAAAGATGAGAATAGACGTTCCATTACGATCCCCGCTAAGTATTTGATAATTGTGGATTATCCGACTATGGCAAGTGAAATAAATTTGCGCGAAGGTCAGCCTTATTATTATACCGAAAAAGAAACTTTCTCATTTGCCACTATTGAATTCAAAGATCCAAATAAATACTCTTATCAAATTGTTGACCCGTCGGATAAAATATTGCAACAGGGTAAAGGCGCTATTGTTGAGCTCGATACGGTTTTTAAAGATCTAGGTAATGTCGGTAAAAAGTTAACTATAAAGGGATTCTATGATGGAAAACCTTTTTACTATAAGAGCAACGGAAATCCCGAACCCAAACTTTCTGAATGGGTAGTAGATCTTCAGAAACCTAAATTTACTGAGTTTCATGATTGGTTACTCGGTTCTACTGAAAGCAAATCAAATGTTCCTTTAGTTATTTCAGTGTATAACGAGAGTGCTAAAAAATTATTATATACGTATGGAAATTCTACTTCGGAGGGCAATTTTGTGTTTGTTGCTCCTCAAATTAGGAGTTTGAATATTAGATCTGAACCGGAAGGATTGATTGTTAATAAGGGGTCTGTTCCCTCAGGTGTTTTTGTAAATATTTTTATTGACTACGATCAAGAAGCATTAGATTTGATCGAAGAATGTGGTCAATTGGATGGAGTAAAATTACACATAGAATTTATTACACAGTTTAATGAACGTATATCCAGAGATTATATTGCGACACTGATTAAATAATAAAATGAGTTTTGTATGAAGAGATTGGTACTATTAATTATTTCGCTTTTGTTTATTTCCAATATATCTGCACAATCTATAGATGAGATACTCGACAAAATTGATTTAAAACTGAGTAAAGATAAAAAATATCTGAATTTATATTATATATCTTTTTCTCCGAATGAAGTTAAAGATACACTGTTATACTGGCTGCCTAAGCCGGATGACAGAAAGGCTTTTCATATGGACTTTTCCGATGGAGTTGATTACAGATTAGTATTTTTGAAAGAAGGAATTGGTATCGATTCGATGGTTGTGCTTTACTTAAGTAAAATTAAGAGGGATGTTTCTGAACAGGCAGAGTTTTTTGCTGGTGGAGCACAAGCACAAGTTGATACTACAATCGAATATCTATTTTCTGATTTATATTATTTAAAAAATTCCTATCCGCATAAGTATATTGCAATTTATAACTTCCTTTATGAATATATTGGAAATGCTGGAGTTGAAAGCATTCAGAGTCTTTTGGGTATCAATCCCGATAAAAATGTAAAAACAGTTTTAGGTATATCTTCCAGGGATAATTTAGATTATTTGGATTTCGCCAGGGCAAATTTTAATCATTGGTATCCGTATCCTAAAGTAAAAACGGCTGCATTTAGTAGAGGAGGCGGAAGTAATTTCCCTTTTAGGGTTGATGCATCTTTATCATCATTTACTTTCTCATATTCGCCTTGGATGGATTTCAATTTTGGTGGGGGAGCAAGCATCGAATTTACTACGGAAGATAAGTTACTGAATATCTTACCTTATGAAGGTATGAATTTTGCCGGAATAGCTAGGATTCTTTTGGAACTTGACGGCGAAAAAGGAATCAATAAAGCATTATATATTGATGCTCGTGTGGGTGTTAAAATAAAAGCAAAGACTAATGAAATACTCTCACAAGTTCCAGTATTTATGACTGATCCTCCTAAACTGAATACTGTTACATCATTTTTAGTAGATCTAAATGTAACTCGACCGTTTTCTCTTCCGTTTATGAATTTGTATTTAAATGTCGGTTCAAGAAATTTTGATAATCCTTATGCTATTGTGGATGTTAACGGACAAAGAAAATCTTTCTTTACTTTTAATCAGTTTGCTTACACAATGTCTTTCTTTTGGAACACAAGCGATAAAAGAACCAGTAGATTTAGAATGGATATTGGATTTGGTTTCCATGATGTTTGGCAGCAAAATTACAATGCTGCAGGTAATCCAACAAACACTGAATTATTGCAAGAGAAATTTTCACCCATCGTAGCTCTAAACTTCAATTTTGCAGCTAGAGGGAAACCACTATTTGGTGTTGGAATTCGGTCGTACGATTCAAGACCTAAAATTACCGGATGGTTTAGAATAGTTGAGATTTCAGACAGACATTCTGTAAGAGCTGAGGTAATGTATTTAGCTCCACCAATAGCTAGAAAAATTAGACCTTGGGAAAATGAAAACGGCGTTCTTGTTCAAGTTAGGTATCGTTTGGGAGTTTAATTATGAGAAAGTATAATATTATATTT
>CAZNJB010000100.1:0-3706 GCA_964573255.1 uncultured Melioribacteraceae bacterium
CAATATGTCAAAGAACTTTTTATGCTACCGCCTTGGCGGTTTCGTTCAACTATTATTTAACCCGACCAAAATTTTTGTTTTTTTCATGTTAGCACGAATAATCGTTCAGCCTAACAATCCTAATTATTTACGATTAAATCGGTATAATTTATATAATTAAAATAATTTGCAATTATTTCATTTTATTAGATTTGGTTTATTATAAAGAATAACCTTTCCACCTAACAAATTTTTGCTATTATCTTTATAACGTACTCCTAATTCCAGCGCCTAAATTTGTAATATGTGTATATATTTTTGTTGTCCTAATACAACTATGTATTAATAATTCTCTTACTATAATTTACGTTAAAATTAAATTTGGCCCGTCTGTAATGCCCCGGAGAGAAATATTTTTATGATTTGATTTATCCAATTTTGAATTTTTTCTTCTCTTAAAAGTAAATTAAAAGTTTTTTGTAGTAATTCCTAATTAATTGAAAGGTTAATTATATTATTTTTTAAGAATTCTCATTTCCAATTTGTACATTATTAAAGTGGTATTTTATGTTAACCATCCAGCAATTCCAAAGGATTCTGTGAATAGGCTAATACGTTCAGACTCAATTCAGATTCTTACGCAGTTTCACGCCTGCTCGCTCGTTCGCAAAAAAGTTTACTTAAATTTATATTCTCTTTTTGCTTTCTCGATTCGCTTCGCAAGCTACTGCTATTATTTGTTCATATTGTTGCCTCTCTCTGTCACTTTACATAATGCTTAGTTATGCGAGAAACAGAAATATATTTCTTATTATTTTATTCAGATTGTTTTGATCTGAAATATTACACCTAGATTTTTTCTCGGTTATATTATGAAAATCAGCGGCGTATACCTATTAGCTCACGGCATATCAAAAAACTCCGTTGAAGAAATCGTCGGTGCAATAGTCGGCATTCTAATCGGCTTAATAATTTCCCTCTTCCAACATCGCAAAGCCGTAGCCTATGTTAAATAATAATTTTTTTTTGAGTGTGATTATTATCTCTGCTTTTTGGGAAATTATGTTTTTTGATTCCATTTCCAACTTAGGCCTTACACTAATTCAGTATTTATAATTGTCATTTTCTATCTTAATATTATTTTAATAAATAAATATGCTTTTCAGCAATAACGATTAAATGTATATAGTTGTCAATAATTTTCAAATCTTTATCTTTTACGATAAATACTTGGTTAAATACATCATTAAACCATTCAAGTATTTTATTTTTTGTAATACTATTTTGGAAGAAAAAAATAACAATCCCCAAAAAAGGTTTAGAGCTTTTTACCTTTATTTTTTCTAATTTTTTTATATCCTTTTTCACACCTGCAACAACATCATGAATATTAGAACCTAATTTTATTTCTATAGCAACAGATACCCTCATATTATAAAAATCAATTCCTTCATGTTCCAAATATGCGATATCTATTTTTTTTGAATCAATACAATATTCAGTCTTTATTGGACTAGAAGTAATTTCACTTCTTCCCAATTTTTGTTTAAGATCTTCTTTAACTGGAAATTTCTTATTTGGGAATACATCAATTAGTTTACGAAATAATGCACTACGAATATCTTCTTCATAAAAATACTCAAAAGGATTATCCATGAATTCAATTGATATTTCTTTTATACTTCTACTTACTTTTTTTATAATTGCATTTCTCATTTATTTATCTAAATTAGGTGAATATACTCTATTTAGAACAATGGCTTTAATGTCTTCATATTTTTCAATTATTAACACACAAGTATCAAATTTCATGGGTACTTCATAAATTAATGTAATTCTTCTTTTTATTAGTGGTTGTAATCCATCTAAAAATATTCCTGCGTCTTGATTATTTAATATATTTTTAGTTATAAAATCTAATATTTCCATTTCGTATCTATTGCTATAATAATCAAGAATATAAATGGAATTAATATTAAGAGAATTTTTTGATTTCATAATATTTCTTATGTATATGTCAATTATTAAATTATACGTCCCTAACATAGTTTGTTCATAATGAAAATCTTCAACTGACATTAGAAAACCTTTTAATTGGAATTCTTCCCCTGGTAAAAGATATTTTCTTGTCCCTTTTCCATTGTAACTGCTAAAACCGAAACATTATTCTCATAAATATTTAGACTTATTTCTATATGCTCGTTTATTGTAGTCCATTTATAATGGAGTCGTTCATCTGAAGAATCTACTTCTGGTTTTCCAAATAATTCTTCATATTTTTTAATATACTTTTTCATTCCGCCTTCTTTTTCTATTTTACTAGGTAAATATCCTATTATAAATCTATTACATCGATTGTTATAAAAATTTACATAAAATAGATGAATGTCGTCTATTTTGTCATTTATTTTATGAGTATAATTACCATACCCTAAATCTGTTTCATTAGGTTCAACAAAATCCTTAAATTTGCTTTTAAATTCTTCATAATTCATCTTCAATCTTATTCCTTCAAATGTATGATTAAAGAAATTTATTTCTATCTGATTTTGTTGACAGTATTCATTTGAAAAAGATATTAAACTTATTATTATTATCCATTTGATTTTTAAATTTATTTTGTAATCTGGTATTACTCTAAATTTTTTAATTAATTCTTTTACCATTATATTATCTCAACTCTTGTATTTTTAATTTCCATTAATCATTCCCTATAAATGGCTTTTCAAAATAATTGTTAATATTTATCAACATTTTTATTTTCAAATAATATTTTTTTAGCTTCTTTTAAATCAATTTTAGCATGATATCCATGTTTCCCTAGTAAATGAAGTAAATTTGAACCATTCAACAAAGTTAAGGGTTTGTCCTTAGCAAAATCATATGCTTCTGGCCCATAATCTGCTGTTGATACCAATATTCCTTTTGTTGCACCTTCATTTAGAACAGTGCCGTATAAATCTCTTACAGCTGCAACTCCAACAGTGTTTGTATATCTTTTTGCTTGTATTACAATTTTCCCACCTCTAATTGGGTCCGGATCAAATGCTATTGCGTCAACACCTCCATCTCGGCTGGCTTGTGTAACTTTTACTTCGCCTCCATTTTGTTTAAATTCCTTTTCAAAAAGTTCTCTAATTAAATGTTCAAAATCTTCCCAGTCCATTGCTGCAATGTTTGTTGTTTCATTAAGATCTTCTGCTACATTATAACCCTCTACAAATCTTTTATCTTCTCTATTTATTTGAATTATAGGTTTGATAGGTGTAAGTGAACTTAATTTAGTACTTGCTACACCTTTTAGATTTTTAAAACAAAGCTTTGGATCAACATTTCGCAAATTAATCTCAATAAATTCACTTTTTTTAGTTTGAATACTTAAAATACAATTATGCTCTTTTTTACCTGTAGATTTATTTATATCTGTTACCCATCCATTGAATGCTATCATTTCAATTGCATTCACTTGATCTGCTTCAAATAATTCATGAATCGTTCTTAATGTTATTTTATAAATAGCTTCATCATATCTTTTGTTTGCTTCACTATCTGATAACATTATTTCTTTTAATTCATTTTTTGAAACAATATATTTAACTTCTTTTATTTTGGGCAATGCTTCTTTTGGTGGTAATTCATATTCAACTATTAAGATTTTGTTATCTGGATTATATTCAATTTCAAAATTTTTAGGAAATGAATCTGGATATTTAGAATTATTTAATAC
>CAZNJB010000101.1:0-3703 GCA_964573255.1 uncultured Melioribacteraceae bacterium
CATATATATTAACTAGTTTATTAATTATTGTAAGTCCAAGTCCATTACCGGTTTGCTGTTTCCGTTCCCTATCAATTTGTTCGAAAGCTCTAATAAAATTCAATTTTTCTGTATTTATTCCGCAACCTTTATCTTCAACTAAAAATATTTATTCCCTTCTTTTTTGCCTGTTACAGTGATTTTTGTGCCTTTTTCGGAGAATTTACAAGCATTAATTATCAATTCTTTTAAAATAAATTGAAGGTCTCTCTCATATATTTTTAGATCTGCCGGTTCGAAGTTTCCATCAATATCAGAAATTCTATCCTTGCATTCAAAAAGATTCTTGCATAATTGTTTTAAGTTATATAATGAAGGATCGACATTCAAATTATTTTTTACCAGACTTAGATATTCTTCTACCGGAGTAACTTCTAATTCCGAATATAATAGAAACCTTTCTATTCTTTCTAATAACCTATAAGCAGATTTATTAATGCTGTTTATCAATTCATCTTTTTCATTTTCCTTAAGGTTATCTTTGTAATCCAAATATAAATTGGAATTTCCAATGATTGCAACTAAAGGGGTACGGAATTCATGTGGAACATATTTCGCTATATTTCTTCCTAACCTTTCAATTGTACTATCTATTAATTCCTTTTTCTTGAGCCTTGATTTTACAGAGTTGATTAGATCATTAAATTTAAATGGCTTTTTAATATAATCGTCTGCTCCAAAGTTCATTCCCTTTCTCTGTGACATTTCATCAGTTTTGGCAGTTAGAAAAAGAAAGGGGGTAAGCATTGTTGAAGGGTTTTTCTTTACTCTTTGAAATAATTCATATCCATCTATTCCGGGCATCATAATATCGGATATTATCAAATCCGGTGTGATTTGCTCCAGTAATTCAATAGCTCTCTCGCCTGATTCAGCTTGAATACATTCGTATCCTTCCAAAGTTAACGCATCGCTGATTGAGGCTCGAATCACTTCTTCATCTTCAACAATTAAAATTTTTACTCCCAATTTGAGACCTCGAGAAAAATAATAAAGTACAAGGAGCAATTTACTAAAAATTACTCCTTGTTATCAAACTAAGCATAAAGTTTGCCATCGTTTCCAACTCGTAGCTTAGATTTTGAGGTATAATCTATTTTGAATTTTTGTACATGCAATGTTAGTTTTTCCGTCAGTTCATTTAATTCGTTTGTGGCTCTAGCAATTTGCTCAGTTCCTGCGGCTGATTCTTGTGCTACTGTGCTCATAGCCTCAACATTTCTCGATATTTGTTCTGCCGCTGAGGATTGCTGTTCGCTGGCTGCGGCAACTTGGTTCGACAGGTCAAGCACTTCACAAATCTTTTCTTTTATTTTTCTTAAAGAGTCACCAGCTTTATTTGCCAGTTCAATTCCATGAATTACTTCATCGTTACCTTTAGTTATTGCCTCAACAGTTTGACCGGTTTCTTGTTGTATCTTCTTTATCATTGCGGCAATTTCAGTAGTTGCTTTAGAGGTTCTTTCTGCTAATTTTCTAACTTCATCGGCAACAACGGCAAAACCTCTTCCTTGTTCACCAGCTCTTGCAGCTTCTATTGCGGCATTCAGAGCTAATAGATTAGTTTGGTCTGCAATTTCATCTATGACTTGAATAATTTCACCTATTTGATCGCTGCTTTCGCCAAGTTCTTGAACTTTTTGCGATGCATTATTGACTACTTCCGAAATTCTTTCCATACCTTCTATTGTTTCGTGTACGGCAATATTTCCTTCTTCAGCATATTCTTGTGATAATTTAGCTTTATCTGCTGTGTTTGAGATATTCTTATTTGTTTCAAGTATGGTGGAAGCCATTTCCTCAACTGCACTAGCAACTTCTCCGGATTGTGAACTCTGCTCTTGAGCACCTGTAGCCAGTTCTTCAGCAGATGAAGAAATTTGTGTTGACGCAGCTGCTGTCGCTTCGATTGATTCCCTCAAAGTCATTATCATTTCTTTTATATTGCTTACAACTTTATTAAATCCACGTGCCAATCGGCCCATATCGTCATTTTCTCTTTCTGGTTCTACATTAACTGTTAAATCACCGTGAGCAAATAATTCCATTGCTTCCATTATTTTCTTTGTATTTCTGCTGAGATATCTTTCGCCCTCTTTTACAGCAGTTATATCTCCTACATATTCCATTGCGCCAAGAAGATTGCCGGATCTGTCAAATATTGGGCTACCGGTATACATTACATCCATATTTTTGCCGTTAGGTTTTGCTTGATGTTCGCCACCATGCGTTTTCCCCTCTTTCATCGCTAAATGCAATCGGCACTGTTCGGTTTTGCAATGATCGGCTTTCATTAAATCGTAACATTTGCTTGAAAGACACTCCTCTTTAGATTTGCCTACGGTTTCACAACCGAACTTATTCATATATTGAACATTATATTCTTTATCTATTATAAATACGGGTGTAGGGAGGTTATCAAGATATGAGATTTGCAAACCGATTTGTTCTATCATTTCATTTATAACATTACTTAATTTACCGATTTCATCTTTTGCTGTTGATGCCGTATTGATTGTATTATCACCGTTTTTAAATGCCTCTGTGTCTCGTGCTAATTTGACAATAGGATCGGATATCTGTCTTGATATTCTAATTCCTAAAAATGCAACAATTAACGCCATTGATATTCCAATAATCAATAACCAGTTTCTTAAAGAAGTGACTGCTGCAAAAGCTTCCCACTCATCTATTTCGGCAATTATTGCCCAAGTAACATCTCCGTACAATTTCAGGGGAGAGTAAACCGATAGTACAGGATTACCATTATAATCTTTTATAATATCTTTTCCACTTCTACCTGCAAATACTTCTCTTGTTGCTTTTGTGTCTACTCCATTATTTTCAACTGTCCCGGCAAACGAAGCTTCCAATGAATGTCCTTGGGGATCCAAGTATGAATTTGATCTCATTCTTAAATCGGGACCTACTAAATAACTCTCTCCAGTCTGTCCCATCCCTTCTCTACTTTGCATAATATCCGATATGGCCTTATCAGATATTTGCAATCCTATTGCTCCAATATAATTACCATTATAAAATGCGGGTTGGACGATAAACATTGCGGGTGCATCATTTGAAGGAGCGTATGGAGCCATATCAATAAGTTGTGCTTTACCGGTTTCTTTCATTTTTTGCCAACCTTTTGCAAGATGATGAGATTCGAATTTTAGTTCCGTTCCAAAATCATTTTCTAGAGCTACGGTAAGTAGAACTCTTCCAGAGTTAGGTGAGAATAAGAATACATCGTAATATTCATAAGTTTCTTTATAATCTTTTACGAATTGATAATATTTATCAAATGCATTTTTATATGGTTGATAATCTAACAATCTTTTTCCCGTATAACCTTTGTCTTTGGCTTCTTTACTCAATTCATCCAACTCTTTTATTGCTTTGCTTACAAACGGCATTTCCGAAAATATTTTGGCGTCACCCATCCTTTCAAAAAAGAAAGTTTTGAGATGGTTCTTTTTTAATTGTTGAACCGAGGATAACTGTTTAAAAGCTGCTTCTTCCAAATTAGTTTTAGCGATAAAATATGATACCAATCCTCCTATTATTAAGGGAATTAATCCGAATAATAAGAAAAACACCATTAACTTTTTTGTTGAACGAAACCGCCAAGGCGGTAGCATAAAAAGTTCTTTGACATATTGATAGA
>CAZNJB010000102.1:0-3681 GCA_964573255.1 uncultured Melioribacteraceae bacterium
CAGCAAGTATCTTATTATTAATAATAATTATAAAACATTGGGAACCGTTAAAAACCCTATTTGGCGGGAAATGGATACGAAAATAAAGGGAATGAAAAATGAGAAATTTTAAAATCGCATTTGTTTCGTCGATAATGACAATATTAATTTTATCGACGATATTTGCATACTTCTATTTTAATAATAAAATATTATTAGCGAATCAAAATTCGTTAAATATTGAAAATACATCTGAAGAGATAACGGTTAAAGAACCTACTGACGAAGAAAAACAATTAGATAATTATACTGATGAGCTTTATCAACAGAGGCATAATATAATTACCGAAACTGTAAAGAAGGTTAGTGCAGCAGTTGTTGGAATAAATGTTACGGAAATCCGACAGTATCATTCACCTTGGAGTCAAGATCCTTTCTTCCGATATTTTTTCGGAGACAGAGTATTTCAGAAAGAAGTAAAGAGTTTGGGCTCAGGCGCAATCATTTCTCCCGATGGATATATTATTACAAATGATCACGTTGCAGGAAATGCAAGCAAAGTAATAGTAACTATGACAGACGGAAATCATTATGACGCACAAATAATCGGTAGTGATCAGATTTCCGACATTTGTTTATTGAAAATTGATACCGATAAGGATTTGCCTTATATAAAATTCGGTGACTCGGATGATTTGATGATCGGGGAATGGGTGATAGCGCTCGGCAACCCCTTCGGGTTATTCGAAATAAATGACAAACCAACGGTAACGGTTGGAGTTATCAGTAATACCGATATGAATCTCGGTAGATCGAGAGACAGATTTTATTTGGATATGATACAAACTGATGCTTCCATTAATTCGGGCAATAGCGGAGGACCTTTAGTAAACAGTATCGGACAAATAATCGGGATGAACACGTTGATATATTCCGAAACAGGCGGAAGCGTTGGAGTTGGTTTTGCAATTCCTGTAAATAAAATAAAAAGAATAATCAAAGAATTGAAAGAAAACGGTAAAGTTGATAGAAATTTTTGGACAGGCTTAAGTGTACAAACTATCGATAAGGGAATTGCAAGATATTACGGTTTAGCCAACACTCAAGGGGTGATAGTAACACACGTCCAAGCATTTTCACCAGGGGCAAAAGCCGGAATAGAAGTCGGCGATATTATAACTCACGTGAATAATTTCAGAATTGAAGATGACAATACACTTATCGGGGTTCTTCAAGAATTTAGAACAGGTGATGTTATTAAACTGCACATTATAAGAAATGATAAACAAATAATTAAAAATATGAGGTTAGAGGCAAGAGAATGATCAAAAGGTACACACGCCCAGAAATGGGAAAAATTTGGGAGGATGAGTTTAAATATTCTACTTGGTTGCAAATAGAATTATTAGCTACCGAAGCAAGGGTAAAAATGGGAGAAGTTCCCGAAGAAGATTTTAAGATAATAAAAGAAAAAGCAAATTTTGATGTTGACAGGGTTCTTGAAATAGAAGAAACTACCAAACACGATGTAATCGCATTTTTAACAAATGTTGCGGAGTATGTAGGGCCTGCATCAAGACATATTCACTATGGAATGACTTCGTCTGATATTTTGGATACTACTCTCTCCTATCAAATGAAAACTGCTGGAGAAATTCTGCTGAAGCAATTGGAAGAGTTTGCATCGGTTCTAAAGAAAAGAGCTATTGAACATAAACGGACAATCTGTGTAGGGAGAAGCCACGGCATTCATGCAGAACCAACTACAATGGGATTAAAATTTGCATTGTGGTTCGAAGAATGCAAAAGAAATATCGAAAGAATGAAAAAAGCAATTGATATAATCAGTGTTGGTCAAATTTCCGGCGCAGTAGGTACGTTCGATCACTTATCCCCGAAAGTTGAGGAGTACGTTTGCGAGAAGATGGGACTTAAACCTGCCTCCGTTAGTACTCAAGTAATTCAGCGGGATCGTCATGCAGAATATTTAACTACTTTAGCTGTAATTGGAGCGTCACTCGAAAAGATTGCGATTGAAATTAGGCATCTTCAGAGAACAGAAGTGCTCGAAGCTGAAGAATATTTTTCTAAAGGTCAAAAGGGTTCGTCCGCAATGCCTCATAAAAGGAACCCAATAATTTCCGAAAGAATTACAGGACTGGCTCGATTATTAAGATCAAACGCGATGGCTGCCTTGGAAAACGTTGCCCTTTGGCATGAACGTGATATTTCCCATTCTTCTGTTGAAAGAGTAATTGTACCCGACAGCACAATCTCATTGAATTATATGCTCCATTTAATGATCAACTTAATAGATAATCTTTTAGTTTATCCGGAAAATATGCTGAAAAATTTGAACCGTACAAGGGGATTGATTTTTTCTCAAAAAGTATTGCTGCAACTCGTTGAAAAAGGAGCTACCCGCGAGGAAGCATATAAATTAGTCCAAACTCCCGCAATGATTGTTTGGCGGGATGAAAGTAAAACTCTAAAAGATGAATTGATAAATTCGGAAGAAGTGAGGAAATATCTATCCGAAGAAGAGATTGAAAGTATATTCGATTTGGATAAAGCTTTAAAGAATTTAGACTATATTTTTGCAAGAACTGTGGAAAAATAAAATTTACTACTTGGAAAATAAATTGATAAGATTTATTTTTCGAATTCATTTTTGAATGTTCATTACAAAATTTTAGTTTATCCAAAGCCGAAGTGGCGGAATTGGTAGACGCGCATGACTCAAAATCATGTATCCGCAAGGATGTGCCGGTTCGAGTCCGGCCTTCGGTACAAAAGGGGATTATATTTTAATCCCCTTTTTGTTTTTAAATACAACATTTTATTTAAATGTTTACAGTTTACGTTATAGAGAGTTTAACTAAAAACTACAGATATGTTGGTTTTACCTCAAACTTGTCTCGCCGTTTATATGATCACAATAACGGCAATAACAGATCTACGAAGCCCTACAAACCGTTCAAGTTAATCTATACTGAAGAATGTGAAACAAGATTAGAGGCGCGTAAACGAGAGAAATATCTCAAATCTACTCACGGCAAAAAATATCTTGAGAAACTTCTTCGCAAGGATGTGCCGGCCCCGACTCAACTTAAATAAATCATATGATATTCCATTAACTAAAAGGAAGAATAATAGGATAATACTTATTTCACATTTTTGCGTCGGGATAAATTCGAGCCTGCTCCAATGGAGTCCGGCTTTACCCCGATGACAATTAACTATTGTTTTGGGAAGTGGATTGTCGTCGGGGCTTCGGTACAAAAGGGGATTTTATTTTAATCCCCTTTTTGTTTTTTAAATACAACATTTTATTTCCACACTGTTAATAGCGCAAATTTTATTGATAATTTTGTATTGAATAATTATCTATTAAACATTTATGAAGCAATCAAGAATAAGAGAATAATGAATATAAAATAGACAGGAAATAATTTGCGTTAGAATGCTCTCCTTCCCTTGTTTAAGGGTAGTGCTGTCAACTTAATTCATTGCCTAAGCTAACTGCAACAGTTACTCCCCGAGCTGTGTTTCCACTAATTACGATATCTGTTAAAAATTATTTTAGAACCCTTGTCAGTACAAGTATGTAATTTACTTCATTATTTGTTGTATCATTATTTTTTATAACCCACCCCCTGTTATGTTAAAAGTCAAGTAGATGACAAAATATACTCATCTTAA
>CAZNJB010000103.1:0-3603 GCA_964573255.1 uncultured Melioribacteraceae bacterium
GTATGATTCTTTATTTTTTTTTCTCATTTCCAGATAAAATTCTTTAAAGTTATACATAAATTAAAGATAAATACATCTGCGTTTATATAAACGTTATGCAAAGATATAAGAGAGAAAAAATGACAATAATTTTACCAAAACTAGAAAAAATATACTGGAAAAAAAGCGGGAGTAAAAATTTAGTTTCCCAATTAATAATCCCTGAACAAAAAATAGATTACAGTTTTGTTTCAAGTCATCGTGCTTTTACAATGATTGAAGCTGATGAAAAGAAATATTGTTTAGTAAGAAGTGAGAATAACATACCTGATGGTTATGATTATGTTATAAAAACTAATCAAAAAGCTACCGAAGAAAGGTTAAATTCTGGTTCTATTGCGCTGATTAAATGGTTAAAACATCCATTAGATAAAAAATATTCAACAGATGAAATTGTTAGATCTTGGAACAATAATTTCCATTTTATTGAAGAGAATTTGGAAGAAGGGATTAGTGGATTAAGAGAACCACAAATCGCTGCATTATATTCAATATTAAGTTATTTTAAAGTTTCTAGTGATATTGGAACTGTTGTAATGCCAACAGGTACTGGAAAAACCGAAGTAATGTTGGCTTCGTTAGTTGCAAGGAAAATTAATAAGTTGTTAGTTGTTGTTCCTTTCGACGCTTTAAGAGAACAAATCTTTAAAAAATTCTATTTATTGGGATTGTTAAAACATTTTAAATTACTTTCAAGTGATTCTTTGTTTCCTAGAGTAGGGTTATGGAAGCATAATTTTGCAGACATAGATGAATTAAAAGTTTTTATTGATAATAGTAATGTAGTTGTTACTACTATGGCGATCCTTTCAAAAAACAAGCCAGAGACTCTGAAAATGTTATCAGAGAATTTTGAATATGTTTTTTTTGATGAAGCTCATCACATTGAAGCAAATTCTTGGAAAAAAGTAAGGGATTCTTTTAAAAGAGAGCAGGTATTACAGTTTACGGCAACACCATTCAGGAATGACAGAAAGAAATTGGAAGGAAAAATCATTTTTAATTTTCCCTTAAAAAAAGCGCAAGAGCAAGGATATTTCAAACCAATAAAATTCATACCGGTGAGGGAATATGATTTTAAAAAAGGCGATAGGTTAATTGCCGAAAAGGCAGTTGAGCAATTACGATCTGATTTAGAAAATGGATATAACCATATTCTTATGGCAAGGTGTGAGAATAAAACACGAGCTGAAGAAATATTTCAAATATATAACGACTATTATAAAGATTTAAATCCTGTTCTAATTCACTCTTCTATTCCTAGAAAAAAAGAAGTAGCAGAATCCATTATTCGTGGAAAGCTTAAAATAATTGTTGCTGTAAATATGTTAGGAGAAGGTTTTGATTTGCCTCAATTAAAGATAGCTGCTTTTCATGACATAAGAAAAAGTTTACCCGTTACTTTGCAGTTGGCGGGTAGATTTACAAGAACTTCTATTGACGAACAACTTGGTAACGCAACCTTTATTGCAAATTTAGCAGACTCAAAGGTTGAAGATGAATTAAGTGAATTATATGCACAAAATTCTGATTGGAATTCGTTATTATCAACTTTAAGCTCTGGTCAAATTGATGCGCAGATTGATTTTGACGAATTTATTCGTGGATTTCAACATATTGACAATTCAAAAATCCCTTTTCAAAATATACGGTTTGCACTAAGTACTGTTGTTTATAGAAATAATGCTTCAACCTTTGATTTAAAAAGATTCAAAGAGGGAATAAATAACTATGATGAGCTTGAATATAAGTTTTTTGACTACAACCCAGCAATAAAAACACTGGTTTTTATTAGTGCAGATCGTAATGAAATAGAATGGGTTAACTATAAAGATATTTATGGCTTAAATTGGAAATTGATGGTTTTATATTATGACACAACCAATAATTTATTGTTTATTCATAGCTCAGATAAGTCAAGTTTATATAGAAATGTTGCAAAAGCGGTTTTGGGGAATGACTTTGAGTTAATATCTGGGTTAAACATTTATAGAGCATATTCTGATATAAAGCGAATATCTTTACAAAATGTTGGTTTGAAAGAGTTCTTAAATAGGAGAATAAGATTTAGAATGATAGTAGGGGCGGATATTGAAGAAGCGTTATCTATCGCTGAACAAAAAAAGGGACAAAAAGCATTTACTTTCGGTTCCGGATATGAAAACGGAAATAAAATAACATTAGGTTGTTCATACAAGGGTAGAGTTTGGAGTTATTTAAGAGGTAATTTAAAAGAATTTGTTTCTTGGTGTGATAACTTAGGAAAAAAACTTATAGATGAATCAATAAATCCTAATCAAATTCTAAAAGAGACATTAATGCCCGTAATTGTAAATGAAATTCCTAAAAAATATCCTACTCATATTGATTGGAACGAAAGTATCTATTTTGAGCACAAAATTTCAATACTAATTAATGGTAATGAGTTCTATTTATCTGATTGCTCTTTAAGCCTTGTAAATCCTTCTGATGATGGGAAGATTAACTTCGAAATCGAAACACCGTTAAGTAAAGTACAATTCAAGAAAGAATTGTTTTTAAATAGGGATGCAGGGGCAGGAAATCAATTTGTTGATTATAAAATAGTAAAGATAAGTTCTGATTCTGTTACTATAAAAATAGGTTCAAAGGAAATTGATATTGTTAATTATTTCAATGAAAATCCTCCACAGGTTTGGTTTGCAGACGGTTCATCTCTTGCGGGTTTTGAATATGTTGAATTAAAACAAATAATTATACCTTATCCAAATGAAAGATTGATAGTTTGGAATTGGGATGGAGTTGATTTAAGAAAAGAATCGCAAGGGATAGATCCCATTCAAATTGACTCAATCCAGTATAAAGTCATTCAAAATCTTAGGCGAGATGATTTTGACATAGTTTATGATGATGATGGTTCAGGGGAAATAGCTGATGTTATAACTATCAAGGAAAATGAACAAGAAATAAAAGTTCAATTTTATCATATCAAGTATGCTAAAGACGGAACAATTAGCACACGAGTAGACAACTTTTATGAAGTTTGTGGTCAAGCACAAAAATCAATAAATTGGAAACATAAAAAAGGTATTGAATTTTTTGAACATTTGTTACGTAGGAAGACAAAAGTAAGACAAGGTGTTGAAAAAAGTAGAATTGAAAAAGGAACAGAAAGTGATCTGGAAAGGTTAATGCTTATTGCAAAAAATAGGAAGCCTATGGAATTCGAGATTTTTATAGTTCAACCAGGCTTATCAAAACAAAATAGTTCTGAAAGTATTATGACTTTATTGGGCGTTACAGAAAACTATTTAAAAGAAGTTGGTGGTATTGATTTAAAGGTTATTGTGAATGAATGAAATACTGTGCAGAACATAGCATATACACTATGGCGTCTAAAGTGTAAAAATATAAGGGGCATTAATAAAACAAACTGTAGTACAAATGTTAATGTGAGTGTATTAAAAGAACGATATTGTGCATATGCGTTGTCGTTTAGAAGTAGAAGAAAAAATGTATAACAAGGCGCTCCACCTGACCGCTATTCCGCTGGCGCTCCATAGCGGCAGGTGAGCTTTGTCGTTA
>CAZNJB010000104.1:0-3488 GCA_964573255.1 uncultured Melioribacteraceae bacterium
CGGGGAAGCCGGGATAGGGATGATTCAAGTTTAGATTCGAAGAGAAGAGTTATTTAATTAAAATAATTTTTATTTACGCATTTAAATGGAGTTGCAAAATGAGACGCAGTATATTTCTGTCAGTTTATTTTATGCTGTTGGGCATAATCCTTCCGCAAACAATTCAAGACAAATTAGTTGGAATTCTAACCAAGCTTTTAATCAAGTTAAACGGCTTTGATATATAAATTCATTTGGTAATATCGAAAGAGAGGTAATATTAAAGAAACATCAATGCTTTATATTAATTTAATCTGAGATAGGAGAGAGATGAAATATTTATTTGGCAAAAGAAAAGTAATATCAATGTTGAGTTTGACATCTATTATTGTTTTTACTACGTTATTTTCATGCAAGGATAACCCGGTAGATCCCACTGCAAATCTCGAGCCCGGCAGAAGGGATTATGAGTGGACGGTTGATACACTAAAAGCACAATTTACTTACCTTTTCAAAATGTGGGGGAGCTCACCAACAGATGTTTGGGCTGTTGGACCGGGTAGTAGTTTCGATAAAACTATTTGGCATTATGACGGCAATAAATGGAAAACGGATGGTGTTTCTCGTGGTATTAATCCGTGGTGTATATATGGATTTTCAGCAAATAATGTATGGATTGCCGGCGAAGAAGGTAGAATTTGGCATTATGACGGAATTAATTGGAGCCAAAATTTATGGTATAAAAATCCTAACTTTTCTATGACCTTATTTATGGATATTTGGGGAGAATCTCCCGAAAATATTTATGCAGTTGGGTTAGCTGATAGCAGTAATATAAGAATTGGTCTTATGCTGCATTATAATGGAAGTAATTGGAGGAGAGTTAATATTGGCTTTATTAAAGGGATTCTAATGAAAATAAGAAAAGGGAATAAAACGGATAGGAAATATTTTTTATGGAATCAAATACAGAATAACTCCGCGGACTCAACAAAGTATTTTATATTTGAGAATAATGAACCAACAGAGATTTATTACCACATTGGGGCTAGGTATTTCTTAAGCGTAATAGATAATGAAGTGGTTTTTACCTTTGATAACGAAGTTTATACTTATCGTAATCATACTTTTAATTTAATAGCAAAAAATCCTTATCCAAATAATTATACAGGTGTTTATGGAAGAAACGTAAAAGATATTATTTGGATGATGGCTGATGGACTTACTCATTATAATGGCAGTGATTTTAAGTATATACTAAATTTTGATAATATGAGGCTCAAAGATGGAATTGTATTCAAAAATATTGTGTATTTCTTAGCTCATAATAATAAAGAAAATTTTATTTTTAAGGGAATATTAAAATAAGGAGGTAGAAAAACCAAAGAAAAATAAAAATTAAGGGGATAACACGGCAATGTTATCCCCAAATTAAGAATAGCCCAAAGCCCGGTAAGCTTAATATATTTATTCACTTGAATAAATAACGGCTATTCTATTTTAAAAATAACATTTTATTTACAAAAAGGAGTCAAAAATGAAAAGGATATTTTTTGTTGTAGTTTTATTTATTTGTCTTGTAGTAAATTATTATCCGGCAAGTAAGGATTTTACAGGTCAAAAGGAAACCGTAGTAAAAATAGTTCCAAATTCAGGAAATACGCTTTATGCTTGGGGTGATGAATATAATATCGGGCACGAATATTATAGTTATCTAGAGGAAACACAATATTTTCGAACAAAATATTCATTTGAATTAACCGGCATACCCACAGGCGCAACAATTAACAGCGTCATTTTACAATATTCAACTTTCAATAATAAAGTAAACTATAAATTTACAATAACTTTACCGACAAACGTAATTGGTCCGGAACAAATTTGGAATGAAATTAAACAAGCAAATTCCCTTTTTAGTAACATTGCTTATGGGACGGGCACAAGTTCAAGTCAAGCATTAACGGATTTAGTAAATAATAATCTTGGGAGCACAATTTATCTTGGGGTTTACTCTCAAAATGAAATAAATGGCGATTCAGAATCATTATTAGATTTAACAATAACTATTGAATATACAGTTCCGCCGACTATACTGAATATAACAGCAAAAAATAATATGGATGGTTATGAAGGCGGAAACATAGGGGTTGGTAAAAATACTTCTGCTGCTTCAAAATCAAGTCCATATCCATTCACGGCAGTTGAAAACGACAATATTAATCTATTAGCTTATGAAAATCAAAATTATAGCGGATATAACTGGATATGGAATGATACCGAAGGTGCTGAAAATAAAAGCAAATGGGTTAAAGAAACAGTAAACAATACATTGCCTCTTGGTAATACACAGTCAAAAACTTATCAAGTACAATCAGGAGATGATGGCGTTAACCTAATCGGCTACTTGAGAAAGTATTATGATATAAAACGCGACGACGATTGCAGCGAATTTGATAATGTAATAAATAACGGAGTTGTAACAAATATCGTAGAACAAAACAGCGGAACGATTTCAGCTCCGGCAACAAATACGGTGAACGGAAGAACATATACATTTGCCGGCTGGACGGACGGAAATACGAATAACCCGCGTACAATTGCGCCGGTGGATAATGAAACTTATACGGCTTTATATAAATATAAATTTCACTCGAATGATATTAACGCATATTCAGCAAACGGACAGCGTAAAGTGGCTAAAACTACGGACGGAGTTATTCATTCCGTTTATGAAAGCAATGGGAAAGTTTGGTATGAATATAGCTCAGATGGCGGTCAAATATGGACTTTAGCAAGTTATTTGTTTAACGGCGGCGGCAATGCAAAAAATCCTTCAGTTGCAAGTTATCTCAATAACATTATAATAACTTATCAAGCCGAAGTAAACGGTTACAGCGAAATAAAGGTTGAATTATTCCAAAAAGACGTCTATTCAAATAATTATCTTCATAAAGATAATTTGACAATTCAGGAAGATGTACCAGGGTTATCATGGAGTTATTCGGATGACTATACTCCGGTAATAGCCGTAGGAGCTTACAATTTCCTTGTAGCGTTTAACACAAGTGGTTCTATTATTTACAGACTTGGTGGTTTAGACGTAAATAACAGCAATATTTGGTGGCGAAATGATAAGAGGAATATTTCAGGAACAAATGCGAGCGATTACAATTTGAGTATCGCCTCGCTATATGGCAATACTTATCATTTGGCTTGGCAGTACTCTCAAAGTTCAGTGCGTTATTGTTCATTGATATTAGGAGCAAATAATGAAATGACTGTCTCGTCAATTGAAACCGTTTCCTCCGGCAGCGGTTACACAAAAAATTATAATCCTTCGATAACTGTAATGAATAATAATGTAGTGCGCGTTGGCTGGGTGGGATATAAAGTGATTCCCAATATGAAGAAGGCTGCATCCGAAAATATATTAGGAACTCCATATTATCAGGCTGTAATGCGGGAAAAAACTTCCTCAGGCTGGAGTTCCGTATTTTATAAACGCGGCG
>CAZNJB010000105.1:0-3450 GCA_964573255.1 uncultured Melioribacteraceae bacterium
ATTAAGATGAGTATATTTTGTCATCTACTTGACTTTTAACATAACAGGGGGTGGGATTTGTTTATCAAGTTTTAATGGTATCATTGATAGCTGTGAAATTATAGACAATAGAGCATGGAAAACAGCCGGTTTAAAAAGTTTTTCGGGTAATTTTATTATTAATAATTCTTTAATTTCAAGAAATATAAGTCAAGCTGAATTTCTAAGTGGGGCTGGTATTGCTCAACTAGGAGGTATAATAAAAATTGAAAACACTGAAATAACATATAATAAAATATTGTTAAGAAGTGATGATTGTGGTGGTGGAATTGGTCAATCTAGTGGTATTATGACTCTAAAAAATGTAAAATTGATTGGCAATTCTGCTATTGTTGATAGATTTGGTGGTGGCGCTATTTTTGCGAATGGCCATATTATTTTAGATAATGTAATTGTTTATAAAAATTCTGGGAAATTTGCAGTTTATTTCTATGCTGACTCTCAACCTAAGATTTATAATTCCGTTATTTCTAATAATCATGTTGTGGAATCTGCTATATATGGTAATGCAGCATATTCTCCCCTTTATATATCTAATTCAACTGTGAGTAATAATACACATATTGGCGTTTTAGCAGATTATGCAAATATATCCCATTGTACAATTACAAATAATCATAAGGCAATTGTGATTGAATCTAGTTTTATTCAAAGTAAAATTGATAGTAACAATATCATAGGTAATGGGGTGGGGGTTAATAATCTTGACGACACACAAATGCTTGATTGTAAAAATAATTTTTGGGGTGATAATTCTGGGCCATATCAAAGCACGTTTAATCCAAATGGATTAGGTGACTCCGTAGGTTTTTGGGCAAATCCTATTCCTTTTTTAACGAATCCCAATACATTAGCTCCTGTTCCACCAGTCCAAGGATTTAAAATTACAAACATTTTTCATAATTCTATTGAGGTGAAATGGGAACAATCAATGATTTCTGATTTATCAGGATATATTTTATATTTTGATTCAGATTCTTCCGGTTACCCTTATAATAATTCTGTTGATGTTGGTTTAGATACTGTTTATACACTTTTGAATCTAGATTCATCAAAAACTTATTATCTATCGGTTGTTGCATATGATAATAATAATAATAAAAGTTGGTTTTCTAATGAACACACAGTTAATCTAACAACTTTAGCCGTTAAAAAAGACAATGAAATAAATAGATTTCAATTATATCAAAACTATCCTAATCCATTTAATCCAACTACTACAATAAGTTACTCTTTACCCAAAAGAGGCTTTGTAAATTTAACAGTTTATGATATTCTTGGACGAGAAGTTGCAAATTTGGTTAACAAAGAACAAGCAACGGGCAATTATAAAGTTGAGTTTAATGCTTCAAATCTTTCAAGTGGAGTTTACTTTTATAGATTACATTGTGGTGATTTTGTTGAGACCAAAAAGTTGATTTTATTGCGTTAGTTGTTGTATAACCCGCTTTTGCACCCGACCGCGAAAACGGTGCGGCTTTTGCGGTATTTTTTAGCTTTCGTTGTTCGTGTTAAATTGTAGTTTAACAGTAGTGCAATAAGATAAATTATAAATAATTTTAGGCAGTAATTTTTCAATCCAACATTGTAGTTAAGGGCGGACGGGTGAAAAGCGTCGCCGTTATATTGCTAAAAAGATGAGATTTATAATGAAGTATTTGAAATTTTTATCCCAAAGAAATATTACTCCGTTAGGTGATTATTTTCAGTCTAATTTCACTCTTGTTGTTTACGGCTCAATTTCTCAAGTAAGTAAATTTGACGATGATGATATCAAAACAATCGAAGTTAGACTTTCTGGTAGAGAAGATGCAAGTTTGCGTGCTTTAAATAGTAACTATGAGCTTGAAGCAGCGTTATTTACAATTGCAAAAAATTATATTATTGAGAAAATAGAAATGGAAAAAGAAATAAAAAACAATGAGAAATTATATCCTGATTCATCTAAATACTTGAATCTTGACCAAGAACCACTAGAAAAATTTCACAGTAAAATAATTAAAATAGAAGTGTTATAAATTTTTTATTGGGGTAAAATGAAAACAGCTAATTTTGTATTAATATTAATTTCAATTTTGTTTCTATTTTGTTGTAGTCCTAGTGTAAACTTTATGAAATATACTGAGGATTCCTATCAACCAACTACTTCCGTTGAAGTTCTTAGAAATAAACCAGTCGAGAAAGAATTTGTAGAGTTGGGAGAATTATCGCTTAGAATAAAGAAAGGACTTTTCAGTAATCAAGAAGAAGCCGTTTTACAGCTCAAAGAGAAAGCAAAAGAAATAGGGGCTGATGCGATAATTATTTTAGGGGAAGAATCAGAAGGCAGTGTAATAGTTCCAATTGGTGATTTGTATACTTCATTTGATAAAAGATATTTAAAAGCAATCGCAATTAAATATAAATAATTGGCTAAAAAATGAATTTAAATGAATCACTTTTAATAATTCAAACAATAGTTTTAGCTATTACGGCTATCATCGTCCTATGGTATACAATAGAAACTTATAAAATCCGAAAGGAAACAAGTAAACAGAATGCAATCCTTTCAGAACAATATTTAGCACAGAAAGAGAAAAAAGAATTTGAATTTAAAAAAGAGATTAATTTTATTGAACCTATTTTTAGATATACTCATAGTAGTGTCGGTAAGACAGACGGCAATTGTAATTTTGTTAATAATGGTAGCTTAATAAAACATATATCTGTGGAGGCAGTAGAAAATTTTCGAATAAATATCCATCCAAAAAAATATTTGAATACTGGTGAAAAAGGAAGAATTGTAATTTCTAAATATCCTACTCCAACTCCACAATTATTACATTTCAAAATTAAATATGAAAATAAATTGGGAATGATGCGAGAAAAACAATTTAAATACTTTACTAAATATGCAATATTCGAAGAGATTGAGAAAGTATAATAAAATAATTCTTTATCATTATTATAAAACGCAATATAACCTGTCGCTCAACCGGACCGCGTATTTCAGTGCAGCATTTGTGTAATTCAAAAGTTTGTTTAACTAAACTAAGAAGTTATTTGAGATATTTCGTTCTAAAAAATATTTTCAATAATTAAAAAGTTGTTGCTTCTATTCGGCTTAGCTGTTTTGGGCTGCCAGTTAGCGGCGACGCCGTTATACTTTCTACTAATAGGAGATATTATATAAGAAAAAGAATTTAATATTTTATTAAAATTTTGGAGAAGAGGAAATGAAAAAATTACTTAATCCAATTTTTATTATGTTTTTCACTTTAACAATCATCTATTGTAGCGATGATTCAGTATCTATCTATGATAACTCTGGTTTAAGTGGCTTATTTAAAGCTACAACTTTCACTGAGCCTGGTATAAAAGATACAGGAGTTGACATACTTGCACATGGCGGTATATTGACTATTCAATTTA
>CAZNJB010000106.1:0-3428 GCA_964573255.1 uncultured Melioribacteraceae bacterium
CCCTTGTATATATTGAGCGGGAATTGATTGAAAGATTTTTTTCGTCAAAATAATAAAGCAGTTTGACATAATCATTTTCTTTATACTTGTAGATCAGCTTGTCCTTGCAGCAATCAATAAAATGGTTTACGGCAATTGTGTATGTTGTAAGCGTTTTCTCTTTAAGAAAATTTTTCCGACCCGGAACTGTTCTTACTTTCTTAAATTCTTCGTAACCTTCAGAAAGTTTAAGTTCTTTGATCAACTTTATCCCGGAGTTTTTCTCTAATGCCCATTCAGCCCAACCGCGCTGAAATTCTCTTACAAATTTTCTTAACTCCGGCGTGCCGATTAATTTTATTTTGCCTTTTTTCTTTCGAGCCGTTTCATACCGCTTCCGATCGGTTGGAGTTACCGGTATTTTTGTGTTGAGTGATTTTCTTTTTCGCTCCGGCTTTTCTTCAAATTTATCATAGTAGCGAATCCAGTAATATGGAGATCCCTTCTGTATATATACGCCTCGCATATCAGTTTTTCCCCGGTTTGAAAAATCCTTTTAGTTCAAAAAGTTTTTGTAGTATGTGGTTTTCCTTCGCATCAAGACTTTCCAAAGCAAACGCTTTTTGAAAGGACGACATTTTTTTTATCGGTGTTAAGTGAATTCTATTAATTTCATCACGGTTGAAATTAAGTTGATCAATAAGCCGTCCAACATCCGTTCGATTGACTTTTTGGAAGTTGAATATTTGTTGTTCTTTCCGTTTACCCTTAGCAACTTTTGGCTCGGTTCTTATAAGTTTTTTAGTTGCTTTGTCGTAAAACTCGACCCGATCTTCAAATTCTCTTCTTATCAACATAATATTCCTTTAAATTATTTGTTGATTATTATTGTTTGACTTCTTCGACAATGTGGGCAAACGGTGGCGTCTTTGTCGATGTATTCTTTGCAATACTCACATTTTTTCCGCTTTCCCTTGGATAAAATAACAACCGGTAACCAGAGAGGCCCCAAAAGAAAACACATAATAAAACTTATGCACCCTTCACCTTTTTTTGCTCCTATAATTACTCCAAGAACAACAGAAGCAAACCATATTATAAATGCTAAATCCATTATTATTATTTAATTTTTAGTAACTATCCTCATGCTGATCAGGATTCGGAGCAGGCATGCTTGTGTTTGTAGTTGTAATTACCGTTTGGTTTTCCGGTTGCTTCGTTCTTCTGGTTTTCTTATTAAATAACCTCGAGATTTTTTTTGATGCTTCACTAATTTTTTCGCTTTCTAATACTTCTCTTTTAATCACTTCATTTTTAATAACGTCCTTAATCTCATCAATCTCAATTTTTATACCCGGTGAAATTTTTCTTAAATCGCGTTTAATATAATTTAGGTATTGATCAGATAAAATGAGTGCTCCTAAATAGAAACGGCTTAGTGCCTGGCGCTGATCATGGAAAAACTCGAGTGTTGATTTGACCGATCCTTCTTTCGTCAGTGGGAAAAGTAATTCAATATCTTTTTTAGATTTTGGGCTTAATTCAAGAAAACTGAATGAGTAAACCAACTCGTGATTAATCGGCTTGGCGAAAATAACTTTATATATATTCCAATCTATTCCATTAGTTAAAACGACCCAGTCAACTCCTTGATTCCCGGCATAATCAACGGCTTGTTTCACGTGAATATCTTTTAAAGAAATACCGATTGCCTTTACTTCAATAAGTATTCCTATTTTCCCGTTTACGATCGTTGCCAAGTCACAATAAGTATTGCGTATCTGAAATTCTTTCGTCACTTCTTGATATTTATCATAACCAAAAACCTCTGATAAAATATCAATAATAATAGTTACCGTATCAGATTCATTTACATCGCGCATGTTCGCCGCTCTGAGAACTGGTTGAAAGGCTTTAACGCCGCTCGATATTCTTGCTTCAATCTTTTTAGGTATCTTATACATTCCCGCCACCTTTTATGTTTAATTAATTGGTATGAAATAAACCTTTATTTTAGCGACAGAGTTCGTTCCTTTTTCAAATATTACATATAACGTGGGCAAAAACTTTGCTTTCCCATTGGCGTTAACTATTTTTCCGCATTTTGCCGGATTTTTATATAACACCCTTAAATTAGGGTTCCTTAGCACTTTGTATCCTTTCGCTCTCGCTTTTGTTATTACGAATCCGTCTTTTACAAAAATATGTTCATCTTTTTCATATTCATAAAACAAGTCTTCACTAACAAAATAATTGTCAAGCCAATATATTCCATTGGAAATTCGTTTGTCTTTAAATTTATTAATCGGCATTGTGTAAAACCATGAAGTATAATTCATTTGTCCGGCAAACTCTGGATCTTCCATTATAAAGTCACCTTTATTAGTTGGGAATCCGGGTATTATTGCTTTAGGTTTGCCGAGCGTTCTTCTCACTTCGTCAACAGAGGAGCCGACTGCTATTTTTCTTTCGTATTTTTTTATGAACCCGGAAATTGTTTGAGCTGGTACATTGGAAATGAAAGCGAATAAAACGATTGCAAAAACAACTATGGAATTTTTTCTCATTGCTCTCTCTAATTATTTATCAAATAATGATTTTTGTGATTCATCGGTCGTTTTTTTTACCGCTTTCTTGAATGTCGTTTGTTGATAAAAGAATTGCGTTAAAATAATTGTATCCCCATCGAGTAGTTCTTTAACCGTCATGTCTCCCCCAAGCTTCGGCTTGAAAATCTAACACTATACTGTTATTTTTTTGATGACTTACTTCCTGTTGTGTGGCCTTTTTCTTTCTGGGTTTTATTCTCTGTATTTTCTTCTTGGCCGTTCTTATTCCCCCCCTCTATTACTTTAATAAACTACTTTTTTTTCTTCATCTTTCTCTTGTTATATTCATGATTAACCTCAGCAACCCGGCTGTATTGAGCGCCCAGCGTTTTGTTTAATTCTTTAAGTTCCTCGTTCTCCTGTTCCAGTGTTTCAACAGTTTTTATCAATCTTTCTTTTTCTGCTGCTAATTGTTTGTTGTCCCTCTGCAAGTCATACATGTTTGCTTTTAACTTGGTAATTTCGGCTTCCATTTCTTCCAGCCGGGTCAATATGGTCACCACCAATTCCTTATTCACGTACGCCTCTCCGGTTAATATCCAATTTATATCCGCCCCAAGTTTGGCGAGTTTTGTTAAAAAGTCTGCTCCAGGTTTATTGATTCCGCTAATATATTGAGATAACTGTGGTTGGCTAATTTCTAATTTTACAGCCAATTTGCCCACACCGCCGTATTCTTTTTTTGCAAACTCTTTTATTCTTGAGCCAATACTCAAAATTATATTTCCTTTTATTACAACAACTTATGAATAAATATTAGAGATAACTAATTTTATTCTTGACAAAATATTAGGTATCACTTATATTTGCAGTATTCTTATTATTAACTATTAACATAGT
>CAZNJB010000107.1:0-3262 GCA_964573255.1 uncultured Melioribacteraceae bacterium
GATATATTCTCTCCAGATACTTTTAATAAGATTATTAATAATATTAAGTGCCTGAAAAACAAAAAAAAACAACTCTCACTTTTTGATTATATATATGGAAATTATTTTAAGATTGATAGGTCTACTGGATATCAATTGCCAGACCTAAATAAATTACTAAATGTAATCCTATTTTTTCTTAAAAATTCTCCTTTTATCGTCAAATTAAATAAGCTTCTTTTTTATTCGGATTTCTTACATTTTAAATATTATGGGCATTCTATAACTGGGTTCCCTTATGCAGCTATTGATATGGGGCCGGTTATTGATAAATATTCTTTTATTTTAGAATATTTGAAATCAATCAACCAAATAAAAGTTGAGACAGTCGAGCTTTATGATGATTTAGTTGAAAAACTTGTTCCTAATAAAAATTTTGATGAATCTTTATTTGTTTCTAGCGAGTTAAATATTCTCAAGTTGGTTGAAAAAAAGTTCGCTCCTATGCAAACTATAAAACTTGTTGAATTAAGCCATAAAGAAGTGGGGTGGATGGAAAATTATTCACAGAAAAGTATAATTGATTATCAGAAATATGCTCCACTAATAAATATTTATTGATTTTATCTGTTAACTTTTATTCCATTGATGTCCAAAACAATTTCAGAAAATTGCTCAAGAGCCTAATTTGGACAGATTTTCCACTGAAGCAGAAACTAGTCATATGAATATTAGAATAACGAACGCTGTTCAGAACTTTTATCATATTGATCGGGTAGATGAGAAGGCTCATTAATCCACTTGATTTGATTTTCAAGTGTAATTTAAGTTATTTGAAAAATATTTTTATCCGATAACATTGTTTATATAGCCCGATAACAATTGATGCTGTCCAAGAATAATTGTTAGTTATCAATTATATTATTTAATTATGCTTTTTATTATAAGCGGTTATTTTATGTAATCGTCCGGCATATTTTTCCGCTGTTTCTTTTTCGGCTAATTCAATTATCTCGTCAATTAATATTTTCTGTTCTGCGTTTTCAGGTGAATTTAATTCTTCGATTGAAACATAATTTAAAGAATTTTTTAACCGTAAGATAAAATCAATCTTATTCTTATTCCAATAATTAAGCATCTTGAAATCTTCATAAGCTCTGTTGGCTACTATAACGCTATTTTAGGGCATCGTCATATACTGAGTGTGTTTCACGTCAGCTAGCGATGCTTTTGTCATAAAGAGAAACGAAGGCATCAAGCTGTCGTAGTCGAGCATTATATGAAGTTTAACAGCTTCTTTCCGCAAGCGGTATCTTGCCCAATCAAATATTTTTAGACATAGTCTTATTATTGGTGAAACGAGTAATCTATATTCTTGAACATAGTTTTTTGTAATTGTTTGCTTTTTGTACGTCATCTTTTTTTTAAGTAAAACTCCCTAAACATGTGCCTATTGCGATGCTCGTTAATATAAGATAAAGACGATTTGCTTGGTGTTTTATACATTATTCCAAGATGATTTAAGTTGTCCACAATTGAAATAGTCCGTTTGTAACCTCTTAAAATAAATTGGCCTTGCTATGGTAATAAAATAGCATTGCCACAAGATGAGTCCAAACGTTTAATTCTTTGTTTGTCTGTCTTTTATTCTGATACAACTTCCGTGAATTTTCTTCTGTTTAATTTCTGTATTATTTGACTGAAAATTGTTATGTTCAAAGAGGCTCCTTTTATAAATATGTTTTTGCCAAAACAAATTTAAGCTCAGCATGTTTTTTGCTGAGCCGGAGCCTTTTTTATTTCATCGTTTTAGACAGTTGTGACTTTGAATATTTTTATTTTTACTGAAGCTATTGATAATAATATATTGGGTTCAAGTAGAATAATAAAATATTCAATAGGGTTTTTATATTCATATTTTTTATGATGTATCAGAGGATAAAAATGGATAAATAATTAGAATGGAGATAAAAAATGAGGTCTTATAATTTTATGAAGAAATGCTTAATTTATATTTTCCTTCCGGTTTTAATATCTGCACAAAAATTCTCCACAGGAGAAATATTTAGAAACTTTAGTAACTCTGTCGTAATTGTTGAGGGTATTGACTATAATAATTTTGTTGCAAAACAGGGGAGTGGTGTTGCAATAGAGGACGGTAGTATCATAGTAACTAATTATCATATATTCGAAGGGATGAAAGACATTAGGGTAAGACATTTTGGCAAAAAATATTCAAAAAATAAAATAATTGCTGCCGATCCTGTGATTGATTTGCTGATTATTAAAACAGATTCTAGTTATTTTAAACCAATTAATTCTTTGGCCTACGATTCATTGCAGATTGGGGACAAAGTTTATGCAATTGGTAGTCCTGCCGCATTAGAGAATTCTATTTCAGATGGGATAATTAGTGGCTTCAGAGTTTTGTGGGGCAATAAAAATTATATTCAAATTACTGCTCCTATTTGGCATGGTAGTAGCGGTGGTGCGGTAATAAATTCTAAAGGCAAATTAATAGGAATTAGTACTTGGAAATGGAAAGGTTCTCAAAGTCTTAATTTTGCTATACCAGTTACTTCATTTGATAAAATGAAATTTAATTGTCTTGATTCTTCGGATAATTGTTACCAAAAACTGAAGGCTTATATTTCTTCTTACAATTTAGTAAAGTCCAGACAATACAAGAAAGCACTAAAAACTTTAAATCAATATTCTAAAATATATGGCTCAGATGATGATATCAAAGATTTATTTATGGAAACTTTTTCTTATATGGGAATAAACGATTCAATGATTTATTACTTAAATAAAAATGTCAAATATTTAGGTGTTGGGTCGACTAAACTTGTTGAGGGATTAAAAGCATATCAAAATGGAGATTTTTTTGAAGCTATAAATTATATTATTTCTGCAATAAACGAAGATTCTACAAATGGATATTTTTATTATTACTTGGCTTTAACTCATTATCTAAATATAGGTTTTACAAATTTTCCAGTTTATAAAATCATTTCTTATTTGAACAAAGCGGCAGCTTTAAAAGTTACAGTGGCCTACAATTTACTAAACTATATTGAAGGTAACTATTTTATAGAGAAAAGTCTTTTAACCAGGTAATATTTGTGAAATGTTTGTGAGTTGGAAGATAAGCTAAATGCCATCAAAGGGGTAACTTGTTGAAAATCAATAGCATAGCAGGTTCTTTCCGACTTTCGATTTCGGAGATTGCGGAGAGGGAGGGATTCGAACCCCCGGAGGCTGTAACACCTCAACGGTTTTC
>CAZNJB010000108.1:0-3108 GCA_964573255.1 uncultured Melioribacteraceae bacterium
TTTTATTTTTTTTTTTTAAAGAGAAGGAGGGATTAGGATTTTTTTGCTTTTTTGGTGGGTTGGAGGTTTGTTTTAGGAGAAAGTTTTTAATCAAAGATTTTGAAAACAATTCTTAAATAATTGGAAATAAAAAAAGGATAAAAAAGATAGCTGGAAGGGAATCCTCCTGGGTTTATTTCAATGGAAATTAACAATATTTCGAAAGAAATACTTAGAAACATAAACCACCTAATTTCTATTGGGAAAATTCAAGTGTATAAAAGCGCAAACGATAAAAAGTTCTTTAAAATTTTATAATAGACCAGCCTTGTTCCTGAATAGAAATTAGGTATCAAATTTCTAATTCCCTTCTCAGTAATGTAACTGACAGGGCGGAGCTGTATAAAATTTGCAGAGTATGGAATAGTTTTAAATAAATATTTACGGGAAGGCCTAAGCATGATATTAAGAAACAACAGAAATATAGAACGTTTAATCCTAATATTCTGCGAAATTTTGATTATTTTGCTTATGGATTCCAACTGCAAAAATGGTTATGCACAAGACAGTTCGTACAAAATTCACCCCAAAGACCTTCTTGAAATCACCTTCTGGGAATCTCCCGAAATGGACACACAAGCACGGGTCAATAACGAAGGAACCATTGCCCTGCCCGTGATTGGCAATATCGAAGTAGCAGGTTTAACCATACATGAACTTAGCCAGAAAATCATATCTCAGATGGGGATGTATAATAAACTCATCAATCAGGTAAATATTAAGGTACTGGAATTCGGCTATAATAAGGTAATTGTAACTGGCCAGGTCGCTTCCCCGGGGAAATATTATTTTGAAAAAATCCCTAATCTCTGGGACATTATTATGGAAGCGGGCGGTCCTCTGGAAGATGCAAGACTGAACGAAGTGGTGATTGTACGCCAGCAAGAAGACAGTTCGATGATTACCGCCGCTGTGGCGACTGCTCTTAAAAATGGGCAGATGCATAAACTACCTAAAATATATTCGGGTGATGCGATTCATATTCCCGGAGATTCATCTCCATTTCACGTGGATACAAATCCTCCCCCCAAAAAAGAATTTTATATTCTGGGCGCTATTGCTTCACCGGGTGTTCAACAGTATGAAAATAATCTAAATATTTTGGACGCCATTGGGCGGGCCGGCGGTCCGACAGCGGATGCGGATTTAACGGAGATTAAGTATATTGTAGTTCGGAGTAAAGGTACTAATGTATGGAAAATTAATTTGGATTATTATATGAACAATTCTCTACACACTGCAATACCAACCATTACACCGGGTTGTACCATTTTTATTCCCAGAGAGAAAAAAATATCGCCCATTTTGCAATCGATAATCGTTACGACTACCTCGGCCGCATTAAGTACCGTGTTAATTATAACTCTAACCAAAGTCTTTGAATAATCAAGCTCAGAAAAATATTGTTGCCCTGGGCTTCTTTTTCGAAAAACAAATCTAAATTCTTTTCTTATTACATCACACAGGATCATCGTTAAAGATGAATTTTTTTGACAAGAATTTTGAAATCCGTGATTATCTTCGAATTCTGATTAGAAGAAAGTATTATTTCATCATACCATTCATACTCGTATTAGCTGCCGGAATATTTAAGATTTCCCAAAGAACACCAGAGTACGAATCGTATTGTATTATTCAAATAAAAAGCAGCCGGTTACCTTTTCGCCTTCAGAGGCTTGTCCCTGGTGTCACCTATTATCAAAGAGCGATTAGTCTAAAAAAACAAATTCTCAATTCAGCGAACTTAATAAAATTGATAAACCGTTTAAAACTCTATGAGAATGAAAAAATCCGTTTAGCGGCATTGAAAATGCAAGAAAAAATGCCGGAAACCAGCTTAGATAAAATGATTCGATTTATTTTAATCAAACACCTTCGTAAAACTATGAGGGTTCGAACTTTTGGTGACAACTATATTGAAATTAGAATAAAAGCTCACTCTTCAGGAACAGCATATCTTGAGGTTAAAACCATAATGGAAATTTTCATGGAAGAATTTCTTAAACAAGAATTGGCCAGTGTCAAACTTGTTAAAGATTTTAATTATCAGCAAGCAGAGATTTACAAAAAAGAATTGGATCAGGCGGAAAAACAATTAAATCAATACAAACAACAATTAATTATTAATAAAGATATTAAAAACGAAATTCTTAGCAACGCAGCTTTAAATCGGATCAATGAAGCAATCGTGGCGATCGATATTACAACAAAAGGAAAAGAAGAATACTTAAACTATCTCATAAACCAGTTAAAACAAAAAGGTCAAAAGGCGATTACTAATTATCCGGAAACACCGGTAATCAATAATTATTTTTCCGAAATCGAGCAGAAAATTGATCTGATGAGTGATATAATGAAGCATTATTCTTGGAAGAGTTCAGAGGCCATCAAAGTCAATAAGAATATTAGTAATCTAAGAAATAATATTGAAGTCGAAATTAAAAAGTATTACATGAGCTACTTCCCCGAGCTTGATGTCCAAACATTACGATTAGTATTTGAAAACGCCATAACACTCGTGGACTTAGAAATTGCCAAAAAAAAGAAAGATATTTTAAATCAAGTGGTGGAATCATCCAAATATAATGCATCGACTATTCAGGCCAATGAATTAACGTTATCCAAGTTAGAAGAAAAAGTGGAGGTTCACCGCAATATTTATAATTTATTTTTAGAACAAATTCAGGGCACTCGAATCGAAGAATCTATCCAGCGCGCTAACGAGTCGAGTCGATTTAATATAGTAGAACCCCCAGTTGAACCCTTAGAACCCGCGGATACGAATACCAAACTACATTTAATGCTGACATTATTTGTCGCGATGATATCCGGACTTGGAATGGTTCATTTACGCGAATTTCTGGACAAGTCCATTCGTACTGTGGAAGAAGCGGAAGAAACTTTTGAAAATCCCGTAATTGGAGTTATTCCTCGCTTGGAAAACGAACCCTTTATCGAACAAAACCGAAATTTCTCCTCCTCGATTCCGAAAAAAAACATTAAGAATAAAACACAAGAGCATGAAAGCAAACAGGTAAAAGTAGTTGACAAACTTAAAAAATACTACAC
>CAZNJB010000109.1:0-3007 GCA_964573255.1 uncultured Melioribacteraceae bacterium
AATAATTACGCAATTTTAGACAAAAATGGGAATTACCATTGGATGGTCGAAATCCCAAGAAAAAATTGGGACTCAACAAATCTTTTTGCGAGTTCAACAATTCATCCGGCGTTTACTGTCCAAGGGGCACAGAAAAGGATTTTCATCGGCAAGTATCAAGCGTCAGTGAATTCGGCAGGGCAGTATGTAACACACGCAAATCAAAACGTGAAGCAATCAATCAACTTCGACAGCGCAGACGCAGCAGCACAGTCTCTGAATGATGGTTCTTCAATTACGGGTTTTCATTTAATGACCAATGCCGAATGGGCGTTGATTGCCTTAATTTCAAAATACCTCAATACAATGCCGAGCGGGAATAATAATTACGGCAGAGATGTTAGCGATAAGTTTGTGACCGGTGTTTTGGAAAGCGGATATGAGGCAAACTTCGGCTCTGCTTCGCCAGCTCGTTGGTTAGCTGGGAGCGGCGGAGTGAAAACATCCCACGACGGAACGCCAGCCGGCATATTCGATATGAACGGCAACGTATGGGAATGGGTAAGAGGATTACGGCTTCAGGACGGCGAAATACAGATATTACCGGATAATGATGCTGCTGCCAATCTCGATGTAAATGCAACTTCATCGCAATGGAAGGCAATTAAGCCGGACGGAAGTCTTGTAGCTCCCGGAACTGCGGGAACGCTTAAATATGACAGTGTTAATGCAGGGACGAGCGGCAATGTTGGTCCGGCTGAATTGAGCTACGACATTGCTAATTCTAACAATCCTGGCAGCGGAGACAACGGCTATACATACAATATATTCGAATCTCTTGCGGCTGATGCAGGCATAACAGTCCCGGAAATCTTAAAGTCGTTATTACTATTTCCCTATACAACCGGATTAGGTAGCGACGGTATGTGGGTTCGTAATTATGGTGAGCGGCTCCCGGTCCGCGGCGGCCTGTGGAACGATGGTGCGAATGCCGGGGTGTTTTCTCTGAACTTGAGTAGTCCGCGTTCGAGCGTGGATTGGAGCCTCGGGTTCCGCCTCGCTTTTGCTTTATAATTCTGTTCTCTGTTTTCTGATAATCTGGTTTGAATTATGGCGAAACTTATTGTGTTGCAGAAAGCGTACGACTGTTATCTATATCTGCATGTTGTGCTGAAACGCTTTCCGAAAAGCGAAAAATTTGTTCTTAGCGCGGATATAAAACTTGCGTTCTTTGAAATGTTGAAGCTTTTGTTAACTGCTAATAAGTCGGCGTATAAAAAGAAACTGTTATACGAGGCAGACGTGCAACTTGATCTGCTGAGGTTTAGGATAAGGATTGCGCACGATTTGCGGTATATTCCCACGAAACAATATGGGATATTGAGTGAAAAGCTTAGCGAAATAGGCAAATTATTAGGCGGATGGATAAAATCCGCCAAATAGGTCTGGTCTGCAAACGGCTCCCGATCCGCGGCGGCACGTGGAACAATGGTGCGAATGCCGGGGTGTTTTCTCTGAACTTGAATAATCCGCGTTCGAACGTGAATTGGAACATCGGGTTCCGCCTTGCTCTTACTAAAAGCCGGATTCTCGAATATACGTATTCGAGAGAGCGCACGAAAGCAAAAGGAGACTTAGACCTTACCGATAAGAAAGCGGTAAAAATATGTTTTGCTTTAATGCGGTTAGTAATTCGTTTGAAATAATGTCGTATTGGAGATACTGTGTTGAAAACGTTTAATAATCTTTACGAAGAGATATATGATTTTGATAATCTGTTTGCAGCCTACAAAATGGCGAGAAGGAATAAACGCTTCAAAGATGAAGTAATGCAATTCACTCTGCAATTAGAAGATAATTTAATAGAAATACATAATGAGCTTGTTTATGAGAGTTATCAGCCAGGAAGATATAGAGAATTCTTAGTGAGAGAACCGAAGGAGAGGCTTATTCTGGCGCTCCCATTCAAAGACAGAGTTGTGCATCAAGCTATTTGCAGAGTGATTGAACCAATTTTTGACAGAACGTTCATTTATGATACATATGCATGCAGAAAAAACAAAGGCGTTTTAGCCGGGGTTAAACGATTGTGGTATTTTCTCAATAAGATGCAGGTAAATAACAGGAACGTATATTGTTTGAAAATGGATGTGAAAAAATATTTTTATTCGATTGATCATGATATTCTGAAACAAATGATTAGAAGAAAAATTAGGTGCAAAAAGACTCTTAGCCTTTTAGATGTTATTATTGACAGCACTGATAATCCGGGGATACCGGTAGGAAATCTGACTTCACAATTATTTGCGAATATCTATCTGAGTCGATTAGATCACTATGTTAAGGAGGAGTTAAAAATTAGATACTATGTAAGATACATGGATGATATGGTGATTCTACACAATAATAAAAAAGATTTGTGGCAAATCTTAGGTTGGATAAAGGAATTCTTAATGAGAGAATTAAGATTAGAACTTAATGGCAAAACACAAGTATTCAATGTAAAGAGGGGAATTGATTTTCTCGGATACAGACAGTTCCCTAATATTCGAATATTGCGAAAACGTGTTCTATTGAAAAATTATAGAAAATTTAGAAAGTTGAAAAGGGGTTCAAATTCTGAAAAAATTAAAAGGAGTCTTGCAAGTTTTATCGGGCTTTGCAAGCATTGCAGTTCAAAAATAGCAATTAATAAAATTCATAAAATATTGGAGGAAGAACAATGTCAGGAACAAATGTATACAAAATAAAAAACAAAAAGCCGGTTTTAGTCGACTACATTAAAAGCGATGAAGAAATTGACCGCGAAACACTCGCGGAAATACGACAAAAATACTCGCTCGAGGACGAGTTAAAAGTCTTGCGCCTCGTCCAAACCGATGCGGCGGCTTTTCAGGAATATAATAAATATGTGGAAGAGTGTAGAGCACGCGGGAAGCAGAAAAAAGACGAAGCGGCTGCAAAACTTCAAGCATTGAAAAAGAAAAATATCACAGAAAATGGCGAATCGAGAACGATATATGTTGAG
>CAZNJB010000110.1:0-3003 GCA_964573255.1 uncultured Melioribacteraceae bacterium
AAGTTCTACAGTAGCTCCAGCTTCTTCCAATTCTTTTTTGATTTTTTCAGCTTCGTCTTTGGAAACAGCTTCTTTAACAGCTTTAGGAGCAGAATCAACTAATTCTTTAGCTTCTTTCAATCCTAAACCAGTATGAGCGCGTACAACTTTAATTACATTGATTTTTTTGTCGCCTACTGATGCTAACACAACATCAAATTCTGTTTTTTCTTCAGCTGCAGCAGCATCTCCACCAGCAGCTGGCATACCGCCCATAACAACAGGAGCAGCTGCGGTTACACCAAATTCTTCTTCTAAAGCATTTTTTAATTCTGTAGCTTCAACTAAAGTGAGTTCTTTAATCTTTTCTACTATTTCTGCTACTTTTTCAGACATTTTATTTTCTCCTTTAAATTTAATATTCACTTCAAAATTTATGCGGCTTTCTTCTTACCGATTTCATCAACAAGACTAACAATATCGCGCATAACGGCATTGAGAGCGCCAACAATACCAGATGCGGGAGAAGCAATACTTCCCACAATACCAGCCATAACTTCTTCCTTGGAAGGCATAGAAGCCAACACTTCGAGTTGATCTCCATCATAGAAATTAGATTCAATGTAACAACCTTTCAAGGAGAATTTTTTGTTAGCGTTGAAGTACTTTTTGATGATCTTGGCAGGAGCCACAAAGTTTTCACCGGCAAATGCGATACCGGTCATTCCAACTAACAGGTCCTTTAGATTATCATATCCGCCTACTTCATCTAAAGCGCGATTCATCAATGTGTTCTTATAAACCTTATAAGTAACACCTTCTTTACGGAAAAGACTACGAAGTTCATTGATATCCGCTACGTCAACGCCTTGATAATCGATCAAATAGACCGCAGTGGAATTCTGAAGATTTCCTTTGATTTCTTCGATTATTTCAGCTTTTCGAGCTTTATTCATATTCCACCACCTATATTAATATTATTTATTATTAACTAAATTAGAAGCAGTTAATAACAAAGAGTGCGTAAACTTTATTTTAAATCTGCTAACGTTTCATCTTTATTTATCGGCAATCCGGGTCCCATTGTACTGGACAAATAGAGACTGCGAACGTATTGACCTTTTGCAGAAGACGGTCTTAGTTTTAATATCATTTGCAAAAAGGCTTTAGCATTATCGAGCAATTTTTCTTCTTCGAAGTCCAATTTGCCCAAAGAAGTGTGAACAATACCGGATTTATCCACGCGGAATTCGATTTTACCGGCTTTCACTTCCTTAACTGCTTTAGCAACGTCCATAGTTACAGTACCACTTTTGGGATTAGGCATCAAGCCTCTGGGACCGAGAATTCTACCTAATTTACCGAGTTCCGGCATTGCATCCGGAGTGGCAATAACGACGTCTACATCAGCCCAACCGCCTTTTATTTTATCCAAATACTCTTCGAATCCGGCATAGTCGGCTCCTGCCTCCAAAGCTTCATCTGCTTTGGAACCTTTGGCAATAACCAACACTTTAACTTCCTTACCGGTTCCGTGAGGCAGTGTAACAGTTCCGCGAACCATCTGATCGGCATGTTTGGGATTTACACCTAATTTAACTGCAACGTCGAGCGATTCGGTAAATTTAACGTTAGAATTCTCCTTAAGCAGCTTTATAGCGTCTTCTAAGGAGTATTCCTTCTTTGTATCGATTTTTTTTCTTAATTCTTTAACTCTCTTGGAGACTCTCATAATTCATCAAGTCCTTATTATAATATTATTCTTTAACCGTTATACCCATACTTCTCGCAGTACCTGCAATCATACTGATTGCTTCTTCAATATCATGAGCGTTTAAGTCAGGCATTTTCATTTCTGCAATTTCTTTTAATTGATCGCGAGTAACTTCAGCAACCTTAGTTTTATTCGGTTCGGAAGAACCTTTTTGTAAATTAAGCGTTTTTTTCAACAATACCGCTGCCGGAGGTGTTTTAGTAATAAATGTGAATGATTTATCCTGGTAAACAGTAATAACCACAGGGATAATCAAACCGGCTTTGTCTGAAGTTTTTGCATTAAATTGCTTACAAAACTCCATAATATTGACACCTTTTTGACCCAGAGCGGGACCAACCGGAGGTGAAGGGTTAGCTTGACCAGCGGGAATTTGGAGCTTAATATAACCAGCTATTTTCTTTGCCATTATTTTTCCTGCCTTTTATTCTTACTTTTCTAATTCTGCTTGTACAAAATCGATTTCAACTGGAGTTTTTCTTCCGAAAATTGAAACCATTACTTTAATTTTCATCTTTTCTTCATTAACTTCTTCAATGTAACCAGAAAAATTATTGAACGGACCATCTATAATTTTAACAAAATCGCCCGCACGGAAAATAGTTTCGGTTCTTTCTGTAGTCTCATCTTGCGTTAATCTGCCTATAATTCTCTTTACTTCATCCGGCTGAAGAGGAACAGGATTAGTTGGAGATCCCAAAAATCCCATTACCGATGGGGTATTTGCAACAAAATCAATAACTTTCCTATCCAAATCTGCCTGAATAAGAATATAACCGGGGAAAAAGTTTTTAGTTTTGCTGCGTTTTTTTCCGTCTTTCACTTCGAAGACTTTTTCCATAGGAACCAAGACTTCGGGTATTTTTGCACGTAGCTGTTCATTGTCACGAAGTTCAGCATCGAGTAACGCTTTAACTTTGTTTTCGTGACCCGAAAAGGTTCTTACGACATACCATTTTAAATTAGGATTTTCCAAGTCTAAAATAATCCTTTAAATATTTGAGTTATCAGCATATCAATTGCGTAAGTAAAAGCAGCAATCAGTAAACATACGACAATAACTACGTTCGTAGATTCTTTTAATTCTTCTTTAGTTGGCCAAGTAACTTTTTTCATTTCCTTGACCACATCGTTGAAAAAGTTAATAATTTTTTCTTTCATAACTCAGCAATAATTCTTAAAGTTGCACGAGAGGAGGGACTCGAACCCCCAACCTGCGGTTTTGGAGACCGCTGCTCTGCCAATTGAGC
>CAZNJB010000111.1:0-2823 GCA_964573255.1 uncultured Melioribacteraceae bacterium
TCTATTTACAGTTCCTCACCTTTAACGCCTTCGCAAATAAATTATCTAGAATTAATTAATGAACTCGAAAAACCAACCGTAACTTCACTCTCAAACTTACTGGGATTTGCAAAACCTACCGTTACAATTACCGTCAATAAATTGCTTGAAAAAGGTTATTTGATCAAATCGAGTAGAGAAAAAGACAGACGCACATTCCGGTTAGAAATTAGCGATAAAGGGAAAGAATTACTGAAGGAATTAAATTTAGAGAGGAATAAAATAGCCGGAGAATTATCCAAGACACTAAGCAAAAAAGAAATGGTACAATTTGCCTGGTTGCTGAACAAAATTATAGAATCCCATTCAATTTAATATTAAATTTGGGCTTATTTTTTTTGGGAATATATTGAAAAGAATAAATTTTGGATACATAGAAGGCTGGCTATCAATTATTTCTAATATTATTCTATTTGGATTGAAATATTGGGCTGGGATTGTTACGGGCTCTATAGCTTTAATTGCAGATGCGTGGCATACTCTATCCGATTCGGTATCTTCCGTTGTAGTGCTCCTGGGAGTTAAAGTGTCCGAAAAGCAAGCTGATGACGAGCATCCTTTCGGTCACGGTCAAGCCGAACATATTGCTTCAATAGTAATTTCAGTTATTTTAGCTTTAATCGGTATCAATTTTATAATCGAATCTACTTCGAAATTAATTAATAAGGAAAGCGTTCAATTCGGGTCTCTGGCAATAACTATTACAGTAATCTCAATTATTATGAAAGAATCGCTGGCTCAATTTGCATTTTGGGCAGATAAGAAAATGCATTCGAATATTTTAAAAGCAGATGCGTGGCATCATCGTACCGATGCAATTTCTTCTGCGTTGATTTTAGTCGGTATTCTATTGGGAGATTACTTCTGGTGGATTGACGGTGTATTGGGAAATTTAGTTGCCCTGCTTATTCTTTATGCGGCTTACGAAATATTTCACGAGAGCGCATCTCCAATATTAGGCAAAAATATCAGCGATGAATTGATTAATGAAATAAAGGATATTTGTGAGGAGCACGGTATAGAAAGACATAGACCGCATCATTTTCATCTGCACCAATACGGTAAACACATTGAATTAACATTTCACATTAAATTCCCCCGCAATCAATCATTAGACGATACACATCATCTTGCCACATTAGTAGAAGAGCAGATAAGAATGAAATACGGTTTTGAATCGACAATTCATATAGAACCGGAGAAAGAGCCTACTGTAGAGAAATAAATGCAGCTGCTTGCTCAGCACATTTTTCTCCGTCAATTGCCGCAGAAACAATTCCTCCCGCATATCCTGCTCCCTCACCGGCGGGGAACAATCCCGAAACATTAATATGCATTCTACTCTCCGGATCACGGGGAATTCTTACAGGTGAACTTGTACGCGTTTCAGCAGCCAAAATTTGCGCTTCCTCAGTTACGTATCCCCTCATTTTTCTGCCAAAATATTTTAAGGCTTTTCGCATTCTAAAGGAAATATTTCTTGGCAAAATTTCGTGCAGCGGTGCTGAAACAATACCGGGGATGTATGACGAACGAGGAAGAGAATTTGAAAACCTTCTTGAAATAAAATCAGTGACACGCTGTGCCGGAGCAGATTGATTGCTCCCGCCGGCTTTAAATGCCAATTGTTCAACATACCTTTGAAATTCGAGTCCGGCAAATACACCGTGCTCCTTAAACTCTCCCCAATCCTCTTCCGTAATTGAAACAACAAATCCCGAATTCGCAAAGGGAGAATTTCGTTTGGAGACACTCATTCCGTTCAGAACCAGTTCATCGGGTGAAGTAGAAGCCGGAATTATGATTCCTCCGGGACACATACAAAATGAATAAACGCCCCGCTCATCTATTTGACAAGCTAAATTATAACTCGCTGAAGGTAGATTTTTATGACGCTGGGCAGAATGATATTGAATAGAATCTATAATTGTTTGCGGATGTTCGATTCTAACACCCATTGCAAAATTTTTCGGTTCGAGTGCAACGCCTCTTCTATCGAGAAGGTAATATATATCCCTCGCAGAATGCCCCACTGCAAGGATGACTGCTTTAGCAGGATATTCTTCCGAATTATTTACAATAACACCCTTAATTTGATTGTTTTGAATGAGTATATCTGTCACCCTGCTGTTGAAATGTATTTCTCCACCGAAATTCAAAATTGTATTCCGAATTCTTTCGACAACTTTAGGGAGTTTATTGGAGCCTATATGCGGATGTGAATCTATCAATATCTCTTCCTGAGCACCGTGGAGATAAAGCAATTCCAATATTCGCTGTACATCTCCCCGTTTTTTTGATCTTGTATAAAGTTTACCGTCGCTGTAAGTCCCTGCTCCCCCTTCACCGAAGCAGTAATTTGAATCGGGATTAACTGAATGATCCCGCATAATGGCTTTTAAGTCCCAGCGTCTTTTCCTTACGTCTTTGCCCCTCTCAAAGATAACCGGCTTGAAGCCAAGTTCAATCGCTCTTAATGCTGCAAATAACCCGGCCGGACCACTGCCGATTATAACAATTTGACGTGAATTTGCGACATTTTTAAAATCAAATTCCGGGTGTTCTTCTACAGGTTTTTCGGAAATATAGACGAGAATTCTTAACCGGTAAACCGGGAATTTCCGTGCATCAATTGATCGCTTAAGTATCCTAACTGCATTAATTTCTTCGGGAGATACTTTTAATTTCTTAGCCGCAGAGCGTTTTATATATTCATAATTAAATATATTATCCGGATGAAGCGATATATCCAATTCTTTTTGCATAAAGTCCCCTATTTATGAG
>CAZNJB010000112.1:0-2735 GCA_964573255.1 uncultured Melioribacteraceae bacterium
GGGTTGGGTTCTTCAATAGCAACTGTTTTTGACGGAATATTTTATTTAATAATTGCCAATTCAAAAAGCTATAGATTTAGATTTCGCCTTTTCGATAAACTTATTTTTGATCGTAAAATAATAAGAGACATCTTGAAGATATCGTTGCCCGTTTCTTTTCAAAATGTTTTTATACTTATCGGATTCTTAAGTTTTATTGCCATAACCGGTTTAATTGGTGTAAATGAACAAGCAGCAAGCCAAACAGTTATTTCAGCCTTATTTATCTCTCTAATGCCATTTTTCGGTTTCGGTATTGCTGAACAAACGATTGTCGGTAATGCGCTCGGCAAAGGGAATAATCAACAAGCCCGTTATTTGGGAAATGAAACCGCAAAATTAGCTACTTATTATGCTCTTATTGTTGCATTTATTTTTCTATTGTTTCCAAATTTAGTTATGCTGATTTTCACCACAGATGAAGTAATTATTAATACTGCAGTTCCTCTAATCAGAATTGTTGGAATTGCCCAGGTTATATATGCTTCCGGTATAGTTTTGGCAAACGGTCTGCAGAGTGCGGGAAGATCATTATTTGTAATGAGTGCTGATATTGTGATAAATTGGATTATTTTCATTCCTATTTCATATCTTTTGGCAATTACTTTTGATTTGGGGATAATCGGGGCCTGGATTGCAGTACTTTTTTATGTAATATTATATTCTTCGGCAATGATATTAAAATTTAATTTCAGCAGATGGGTTAAAGAAAAGTTTTAGATGTGATATATTTCACGTTTCAATTGAGTAGGCATTAAATTAAATTAAAAACTTGACACTTAAGTACCATTAAGATATATTTTGAGTATGAAATCGAAATTTGTAATGAAAACAGTGCCATTTGGGGTAATTTTATTTGCTTCAGTATTATTTGCAGGAGCAATGATCTCATTATTCCAAGCTAGGAGTGAGGGAGAAGATATAATCTTAGAGTGGCAAACCACACAGGAAAGTAATTTAAAAGAATTTGTTATTCAAAGAAGAACACCTAATGGTGAGTTTACTGATCTTTCAGTGATTGTACCTAAAGGTGATAATTCGTTTTATTCATATAGGGATGAAAGCGCTTATAAAACTTCAGAAGCTTTCTATATTTACAGACTCAAAATTGTTGATAATGATGGTAGTATCAGTTATTCTTCCGAAATATCCGTTTCCCACCAAGTATCAAGTGTTAAAAGAACGTGGGGAAGTATTAAAGCTCTCTTCCGTTAATTCGTTCACTTCTTATTTTTATAATAATCGCTGTGTTCCACATGATTAGGACTAATTTACCAATTTATTTGGCTTCCAAATCTCCACGCAGGAGATATCTACTAAAACAAATAGGATTAAAATTTAAAGCTTTCTCCGTAGAATTAGATGAAGAAATTCTTGACGGGGAACATCCTATTAAAACCGTTAAAAGATTAGCCTTAAGTAAATTAGAAGCAGCCAAACAGAAGATCAGTAAAGGCATTATAATAACAGCGGATACAATCGTTGTTCTCGATAATCAAATTATCGGTAAACCCAAAAACAAAAAAGATGCTGTTCAAATTTTAAGTAAATTAAGTAACCGTACTCATTTTGTTTATACCGGATATGCGGTTTTTAATTCCGTAAACAAAAAGACGATAGTTAAATATCGACGCACTTCCGTTACGTTTAGAGAATTGGAAGCGAAAGAAATTAAAGAATACGTTGAAGGCGGAAGTCCTATGGATAAAGCCGGTGCATACGGAATACAAGATGATTTCGGTGCGGTTTTTGTAAAAAATATTAAAGGATGCTACTACAATGTAGTTGGCTTACCTGTTTCTGACTTATACGAAACTCTTAAGGATATTTTAGCTTGATCGATAAAATCAAAAAGAATATTATTACCGCAATAATTTTAACTTCATTAGTTTATCTGGGTTTTTCGCTATATGCAGATTTTGATTCAGTAGTAAATATAGTAACACATTTTGATTATAAAATTTTAGTAATAGTTTTATTACTCACTTCAACAAATTTTTTCTTAAGATTTTTAAAATGGCACTACTACATTAGGTTATTAGAAATCCCTGCAAAATTTGGTGATTCGTTTTTGATTTTTTTATCCGGCTTGGTGATGAGCGTTACTCCCGGAAAATTCGGAGAGGTTTTCAAATCTTATCTACTTAAAAATGTTACACAGACACCAATAAGTAAATCAGCGTCAATTGTTTTTGCCGAAAGAATTACAGATTTTTTTTCTGTACTTTTAATAGCATTATTCGGTGCATTAGTTTATGATTCCGGTATATTATTAATAATTTTGATCTCATTATTATTTATTGCAATAACTTTAGTAATAAATAATAGAGCACTTTCCCTAAGAATAATAGGATATTTTGGACGCATAAAATTTATCGGCAAACACACTGATAAAATTAAAACCGCATATGAATCATCTTATAAAATGTTAAAATTAAAACCTCTTTATAAAATGACTTTCTTAAGTCTTTTTGCATGGCTTCCTGAGTGTTTTGGATTTTATCTCATTCTCACTAATTTTGACGTTCCGATTTCTTTATTTTGGTCGATATTTGTTTATGCCTTTTCTATAATTATTGGGGCATTAACTTTATTACCTGCAGGAATAGGAATAACGGAAGGTTCTTTAACGTACTTTATATTTCAAAAGATAAATTCATTGGATACGGCTGTTTCAATAACATTGATTATAAGAG
>CAZNJB010000113.1:0-2694 GCA_964573255.1 uncultured Melioribacteraceae bacterium
GTATGATTCTTTATTTTTTTTTCTCATTTCCAGATAAAATTCTTTAAAGTTATACGAAGCATATCCGAATCCGTTCAATCCTTCAACAAAGATTAAATATAAGATGAAATCTGCCGGATTTGTTTCTCTTAAAGTATATGATTCTATTGGTAATTTAGTCGCAACACTTGTTGAGAATTACAAGCAAAAAGGTATACACACTATTACTTTTGAGGCAAAGAACTTAAGTAGCGGAGTATATTACGTTAGAATGCAAAGCGGAGCTTTTTCCGATTCGAAGAAACTATTAATTCTAAAATAATATTGAATATTTGACAATTTGATTTATTGTTGGAGCGCAGTATTTTCACGATCGGTTATATTTGATTTTGAAAAATCTGTGCTCCAATAATAATTGAAAACTATCATTCAGTAATTAGGCGTGTAATTTACTGGAATTCCCCCCCACTTACATTTACTTAGTTTGAACCTAAAACGTTAATTTTAATAATCGCTTCAAACCTAAACCCCGATACATCAGAAGGGTCGTTTATGATTTATGTTTTTTCGGATGCATACCCCGGAATAAATTTTTAATCTGCTATTATCATTACTGCTATCAATTACTTTCTTCTAAAATTAGGATGCAGCAATTTATAAAGGACCAATTTATGCAACTGGGATTCTAAAAATATGTTGGTAAGCATATGAATACTTAACTTGGGATATGCTGCTAAATAAACATCCTCCCATTCAGGTAAAAATTTATTTTTAAAGTTGAATAGACCTTTATAGTTATAAGCGAATTTCAAACTGCGGCCACAAGCGTTTAAAATAAGAGGTGCAATATTATGAAGTTCCTTTTCCATTATAACAAAAGGCACTTCACCGAGACTGAAAAGGCCGGCTCCCTGTTTAAAGAGATATTCTTTAATTGAATAAATGAGCGCTTCCATTACTCCCACCGGTGCATTTTTCCGCCGTAATAATAATTCAGCTTGGTATTTATTCGGATTGTTTTGTGAAATGCTCACTGCCGCAAGATATTTCTCACTATTCTGCAGAACGAAAAGCAAGCAATTAGAATCTACTTCCAGTCTGTATAAATTTTTCAATTTAGGTTCATTAGAATGACTGCTATTCTGCAATAGTTCGTTAAACTTCTCCCAATCAATCTCATCGTAAATAAAAGTTTTAACATATCCGTGCTTTAATCCCCTCCTAATTAATTCACGCAAAGATCTCTTTTCGAACATATCACTATCCGTTCTTAATACTGCCTCGCTGCCAATCGGATAAAAAACAAAACCGGCTTTAGTCAGCAAACCGTTTAAATCTCTCGGTTTTACTCCTCGAATAATTATTTTCGACTCGTTATTTTTTAAGTTGTTTAAAAATGCATCGATACTTTCAATGCCGTTTATCTCAGCAAGCGATATCCATTTAGTGCCGAGACCTTCAACAACCTGAAAGTGATTCCGCTTATTTGTAAATGCCCAGCTTAACGGGAGTTCTATTCTAGTATAATTTTCCTTCAATCTTCTTCAATTCTACTATTTATCGTGACTGAAAATAATATAGAAAAGTTTTTAGTTAAACAAGTTCAATTCTATTATTTCTTTTAGATTGCATATAATTTATGAGTAAGCCCAAAGTTTTAATAAATTACCAGAGTAAATTTTGAAAAATAATAAGTTGATTTATGACAAGAACTGCACTTATTCTAATTTCGGTAGTGTTATTTTGCGGTTCAATAAAGGCTCAGTTTATTCCCAAAAGATGGGCTTTAGTTTATACCGACACCGCTAAGAGCATTTATATCGATACTACCTCCATTCGGAATAGAGATAAACAATATATTTTCTGGACACTTGATGTTATGAAATCCCCCCTCTCAGTTTCCCATATTCCCGAACCGATTTACAGGACTAAAACTCAATATGTTGTTAATGATATAACGGATAAATTCAATATTATCGGAATTTTATATTACGACAAAATCGGTCGTTTAGTTGGTGAAAATTACAATAGAGGAATTACCGGTGCGGGAGATGTATTCAGCAAATCGCTCGATGATGAGCCGGAAGTAAAAATGATCACTCAAAAGGTTGAACTTTATGTTGAGGGAAAATTATCATTTAATCAACCCGACAGTATATCAACTGGGAAATCGGACTTCATAGAGAAAATTAAAAATAATATAACTTCAAAAAATAAATCGAAGGAATTTTCCGAAACAACCGATAGGAAAACTGAGATTGACAAAACTCCCGTACAAAAAGATTTAAAGATTGCAGAGAAAGCAAAAAAGGAAAATCGTGAAACAAAAGAAAGAGTCAGTTTTATTCCACTGCCTCAAATTGAAAAACAGAAAGCTGATCCGGTGGGAACAAAATCAAGCAGGTGGAGGACAATCTTAAAATTAAGAAAGCAAAGAAGAGATAAGGATACTGCTTCCACTAAGGAAAAAACGATTGCGGTCCCCGAAAGAGAATATGAATATAACGCTCAAATAGAAAGACCTGTTACCAAAACAATTTTTACCGACGGCGAAAAGTATGTAGTTCAAGTTTCATCTTGGAAAAATAGAAATATTGCCGAAAGGGAAAAGATAAAACTTGAAAAAATGGGTTACGACTCATTTATCACTCAAGTATATTTAAAGAAAAAAAGAGTTACCTGGAATAGAGTTAGAGTAGGTTATTTCGACACATT
>CAZNJB010000114.1:0-2591 GCA_964573255.1 uncultured Melioribacteraceae bacterium
CTAAAAATGGATATGATGTAACAGTAACAGATAATGTAGATCTGATACTTAGAAAGTTAGATGAAATGCCAGTTCTGATAATTATGGATGTCAATTTAACTCAATCCTATTTAAATGGTGAAAAAGTTGACGGAATTAAACTTTCTAAGTATATTAAAGAACAGGAAAAATATTCTCAAATTCCTATATTGGTAATCACTGCTCACTCATTTGAATCTGAAAGAAAGAGAATATTGGAGGAAGCAAAAGCTGATGGATTGTTTCCTAAGCCGATTTATGATTTTAATAAATTAATTAATAAAATAAATGAATTGAAAGCGGTACCTGCATGAATAACGATGATAGAATATTGTTAGTTGAAGATGAACCTGATACTAATTATATAGTTGCCAGATTACTTCAGAAGAATGGTTATCCCCTCAAGATTGTCACTAATGGAAAACAGGCCTTAGATGTTTTAGACCAGTTTCAACCAAAAGTAGTGTTAGCTGATTGGAATATGCCTGAGATGTCCGGGCTTGAATTATGTAGTATTATGAAGAATGATGAAAAGTACAAAAGAATATATTTTATTATGCTGACAGCAAGGGCATCCGTTAACGACAGAGTAGTTGGTCTTGAAGCCGGTGCAGATGATTTCCTTGTTAAACCGACAGAAAATGCCGAACTTTTAGCTCGTGTTCGTTCTGGAGTTAGAATATATGACCTTCAAACTGAACTTAAAAAGGTAGAACACAGCAAAGCTATTATTGAGATGGCTTGTACAATTGGACACAGATTTAATAATCCATTATCTAGCTTAGTGATTGCAATAGATTCTTTAATTAATGATCTTAACATCAGTAACAAGGAAGAACATTCAGAAGATATTGAGGTTATTAAAACTTCAATTGAAAGAATTAAGTCTCTTACAAGAGAGCTGACTAAATTGGAGGATCCAAAAATAATTGATTACTTGAATAATCAAAGTATGATTGATTTAAACGAAAATTAAGAATAGACCTAAAAAAAAATCTACTTCTTTCGATAATATGATCGGGAGAAGTAGATGCTTAATAAAATAGCAAATATTGAGATGAATACTTCCGGAAAAAAATCTGGAAGTAAATTCCGGAAGCAAAAGTTTGGAGAAGTCTATTCTGCACATAGTATAAATTTTAAAGATTCCCTTTCTATAAACCCAGCTTTCAGACTCTTAAATCATTTCGGAATAATTATAAAAGAACTACATAAACATTCCCAAAATTCTTCAAAATTATTACTTCAAATCGACAATTTTATATTTGATTTGAAATCGTCAACTGGTGACTTACTTTCCTCAAAAGGGATAGAATATGATATTTGGGAAGCAAATGAAAAGAATACAGATACTTTTAAAATACTGCTTACTACCAAAACTATGCTTCGTAATGATTTTTCTGAAATTGATTCTTTGAGTCTCGACAGTCTTAAATTTCTTTTCAGCCGTTGCCACGACCTCGGCATTGATTCAGAAATAAATAGTCGGAATACTTTGGCCGTAAATAATTTACTCGATAAAATTTACACTAGAATGATTGAAGAATTTACTAATATTAATTCTATCATTGTGCGTTTCTACGACCTATTGAATGGTACTAAAATACTGGACAAACTGATTAACGAGCATGATTTTAACGAATTAATAATATTAAAAAGGATTGTACCACTAAATGGAAAAGATAATTAATTTTAACGATGATTTTAATTTACCTTTTAACGACTTACTAGCAGGGTTGGATGATACTGTTGACAGAGATGAAAGTGAATTAATTTTAATTGTTAATGTTAATTATGACATTGCTTTTGTTAATTCGTATCAAGAATTCTGGAATAGCCTGAATAATCTGAATGAATTAAACATTGATCCGGAATTGGGGCCGATTCTCGATATATTTTCTAAAAACAGAATTAATTTTTTAACTCTCGAAGTCGGCTTGGACAGAGGGGAGGAAGGATTTGCCGAGTATAAAGTTGATGTAACAAAAATTAATATCGGCAAAGATTTGTATTATTTGCTCGTATTCGAAAATCTGAACAAAAAAATAAGAATCGAAAGAAAAATAAATAATTTAACTTATGCTCTGGATTATGGTAATGTTCCCGTAATTATTGCCGATAGCAATCATAAAGTAATTTATGCCTCCACTTCCTTCGAGAGAATATTGAATTCTGAAATTGAAGATATATTCAGAACTGATATAACCGAACTTTTAAAAAAATATGTACCGGCAAAAGAATTGAATATTCTTAAAAATCAATTGAATGTTCATAAGGTATGGAAAAAAACAATTTTAGTACAGCCGGGAGAAAACATAAGATATTATGAATTTAAGATACAGGCGATCTATTACGAGGAACCAAATATATATAACTATATTCTAACTGCAAACGATATTACGGATTATATTTTAATGCAGCAGGAAATTAAACGCTCTGAAGGGTGGTTAAAAACAATTATAAATAATATTAATGAATTACTTGTAGTTTTTTATACTGACGGGAAAAAATATTGTATCAAAAACGCAAACCAGAATTTTATAAATTTTGTACAATTAGAAAATGTTGAAGGT
>CAZNJB010000115.1:0-2506 GCA_964573255.1 uncultured Melioribacteraceae bacterium
AGGAAATAAACGATTTTTCCGTCTTCAAATAGTTTCGCTTCCAATTCCTTTGCAACTTCTTTTTTGCCTACGTTTTGCGGACCGGTAATAATAATCATTGTTGATTTCTGGTTATATTTTTCGGCGCGGCGTTCGGGAGCTATAATCGATTTTTCCCATTTATAATTACGGATTATAACGCTATCGCGAATAGAACTGAATTTATCCTGAACTGCTTCGGTAATAATTCCGCCGCCGGCTATTTCGTATTCATCAACAATCACAAAGCGACTTGTAGTGGTAGCATTTTCTGCTTTATCGAACGCAATGGCTCTATTAAGTTGCAATGTCACTTCTGCAACTTCGTGTCGTCCTACAAAATTTTGTTTCTCGTTTGCATCAAGCGAAGACGCATTCAGCACTTTATTAATTTCAACTAACTTACATCCGACTTTTGCAGTACCTAGCTTTAAGAAATAATCCTTTTCCATTAGGAAAGGTTTTCTTCCCAACCAAAATAAGTTTGCCTTTATTTTTTTGCCAACTTCGGGTTTTGGCTCGCCGCCTTTTGTAGCGATTTCACCGCGAGTGACATAGATTTGCTCTTCCAGTGTGAAACCGGAGGCATCTCCAACAGAGATCGATTGAGTGATTGGATGATTGGATGATTGATTATCTGTGAAGTACTCTATTGTTTTTACCTTGCTTTTTTTGCCTGAAGGATAGAAAACTACTTCGTCTCCTACTTTTAATGTCCCCGCTTCAACCGTGCCGGCAATAATTCTTCTATTATCTCCCATGTTAGTAAATTTATATACATCCTGAACCGGCATTCTGAAAGGCTTAGCGATATCCGGTTTTTCTTTTTCAAAATCATCTAGAACCTGAAGAACAGTATCACCGTTATACCAAGAGATATTATCGGTCAACTGCGCAATCCCGTCTCCTTCGCGACCGCTTACGGGAATAAATGTTTTTGCAACAACTCCAATTTCCTTCAGGAATTTTGTGTATTCTTGAACAATGTTCTCGAATGTAGTTTGTGAATATTGAACCAAATCCATTTTATTAACGAGAACGGCAATTTGCTTAATTCCTAGCATTGAAAGCATATAACCATGGCGTCTGGAATTTTCCCGCACCCCTTCCTTAGCATCTATTACCAATAAAGCCGCTTCAGCTCTAGCAGCTCCGGAAACCATATTTTTTAAAAATTCGATGTGCCCGGGAGCATCAATTATTATATAATCTCTTTTTTCGCTTTTAAAGAATACTCTCGCAGAATCAATAGTTATACCTTGTGATTGTTCGTCTTTAAGGGCATCAAGCAAAAAAGCATATTCAAAAGGTCGAGCGTTCAGTTCACATTGTTTCTTCACAAATTCTAATTTACCTTCCGGCAATGAATCCGTATCAGCTAGCAACCTACCAATAATAGTGCTTTTACCATGATCCACGTGTCCTGCGATAACAATGTTCATTTGAGTTCGCACTTGTACTGTATTTGTTTGAGTCATATTCATATTTTTTTAACCACAGATTCTCACTGATTATTCACAGATTCACACAGATTGAAAATTAATTTTAAAACTTTCCGTGTTAATCCGTGTTATCTGTGGTTTTATTTTTTAATTTTGAATTTTTCATTTTGAATTGATCTACATGTAGCCGCCACGGCGAAGGGTTTCAAGTCCACCTCCGTCATCCTTATCCTGTGCTCGACCGGAACGTTCAGCAATATTTTTCAATTTACCTGTTTTTAACTCTTCAATTATTTCATCAACATTTCTTGATTCTGATTCAATCGGGAAAGTGCAGGGATAACATCCCAAAGAACGGTAACGTTTTCCATCTCCTTGATTGTAGTATAATGAAACGGTGGGAATATTTTCACGTTTAATATATTCCCAAATATTTAATTCTGTCCAATCTAATAGTGGATGAATCCTCAAGTGAGTCCCCGGAGCAAAATCAGTTTTAAATTGATTCCAAAACTCGGGTGGTTGATCGCCAACATCCCATTGACTCTCTGCATCACGAGGAGAAAAGTATCTTTCTTTAGAACGACTGCCTTCTTCATCAGCTCTAGCCCCAACAATTACGCCCGTATATGGTTCTGTGTTTTTATCAATCTCATACTTACCTGTAGAGTGATTCAAACGATACCTTTTCCATTTACCGCTGAGTGTATTTCGAAGAGCATCCGTTTTTAAGTGCTTACAGCAAGTAATTCTATCAACTTTACCATCCGGAAAGGTAAGTTTTTTTTCCAGCGCCTCTTCATTTTGTCCGTATACCATATTAAGTTTCCACTCTTTCGCTAAACGGTCACGATACTCAATCATTTCTGGAATTTTGTATGCTGTATCGATATGCACTAGAGGGAAGGGTACGTGTCCGAAAAACGCTTTGCGGGCTAGCCATAACAGTACGGTACTGTCTTTTCCGATAGACCAAAGCATACAGAGATTCTTGAAATTAGCGTAGGCTTCTCTAAATATGTGTACTGATTTGTTTTCTAATTCTT
>CAZNJB010000116.1:0-2387 GCA_964573255.1 uncultured Melioribacteraceae bacterium
GTTGAACGAAACCGCCAAGGCGGTAGCATAAAAAGTTCTTTGACATATTGATAGAGTAATTTTTATATTCTCCCATAACATCCACTAACAATAGGAGCAAAAAATGGGAGAACTAAGAGTAAAAATGCAAAGAAGAATGGAGTTAAAAAACTTCAGTTCAAAAACAGTAAAGATATACCTTTATCACATGGATAAGTATGTGCGGTATTACGGCACATCTCCGGATAAGCTCGGAAAGGAAGAGATAGAAAAATATCTTCATTTTCTAATTACATCAAAGACGAGTGGTTCCGGGATGGCACAAGCATATAGCGCACTCAAGTTTTTCTATTCTGATTGCCTGGAAAGACCGTGGGAATTAGAGAAAATACCTCGACCCAAAATAGAGAAGAGACTTCCCGTAGTTCTTTCTCCGGAAGAAGTAAAGAGTATTTTGGAATGTATAAAGGACAAAAAGCACAGAATTATATTAATGACAATATACTCAGCCGGGTTAAGGCTTTCGGAAGCGCTCAACTTAAAGATAAAGGATATCGACAGTTCTAGAATGGAGATACGTGTTGAGCAAGCCAAAGGGAAAAAAGACAGATACACATTACTTTCTAAAGTATTGTTGAAGAACTTGCGTGAGTACTACAAGGAATACAGACCGGTTTATTGGTTATTCCCTGGAAGAAAAGGAACTCCGATATGTAATTCGACAATACAAAGAGTATTTGGAAGAGCAAAAAAAAAGCCGGAATCAATAAAGACGCAACAGTGCACACCCTGCGACATAGCTTTGCAACGCATCTGCTAGAAAACGGCTGCGATATATTTACAATTCAAACCTTGCTTGGTCATTCAAGTATTCAATCAACAAAAATCTATCTTCACATTCAGAACAAATCCAAACGAAGCATCTTAAATCCGCTAGACAGAATATTGGAGTTCTAAATTGAGAACCAACGGAATTGAGATTGCGGATATATTTAAGGAATACGCATCTGATTTTAGAAAGATTTATCATTTGCCGAAAAGACATACAAGCATAATGAACTTGATAGTAAATTGCAGGACATCAGTTCTAGGAAGTCATGTTGAGCGTTGCAATAATTGCGGATATGAAACTATTGCTTATAACTCATGTCGTAATCGTCATTGTCCTAAATGTCAGTATCAAGCCAGAGAAAAGTGGGTAGCCGCCAGAGAAGAAGAACTACTTACGGTACCTTATTATCATATTGTCTTTACAATCCCGGATACATTAAACTCGCTTGTTTTAGTAAATAAACGAACGCTTTACAGCATATTATTTAAGGCGGCTAGCGAAACACTGCTAAAACTCGGGCGAGACCCAAAACATCTTGGCGCTGATATTGGTATTATTGCCATACTACATACTTGGGGACAGACCTTAACGGAACATCCTCATTTGCATTGTATAGTACCTGGCGGAGGACTAACGCCGGACGGGACAAAGTGGAAGTATTCAAGAAAAGCAAAATTCGGAAAGTTTTTTATTCACGTAAACATTATCTCGGATTTATTCAAGAAAAAGTTTTTATATTACTTTAAGAAAGCCTACAAAAACAAAGAATTCAAATTTATTGGGGAAACAAAAAGTTGCGGAACAATAAATGAATTTTATAGGTTGCTCAATTTGCTTTATGATAAAAAATGGATAACCTACTGTAAACGACCTTTTGGCGGGCCAAAGCAAGTACTTGAATATTTGGGTCGATATACACACAGAGTAGCAATATCGAATAACCGTATAAAACGAATAGAAGATGGGAAAGTGGTTTTCGAATATAAAGACTACCGTGATAATAAAAGCAAGGAAATGGCTTTATCTCCGGTGGAATTTATAAGAAGATTTATGCTTCACATACTGCCGGAAGGCTTCTTTAAGATACGTTATTACGGCATACTCAGCAGTAGAAGAAAGAAAACTGCATTAAAAAGATGCAGAGAAATATTAGAAAAAAGAAAAAACAAAAAGAATGCAGAACCGATAAAATATAATTCGTGGCAATGTCCCAAATGCAAAATTGGAATAATGCATATTTATCGAGTTCATATAAATCAGGCTCCGGGATAAATTATTGAACTTTGCTTTGCAGCGTTATTAAATTTTTACACCGATTTTAATGTCGAGATGAAGAGTTGCATGTTTTTTAACATAATTACTCTATTAAAAATGAAAATGATTTGTTTTAGAAATGAAAAATCACTGAAATATATTTTTATCGCGTCAATCTTTTGGAAAAATGATAAAAGTAAAATTAAATAATATTCATGAAACCATATTAAATACCCATAGATTTGTTGTGGGAATGGTTTCGCACAACAAAATTTTATCTGTAAATGAGGTTAAGTTTATGTATGATTCTTTATTTTTTTTT
>CAZNJB010000117.1:0-2314 GCA_964573255.1 uncultured Melioribacteraceae bacterium
CTAATGTTCTTGATGAATGCGGCGGAAGGACTCTTTTTTCATAGTAAAATGATATAGTAATATCTTCACCCTTTTTTGTAAAAAGATTACTTCTTACAATACCTTCGAAAAGGAAATACTCATTTTCTTCTGGCCTTCCTTGATTGATGAAATAATAATTAGGAGGATATTTTTTAATGTCTAATGAAGATATAATCTTCTTTAAAGAGTCCGAAGAAATATCGGAGTAAATATTTATTATTTCACTAACTATTTGTTCAGAATTGGAATTTAAATTCATTTATGTAAGAAAGATTCTTATTAATTATCTGTAAAATAATCTAATGATTTCGTAATTATTTTTACCTCAATAAAAAATATAAATCAGGACTTAAATATTAAGTTCCGGAATGGATAAACTATTTCTCATTTCGGGTTTCGTTATAATCTATTTAACTACTTTTCCGGTACTCAAACGTTGTATGTAAATTCAAAGTTTATTGGACATAAAAAAGAGACTGCCATAAAATTAGAGCTTTGTTATTAGCATTAAAAAAATATACTAACAGAAGTCTCATTTGAAAAATATGAATAATCGGATTAATAACCTCGAATAGCTTACGTATCAAAGTTTGAAAGATCTATTGAACATATTTCAAGATTAAACTTCTTCGTTAAAAATAGCAACAAGTAATCTTCTGCACAAAGAGATACGAGAAAAATGCAGATGGAAGTAAATAAGGGAGAAGTAAAAAGACGGACGGTATAGCTGGTGTGGTAATTGTCCCTGAAGTGTAAATATAGGTGAAGATAAAATACGGCTTGAAGTCAAAATATATAGATATAAAATCGAACAGTATGTTGAAAACAGTGCAGTTTATTGTCAGTTAAAAGATCAAGAAAGTCCGACAGAAGAAATGATAGAAGATATACTATTATAATCCACTATAAGCAAAGATTTATAAAAGAAAGTTCTAAAGAGTTAGAAGAATATGAAAAAAGAAATTTAGGGGAATATGATTTTGATTGAAGTTAAACAAAATAATGTTAGCTTATTTTATTTGGGATTCTCTAATTATAATTTCAACCAATTTTGACTTTTCGCTTTCAAAACTTCCTTAAACTAAAACTTAGCACACTTAACATTAGATTGATAGTTTTAAGTTATCTAATTTATTTTCTTAAATTTCATTATTCCTTTTCTGACGAAAACTCCCAAATACACTCCAGGAAAAGAGGCTGCTGCTGCAACAAATAGAGCAATGATTATCTCAAACGGAAATAAGTTATGAGACCTTATACCAAATGTTAAGTCAACAATTATTTTAATAATTACAGCTGCTGGCAAACCAAGTCCAACAGCGATTGCCAGTCTCCAGGTTTGGGTATGGAAAATTATCCCCATTATAATGCTCGTTATAAAAAGACCGCCAACCCAATAAGGTAAAGCATAGAAAATTTCATAAATTGGTAATAATAATATTGGTAGACCAGATACCAACAGTCCAAGACTTAATCCCAAAATCCAAGGCTGTGAAAAATTTATTATTTTTACATTTATATCGTTCTTATATCTTTTTTTATTTATGTATGAACCAATATAAGCGCCGATTATTGCTGGAATTGTAAAAAGTGCATATAAAGGAATTTTCACCATCTGATATGAGAAAAAGGAGCTAATGGTAAAGCTATGTCCTGAATCCTCAAAAGAGTAAATTGTTATTTGAATAATTTCAATAAAAGGAAATAGTAATACACTTGCGATACCCCATCGCCAAGGTCGATCAGGTCTTAAAAAACCAATGGCAGTACCTATTAAAAGTAAAATTATTAAAGTAATAAGAAATGATATTCCTGGTGATGAACTTTTTATAAGTTCTTTTGGGATGATAAATGCTAAACCTCCAAGTAAAGATGTAATCCCCCACCAATAACTATTTTTTGGTATATAGTAATGTATATCCATTGAAAGATCTCCTTATTATAACAGATTATTTTAATGAATCTTATCCGCCTAGGCAGACATCTACGGGAAATAAAATAAAATTTTTTGTCAGTTGGTTAGCTAAATCTTTTTGTGAATTGAATTTCGATGCTATAGCAGATTTGTTCTTGTTGTTACGTGAATTTTGGAGATCTAACAACATAAATATTTTTTGTCTATCTGTTTTATCCCTCAAAGATATATTTTTTCGAATGTTATTAATCAAATTCTTACTTTCTCTTCTCTTAAAATCAAATTAAGAGTATTTATTAGTAAATCCTAATTAATTGAAATACCGGTTATATTATTTCAAAAGTCTTTTAATGAAGTTTGTTTTTCCTGGTTATAGCG
>CAZNJB010000118.1:0-2276 GCA_964573255.1 uncultured Melioribacteraceae bacterium
ATATAATATATGTTCAGTACAGGTATTTCCATATTAGCTTAATAGACTGTCGATTATTCGATCCGCTTTATCTGGATCATCAAACCAATACTCTTTTATAAGTGGCGCTATTTCAAATTTAATAATTCTTTCATACCAATTTTTATCATGTACTTCTCCGGATTGGTTTGTGCAGAAAAAGCTATGCCCAATTCGATATCCTGCACCTAAATGATTTGAATTATTCTCTATTTCAGCATTTAATTTGTCCATCCCATCAATGATCTTAGATATAATCCTTTTATCAACACCAGCATTAGCAAGCATGTCCTTAAATTTAGGGCTATCAAACTCGGGGTTTAGATCAATGAAACTAAATCTTCTTCGTAAAGCATAATCAACCATTGCTAACGAACGATCCGCTGTATTCATTAAACCAATCAGGTATAAATTTTCGGGGATAAAGAATTTAGCTGTTTTATTTTGGGAATAAGCTAAGGGAATTGCATATTCTACTCCTCGCTTATCAGGCTCGATTAACAGCATCAATTCCCCAAATATTTTGCTTAAATTACCCCTGTTAATTTCATCGATGATAAATACGTAATTGCTTTCGGCGTCGTTTTGCGCTTTCATACAAAAATTATAGAATATCCCATTCTGAAGATGAAAGTTTCCTTCAGCATCCGGTCTGAATCCTTGAATAAAATCTTCGTAGGTATACGATTGATGAAACTGGATCATTTCCACTCTATCATTGTCTTTTGCACCGATAAATGAATATGCAAGGCGTTTAGCGATAAAGGATTTACCGACCCCTGGCGGACCTTGAAGGATTATGTTCTTCTTATATTTAAGAAGATTAAAGATATCTTCAAATTTATCCTTACTCATAAACAGATCGCGCAGGGCATCCTCTTTTGAATATTTTTCAATCGTTATTCCGGCTGAAGGCAAATCGCTTATATCAGACTCATCACCAGGTTGCGGCTGGACGATAGGTAAAATGTAATTTAGAAATGATTCATAATTACTGACATTAGTAAGTGTCTTCAAAGGTACTCTCGTCCCTTGAGGTAAATCCCACTCCCCAATATTTAACCATTTCACTTTTCGCAGATTCCGATATTCATCCCTACTCGAATCATAAATATAATCAGACTCAATCTGCCCGAAGCCTAAGATTTTGCTTAAACCCTGTTTGGCAAATACATAATCACCTATTTGCATTCCCTGGCTAAATTCATAACAAGTTGTAGCATCATTGTATCTGGTTGTTTTTGGTTCATATACTTCCTGTAATTTCCGTTGAATTTCCTGTTTATTTTCATAATTCCTCAGATTTTCTAATTCATCCCAGCCTATCGCTATAATGCTCTCACGTTGGAATTCATCCCAAAGAATTGCATCCTCTCCCGCTGAAAGAACCCAATAATTTGGATTCGCATCATTCTTTTCTTTTTCGGTTGAACTTACTACCCATATAAAAGATTGGACATCAATCCAGTCTTTTGGTGAAAAGAGTTCAAGAAGTGTCCAAAAAGACCGCATCCATTCTAATACAAGTGCAAATTTTTCAGCAGTTGGTCTTCCTTTTGGTAATTCATGACCGAGCTTTTCAGATAGTTTTCTATAATAGCTAATCTTTATCGGGGCAAATGTATCCGGTTTAAAGGCCCACAAAAGAACTGACATCGTATCCCAGGATGGTTTCAATCCTTCTGATTCTGTAGCTTTAATTATAGGCTCAAGTGTTTTGGCGCCCTCATATTCGCATCGGGCAACTTCAAGGAAGGAATTCAACACATTGACTATTTGTTCGTCAGTTTCTCCAATACTTGCTCTCCATGAATTGTACTGTACTATATTTAATGTTAAAATTCGGCTAAGAAGAGTTAGCGCTTCCTTACCTTTGCCCTCATTCAGCAATTCAGCTAATTTGTCATTACCAAGGTTTTGCTGGTACTTCTTTAAACCACTTGATTTATAATCTAATTCATCCTTCTTAAGAGCCTCTCCTGGTGAATTAAAATCGATAAAATCGGGATACTCACTTTTAAATCTATCAACTAAAAACGTTATTTGCTCGTCAGAAAAAAAATATTCATTTGAATCTTCCAATTCATAGGTCTCATATAAATAGCTGAAAAATTGGTCTATTTCTAACGATACGGGTACATCGGTTTTGTTACCGACAATCCTTTTATAGGACTGAACAACCGGCTCGACTTCTTTATTAAATTTTATATTACTATCCATCTTAGCTTTCCCCTGGTTTAACTGTTGCTCTATATTTT
>CAZNJB010000119.1:0-1958 GCA_964573255.1 uncultured Melioribacteraceae bacterium
TTTTTTTAATTTTTAGAAGCAACATAACTTTTTCAGTGACATTAAAGGATTAGTGATATAGAATGCTAATGCAGGATTGTAAGGCCGGTTTTGCTATCCTCACTAAGAAATTGGAGGAAAATGCAATGAATAAAATACTTGGTGAGAAGCTGAGAGAAGCAATAGCTTTAAAGAAATTTTCTTTAATTGTCCCTGTAATAAATGGTTTTGTAAAAAATCAGGATGAATATTTTAGGAAATTAAGTTGCAAACCAATAGAAATGCCGCATTATGGGTTAAAACAATATTCAGTTAAAACATTTAAGAAATGGCTTTATGATTACAAACGATATGGGATAGACGGCTTAAAGCCGGGGTACCGTTCTGACCGAGGGAGATCAAGAAAAATTAGTGCTAGTATTTCAAGAGCAATATCTAAAAAACTTGCAGAAAATGGACGTATGCCATTAAAGCTAATTTATGAAAAGATGGTAGAGAATAAAGAAATAGACCCAAATGAAATATCACTATCTACATTTTACAGGCATGCTTCAAGGCTGCAAATAAATGATTTGCAGGAGACTGTTCCAAATAATAATAGTACAGAAAAAATACTTAGATATTCTTTTGAAAAAGTTAATTCATGCTGGCAAATTGATATTATGTATGGGCCGTATATCCATTATGGTAGAAGTAAGAAGCAAACTTACTTAATTGGGATTATCGATGATGCCAGCAGGTTAATAGTTAATTCTGCTTTTTATCATAAGCAAACATATGAAACACTACGCCATTGTTTAAAAGAAGCTATACTAAAAAGAGGAATTCCAGAGATTATATATACTGATAACGGTAAGATTTTTAAAAACCAACAATTTGAATACTTATGTGCGGAAACAGGTATATCCCTTATACATTCCAGACCCTTTATCCCCCGTGGCAGAGGCAAAATAGAACGGTATTTCAGGACAGTGCGTTCCCGGTTTTTGAGCAGTTTGGACAGTAGGGAATTAGGTAGTTTAGATGAGCTTAATGAAAAATATTCTAATTGGCTTTTGCAAGATTACCAAAATAAAAAGCATTCTTCTATTGGAAGTAGCCCCTTAGATTTTTTCTTAAAACAACTGGAGAACGTCAAGATGGTCAGTAATCCTAAATGGCTGGATGAAGTTTTTATGCTCAAAACAAAAAGAAAAGTAAGCCATGACGCTACTATACAGATTGATAAAATTCTTTACGAAACTCAGCAACATTTAAAAGGTTTAACAGTTGAAGTAAGGTATGAACCTGAATGGATTTCAAAATCAAATAATCCTCTGCTGCTGTATATTGATGGCAAAAAGGTCGGCACAGCTTACAGGGTAGATTTTAATGCTAATGCTAAAGTAGCAAGAGGTATTTTGGAAGAGCAAAATTCTAAATCGAATGATGCCCCTGAATATTCTTTGAAATATTTACCTCAAAATGATTTAGAGAATGAATATTCACAATCAATATCATTTACAAAAATGATGGGAGGAAGTGATAAATAATGTTTACACAGTATTTTGGTATGAAATTTAACCCCTTTAGCAAAGAAATTTCAGAGGACAATCTTTTTGAAAGCACTGATTTTAAAGAGCTTGAATCCAGACTTAAATACCTTCAGCAAACCAGAGGAATTGGTCTTGTTATTGGTGAACCAGGCACAGGAAAATCAACAGCTCTAAGGAAATATGTAAGAGGGCTTAATCATTCTCTATATAAACCATGTTACGTAGCATTATCAACTCTTACTGTAATGGACTTTTATCATAATTTAACGCAAATACTCGGTGAGATTCCTGCACACCGTAAAATTAAGATGTTTACCCAAATTCAGGATTCGATAAATTCCTTTTACTACGATCAAAAGATAACTCCGGTTATAATTCTAGACGAAATCCATATGGCAACGAGCGGAATATTAGAAGATTTGAGGCTGCTCTTTAATTTTAGAA
>CAZNJB010000120.1:0-1664 GCA_964573255.1 uncultured Melioribacteraceae bacterium
ATACAGAATATCTCAATTTAATGGGTGGCCTGTATTGTTTCTTTATAAATTCGCAACATCTGTTCAACATTATGGTCAAAGTTGAATTTATTTTCTACCCAAGCTCTCCCAGCGATTCCCATTTCTATTCTTCGTTTTTCATCATCGATTAATAGTTGAATGGCCTCTGCTAATTTCCTTTCGTTTTTCGGTTCAACAAATAATCCTGTTTCACCTTCACGCACGACTTCACGTAAACCTCCGACACGGGTTACGATTACGGGCTTTTGACAGGCGCTCGCTTCTAATATTGATACTCCGAAACTTTCAGGTATGATTGAAGGATAAACAGCAATATCGATTTTATTATGATACTTTTCAATGTGGGCATAATCAACTCTACCTGCAAATTGCACAAATTCTGAAATATTTAATTCTTCAGCCAATTGCATTAAATTCTTTTTCTCTCCTCCATCCCCCACAATTAAGAGCTTGAGTTTCTTCTCCGGATTACTTTGCTTAACGATACTAAAGGCTTCTAATAGATAATTATGACCATATATTTTTTCCAATCCTTTAACAATGCCAACGACCAATTCATCGGTTTTTTTATCTATTTTAATTGGCCTGAATTTATTTAAATCAATCCCAAACGGTGTTACTTCTACCGGTTTATCAATATACTTTTTAATCTCTTTTGCCATAATTTGACTGGTTGATAAAATTTTATCAGCCTGTTTTAGATTGAATTTCAAAATCTTACGATGCAGTAGCGACCTCATAGGAAAGTAAAAAATATCACTTCCCCATACCGATAAAATAAAAGGATGGAAACGGGACAAGGCACCGATCAAACCGTAACTAGAGGCAAAATGAGCATGAATAATGTCTGGTTTGAATCGTCTAATTATTTTTTTAACTTTAGGAAGAGTTTTAAAATAAACGCTCTTTTTGATAGAAGCTATTTCGCGATTTAACAACTCTTCTGACAATCCCATAGATATGATTTCTATATCATTATCATATGGAAACTGACCCGGCAAGGGATCAAAGAGACTAAATAAAACAAAGTTTATATTTCTTATTGCAAGTGCATTCAGCCACTTTAATGTATGCACGGATCGAGCTTCCGCTAAGACCAATACTTTTATTGAATCCATCTATTCCCCTTTTATATTGGTCAATTCTTTCTCTACCTTTCTTGCGCGTTCTTCCCAAGTATGTAAAGGTCGTATTTTTCTTATTTGCTTTTGTTTCTCTTTTATCAACTCCGGTTTTTTTAAAAGCATGTTAAAAAACTCCTGCAAAGAATTAAATGTGAATGGCACTTGCCATCCTATATTATTTTTCTCAACAAATTCTCCCACTTTTGTAGAAGAAGAGGATAAAATTGGTTTTTCATACCTGATATATTCAAATAGTTTTAAAGGTAAGGCAAATCTCCAATAATCTGAAGGCTCAATAAATAAACTAGCGATATCTGCCTTATCAAATAATACCGGTAATTCAACCGGGGATAGATGAAAAATTTTAATATTATCGGATAATAACGCTTCATATTTTGTTTTCACATTATTCCAATCCTGTTTTCTTGTTGAAAGAAGAAGCACCACATCCTTTCTTCGCTTAATCACATTAAACAATTTACTCATATCATAAAGTTTACCCATCCCTCCCACGTAAAC
>CAZNJB010000121.1:0-1648 GCA_964573255.1 uncultured Melioribacteraceae bacterium
CAATTATAAGTATTGTAATCAATATTGTAAGCGAAAATAAGAATCCAGAACCTACTAGATACCAAATACCAAAACTAAGTAATGCAATTCCAATTACAACCCATACAAAATATCCTGAGATTATATCTGCTAATCTAGCAATTGGAGCTTTAGATCCTTGTGCATCCTGAATTAATTTGATAATCTGCGCAAGTGCAGTGTCCTTTCCAACTTTTGTTGCTTTGAATTTTATTGCTCCTGATTTATTTATTGTTGCTCCTATTACCTTATCACCTATCTTCTTGTCAATAGGTATACTTTCTCCTGTAATCATACTTTCATCAATACTTGTCGAACCTTCAACAATAACACCATCAACAGGAATTTTCTCTCCTGGTCTTGCAACAATAATATCTCCTACTTCTAATTCTTCCACAGGAATTTCCTGTTCTACTCCATCTCTAATTACTGTCGCAGTTTTGGGAGCTAAACCCATTAATTTTTTTATTGCCTCAGATGTTTTTCCTTTTGTTAAGGCTTCTAAATATTTTCCCAATAAGATAAGCGCTATGATAACTCCCGCTGTTTCAAAATATAAGCTTTTTACATATTCAACATTACCTATAATTATCTCAAATAATGCATATAAACCATAAAGATATGCAGCGCTTGTACCAAGTGCAATTAAAGAATCCATATTAGGTGTTCTTTTTATAAGATTCTTAAACCCAACTGTATAAAATCTGTAACCTGCAACAACAATAGGTATAGATAATATTACTTGAACTAATGCAAACCTGAGAGGGAAAGATTCAGGACTTAAAAAGGAGGGAATTAAACTCTTGCTAATAAGTTCAGCCATTGCTAAGTAAAATACAGGAATAGCAAAAAGAGCAGACACCAATAATTTCTTTTTGAGCACTGCTATTTCCTTTTTCTTTGCCTTCTCTTCCTTCTCAAATGGATCATCTCCTTCTTCTATAATTATCGCTTCATAACCTGCTTTATCAATTGCTTTCTTAAGTTGAGATAGTCTTACGAGTGAAGGATTATATTTGAATTTAGCATAAGAGTTGGCATAACTTGTCTCTATATCTTTTACACCGTCAAACTTATCCAAAGTTTCTTTGACAATAGCTGCACAATGGTCCGAACTCATACCGACTACTTTGAGTTCAACCTCCTTATAATCCTCATCAACAGGAGTATATCCAGAATCCTTGATCACTTCTGATATCTTTTCAGGATTAACCGTATCCTTATCAAAAGAGACCTCACAACTTTCTGTAGCAAAATTAATATTTGCCTCTAGGACACCGTCTAATTTTTTTAGGTTTGATTCTATAGTACGTGCACAACTAACACAGCTCATTCCTCTTATCTTAAGATTTATCTTTTTAGAAGTTTTATCATTCTCTTTTTTATGATTTTTATTGTGATCTCCTGATTTATGTTCAACGTGCATAGATTTTTCTTCTGATTTCTCTTCAGGTTGATTACTCTTCTTATTATCTTTATTTTCATCATCTTGAAATTTTTCAAAACAGTGCTTACTACAAAAATAATATTTTTCCCCTTCCTTTGTAAGCATATATCCTGCTTTTTCAGGATCAACATCCATTCCACAGATTGGATCTTTTACCATTTCATTCACCTCATAGTTTATTAT